>NZ_CP133784.1:0-656875 GCF_034353875.1 Pseudomonas sp. MH9.2
CGTCGGAATTCGGCTATTACATGCAAAGATCGGCAAACTTACTAGCGATGCACAAACAGACTCGCTCACCGGGCTGCATAACCGTCGCGTGCTTGATATTGCATTAGAGCGATTGGAGCGCGAACGTCGTCCTTTCGCGGTCGTGGCACTCGATATCGATCACTTCAAGCGAGTCAATGATAGTTATGGCCATGATGCAGGTGATGAAGTACTCAGGCGGTTGGGGGCGTTGATGCGTGTCAATACTCGAGAGGGTGATGTGCTCTGCCGAGTCGGTGGTGAGGAATTTCTTATTCTCTTGCCGGCTACTTCACCTGAGGTAGCTCACCGAGTGTCAGAGCGTCTGCGACAGCAAGTAGAAGATGCGCGGATGGACCCGGTTGGGCCTATCACTATCTCTCTGGGTGTTGCGCACTGGCCGCTAAGCTCTGGCAGCGTCGACGACGTTTTGAAGATGGCAGACAACATGCTTTACACGGCAAAACAAACGGGTCGTAATCGGGTCGTTTTAGCCGGTGCGCTGCATCCGCCGGAACAGGCCCCCGCTGCGCTATCAAACGCGTTATCTGCCGATCAGTGAGGGTCGAAGACAAGCCCATGAGTTGTTTCAGGCAAGACCGGCAAGGCGGCGCAGGCGCTCCAGGCTGCGCGGCTCCTCGCCATTGATTTCTGCTGCGGCCAAACGCATAAGCACTTTCTCTCGACGAAATTGCGCTGGCGGCAGAACGTAGACTGCGCCAATAAGGTCCCGCAGAGCCATGGGCAGCCCCCAGTGAGCTTTAAGGCTGATAGCAAAGGGGTTGCTGAATTCGCGCATGGCTTGCGTCAGTGCGCTCTCGCTGAGGCTGTGCCCTTTGTGCTCCCAGGCTTGAGCCTGATAGATCACGCAGAGTTCTCCTATGCGGTGCAACAAGGCTGCGCACTGAAGCGGCGCGGGATCAACCCCGCATTCCCGCGCCAAGCGCGTGACTCGATTACTGAGAGCTTCTGCGTCGTTCAGATGAGCTTGGGCCAGCGTCTGCACCAAAGGACTGCTCTGCTCGTTAGCTTGACGCAATGCCAGACACAAGGCCATGTTGAGGCTGGTCGGTCCGCCCAGCCGCTGCAAAGCCTCGGGCAGGCTCATATAGGGGTGGCCAACGCCGATATAGGCGCTGCTATTGGATGCGGCGACCAGATGGGCGCTCAAGGCCGGGTCATACTGCCAGCTCTCTACAAGTTCGCGCAGATCCAGTTCTTCACCTTTGAGGATCAGCTGAAGTGTGTCTTTGACGTTGCTCAGCAGTGGTATATCCAGTTCCGCGGCGGACAGGCGACCAAGGAAGGCAATGAAGTCTTGCTCCGTTAGCGGTTCGAGTGAGCGTTCTGCACTGTCGGGTAACAGCTTTTTCAGGCGAGCCACCACACTCGGTACCTGGAAGGGCTTACTAATAAAGGTACTGATCCCCAGCGAGCGCGCAGACAGCACATTCTCACGATCGGCGCGGCCGGTAACCACAACCAGGGGGGCGGGGCGATTATTTTTTAGAAGGGTGTGAAGCAGGCGGACACCGGTCGAATCGGAGAGGTTCCAGTCTGCGAGTACTAATTGATAAGACGTTCGCTTGCACGCTTCGTCGGCAGCCAGTACCTCGTGAAAGATGTCTATTGCCGCGTCCGGGCAAAGATTCAAGACAATCTGCTTAAGCATGTCAGCGATCCAGGGGTCATCTTCCAGAATCATCACTTGCATGTTGCGTCCTTCGGGGTGGCGGTGCATGAAGGAATGACGACTGAAGAGATCATGATGTGCCGGATTTCATTAAGGAGTTTGCCCTGCCGTGTGGAAAATAACGACACCGAACGTATGTTCGGACTACGCAGTCTTCCAGTACTTCTGCATCTCGATAAAAAGAAAGGAGGCCGTCCATGTAATCAGCACCAAGCCGGTCAGCGCTTCAAGTCCCGTCAGAAACTTAAGAACCCCTTGGGGTTCAATGTCACCAAAGCCGAGCGTGGTGAAGGTGGTGAACGAGAAATAAACACAGTCCATCAGGCTACCATCAAAATCTCCCCTTAACGTACCCCAATGACCTGACTCGATCATAAAGTAATAGGCCAGGGCGAAAATCCACACTTCGACGGCGTGCGCTGTGAGTGCGCCCAGTACGCCAAAGACTATCCTGAAACGGTGCCAGACCTTCAGCCTCGGCATGAGAGAGTTGAGGCGAAGCAGCAGTTCATAGTGGATGAAGACGGACACCATGACGATAAAGGTGTTCAGCGCTGTAAGGGCTATCATCGTCATCTCTGCATTTAAAACGCCTATTTGAACAGGGCTGCTGTTAAATTGCCATACGGCAGGCCTGAAGTTGTCGGGCGTTTAGACAGCGGTTCTCCAGTCGTGCGGACAATTCAATTGTCGGGCGCGGTTTGGATATCAGGAATGCGGGTGCAATCCGAGCCCCCTGTTTTGAAGAGTTCGCTGTTGGGTCAGGGTCTTGTCGAGGCGTGAGGTTGTGGCTTGATGCGCCCTGATAGAGGCGGAACCGGGCTCCACCTCTTGTTGTGCAATATCGATTCAGGCAGCGTGGTCCCGGTTGCCAGAGCAATCTGTTATTGCATTACATAACGGCCTGGTGCCGGTTCCAGTGGCGGGTGTTGCGCATTGCCCATGTCTGCCACTGCAGTCTGGCGTTCGCCGGCGTGTTTGGCCAGTCAGACGAACCAGTCATTCCACCAACTTCCCGATTGCTGTTCGGCGCCTTTGAACCAGGTGTCGGGGTTTTTAGTGACTCGGCTGTTTGTCCAATAATGGCGTTTCTGTTTTGCGGGTGGATTGATGACGCCAGCGATGTGCCCGGAGGCGCCCAGTACAAAGCGTTTGGTTCCGGAAAGCACGGCGGTACTGGCGTAGGCGCTCCTCCATGGCACGATATGATCATCATGGGTTGCAAGAATGTAGGCGGGTGCATCGACGGCCTGCAAGTCGAGTTTGACTCCGCAACACTCCAGTTCGCCTGACTTCAGGTCATTCTGCAGATAGGTGTGGCGCAGGTACCAACAGTACATTGGGCCGGGGAGGTTGGTGCTGTCGTTATTCCAGAACAGCAAATCCAGTGGGACAGGCTTGTTGCCTTTGAGGTATTTGTCGACGTTGTAGTTCCACCACAGGTCGTTGGGGCGAAGCATGGAGAAAGTGTTGCCCATGTCCTTGCCATGAAACACTCCGAATGGACCGTCCATGCCGCCGATAGTGCGCTCGCGGTAGGCCACCAGCTTTTCGTCGACGAACACACTGATCGGTCCGGTATCGAGGTAGTCGAGGAACGTCGTCAAGAGGCTCACGCTGCCGATGTCGTGATCACCACGCGCCGCGAGTACTGCCAGGGCGGTACTCAGCAATGTGCCGCCTATGCAGAAGCCCACGCAGTTGGGCCGCTGCTCTCCGCTGATCTCTCGCGTCAACTGCAAGGCCTTGAGCACGCCATGCTCGATCAGGTCGTCCCAGGTTATTTCCGCGTGTTCCAGACCGAAGTTGCGCCAGGACATCATGAACACTGGATGCCCTTGTTCCAATAGATGCTTAACGACAGAGTTGTCTGGGCGCAGGTCGAGGGTGTAGTACTTGTTAATGGATGGCGGCACGATGAAAACAGGACGCGAGTACTGCGTTTCACTCTGCGGGTAGTACTGAATGAGCTGGAAAATCTCATTCTCGAAGATAACTTCGCCTGGGGTGGTGGCGAGGTCGACACCGACCGTGAAGGCACCACTGTCACACTGGCGCATCTTGCCTTCCTGCAGATCGCTGGCCAAGTGCATCATGCCTGTGAACAGGCTGGCACCCTGGGTTTCAACTACACGCTGGAGAGCATCAGGGTTGCTGGTCAGGAAATTGCTGGGCGCATTGGCGGCAATGGCTTGTTCTACCAGGTAGCGTAGGCGTTGGCGCGGTTTTTCTTCTTCGATCGGAAGCCTGTCGAGCAGCCTCAAGAGAAAGTTGGAATTGAGTAAATAAAAGGCGGCAAGGGAACCGAACAGTGGCTCGTTCCAGTTTCCGCTGGAGAAGCGGCGATCATCAAAGTTGAAGGGTTGGCCGGTCAGCAGTTGTTGGCCTAGTTGCCCCCATTGACGCTGGTAGTCCATCTGAAGGTTGTCCAGTGTTTCACGAGGCACCTCGAACCAGGGAGTGTGGTCGTGCCCGGAAAACCAGTCATTGCTGCTGACCCACTGGCGTAATTGTTGCATCGCAAAAGAGGCGATAAAGGGAACTTGTCCAGACCAATAGGTGTTGAACGCATGCGAATTATTGTTCATAGAGCTCCTTGCCCAGGGCGGTGAATCGGGCAGAAAGTAAACCGGACTCTGCCTGAGTCCGGTGCAGCAACAGGAGTGGGAGTGCGGGCTAGCGCTCGATGGCCAGGCCGACGCCTTGACCTCCGCCGATGCATAAGGTGGCCAGGCCTTTCTTGCCGTCGCGGCGGATCAGTTCGTGTACCAGCGATACCAGTATCCGAGCTCCAGACGCGCCAATCGGGTGGCCGAGCGCAATAGCCCCGCCGTTGACGTTGACTTTGCTGGTGTCCCAGCCCAACTCTTGACCCACTGCCAGCGACTGGGCTGCAAAGGCTTCATTGGCCTCGATCAGATCAAGGTCGTCCACGCTCCAGCCGGCTTTTTCCAGTGTGCGACGTGTGGCCGGCACGGGACCGATACCCATGATTGCCGGGTCCACGCCCGCGCTGGCATAGGCTTTGATCCGTGCCAGGATCGGTAGACCCAGGGCCTGCGCTTTAGCGGCACTGGCCAGTAACAAAACGGCAGCGCCATCGTTGAGGGTCGAGGAGTTGCCAGCGGTCACAGAGCCTTCTTTCAGGAAGGCGGGTTTGAGTGTTGCCAGGGCTTGTGCGGTGCTATCGACAGCGCGGCTGTTCGTCGGTATCGAAGATGAGCGGGTTGCCCTTGCGCTGGGGAATCAGAATCGGGGTGATTTCGCTCTTGAAGCGCCCGGACTCAATGGCCGCTGCCGCCTTCTGTTGTGAGGCTGCGGCGAAGGCATCCTGTTTCTCACGTCCAATGCTGTACTTTAGCGCCAGGTTTTCGGCGGTAATACCCATGTGATAGTCGTTGAAGGCATCCCATAGGCCATCCTGGATCATGCTGTCGAGTAGTTGCGCATGACCCATGCGCAGGCCTGTGCGTGCCTTGGGCAGGACGTAAGGAGCCAGACTCATATTTTCCTGACCGCCAGCGATCACCAGTTCCGCGTCACCGCAACGGATCGCCTGGACGGCGAGTTGGACAGCCTTGAGGCCGGAGCCGCAGACCTTGTTCAAGGTCAGGGCGGGCGTGGTGTGTGGCAAGCCTGCCTTGATTGCCGTCTGGCGTGCCGGGTTTTGTCCGGCGCCAGCACTGAGCACCTGTCCGAGGATTACCTCATCTATCTGGGCCGCATTAACACCGGTCTGTTCTAGCAGGTGGCGAATCACGGCGGCACCCAGTTCGGTGGCGGGAATTCCGGCAAGAGCACCCTGGAAGCTGCCTATAGCGGTACGAGTGGCAGCAACAATTACGACTTCGTTCATGCATGACCTCATTGGTAAGGCAAAATTCGTCGAGCAGGATCAGCGCATCCATGCGCTGACGGGACTACTGCATATTCATGCCGCCGTTTACCGAGAAGTCGGCACCGGTGCTGTAAGCGGACTCTTCGGAGGCCAGCCAGGCAACGATTGATGCGATTTCTGCGGGCAGGCCAAGGCGGCCGACTGGGGTTGCCGCGATCATGGCGTCGAGAATGTCCGGGCGTATCGCCGCCGTCATATTGGTCTGGATGTAGCCTGGGGATACGGTGTTGACCGTCACACCCTTGCCTGAGACTTCACGGGCCAACGCCATGGTGAAACCATGGGTTCCGGCCTTGGCTGCGGAGTAGTTGGTCTGGCCGAATTGGCCGCGCTGGCCGTTGATGGAGGAGATGTTGATGACCCGGCCCCAGCCCTTCGCCAACATCCCTTCAATAACCTGTTTGGTGGTATTGAATAGTCCGCTCAGGTTCGTCCCGATAACGGCGTTCCAGTCTTCGGGAGTGAGCTTGCGAAAGGATGCGTCGCGCGTAATGCCCGCATTATTGACCAGTACGTCGATCGGGCCGCACATCTCGCGCACCAGTTCGAACGTTTTGCGGGTTGATTCCCAGTCGGTGATGTCTGTGTCAACGCAGTCGAAGTGATAACCGCCTTCGAGTTGACTTGCTATCCAATCATTTTTTCGGCTGGAATTAGGGCTGCAGCCAACAATGACCCTAAATCCATCCTGGTACAGACGCTGACTGATAGCTGTACCAATACCGCCCATCCCACCTGTTACTACTGCAATACGGCTACGTGATTCCATACAAGAACTTCCTTCTCTATTTTTGCGCTGCAATACGTGAATTGTTCTGTATTGACAGGGCATGAGGAAGTGTTTGGCGGTGACTGCTTAGTGTCCAACGGTGCCAAACTGGCGTTTGGGTCATTTGGTTGAGATTGCGTGGTATCTGTGTTTGAAGTTTGATGAATAATGACTATCATTTTCAATAATAACTGGTAATTATTCCGTGCTTGTTTTGGATCCAAAGATCATTCATGGCGCTATAGATGGTGCAAGTTCCGGCTGTGCCGAGCGCTGATAAGTTTGTTCTTGTGCTACACGATAATGTCCGGCTTTAAGCTGGAGAAGGCGCTCTCACGTTGGGCTTGTTTCACTCCGCAGGGTCGGTCTGATGCAAGACCGACGCGGCGCATGAGTTGCCTCTGTCAATAACCCCGCGTTATTCCGGCTTGGTCCGTTTTGTTACTCCCCTTCCTGGTTTGCGCGCTGGACTTGCATCCGTGGTAGCGAGTGTCGGCGCCGGCTGTGTCGCTACAGGAGGGGCTACCAGCTTGACTGCATCTGCTTCACTTGGCTGCGGGGCCAGACTAGGGCCTGGCAGGGGGATGTCGAGTAGCGAGTGCAGTTCACACCAGAGTTTTCCTTCAGCACCGATAGTCGTTAGCAACTCAGGTACTAATAGCGCCACGGCCGCCAGGATCTGCTGGCGTGCTTCGGTTTCCGGGAGCAGCAAGGGCAGGCTGCGCAAGCTTTCTTCCGGGTGAACAAAGACCAGCAGGTTCTGCAGTCGTATGGTTTCGCGCAGAACAATGGGGTCGATGTAGTGCTCGACTGGAACAGGGCCCTGCTGGATCAGTTGCTCGACGCGGCGCTTGTCGATTTTCTTGCTGTCACGGCCGATCAGGAAAAGTATTCGTACCAGCGCTTCCAGTCTACCGCCGAGGGCTAGAGCCTCATGCAGACGCTCGATCAGGACCTTGTCTTGCTGCTCGGCATGCTCCTGAAGATTCCGCGCAGGCTGCTTGTCAACAAGGGCGCTTAACCCTCCATACACACTGTAGAAACACAGTTCAAGGGATGCGTCACGCACATCACGATAAGCATTCAGGACGTCCTGCATCTGGTTGGAGAACAGGTCCTGCCACGCCAGCAGTGGGTTGTCTTTGCGGGCGGGGCGGCGATCGCTGTGCACTTGAGCGGCGGTGCCAGCGAGCCACCACAGTGCCGGATTCAGACTGCTCCATACCACCTGTTGTTGATGGAACGGGTGCGTCTTGCGCAACAGTTCTGCGATGGGCTCATTGATCATCTGGCGCATCCAGGGGCGTACGAACCCGTCGTAAAGCGAGCTATTGATTTCGGAGGCGCGCTCTACCAGCGCGAATTCGCGATCGTCATCACGCGCCGGCTCGCCTTCATCATGGATATCGGCGATTCGCCTGGGTTCGAAACGTACGCGATAGCGTGCATCATCGCTGCCCGATGGGTCAGGGATATCCTCGATCAGCATTTCATACAGCCCCGAGGGCAGCGCATTGATTGCGTCGACAGCCCCGAGCAGTTCACGGTGTTCGCGCCGGGCGACCTTGCCGGATACGAAGATGCCCAGATGGCCGATACTGGCGTGCTGCAGGTAGACGATGGTGCGTCCAGCACACTGCAAAGCGAGATCGCTGGGATAGACATCGGTTATCCAGTTCAGTGCTTGTTGTGGGGATGTGATGTTGTCTCCGTACGAGCAGAACACCACCACCGGTGCTTCGATCTGTTTCAGGTCAAGCCCGAGGGTCTTGCGTCCGAGCCCTCCAGACAGATGGTTGCCGATGAAAAGGTTGTCGACAATCATTTCGATTTCTTCGCTATTCAGCAGGCTCGGGCTGCCCCACCAGCGTTCGAAATCGAGAAAGCGCGGAGCCTCGCTGTCGACTTGACTGAACAGCTGGTAGTACTTGTTCCAATAGGTATTGGCGGGGTCCAGGTTCTCGAAGTTGCTGACCAGCCAGGTGCCGTCGAAACGGTCGTTGCCCAAATCGCTGGCCAGGCGAGTCGTCCAGCCCCCGCCCAGCAGGCCGCCGGTATAACGCATTGGATTGCGTCCATTGACACCGGCCCAGTACGACAAAGGAGCACCGTTGATGATGATCAATCCCGGCAGCTCCGGGTGTGTTGCAGCCAACCCCATTAACGCCCAGCCGGCTTGACAGTTGCCGACCACAACAGGTTTGCTGCCGTCAGGATGGAGGGCGCTGACGGCTTCGATGAAATGGGCTTCGGCTTCGACGATATCCATCAGCGTTTGCCCTGGCATGGGCGCGTGACTGAAGGCGATGAAGTAGGTGGGATGGCCCGCTCTGAGGCTCTCGCCTATTACCGAATCTTGTTTGAAGCCGCCAATGCCCGAGCCATGACCACCGCGCGGATCAATGATGATTACTGGCTGGCTGCTGCTGTCGATGTTTTGCTCTGCTCCAGGGAGGATTCGTAATAGCGAGTAGTTGACGGGGCGGGGGAGATCCGAGCCAGCGATCAGCGTTTCATGATTGAACTTGAGCAGCAACGGATACCCGGCGCGCTGGTGGACCAGTGTGTTGTCGCCGCGCTGGCGCAGGGTGTCCCAGAACAGCAGGCTGCGTTGACTGAGGTCGGCGAAGTACTCCTGCCAGTCATCAAGGGTGGGTTGCGTTAGCTGGCCCTGGATGAGTGGTGTAAACGTTTTTTCCTGACGCTGGCGCGAGGCGTCGAGGACGTTCGAGGTATTCATGTGTTGCAGTCGACTTAGATTTTCGAGTACATCATGTTTTACGAAAAGCCCTTTATCCTGCGACGCAACAATATAGTCATTATCCATGATGCTCTCCTGGCCGTATGCATGAGAAGCGGCTTGCCTCAGCCTTCATTGCTCAGGAAGGGATTTGGTTTGGCCGATCTATTCTGTTTATGGAGGAGTTATAACGAATAGCTGCAGAAGGGGCAAAGCTTTTTTGCGGTGCACAAAAAAAGGTTGCCAAATAAAATTGTGCACTGCAATATTAAGCCTAACGCGATGACTCAGCAGGATCGCTATCGCGTCCTCAGGCCCATGTCGGCCTTCCAGTACTAGGAGATTCAAGCATGTCTTTGTTTAATACTGAAAAATTGCAAAACGCTCAGAAAGCTAACCTCGACCTCCTGCAGCAAATCAGCGGCAAAGTTTTCGCGAGTGTTGAGCAGCTTAGCCAACTGCAGTTCAAGACTCTGCGTGCTTCCACCGAGGAATACTTCGATGGTTTTCGCAAGCTGCTGGCGGTACGTGATCCTCAAGGCTTTGCGGAGCTGCAAGCATCCTTTATCCAGCCGCATGTACAGGCCGAACGCCTTGCTGAGTTCAATCGTCAAATGCAAGAATTGATTGTCGGCACACAGTCGGAAATCGCCAAGTTGACTGAGGGTCAAGTCGAGGCGGGCACTCAACAAGTGCAAGAATTCATTGAAGTGATGAGCAAAAATGCGCCGGCTGGCTCTGAGCCTGTCGTGGCCGCGTTCAAATCGACGCTGGCGAATGCCGGTAGCGTTTATGAAAACGCACAGAAAGCTGCCAAGCAGGCTGCTGACATTGCCCAGAGCGGCTTCGCCGCAGCGACCACCGCAGCTGGCAAAGCCGCACCGGGCAAGGCAGCGGGCGGTAGCAAGTAAGTCAAATCAAAGCTGGAACAGCTTTGCGGATGGCGACGGGTTCACTCCCCGTCGCCATTTTTTTTTCGTCCGGCGCTTGGTCCAGTCTGGCCTGGCGGTGTGCCGCCGAACAAACCGAAGAGGTTTTGAGTGTTTAGGTAGAGCGCCTTCGATTGGTCGACATATTGGCGCATCAAATCCTGCATGACCGGTGCCTGCTGGTGCATGAACTCGCTCCACGCCTCAGAGGACTGCGCACCCGTTTGCGACTGGATGTCGATAACTGTCTGGATGCTTTTATCCAGGTAGCTGCCGAGGACGCCCTGGAAGGGGCCGTAGAACTGGATAATCCCCATGAGCATCTCGCTGGAGAAGATCGGTTCACCGCCACTTTCGGCTTCTAGAATCACCTGAAGCAAGATGCTTCGAGTCAGATCCTCGCCAGTCTTGGCGTCGACCACCTGGAACGGGATTTTATCGACGACCAGTTGGCGTATATCCGCAAGCGTCAAATGACTGCTGGTGTACGTGTCATACAGGCGGCGATTGGGGTATTTCTTGATCAGGCGGGTGTTGCTCCGACTGTTATCTGTCATGCGGGGCTTCTCATTGCGAGCCTAGTTCGCAAGCATCTTATCCTACTATGGCTACTGCCGCGGATCGGAGTGGTGCCAAGGGTTAAACCCTAAGGTACTGAGGCCTGCGTACGGAGCGGGTTCACCTGCCTTGATGAGCTTGATCCATTCAGTACGGATTAAACGCAGTGTTTACTTATCGAGAAGCCCGGTGAAGGTAGAGCGCTGCACTGCATAATCACCCCCCATCAGGAACCCTGGCCACGCGTACGCACTCTCTTGCCTGTCGGGTTCTCGTGCTTTCTCTAATGTCCTGCCAGAGGGGCGCTTTTCTTCCTCGACCTTGAGCGGCGATCCATCGGTCCGGTACTGGCCAGGCGGCATGTCGAACCAGCGACAGCACGCTTTATGGAAGCTGCTGTGGTCGTGGAAGCCAAGGAGATAGGCCACATGCTTCATATTGTAATGAGAGTGGCGCAGATAGAAGTCAGCCATTTGCCTGCGCAGATCGCTCAAGACATCCTTGTATTGCACGCCATCCTTCTCAAGCGCTCGTTGAAGTGTTCGTTTGCTGATGTGGAGCGCTGCAGCCATTGACTCCATGTCGAAGAATCCAGGTCCCAGCCCTTGGCTCAAGCGCTGAGTGATCATCGCGCGAACCCGGCCAAGAATAGAGAAACCGAACAACAGGTCCAGCTGAGCCTCGGCAAAACTGTCATGGAGAGTGGCTAATGCCTCATTCGCCATACTCAAGGGACGCAGCAGTTCCTGCCCATCGAACACGATGCTGTCATAAGCCGCCCCGAAAATTAACGGACAAGCAAAGAGTTGCTGATGTTCCAGGATGCTCTCGGGCTCTGGATAGGAGAACTCTATACTCAGGGGTTGCGGAAGATGTCCACCCGTAAGCCAGCGGCAAAAACCGAGCAGCGAAGCAAGTCCTGCATCGGTGTACTGCCGGGGTTTAACCGAGTCGGGTTGCTGGAGGTCAAGCCCGGACAGGCGATAATTCTGCCCTTCCTGAACAAAGAACAGGCTGAATCCAGTACCAATCAACGCGCTGAAACGAACTAAACGCTCCAGGGCGCGTTTCAGGTTCAGGCTGGACATCATCGTGTAACCCACGATCTGGAAACTGCCCGGGTGTACGTGTCCGTAGGCTTTCAGACCTATATCTGGATTGCCCGAGACCTGCGTCGCCAGGTCCCATAGACGGTACATAATGCTTCGCCGACAAAAGGTAGCCGGCTGCCCCATGATTTCCATGTCCAGCCCGGCTTCCTGGCACAGGTTGGCGACATCCAAACCTTGGGCCGAAAGTGTATTCACCAACACACTGGCATAGCCCGTACTCACTCTATACATGACGGCCTCGTCTATCCGTGGAATTGAACATCCTTTGTGGTGAGCTTGGAGGGCCCGTTAGCTCCAGCGGGCCAGCCGTACGACGAAATTTTTCTCCTTGAATCATTCCGTATGAGGAATGGGAACTTGTTTAACGTTAGCATCATATGATTCAAGATATTACACAGATATGAACAAAGTTGAACATTTTTAGCCGGTTTTACGACGGCAGGTTTTGTCTTCTCCGCGCGTCCTTTTCGCGCCGTTCGACGAGAGGTTGGATGTGCGGAAAATAATTGAGAGATTGAGGAAATGAGGAGATGGCTGGGCTGTATTGCCAAGGCGGCCCAGCAATTAGGGTGGGGATTAAGATTCATGTGATGCCGGAGAATAACTCCGGCATTTTTTTGCGTGCCAGGACTTCTCGGTTTTGCTGGCGAAGTCGCCAATCTTTACGAAGTGCGCCAGGCGCGCATTCGCTTTTCAGTGGCTACCCAGGTGCTACCGACAACACGTGCTTCAGGTTCACGGAACGGTTGGCACGGCCACGCTTGAGCGCGCCGTGCCCCGTCTATCAATGGCTGGAAGCGCTGGCGGCTCCGAGGCCGGTCTGTGCACGCACAAACTGGTCGGCGTAGGCGTCCCGTTCATTGTCTGCCCGGACACTGCGGTCGAGTTTGGATACCACGACGATCACCAGGAAGGCCAGCGGCATGGAGAACAGTGCCGGGTGGTCGTAGGGGAAGATCGCCTTGGCGTGGCCGAGTACGGTTACCCATACTGCTGGCGACAGGATCACCAGCACCAGCGCGCAGATCAGACCGGCAAAGCCACCGAGGATTGCGCCTTTAGTTGTCAGGCCTTTCCAGTACATGGCCATGATCAGGACAGGGAAGTTGGTCGAAGCGGCAATGCCGAAGGTCAGACCGACCAGGAAAGCGACGTTCATCTTCTCGAACAGAATGCCCAGCAGAATGGCGATGATGCCGAGGCCGACAGTGGCCATGCGGGTCACGCGCATTTCTTGCTTCTCGGTGGCCTTGCCTTTCTTCAGTACGGTGGCATAGAGGTCGTGGGAAATGGCTGAAGCACCGGCCAGGGCCAGACCGGAAACCACTGCGAGGATGGTGGCGAAGGCCACGGCCGAGAGGAAGCCGAAGAACAGGTTGCCGCCCACTGCTTTAGCCAAATGCATTGCGACCATGTTGCCGCCGCCGATCAACGTACCGCCTACCTGGCCATTGACGTAGTACTGCGGGTCGGTGCCAATGATCACCATCGCGGCAAAGCCCAAGGTACAGACCACAAGGAAGAAGAAACCGATGAAACCTGTAGCGTAGAACACCGATTTGCGTGCTTCCTTAGCGTTCGGCACGGTGAAGAAACGCATCAGGATGTGTGGCAGACCGGCGATGCCGAATACCAGGCCGAGAGACATGGAGGCCGTATTGATCGGATCGGCGAGCATGGCGCCGGGGCCCATGATGTTCCAGCCGCTGGCATGAGCTTCGATGGCTTTGGTCGCCAACATCTCATAGCTGAAATCAAACTGGGACATAGCCATCACCGCGAGCGTGGTGCCACCCGCGAGCAATAGCACGGCTTTGATGATCTGCACCCAAGTGGTCGCGATCATGCCGCCAAAGATGACGTAGACCAACATTAGTGCGCCGACGATCACTACCGCCACCGGGTAGTCGAGGCCGAATAACAGCTTGATTAACTGACCCGCGCCGACCATTTGCACGATCAGGTAGCAGCACACCACCGTCAACGAACCAAAGGCGGCGAAGATGCGTACCTTGTTTTGGTCAAGGCGATACGAAACGATGTCGGCGAAGGTATAGCGCCCCAGGTTGCGTAGGCGCTCGGCCATCAGGAAGGTGATGATCGGCCAGCCCACGAAGAAGCCAATGGTATAGATGAAGCCATCGTAGCCTTTGGCGAACACCAGGCTCGAAAGGCCCAGCAGGGTTGCCGCAGACATGTAGTCGCCGGCAATTGCCAGACCGTTCTGGAACCCTGTGATGCCACCGCCAGCGGTGTAGAAATCGGAGGTGGAGTGAGTTTGTCGCGCTGCCCACCAGGTAATGAGGAGAGTGCCCAGGACGAAAACGAAAAACATGCCGATGGCATGCAGATTGAGTGGCTGTTTTTCCACTGCGCCGGCCAGCGAGGGCCCTGCGAGTACAAGTGAAGCAGGCAGAAGGCCGAGGCCGGCAAGGATCACATTACGCAGAGTAGTCATCACTTGCTCTCCTCGAGAACTTCAGCGCCCAAGGTGTCAAAGCGGGTGTTGGCTTTGTAGACATACCAGCCGGTGAGCAGCCAGGAGAAGATGATGATCGCTGCGCCCACGGGCATGCCCACGGTCATCATGCGATTCTCGGCCAGTGGTGCATGCAGCCACTGAGGGGCAAAAGCCACCACCAGCATGAACGAGTAGTAAGTGCCCAGTACGGCAGCGCTCAGCGACCACGCCAGGCGCGAACGGCTCTGCACTAATTTGATGAATTTCGGATTGGCCCGAATGCGTTCGCAGCGCTGGGTGTCGGTTGCATGGATATTGCTCATTTTTTGCTCCCTGTATTATTTTTTTTGTCGGTGCTGTCGGTGCTGTCGGTGCTTGAAGTTGCGGTATGGCTATCAGGTCGATTTCGGCGTGCACAATCCCGAAGCGACAGGTCAGGCCTGTCGCTTGTTTGGGGCTTTGTCGAGGGTTAAAGGGGCAAGGACTAAAGGTTCTTGGCCATGTCCCGCAGGAGGAACTTCTGAATCTTCCCGGTAGAAGTCTTCGGCAGCAGTGTGAACACCACGGTGCGCGGCACCTTGAACCCTGCCAGATGCTCGCGGCAAAAGCTGATAATGTCGGCTTCGCGAACGTTCTGGTGGTCGGCCTTGAGGGTGATGAACGCGCAAGGCGTTTCTCCCCACTTCTCATCGGGGCGTGCAACCACGGCCGCTTCCAGCACACCCGAGTGGCGGTAGAGCACGCCTTCAAGCTCGATGGTGGAGATGTTCTCGCCACCCGAGATGATGATGTCTTTGAGCCGGTCCTTGATCTCTACATAACCATCGGGATGACAGACCGCCAGGTCGCCGGTATGGAACCAGCCGCCTTCGAAAGCTTCTGCGGTGGCGGTCGGGTTCTTCAGATAGCCCTTCATCACCGTGTTGCCGCGCATGAAGATCTCGCCGATGGTCTGGCCGTCGCGTGGTGTAGGTTCCAGGGTTTTCGGGTCGGCCACCATCACGCCTTCCAGCGTCGGGTAGCGCACACCCTGGCGGGATTTGACCTGGGCACGCTCATCGAGCGGCAGTTCATCCCACTCGGCATGCCAGGCACAAATCGTGACCGGGCCGTAGGTCTCGGTCAGGCCGTAGACGTGGGTGACCTTGATGCCCATCTCTTCCACGGCGCCGATCACTTTGGCCGGTGGCGCGGCGCCTGCGACCATGGCATTGATAGGGTGATCAATGGCAGCCTTCGCCGACTCAGGCATGTTGACCAGAGCGTTGAGCACGATCGGTGCACCACAGAAGTGGGTGACCTGATGCTCGCGGATCAGGGTCAGAATCTTCTGCGGGTCGACGCGGCGCAAGAACACATGCACGCCAGCCATCGCAGTGACGATCCACGGGTAGCACCAGCCGTTGCAGTGAAACATCGGCAAGGTCCACAGAAAAACCGGGTGGTGCCCGATGTTCCAGATCATCTGGTTGCCCAGCGAGTTCAGGTAAGCGCCCCGATGGTGGTAGACCACGCCTTTCGGGTTACCGGTGGTGCCGGAAGTGTAGTTCAGTGCAATCGCCTGCCACTCGTCGTCCGGCCATTGCCAGGCGAACGCGGGATCACCTTCGGCCAGCAGCGCTTCGTAATCGAGGTCGCTGACGGCCTGGCCTTCGCCATACTCCGGGTCATCGACGTCAATCACCAGCGGCGGGTGGTCCAGCATGCCGATGGCGGCGCGGATCACGTCATGGAACTCGCGGTCAGTGATCAGCACCTTGGCCTCGCCGTGCTGGAGCATGAAGGCAATCGCTTCGGCATCCAGGCGCACATTGAGCGGGTTGAGCACCGCGCCGATCATTGGCACTGCAAAGTGAACCTCAAGCATGGCTGGGATGTTAGGCAACATCACGGCCACGGTATCGTTCTTGCCAATGCCGCGACCGGCCAGCGCCGAGGCCAGACGACGGCAGCGCGCATAGGTTTGCGCCCAGGTACGACGAATCGAACCGTGGATCACGGCGGGGTAGTCAGGGTAGACGCTGGCAGTGCGCTCAATGAAGCTGAGCGGCGACAAAGCAATATGATTGACAGCCGAAGGGGCTAACCCCTGCTCGAAGATCGACATGTGGCGGGTACTCGGTGGCTGATTATTAGCTCTATATCTGACCGTTCAGATTGCTCGTAGGGTCAGTTAATTATCCGACGCACCTTATATGCTAATTGCCATCTGATATGGAAGTACTACCTGAGTAGTATAGTAAAAATACTATACGTTTTTCATCTTGCACTAAATGGATACAGCCCTGCTAGTAAGGCGCGTATATGCTTGGCGTCCGCTACAAGGAGCTGCGATGACCTCAACCCCCGTTCGATTACACAGTTGGTTGCGCCTGCAATGTGAGGGCGTGCCTCTGGCTGCCCGTGCCGACTCATTGTGCCGCGCGTTTCAGGACTGTCCCGAAGTGCGTCAGGCGGTGTATTTGAGTTGGCAGCCACAGGCGCGAATTTATAGCCATGAAGGCGCCGCTCAGCATTTGCCACCGGGTCTGGGAGCCCCATTGTTGGCCAGTGACCAGTTATTATTCGAGCGTCTGGCCGACGAAGGGCGGCTCGATCTGGATCAGGTCCGTCAACTCGATTGCTGGCTGTCTGGCCGTCTGCGCCGTGCGGCTATCAGCTATGGCCAGGTATTTGATCTGGCGCTGGAGCCGGGGCAGGCGGGGTTGCTGTTGGTGGAAGTGTGCGAAGGGGTGAGCCTGGACTGGCTGGGCTGGGTGCAGGATCTGCTGACGACACTGCTGAGTACCGTCAACGGGGTGCTGCGTGGCTCGCCGCTACTGGGCCATGACCCGCAACCGAGTCTGCTGCTGGATGCGCAGGGTCGGCCGCTGGAGTTGAATGCGGCTCTGTTGGCATTGCTCGCCGAGCGGCCTTTGACCGACGTGTCGGGTTTTTTGCCGGTAAACCAACAGGTGCTGGTCCGCGCCTGTCTCGAACAGCAGCGTGCCATTGAAGGGGTCGAGGCACAGTTTGAAGAGCGAATATTGATCTGGACATTTATTCCCGACTTACAGGAAAACCGCGTGTTGGCACGCTGTCGGGAAGCTACCGCGCAAGTGTTGGCGGAACGTGAGGCAGCCAAGGCGCGGCGGTTGTACAGGTTGATTATCGAGAACACCACTGATCTTATTTCCCGGCACACACCGGAGGGATACTTTCTCGACGCCTCGCCGGCTTCCTGGACCTTGCTCGGGTATTGGCCTGAAGAGTTGCGTGGGCTGCCTG
Organism: Pseudomonas sp. MH9.2; assembly: GCF_034353875.1. Classification (NCBI taxonomy): domain Bacteria; kingdom Pseudomonadati; phylum Pseudomonadota; class Gammaproteobacteria; order Pseudomonadales; family Pseudomonadaceae; genus Pseudomonas; species Pseudomonas sp. MH9.2. The sequence goes on from NZ_CP133784.1 coordinate 17,446, forward strand.
CCCACGGTCTATTCCATGCCCAGAATCTGGCCAGTCTGGTGCAGCGCGCGCGGGACGCCCTGGAGCAGGATGGTTATCACACCATGACGTACCGCATCCGCCACCGTGCCGGGCATTACCTTTGGTTCGAGACCGCCTGCCGTGCGATTCGAGAGACTTACACCGGTACGGTGGTCGAGGTAGTCAGCGTTTCGCGTGACATCACCTCTCGGGTCGAGGCTGAAGAGAACAAGCGAAGACTGGCTGAAGTGGTAGAGGCCAATACTGACCCGGTCCTGTTTATCGATCCGAGTGGTCAGGTCACTTACCTCAACCCTGCTGCACGACGTATTTTGCGTCTGGGCGAGCAGCAGCCGATGCCGGCCCTGAGCGAGTTCTTTGCCAGCGATGACCTGGAGCGTCTGCAACGGGAGGGCTGGAGCACCGCCGAGCGCGACGGTTCCTGGAACCTGGAAACACGGCTTCAGCCACCCAGCGGCGGCCCTTCGGTGCCAGTATCGCTGGTGCTCCTGGCTCACCGGCCGGCCGGGGGCGAGCGTTATTACTCACTGGTAGCGCGGGACATGACCGAGCGTGAGCTGCGCGACGTGCAACAGCGTCACCACCAAGACGAACTCGCGCACACCGCGCGTTTGGTGACACTGGGTGAGCTGGCCTCGGGCATTGCCCACGAAATCAACCAGCCGTTGGCGGCGGTGGTCAACTATGCCAATGCCAGCCAGCGTTATTTACAGGCACTGGGTACCAACCCTCAGGCTGCCGAACGGGTAGCCCAGGGTCTGGAACGGATTACCCTGCACGCCAATCACGCGTCGGAAGTGATCAAGCGTCTGCGCGCCTTCCTGCGCAAGGGCCAGCGGCGTATGCAGGCCCTTGATGTCGCCGAGGTCGCTCGGGAGGCGGTGCGCATGTGTGCGTGGGAGGCGAGCAATTGCCAGGTGACTATCGAGGAGCAACTGCCGGATAATCTGCCGCCCGTTTATGCCGACCGGGTACTGCTGGAGCAAGTGCTGCTCAATCTGCTGCGCAATGCCATCGACGCCAATCGTGAGTCTCATCGGGGGCAGCCTTCGATGATTGTGCTCGCTGCGGACCTGGCCAGTGACGGGCGGGTGGAGATCAGTGTGCACGACCAGGGCCCAGGCGTGAGCGAGGCCGAGCTGGAGAAGATATTCACCCCTTTTTACACCAGCAAAGTCGATGGGCTGGGGCTGGGGCTGTCCATGAGTCGCAGCATTATTGAAGGTTTCGGCGGTGAATTGCAGGCCCGGCGCGTATCGGTCGGACTACTGATGCGCTGCTACTTGCCGCTTGTTGGTCCCCTAAAAATAATATCAGGAGTGAATGAATGACGAGTGTCGCGGAGCAGGTGGTCTATGTGGTCGATGACGATCAGGGCATGCTCGACTCGACCGTCTGGTTGCTGGAGTCGGTGGGCCTCAAAGCACTGCCGTTTACCAGTGGCCTCGCTTTCCTGGACGCGTGTGACGCCCAACTCAACGCCTGCGTGCTGCTGGATGTGCGCATGCCCGGCATGGGCGGGTTGAATGTGCAGGAAGAAATGCGCGCGCGTGAGCTGAACCTGCCGGTCATTTTCGTCAGTGGCCATGCAGACGTGCCGATTGTGGTGCGCGCATTCAAAGCCGGCGCTCATGACTTTATCGAAAAACCATACAACGAACAGTTGTTGCTGGACAGTGTGCAGCAGGCCTTGGGCAGCTTCGATGCAAGCCGCTCCGGCAGCCAGGGTCATGCACAATTGCAGGCCCGCTTGCTCACGCTGACGCCCCGCGAGCGCGATGTGTTGCTGCCGTTGGTGCAGGGTTACACCACCCGCGAAATCGCCGAGCAACTGGGTGTGAGCGCAAAAACCGTGGATCTGTACCGGTCTCGGGTCATGAAGCGCATGCAGGCCGACCACCTGCCAGATCTGGTGGGCATGGCCATAGTGGCCGGGATCGTGGACCCGCTGAAGCTGCGTTGAGCGCAGAATTCTTGACTCAGGACAGGACGCTATCGTGCCTGGGGAGAGATCCTATATATGTTTTTGCGGGCGGCACCACCCGTCGTGGGCCACGTGAAATTCTGCCGACCTGAACCCGAGAAGACCATGAGCTATCCCATCCTGCTGACCCTGCACCTGTTCGCTGCTCTGATCTTCATTGGCACGGTGTTTTTCGAAGTGTTGATCCTCGAAAGCGTGCTCAAGAAGATACCGGCCAAGGCGATGATTCTGGTCGAGCGAGGCATTGCTCTGCGCGCTCGAAAGCTGATGCCATGGGTCTTGCTGACGCTGTTCGGCGCCGGGCTGGGCATGGTCTGGCAGCGCTATTTGCCACTTCTGGCCACGCCGCTGGCGTCTTCTTTCGGTACCTTGCTTGCGCTGAAAATTCTGCTTGCCATCAGCGTATTGGGGCACTTTCTCACGGCCATGTTTTTGCTGAGAAGCGGGCGTATGAATGCACGTTACTCGCGCGTTATTCATATCAGTCTGTTCTGCCACATGGTCGGGATCGTAATCCTGGCCAAGGCAATGTTCTATTGGCAGGGCTGATCGTCTTGCGTACGGTTACGATGGACTGACGCACAGGTTCAGCGGGACAGCAGGCCGTGCTCCATCGCGTATTTAACCAGACCTGCCGGTTTGTCGACCTTGAGCTTGCGCCTGATGCTCAAACGATGGGTTTCGACCGTGCGCACGCTGATAGCAAGTTCCCGGGCAATAGTCTTGTTGTTCAAACCCTGCGCCAGACCGATGAGCACTTGGCTTTCCCTCGGAGTGAGTTCGGTTTCATCTGGTTTCCTGGTGGCCAGTTTGAGGGCCACTTCGGCGCTGTAAAACGTCCCGCCTGTGGCGATCGCCTCGATGGCCGCAATGATTTCCTTTGAGGGGGCGTTTTTCAGTACATAACCACTGGCGCCTGCTCGAATGGAGGTCGCGATGTACTCATGGTTGTCATACATGCTCAGAATGAGGATTTTGATGTCCGGGTACTGAATGCGCAGCAGTCGTGTCAGTTCCAGGCCATTCATGTCTTTCAAACCGATGTCGACCAGCAGAATGTCGGGTGAAACACGGCCGCAAAGATCGAGTGCCTGGGCCCCATTCTCGGCCTCGCCGACCACGTCGAAGGAAGGCCGGACACCCAGCAATGCGCGTATGCCATCACGCACTAAAGAGTGATCGTCCACCAACGCAATACGGATGGGGTATGAGGTGTTCATGATCGCGCTCTGGTTGTTTTCAGGGTTGTTTTTGGCTTGTTGTTATGAGCACTACGCGAGTGAGCGAAGGCGGGTGGGGAGGGTAATGATCAATTCACTTCTGCCAGGGATCGACGACAGACTGAAGTGGCCGTTGAAGTGATCGACGCGCTCGCGAATGTTGCGCAAGCCGATCCCACCGTGGATCTCTTCAAGCCGATTGATATTGAACCCGACGCCATCATCGCATACCGATAGCCTGACCTGGGCCGGATCACCCTCCAGATCAATGTATACGTTATTGGCTTTGGCGTGACGTTCGATGTTGGTCAGCGCCTCCTGCAGGATCCTGAAAAGTGCCACGGGGGCGCCATCGACCAGTTGGACGTCGCCGAGGTTGTTTTCATAGTGAAGGGTCAAACCGCTTCGCAGTTCGAACTCTGTCACCAACTGGGCGACGGCGGCGGCCAGCCCCAGCGTGTCAAGCAACGAAGGGCGAAGATCATGAGAAATGCTCCGAACTTCGCCGATTGCATCCGCAAGCCGACCTATTCCTTGACGAAGGATGTCCTGGCCTTTTTCGCGTCCGGCCTCGAGTTCAAGGGCGGCCAGTTCAAACTGAAATTTGATTGAAACCAACACCTGGCTGATGCCGTCGTGCAGTTCACGCGAGAGCCGTGATCGCTCTTCTTCTTGAAGACTCACAATGCGTTGAGTCAAACCTTGCAGCTTTTTATCGGCTAGACGATGTTCGCTGGCGTTCAAGGTCAGCCCGCACGCAAAGACCAGCAACACGGCGACGAGGGCTACGACACCAATAGCGAGCATGGTGGTGTAGATGCCTCGGGCGACTTCTTCGCGAGCCTGATGGGTGGCGCGCTCGACGTCCTCAAGATAAATCCCGGTGCCGAGCATCCAGCCCCAGCGGTCGAGCATCACGACGTACGCCAGTTTGTCGGTGACCTGTCCGGTCGAGGGCTTTTCCCATGCGTAATGTTGAAACCCGTCGCCGGACTGCGCGCTTTTTAGTAACGCCTGAATCACCGGTAACCCATGGGGGTCGGTCATGCTCCACAAGTCTTGGCCCACCAGCGCGGCCTGACGGGGGTGCATCAGACTGCGGCCGTTATGGTCATAGACGAAGAAATAGCCGTTGATGCCAAAACTTAGCTTTGCCAGCTCATCAAGGACTTTTTGCTTGGTTTGCTCATCGTCCCGACCGCTCTCATACACCGGGGCAAGCGCGCTCATCGCCATTTCTACGTAGTTTTTCAGCTCCGCACGTTTACTGGCCAGAATACTGTCTTCAATCAGCTGCGCCTGCTGTTCACCCAGACGCTGGTTTTGGAATATGACCAGCGCGCTGATGACCCCAACGGCCAATATCAGGGGCAGGATGCCGAGGGCGACGATTTTGTATTTGAGTTGCATGACGAGTGAAATCCAGGCTGACGGGTTTGCCTAAAGAGGGCTAGACACCGATTGTCGAACGACTTGATGGCACATGGTAGCCGCGTAAGGCGGCAATTGACCCGCGTAGTTCTACGTAGAAGTCTTAGTAGTACTGCGGATGTTTATACCCGCGTAGTGCGCGGATAGTAGTTAAGCCCTTTTTTACGGGGCATAACAATAACAACTATCGCCGCAGGGCTACGTTCCTCGGCAGGAGACCCACAATGACTCGACTGACCAAACATCTTGCTTGGTTCGCCGTTGCCTGCTTGGGGGCAATTGCATTGGGTGTCGTCGCGCTGCGCCGCGGTGAAGCCATCAACGCACTCTGGATCGTGGTCGCCGCCGTGGCGATTTATCTGGTTGCCTACCGTTATTACAGCCTGTTCATCGCCACCAAAGTGATGCAGCTGGACCCTAATCGCGCCACCCCTGCGGTCGTCAATAACGATGGTCTGGACTATGTGCCGACCAACAAACATATCCTTTTTGGTCACCACTTTGCCGCCATCGCTGGCGCCGGCCCTCTGGTCGGCCCGGTGCTTGCGGCGCAGATGGGGTATCTGCCCGGTACGCTCTGGCTGATTGCCGGGGTGGTGTTCGCCGGTGCGGTGCAGGATTTCATGATTCTGTTCCTGTCCACCCGGCGCAACGGTCGCTCCCTGGGCGAGATGGTGCGTGAAGAAATGGGCCGTGTGCCCGGCACCATTGCCTTGTTCGGTTGCTTCCTGATCATGATCATCATCCTTGCGGTGTTGGCGCTGATCGTGGTTAAAGCGTTGGCGGACAGCCCATGGGGCATGTTCACGGTGCTGGCGACGATCCCGCTTGCGATGTTCATGGGCGTCTACATGCGCTACATCCGTCCGGGTCGCATTGGCGAAATCTCGCTGATCGGTGTGATTTTGCTGCTGGCGTCGATCTGGACCGGCGGGCAGATTGCTGCGGACCCGGTCTGGTCCAAGGCCTTCACCTTCACCGGCATACAAATCACCTGGATGCTGGTCGGTTACGGCTTCGTCGCGGCGGTATTGCCGGTCTGGCTGTTGTTGGCACCCCGGGATTACCTGTCGACGTTCCTGAAAATCGGCACCATCGTTGCGTTGGCAATTGGCATCCTGATCATTGCGCCTGAGCTGAAAATGCCCGCGCTGACTCAGTTCACCGACGGCACCGGTCCGGTTTGGAAAGGCGCGCTGTTCCCCTTCCTATTCATCACCATTGCCTGCGGTGCGGTGTCCGGGTTCCACTCGTTGATCGCGTCGGGTACCACGCCGAAGCTGCTCGACAGTGAAGCCAACTCCCGTTACATCGGCTACGGCGCGATGCTCATGGAGTCCTTCGTGGCGATCATGGCCATGGTGGCGGCTTCGGTGATTGATCCGGGCGTGTATTTCGCGATGAACAGCCCTGCAGCGATTGTCGGCAGCGACGCGGTCACGGTTGCGCAAACCGTCAGCAGTTGGGGCTTTGCCATCACTCCAGACGCGCTGATTGCGGTGGCTAAAGACATCGGTGAAACCACTGTGCTGGCCCGTGCTGGCGGTGCGCCGACCCTGGCGGTCGGTATCGCGCAGATACTGCACCAGGTACTGCCGGGCAAAGACACCATGGCGTTCTGGTACCACTTCGCGATTCTGTTCGAGGCGCTGTTCATCCTCACCGCCGTAGATGCGGGGACCCGAGCCGGTCGTTTCATGCTCCAGGATTTGCTGGGTACCTTTGTACCGGCGCTTAAACGTACTGAATCCTGGACTGCCAACCTGATCGCGACTGGCGGTTGCGTCGCGATGTGGGGCTACTTGCTTTATCAAGGCGTGATCGACCCGTTGGGCGGGATCAACACCTTGTGGCCGCTGTTCGGCATCTCCAACCAGATGCTGGCCGGTATCGCGCTGATGCTCGCGACCGTCGTGCTGATCAAAATGAAGCGCCAACGCTACATATGGGTCACCCTGCTGCCAGCGGTGTGGCTGCTGATCTGCACCACCATGGCCGGCTACATCAAGCTGTTCGATCCGAGCCCGGCGGTTGGCTTTCTGGCTTTGGCGACCAAGTACCGCACGGCGCTGGATGCGGGTCAGGTATTGGCCCCGGCCAAGACTATCGATCAGATGCAGCACGTGATTTTCAACGCGTACACCAACGCTACCCTGACTGCGCTGTTCCTGTTCGTGGTGTTCAGCATCCTGTTCTATGCGATCAAGGTCGGTGTGGCGGCGTGGGGCACCAAAGAGCGTACGGATAAAGAAGCGCCATTCCAGGCGCTGCCAGACGCACGATGAGCCTGGGTTTCAACGGAGGAGCTGCCTATGTTCAATGACCTGAGTCGACTCGGGAAATACCTCGGCCAGGCCGCCCGCCTGATGGTGGGCATGCCTGACTACGATAATTACGTCGAGCATATGCAGATCACCCACCCCGATAAGCCGGTGATGACCTACGAAGCGTTCTTTCGTGAACGTCAGGAGGCGCGTTACGGCGGCGGCAACGGGCAGTCTCCCCGCTGCTGTTGATCGTCTGTCTTGATAGAGCAACACGCCACGCCTTGTCGTGGCGCGTTGCGTTTGGGCACAAACCGAGGCCTGCGTTTAGTCTTGGCCAACGCTACAAACATCCCGCAGACGATAGTGGACCCGGTGCAACGCCGCGAGCAGTCCGGTTTTTGGAGGCGGGCGGTTCACTGACCCAGATCAACCGACGCAAAATTCAGCCTGTTATAAATATCAGCCTATGCTGCACATGAAATTCGGGTTTCGGGTCGACAAAAGGGGTGAGGTTTGCCCCGTTAATGGCGTTGACGTTTAGAAAGTGCCAGCCCCGGTTGACGTGCCGACAGGGAGCCCAATGTGATGGTTTACGCCTTAGCTGAGGAGTGACATTAAGTGAAAGCTCTCGTTTATCAAGGTCCTGGCCAGAAATCCTGGGAGGACAAAGCAAACCCTATCATCGAAAAGCCTACTGATGCTGTTGTGCGAATCCTGCACACCACCATCTGCGGTACTGATCTGCACATCCTTAAAGGTGATGTTCCTGCCGTCACAAAAGGACGGACGCTGGGCCATGAGGGCGTGGGCGTCGTGGAGGCGGTTGGTTCGGCTGTCCGTAACTTCAAGAAGGGCGATCACGTACTGATTTCGTGTGTCACCTCATGCGGCAGTTGCGCCAACTGTAAGCGTCAGCTGTATTCGCACTGTGCTGATGGCGGCTGGATTCTCGGCCACTTGATTGACGGTACCCAGGCACAACAGGTACGCATTCCGCACGCAGACAATAGCCTGTACCCGATTCCTGCTGGCGCCGATGAAGAAGCGTTGGTGATGTTGAGCGATATTTTGCCCACCGGTTTTGAGATCGGTGTGCTGTCGGGCAAGGTCAAACCGGGCGATTCAGTCGTCATCGTGGGCGCGGGTCCGGTCGGATTGGCGGCATTGCTCACTGCCCAGTTTTATTCTCCTGCCACCCTGATTGTGGTGGATGCCGATCCAAATCGGCTCGAAGTTGCCAAGCGATTCGGCGCCACTCACACCATTGACATCAACGTGGAGAATGCTGTCGATCGAATCTTCGCATTGACCGATGGGGTGGGTGTGGATGTTGCCATCGAAGCCGTGGGCATTCCTGCCTCCTTCGATACCTGTCAGCAAGTGATTGCTCCGGGCGGGCATATTGCCAACGTGGGTGTGCATGGCAAAAGTGTCGAGCTGCACCTGGAAAAACTGTGGATTCAAAACATCAATATCTCCACCGGCCTAGTCAACACCAATACCACGCCGATGTTATTGAAAACGGTGCAATCCGGAAAAATCGAGCCGGGCCAGCTCATCACTCATCGCTTCAAACTAGACAACATTCTTGAGGCATATGAGGTGTTTGCCAACGCGGCCAAAGAAAAGGCTATAAAAGTGATTCTGTCTCAATAAAGCGTCTTCGATCACTGCCCGATACTAAGGAAATCGTATGGATGATCAGGCACGCGTCTCATTGGGCCCGTCCACCGAGGGCTTGTTGCTTGTGATGAACGCAGGTTCTTCAAGCATCAAGTTTTCCATCTACCCATCCAGGCTGGATGATCAAGGGCAGCCCGTGGCCCGCGGTCATGGCAGCCTGGAGAGGCAGGGCAACGTATACCGGTTACGCTTTCGCGAGGTCGCCAGTGACGTGAATGTCGAGGAGCAGTGGCCGCAGACGGATGAGTCGGTCACCGACGAGACGTTGGGTCGTTTGGTTGAATGGATCGAACGCTACACCGGTGACACGCTTGCTGCCGCGGGCCACCGAATCGTTCACGGAGGCGAACGAAAGCAGGTCGCCGCCTTGATCGATGCGACGGTATTGAGCGAAATGGAAGCGCTGATACCGATCGCACCCTTGCATCAGCCTCTGTGTCTGGCCCCGGTGCGGTACTTGGCGCGCGAACACCCTCGACTGCCGCAAGTGGCGTGTTTCGATACTGCGTTTCACCACTCTCTGGATCGCCTGGAAACACTGTATGGACTGCCTCGTGCCTTGAGCGAGGAGGGCATACGTCGTTATGGGTTCCACGGTCTTTCCTACGAATACATTGCCAGTGTCTTGCCGGGCTACGATTCGCGTGCGGCGGCGGGTCGGACCATCGTCGCCCACCTCGGTAATGGCGCAAGTTTGTGTGCCTTGCACGGGGGACTCAGCCGCGCCACCAGCATGGGTTTTACCACGCTGGACGGCATCCTTATGGGCACTCGCCCAGGCCATCTGGATCCCGGCATCCTGCTGTACCTCTTGCGCGAGCGAGGCATGACGGTCCAGGCGCTTGAGCATTTGCTCTATCACGAGTGTGGTGTGTTAGGCGTCTCTGGCGGAATTTCCAGCGACATGCGTGAACTGTCTGCCAGCCAAGCCCCTGAAGCCAAAGAGGCCATTGATGTCTATGTGCGTACCATCGTGCGCGAAATAGGGGCGTTTTCTGCCGTATTGGGCGGGCTTGACGCGCTGGTATTTACCGGCGGCATCGGCGAACACGCGGTCGCCGTGCGAGCCGCCATTCTAAAGGGCTGCGCCTGGCTTGGGCTGGACATGGATGAACCTGCAAACCAAAAGCACGGCCCTCGCCTGTCGCACCCTGACAGCCGGGTGGCAGCTTGGGTAATTCCCACCGATGAAGACAACGTAATTGCACGTCATACCTTGCAATTGCTGCACGCCAGCGCCGAATTCCGGGCGGCAAATAAGAAAACTGAAAGTTATTGAATTAACCACTCCCTGTACGTTCCATTCCTGAGTTGCCGAGCGGTTGTCTGTCAGCCTGCGGATACGAATGGATTGACAACACAACGGTATAAGGAGAAAGCGATGAAGCAGTTGAAAGTGGCTTCCAGCGTTGCTGCACAGGCCTGTTTTCTGACCTCGCGACAGGTTGTGGGTTTTGATCAAACCGATTTGACCGACATTGCCGCCGCCGTTCTCACGACGGAAGACGTGCGCAATGGAATGATCGAGGTGATTAGTAATTCCGGGTTCGATATTCCTGTTTTTTTTGCAGTTACCGCGCAGGACAAGTTCTCTCGTAACACGCTCCCCGGCATTGAAGATGTGTTGTTACAGATCAGTGGCGTATTCGATTTGGGCAGTGACAAGGCCGAGTTCTATGGCGACAAGCTGGAAACCGCTGCCCGGCGGTATGAGGACAATCTGCTTCCCCCCTTTTTCGGTGCACTCAAACGCTATGAGGAGCGTGGCAACTCAACGTTTGCTTGCCCAGGGCACCAAGGCGGACAGTTCTTTCGCAAGCACCCTGCCGGGCGTCAGTTCTTTGAGTTTTTTGGGGAGACGCTGTTTCGCTCCGACCGCTGTAACGCCGATGTGGAGATGGGGGATCTGTTGATCCACGAAGGCGTGGCGCTGGCCGCCCAACAACGTGCGGCTCAGATTTACAACGCGGATAAAACTTACTTTGTCCTCAATGGCACCTCGGCGTCGAACAAGGTCGTGACCAATGCGCTGCTGACGCCTGGGGATGTGGTGCTGTTCGATCGAAATAACCACAAGTCGGTGCATCAAGGCGCTTTATTCCAGGCGGGCGCCACGCCGCTTTATCTGGAAACAGCACGCAACCCCTACGGCTTTATCGGCGGTATCGACGCGCACTGTTTTGACGAAACGTACCTGCGTGAGCGTCTGCAGGAAATCATGCCCGAAAAAGCCGCTGCACCAAGGCCGTTCCGGCTGGCGGTGATTCAGTTGGGGACCTACGACGGTACGATTTATAACGCCCGTCAGGTAGTCGACAAGATAGGCCATCTCTGCGACTATATTCTGTTCGACTCGGCATGGGTGGGCTATGAGCAATTCATTCCCATGATGCGCGACTGTTCGCCAATGTTGCTGGAGCTGGGTCCTGATGACCCCGGCATTTTTGTGACGCAATCGATTCACAAACAACAGGCCGGTTTCTCTCAAGCATCGCAAATCCACAAAAAAGACCGTCACATTAAAGGGCAGGATCGCTACTGCAATCACCATCGCCTGAATAACTCGTTCATGGCGCAGGCGTCGACCAGTCCGTTCTATCCACTGTTTGCCTCGCTCGATGTCAATGCCCGCATGCACAGCGGCCGCAGCGGCCTGCGTTTGTGGAGCGAGTGCGTACGCGCCGGTATTGAGGCGCGCAAAATGGTGATGGACAACTGCACATTGATCAGGCCGTTCGTGCCGCCGACTATCGATGGCAAATACTGGCAGGATTATTCCACCGACGAGATTGCCAGCAACCTCAAGTTTTTCATGTTTCACCCCGATGAACGCTGGCATGCGTTCGAAGGGTATAACGAGCAGCAATACTTCATTGACCCGTGCAAGTTGTTGTTCACCACGCCGGGCATTGATGCAGTCACCGGCCAATACACAAGCTTCGGGATCCATGCCGGTATCCTGGCGACCTTCCTGCGTCAGAACGGGATCGTGCCGGAAAAAAGCGACCTGAACTCGATTCTGTTTCTGCTTACGCCCGCCGAAGACAAGGCCAAGATGCACCACTTGGTGGCTCAGATAGCCCGGTTCGAGCGGTTTATCAAAGACGACGCGCCGTTGAGCAGCGTATTGCCCGGTATTTATGCCGCGCACGAAGCCCGTTATAAAGACTACACCATCGTTCAGTTGTGTCAGGAAATGCACAACCTGTATGCGCAGCATGACGTCAAACAGTTGCAGAAAGAGATGTTCCGGCAGTCGCACATGCCCGCAATCGCAATGGGCCCGCGCGACGCCAACCTGGAGTTCATCCGTGGCAACGTTGAGCTCATTCCTCTGGAAAGTGCGCAAGGGCGTATCGCCACGGAGGGCGCGTTGCCGTATCCGCCAGGTGTGCTGTGCGTGGTGCCCGGTGAGGTCTGGGACGGTGCGGCGCTGAAGTACTTCCTCGCACTCCAAGACGCTATCAATCAGTTCCCGGGGTTCACCCCGGAATTGCAGGGCGTGTACCTGAAACAAGAAGACGATGGCCGCCTGCGGGCTTATGGCTACGTGCTCAAGCAGTAACGACTCATCACCGTGGACGCCCACCAACCGGTGAGGCGTATCGATTAAACATGTCGTCGTTTCGGGCTGTAAAAGGGGTGGAACATGGGAACTGCAGTTAAAAAAATGAGTGTGGTGCAGCTGACCGTGCTGACGGCTGTCAACATGTTCGGGTCGGGCATTGTCATGCTGCCGAGCAAACTGGCGCAGGTCGGGACGATATCAATTTTCTCTTGGATCGTGACCGCGCTGGGCTCATTGGCACTGGCTTATGCGTTTGCCAAGTGTGGGCGCTTCAGCCGTAAGGCTGGCGGTATGGGGGGGTATGCCGAGTACGCGTTCGGGCGTTCGGGCAACTTCATGTCCAACTACACGTATGGCGTGTCGCTGCTGATCGCCAACATTGCAATCGCTATTACGGCAGTGGGCTATTCGGTCGTCCTGTTCAAAACATCGCTATCACCAGTTGCCACTGCGATGGCCGCTATCGCGCTGCTCTGGGTCACGATGTTTGCCAACTTCGGGGGGGCAAGGATCACTGGTCGGATTGGTAACGTCACCATTTGGGGGGTCATCCTGCCGGTTGTCGTCCTTTCGATAATCGGCTGGTTCTGGTTCGACTTCTCAACCTATCGAGCGGCCTGGAACCCCCATAACATGCCGTTTATGCAAGCAGTAGGGGCCTCGATCTCGATCACCTTGTGGGCTTTCCTGGGGCTCGAGTCCGCATGCGCCAACACCGATGCCGTCGAGAACCCGGAGCGTAATGTGCCGATCGCCGTGCTGGGGGGAACCTTGGCTTCAGCAGTGATCTACATCGTCTCGACCAACGTGATTGCGGGGATGATTCCCAATGCTGAGCTGGTCAGCTCGACGGCACCCTTTGGTCTGGCGTTTGCCACGATGTTTACGCCTCTGGTGGGCAACATTGTCATGGGCCTGATGATTGTGGCCTGTATTGGTTCGTTATTGGGGTGGCAGTTCACCATTGGCCAAGTGTTCAAGAGCTCGGCGGATGTCGGGTACTTCATGAAAATCTTCGGCAAGGTGACCAAGACCGATACGCCTGTCGCCGGTATGCTCGTCTTGTTGGCATGCCAGACAGCGTTGTCGTTGATGACCATCAGCCCGGACCTGAGTGGGCAGTTCGACCGACTCGTTAATCTGGCGGTGGTGACCAATCTGGTCCCCTATCTGATGTCCATGGCGGCCTTGATGACGATTCAACAAGCCGCAAACGTAACCCCGCGCCAGGCGTTACTGGCTAATATTGTCGCTTACATTGCCGCAGCCTACAGTTACTACGCACTCTTCAGCGCCGGTGCAGACGCGATGATGCTGGGTGGCATTGTGACGATGTTGGGTTGGACATTGTACGGTACTGTTTCCCGACGTTTTATGAAGGACGGAAGCCCTCAGCCAGTCGGCGAAAAGCTATCGGTTTGATAATCAAGAAACACTGAAGGGTAGTAGACAATGTGCAACTGTCTTCTACAGTCAGACGGCTCCCGGGCAGTCTGTTTGCAATGGACCTGCTGTTGCGGAAACGTCTACAACGCCGTCCTATGGAGTCGTTATGTATATTTTCAACCCGCTGCTGTCCAGCGCTGATAACCCGTCAGCCGTACCGATCGCGTCGCCTGAACTTAACGACGTCGGTCCACTCTCCGCCGACCTGCTTGATCGCATGCATCGTTACTGGCTCGCCGCCAATTACCTGTGTGTCGGGCAGATCTACCTCAAGGCCAACGCGCTGTTGCGCGAGCCCCTGACTGCCGAGCACATCAAGCCGCGCCTGCTGGGACATTGGGGAACATCGGCGGGGCAAAACTTCATCTACGTGCACTTGAACAGGCTCATCAGCGAGCAGCATGTCGAGATGGTCTATATCTCTGGACCCGGGCATGGCGGCCCTACGCTCAATGCCTGCGCCTGGCTGGAGGGCACTTACAGCGAGGTGCACGCTGAGATAACGCCGGACGAGGCGGGCATGTTGCGGTTTTTCCGCAGTTTCTCCACGCCAGGCGGCGTGCCCAGCCACTGTGGTCCGCACACGCCCAATTCCCTGCATGAGGGCGGCGAACTGGGTTATTCGCTGGTGCATGCCTTCGGCGCTGCGTTTGACAATCCCGAGTTGCTGGTGACCTGCGTGATTGGTGATGGCGAGGCCGAGACATGTCCACTGGAGGGCAGCTGGAAGAGCATCCGTTTTCTCAATCCCCGCGACGATGGTGCGGTGTTGCCGATTTTGCACCTCAATGGTTACAAAATCTCCGGCCCCACCGTGGAAGCGCGCACAGACGATGCCGACCTTGTCGAGCTGTACCGTGGACGCGGTTATGAACCGATTATTGTCGCGGGCGACGATTTGCCAGGCATGCATCAACGTTTTGCGGCGGCCCTGGATGCGTCCTACGCCAGCATACGTGACATCCAGCGTCGTGCGCGGAACGAGGGGCTGGTCGAGCGTTTGCGTTGGCCGATGATTATTTTGCGCAGCCCTAAAGGCTGGACCGGGCCGAAGGTGGTCGACGGTCTGCCGGTCGAAGGCACATTCCGCGCGCATCAGGTGCCACTGGCCAATGTGATCCAGAATCCACAACACTTGGCCCAGCTCGAGGCCTGGATGCGCAGCTATTCGCCACAGACGTTGTTTGATGACAACGGTGCGCTGGTGCCTGAACTGCAGGCACTGACCCCGCCGGCCGCGTTGCGTATGGGCGCTGTTCCTCACGTCAACGGCGGGCGAGTGCTGACCGCGCTAGACCTGCCAGACTTTGCCGACTATGGCCTGGAAGTGCCAGGGCCAGGCGAAGTGATCGCTGAGGCGCCGCGCAAGCTGGGCGAATACTTGCGTGACGTGATTCGCTTCAACCCTACCAACTTCCGCGTGTTCGGGCCGGATGAAACCAATTCCAACCGACTCAATGCGGTGTTTGAAGCCACCAACCGAACGGCTACGGGACCGGTACTCGAGATCGACGATCACCTCGCGCCCAATGGCCGGGTGATGGAGGTGCTCAGCGAGCATTTGTGCGAGGGCTGGCTGGAGGGTTATTTGCTTACGGGGCGCCACGGCATGTGGTCGACCTATGAGGCTTTCGCCCAAGTCGTCGACTCCATGGTGACGCAACATGCCAAATGGTTGCAGCAGAGTCGCGAGTTTCAGTGGCGCCGCCCATTGGCCTCGCTCAATGTGCTGCTCACCAGCCATGCCTGGCGCAACGACCATAATGGTTTCAGTCATCAGTCCACGGGCTTTGTCGACAATGTGTTGCAACGTCGTTCCGACGTGGTGCGGGTGTACTACCCGCCGGACTCCAACTGCCTGGTCAACGTGTTCGATCACTGCTTGCGCAGCCGCAATTACGTGAACGTGGTGACCTGCGGCAAGCAGCCGGATTTCCAGTGGCTGGATTTCGACGCTGCGCTGAAACACTGCTCTCAAGGCGCATCGATCTGGAATTTCGCCAGCAGCGATGAGGGTGACGATCCCGATGTGGTGTTAGCGTGCGCTGGCGATGTACCGACCACCGAGGCGGTGGCGGCGGCATGGCTGCTGCAGAAATATGTCCCCGGCATCCGCGTACGGCTGGTCAATGTCGTGGACCTGTGCATTCTCAGCAACCCGGAAACGCGCCCCCACGGTATGGATCATGGGTCGTTTGAGGCCTTGTTCACCCGTGATGCACCGGTGATGTTCGCCTTCCATGGTTCTACCTGGGTCATCCACTCCATGGTGCATGGCCGGGCCAACGAAGCCCGCTTCCATGTTCGTGGTTTCTCTGATCGGGGCACCACGACCACACCGTTTGACATGGTGGTGCTTAATCAGATGAGTCGCTACCAACTCGCTATCGACGCATTGAGCCATGTGCCGCGCCTGTGTGTTCATAGCCAGAATGCGGTGAGTTATTTCGAAAGCCAGTTGCGCAAGCATCACACGTACATTCGCGAGCACTTCGAGGACCTTCCAGAGATACGCAATTGGCACTGGACCGCTGACTTCAGCCAGCCTGACAGCCCGCCGCCATTAGCCAAGGGGCATGTAAGAGGCCAGCTCTTTACCGATGCCTGAGCGGTTTCGACATCCGGTTACGCTTGAGGTGTGGCCGGACCCCAGTTTGTCCCCAGTTCGTATAAGGGCCAGTCCATGCAGTCTCCTTGCAACGATCTTGATCCGAGCTTTCAAACCCTGCGCCAACTGGCGTTTGATCAGTCCATCCGTTGGTCGTGTCTGAATGATGATATCTGGCGCAGTCTCGACCATGAATTATGGGAACTGACCCATAATCCCTGTGTGGTGCTCAACGCGGTTTCCGACCAGAAGATCAACCTCCTGCTGGGCAACAGTCATTTTCATGCGCGGGTTACCCGCATCGCCGAGATCCATCGGGATATCCTCGCTCAGCCCTCATGGTTCGAGCGCGAACAGCCTGACGCTGATTTGCATCAAGTGGCCTACTTCTCCATGGAGTACATGCTCAGCGAGGCACTGCCGATTTACTCGGGAGGGTTGGGCAATGTCGCGGGCGATCAGTTGAAAGCCGCCAGCGACCTGGGTGTTCCGGTGGTGGCTGTCGGCATGCTTTGGCAGCAAGGGTATTTTCGTCAGGAAATCGGTTTTCAGGGTGACCAGCAAGCGTTGTACCCGGTCAATGACACGCGTCAATTGCCGGTGGAGCCCTTGTTGCGCCCCGATGGCAGTTTGTTACGTCTGTCCGTGCAACTGCCAGGTCTGACGGTCTGGGTGCGGGGTTGGCAGGCAACGGTGGGCCGTAATAAATTGTTGCTGCTCGACAGTAACGACCCGGCCAATCCACCCCCGTTCCGGCTGATCACCGGTGAGCTGTATGGCGGCGATGTGGAGATGCGTCTTCGCCAGGAGGTGGTGTTGGGTATTGGTGGATGGCGTTTACTGGAGGCCGCAGGTTACACGCCGGATGTCTGTCATCTAAACGACGGCCACGCCGCTTTCGCGGTGCTTGAACGGGCCCGCAGCTACATGCAGGCGAACAAGGTCGGGTTCGATGTCGCGATGACCGCCACCCGTGCCGGTAATGTGTTCACCACCCATACACCGGTCGAGGCCGGTTTCGACCGTTTCCCCTCGGAGCTGATCAGCAAATACATGGGGCGCTATGTCGAAACTGAGCTGGGTCAGCCTTTGTCGGCCATTCTGGCGCTGGGACGGCAGAACGCTGATGATGCGCAAGAACCCTTCAATATGGCGTTCCTGGCGATGCGTTGTGCAGGTGCGGTCAATGCAGTGAGCCGTCTGCATGGGGCAACCTGCCGCCACATTTTCCAGAGTCTGTTTCCACGCTGGCCCCGCGATGCCGTGCCGGTCGGGTACGTGACCAATGGCGTTCATCTGCCGACATGGGTATCACTCGAGGCCGAGTCGCATTGGCAAGCCTTGCACGGGGGCGATCTGCCTTGGCGCGGCACCAGTGAGTCGCGGGTCAGCGAGTTACTGGAGCAGGTCGACGACGGGCAGATCTGGCGTTTGCGCCAGCAGGCCAGGACGCTGTTGTTCGAGTTCGTCCGCACGAGTCTGGCGCGCAGCGAGGCCATTCACGGAGCCTCGCTGGAGGCCATTGAGTCGGCGGGTGCCCTGTTCAACCCGCAGGTTTTGACGCTGGGCTTTGCCAGGCGCTTTGCCTCGTATAAACGGCCTAACCTGTTGTTACAGGACCCCGACAGGCTGCTGCGTATTCTCAATCATCCAACCCGGCCAGTGCAGTTACTGATCGCCGGCAAGGCGCATCCGGCCGACATCGTCGGGCAGCAGATGATTCGTGACTGGCATGCGTTTATTCGCCGTCCGGAGGTTAACGGGCGTGTGGCGTTCCTCGAAGACTACGATATGCGCGTAGCACGCCATTTGGTGCAAGGGGTCGATGTTTGGGTCAATACCCCACGCCGTCCGTGGGAAGCCAGCGGCACCAGTGGGATGAAAGTCCTGGCCAACGGCGGGCTGAACCTGTCCCAGCTCGATGGCTGGTGGGCCGAAGCATGCTCAGAGGAGGTGGGCTGGGGGATTGGCGATGGTGCCGAGCATGCTGACGATTACGACAGTGTCGACGCTACCCAGCTTTATTCGTTGCTTGAGGATGAGGTGGTGCCTGCTTTTTATGAGCGCGATGCAGAGGGCATTCCCAGGCAATGGATCCGGCGCATGCGCTGCAGCATGGGAGCGCTGGTGACACAGTTTTCCGCCGACCGGGCCGTGCGCGACTACACCCAACATTATTATCTGCCCGCCGCCACGGGCTACCGGGCGCGCGCGGCTGATGAAAGCCGACTGGCCGTGCAACTCACTCGTGAACGCGAGGATCTGAATGTTCGTTGGGCTCATATCCGCTTTCTGCATCTGGACATGCACCAGCAGATGGGCCACTACGCTGCAACGTTACACATGGACCTTGATGGACTGTCCCCGGGCCAACTACGCGTGCAGCTGTATGCCGAAGGTCTGGAGGGCGCGCCCGCTGATATTCAGGACATGGTGATCGACCCGATGGCACTGTCCGGAGGTGTTTTGATCTATCGCGCCGAGGTACCTGATGATCGTCCTGCCCAGGCTTATACCGCGCGCGTGATCGTCAATGGCGCCACTGGGCTGGAGGTCCCGCTGGAGGTCGGTCTCATTGCCTGGCAGCGTTAACGTGCCTTTTCACAGCGCTAGGCTATAGACGCTGAACATCTCATGCCGAGGCCTGCGGTTGCGGGCCTCGAGTTACCCTTTTTATCTGTCTGGAAGACACTATGTCCTTTGATCAGCAAAATCGTCTTGGCATGAAAGCACTGCTTATCCATGAAGATCTTGCTGCCAATACGGCGGCGGGCCGCGCCGTCAGGCAACTGGCGCAAGAGCTGGAAAAACGCCAGGTTGAGGTCCTGCTGGCACAGTCGGCGCTGGATGCCACTGTTCTGATTCACTCAGACCCTATGGTGCAATGCGTGTTACTCGATTGGGAGTTGGCCCTCGACGACAGTCATGCAATAGCCAACAGCGTATTGGATGCTGTGCGTGAGCGCAGCGAGACGCTGCCGATTTTTCTGCTGGCTGATCGCAACAGTGCAGCAACCATCCCGCTTGACGCCATGCAGAAATCAGACGACTTCATCTGGTTGCTGGAAGACACCACCGCGTTTATCAGCGGGCGCATCGTCGCTGCCATTCAGCGTTACCGTGAGGCCGTGCTGCCACCGATGTTTGGTGCGCTGGTACGCTTCTCGCAAGTGTACGAATACTCTTGGCACACGCCCGGACATACCGGCGGTACAGCGTTTCTGAGGTCGACGGTAGGACGGGCTTTTTTCGATTTTTTCGGTGAAAACCTGTTCCGCTCGGACTTGTCGATTTCAGTGGGCGAGCTGGGTTCGTTACTCGATCATTCTGGGCCCATCGGTGCCAGCGAAGTGTACGCAGCGAAGGTCTTCGGGGCTCATCGCACGTATCACGTCACCAATGGTTCATCGACCTCCAATCGGGTGATCCTGATGGCCAGCGTCACACGTGACCAAGTGGCATTGTGTGATCGCAACTGCCATAAGTCGGTCGAGCACGCGATGACCATGTCCGGGGCGATTCCGACCTACCTGATTCCCTCGCGAAATCACTACGGTCTGATCGGGCCGATACCTCCCCAGCGCCTGAGCCCCGAGGCCGTGCGCGACGCCGTGGCGAGCAATCCATTGGTGCGTGACGGGTTCGACCCGACGCCGATGCACGCGATCGTCACCAACTCCACCTACGACGGACTTTGTTACAACGTCACCCAGGTCGAGAAGCTGCTCGGTCAAAGCGTCGACCGCCTGCATTTCGACGAAGCCTGGTTCGGTTATGCGCGCTTCAACCCGATCTACCGAGAGCGTTTCGCCATGCATGGCGAGCCAGCAGACTACAGCGCGGACAGGCCGACTGTGTTTGCGACCCAATCCACACACAAGTTGCTGGCGGCGCTGTCCCAGGCTTCGATGATCCATGTGCGCGATGGTCGCCGGCCTATCGAACATGCGCGGTTCAATGAAGCGTTCATGATGCATGCTTCGACTTCGCCGAACTACGCAATCATCGCCTCCAACGATGTCAGTGCGGCAATGATGGACGGCCCTGGTGGCAAAGCCCTGACGGGCGATGCAATTCGCGAGGCGATTGCTTTTCGACGCATGGTGCCGCGACTCAACGAAGAGTTCCAGGCCCGGGGCGAATGGTTTTTCAATGTCTGGCAGCCTGACACTGTCATCGATCCCGAGAGTGGCGAAGTGGTGCCGTTCCATACTGCCGATGAGGCTCTGCTGGCGAGTGAGCCTGAGTGTTGGGGGCTAAAACCCAATGCTGCCTGGCATGGCTTCGGTGACATCGAAGACGGCTACTGCATGCTTGACCCGATCAAGGTGTCGATCACCACGCCCGGGATTTTGCCCGGTGGCGGCATGAGCCAGCAGGGCATTCCTGCGGTGGTGCTCAGTGCCTACCTGGACCGGCAGGGCATCGTGGTGGAGAAAACCACCGACTTTACGATTCTGTTCCTGTTCTCTATCGGTGTGACCAAAGGCAAGTGGGGTACATTGGTCAGCACCTTGCTGGACTTCAAACGTGACTACGACGCCAACGCGCCACTGGACAGCGTGTTGCCGCCCCTGATCGCCGCGCACCCGCAACGCTACCGTGGCATGGGGTTGCGCACACTGTGCGACACCATGTTCCAGGCCATGTCCGAACTGCGCACCACTGAATCCATGTCTCGGGCGTTCTCTACCTTGCCGGTGCCCCAACTCAGTCCGGTCGCGGCATACGAGCAACTGGTGCGCGGCAATATCGAAGTCCTTACCCTCGAACAAATGGCGGGCCGCACCGTGGCGACCGGGGTGGTGCCATATCCGCCAGGCATCCCGCTACTGATGCCCGGCGAGAGCGCAGGGGCGGCGGATGGTCCAATTCTCGGCTACCTCAAGGCGCTGCAAGAGTACGACCGGCGCTTCCCGGGCTTCACCCATGACACCCATGGCGTCGAGGTGGAGGATGGGCGTTATTTAGTCCGATGCATTAAATAAACCCCAGGACGGTCCGGGCGACGGGGAGGACGGCGGCTATGCTGAAATCATGGCTGCTCATCGCTATCGGCGCGTTGCTCGGTGCCGGCTTCGTTTCAGCTGATTAGCGCACGCTAAAGGAGTTGGATCATGAAAGGTTTTCTGGTGATTTTCTTCACTCAGCAGAATCGTCGCTATCGCGGAAAAATGCTCGGTGACTGGGTCGTCGACCTGGCCAAAGAACTGGGGCTACGCGGCGCCACGCTATCGACGGGCATAGAGGGATTTGGCCATACAGGCCAGCTGCATTCCACGCACGTCTTTGAACTTGCCGATCAACCTACCGAAATTCGTATGGCGATTAGCGAAGACGAGTGCGCGCGCCTGTTCGAGCGCCTGGAGGCCGAAGACATCTCCTTGTTCTACATAAAAGCGCCGATCGAGCTGGGGACTGTCGGCAAAAAAGCCGACAAGCCCCTTAGTTGACCGGGAGTTCCAGTGTTGCGCAGAGACCGCCGTCTGGAAGGTTATCCAGATGTATCCGACCTTTCAGGCGAACCGCAATCGTTTGTACAATCGTCAGTCCAAGCCCTGCGCCCTGGTCGTTACCTCGACTGTAAAAACGCTCAAAGAGCCGCTCACGCTCTGCCTCGTTGATACCCGGCCCCTGATCTTCGACAGCCAGCTGGAAGTGTCCATTGATTTTTGTCAGGCGGACAGTGATCAGGCCATGTTCTGGAGAAAAGTTCGCGGCGTTGGTCACCAGGTTATTAAGCGCGATGTTAATCGCTACTGGGTCGGTATGGGTGATGTAAGGGACATCACTGACGTCGAAAGTCAGCTCAAGGCCCTTGCTCAGCAACCAGGGCGTAAGCTGAACGAGACCCTCTCGAACAGTCGCCGTCAGGTCAACGGTTTGCAGGGGCGGTGCTATCGACTGGGGTTCGAGCCTGGCCATGGTCAGCAACTGGTTAACCAAACGGCTGGTGCGGTCTACACCGACGATCAGGTATTCGAGTGACTCTCGTTTTTCTGCCTCGGTGCCCGCTTCCAGTAAATTCTGCGCATGCACCCGAAGTACCGCCAACGGTGTCCGCATTTCATGGGCCGCATCGGCAATGAAGCGTCGCTCTCGCCCCAGCACCTCCTGGATTTGCGAAAGCATTCGATTCAGCGCGGCCTGCATGGGTTCGAGTTCGCTGGGCAGCGGCTCGATTTGCAGGGGCTCCAGGGAGCCGGAGTGTCGAGCGCGCAGGGTCGCGGCCAAGTCGGCCAGAGGCTTGAGCCCCCAACCAATCGCCAGCCACATCACTGTGACCAGGATCAGGCTGCCCAACAGATTTGGCCAAAGGGTATGCTGAACGATACGGTCAACCAGATCCGTTCGCACATCGTTACGCTCGCCGACCCAGATATGCAGGCCGTACTGCACGTCGTCGAGAATGAATGTCCGCCACTGATGATTTTTCAGGTCAACGACATCGCTGAAACCTGTCTGGGAGGGGGGCAGGGTAAAGGTGGGGGCGCTGGCAGTGTGTACCAGCAGTTCGCCTTGATGATTCCATACCTGAAAAGCAATTTTGCTCTCATAGGGATGGCCATCGAGCTTGGGCGAGGCTTGGCTGAGGGCCTGATTGAAGGCCTGGTACAGTGCTGAATGGTCCTTGCTGGCCATTGGCATGCGCATGACGCCTTGCAGCAGGCGAGCGTTTTGGGCCAGTTGCGCGTCATAGACTTCGGCAATTTCATGATTACTGTCATGCAGGTTGAAGAAACTCATGATCAGCAGGCCCACAAGCAACAGGCCGAGAATCAGGGTCATGGTGCGCTTTCTGATTGACGTCATCGGCGCTCTTCAACCAGGTAACCGACACCGCGAATGGTCCGGATTAACTCAGAACTGAATTTTTTCCGCAGATTGTGGATGTGCACCTCGAGGGTGTTGCTTTCCGCTTCTTCGTTCCAGCCATAAAGCAGCTGGATCAATCGCTCGCGGGTCATCACCCGTCCTGGGGGAGAAAGCAGTTCATAGAGCAACTGGTACTCCTTGGGTGTCAGCGCAATCGGTGCGCCATGGTAAGTCACCTGTTGGGTACTCGGGTCCAGGCTGATATCGGCATGCTCGATCAGCACCCGGGCGCGTCCCGCACTTCGACGCAGCAGCGCGCGCAGGCGGGCTTTCAATTCGGCAAGGTCGAAAGGTTTGACCAGATAGTCATCGGCGCCTGCATCCAGACCGGCAATCCGGTCTTCGGTGGCATCGCGCGCGGTGAGGATCAGCACGGGCAGCGTGGAGCCGCTCTGGCGTAACTGGCGCAGCACTTCGAGACCGTCCATGCGTGGCAGCCCCAGGTCGAGCACGGCCAGATCAAAGGTTTCGGTGAGCAGCGAATGCAGAGCGCTGCTACCGTCTTTAAGCCAGTCAACGGTGTAACCCTCTCGGCTCAAGGCCTGATGAACACCTTCGCCCAGAGCGATGTCATCTTCGATAAGCAGTAGACGCACAGCTGACTCCTGTCAGTTAATTTTCTTGTTTACCTCGCCAAGCAACGCCTGGATCTCCTGGCGGCGACCTGTATCGGCGGTTTCCCGGCCAGGACGCGGTGGCGCTTGCAAGGCTTTGAGCAAGGCTGCCTTGGCTTCGACATAACGACCTTGACGATAAAGGTGGTCCCCCCAAAAGTACAGGCTGTCTATGCCAGTCGGGTTGAGTTGCAAGCCTTGTTTCAAGAGCTGTTCGGCTTTTTTCGCGTCGCCGAAGCCGATGGGCCAGCCGGGAACCCGATCATAGAGTGCGGCGAGGCTGGTATAAGCGGAGCCTTGCAGCGCATTCGGGTCCAGCGCTATCGCTTTTTCGAGATCGATACGCGCCGACTTGACCTTGCTCAATGCCCCCAGTCCGCCTTGAGCTCCGGCCCAACTGCTGGTAACGATACCGGACCAGACCCAGGCCTCGGCAACGGTTCCCCGGGACTGAGTGAACGCTGACGCTTGTGCTGCAAGCTTTTCAAACGCAGCCACACGTTGCTCAGCTGGCAATTCGTATTGGATATGGGCCCAGCTTTGCTGAATGGCAATCAGGCGTTCCTGATCCGCGCTTTCCAAGGCCCAGGCAGGGCTGCTCAAAACGCCGAGAAGCAGGTAGATGCAGAGCTTTTTCATGGTTTTTATTTCTCTTTTTCTTGCCGGACACTGAGTCGCCGGATCAAGGGCAGTTGTTTACGCAGGCTGCGGTCCACAAGGTTAGGCAGCAGGCTGTTCAAACGGACGAAGAAGCGTTCAGGCCAGCCCAGGTAGAGCTCGCGACGATCACCCGCAATCGCATGGATAACCGCCTGAGCGACGATGTGTGGGTCGTCGACGTTTGATTTCAGTGCGTCGGTCAAGGCCTGTGCGGCGGGGCTGTTCATAGAGGTGCGCGTCGCACGAGGCGCCACGTACAGCACGCCAACCCGGGTATCGGCCAGCTCGCGACGCAGGGCTTCGGAGAAACCGCGTAGCGCGAATTTGCTCGCACAATAGCTGGCGTAACCCGGAAAACCAATGGAGCCGTAGGTGGACCCCACATTAACGACCATGGCATTTTCAGCGTCTTTCAATAGAGGCAGAAACGTGCGCGTCAGGCAGATAGGGACGCTGATGTTCAACGTCAGCATGGCGTTGATTTCTGCATCGTCCAGCTGTTCGAGCATGGCGAAGTGGTTAACCCCGGCGGCATTGATCAGCAGGTTTACACCACCCATTTCCTCGGCCGTGGTGAAGACCTTTCTGCGGTCAGTGGCCGTCGTCAGGTCAGCTGATATCCAGCGCAGATTGTGCGGATAAAGCGCGAGTAGCCGCTCAAGTGGCGCTTTATGTCGGGCCACCGCCAACACCAGGGCGCCCTTCGCGCACAGGGCATCGGCAATGGCCAGGCCGATCCCGCCGCTAGCACCGGTCAGGACGACTCTTGCTTCAGAGAGCTGCATGCAAGGTCTCCTCGGCCGTAGCGCCCGGGAGGGCACGGAACATGTCGGCGTACAGTTTGTAGACGACTTTCGAGGCGTGGATGACGGCGGCTTGGTCGGTCGGGTCTTCCAGGCGATCCATCAACCGGCGATAGGTCTGCATGTGCGCCACGTCCAACTCCCCGTGAGAGCTCAAATAGCTGAAGGCAGTGGTGGGGAGTTCAAGGTGCTCGCGAATACTGTCGGCGGCATGTGTGGCCAGCGCAATGCTGGTGCCCTCGAGTACGTTGACCATCCCGAACAGGCCGACGGGATTGTCCCGCGCGATCAAGTCATAGAGGAAACCGACCATCAACTCGATCGGCAGTTCTGGGCGTCCTTCACGAACAGTATCGACGTCGCCACCGCAGGCCGAAATGTCATTCAGGATCCACTGTTCATGGCCGTACTCTTCGTCGATGTACTCACAGACGGCCCCTCGCAGCCATTCCAGGCGGATGGGCAGACGGGCGCCGCACGCCATCATCAATGGGACCGTGTGTCGAACGTGGTAATAGGCCTGGGTCAGAAAAGCGCGATAGCTTTCCAGGCTGACCCGACCGGCAAGGGCTTGGCGAATGATCGGTAAGTTAAATAATTCCTGGCGTTCGTGCTGGGTGGCTTCTTGCAGTGTGTCGAAGAAACTCATGATGCTGATACCTCAGGGTAAACCGATGAGATGAGTTGATGCCGGTAGCGTTCGAGGATGGCTTCGCGCCGTGGTCGACCATTGGCGGTGAGCAGGCCATTGGTCGGAGTAAAAGGTTGCTCCAGACGTGTCCATTGATGAACTTGGGCGTAGTCGGGCAAGTTTTCGTTTGCGAGGGCGACTGCGGCGGTGATTTCCTCGTCGGTGCAGTCCGGCTTGTGGGGCCACAGCAGCGCGTGGTTACGCGGCATTGCTTCGCCATACACAAAAGCCTGGGCGATATGGCTGCGTTGTGTCAGCTCGGCCTCGACCCATTCGGGATTGACGTTGCGCCCAAAACTGGTCACGAATTGATGTTTCTTGCGGCCGTTGAGGTAGAGATAACCCTCTGCGTCAAATTCGCCCAGGTCACCGCTGTGCCACCAACCCGTGGCCTCGGGCGATTCGCCCAGATAACCGAGCATTGGAGCGCCGCCAATCAACACTTCACCGTCCTCAGCCAAGCGGACCTTCACATGGGGCAAGGGCTTGCCGACACTGCCCAGGCGGTTGGCGCCGGGATGGTTCAGGCACACCACCGACGCGCATTCTGACAAGCCATAGCCCTCAAAGACCGGCAGGCCGATCCGTTGTGCGCGTAGCAACAACTCAACCGACACCCTGGCCCCGCCCACGGCGGCGAAGCGCAGTGTCGAGGCGTTGAATGCGCCGAGCTCGGCCGCGTTGACTAACAGCAGAAGCAGTTGCGGCACTAGGATCAGACTTTCGGGACGTCGTTCGGCAAGTGTGCCGAGCAGCCGGGGGATATCCACGCCACTGGCGCCCTGGATCCCGAGTTTTTTCTGACTCGGCAGGCTTAGCGTCGCACCCGCATAAAGCGCGGCATAGCACCCCAGGTTTTCCAGGAGAATGGCCAGAGGAAGCAGGGCGAGATGATGGTGAGACTCGGTAGCACGTGTGGCCAGGTCCAGTTCCCTGGCCACCCTTAGCAGGCTGTCGGCACTCAGGCATACGCCTTTGGGGGTTCCAGTGGTGCCTGAGGTGAACGTCAGCTTGGCTGTGCCTTGAGGCATGCGCGTTGTGCCGGAAAATGACCGGCGCCAGAACTCTCCGACCTGTGTATAGCCAGCCGTTGTCAGTTCAGGGGCCTGATCGGTGTCGGCGATGACCAGCTCGGCCTGGCTTTGCTCCAGGCAATGGTTACGTTGCGCGGGGCTGAAAAAAGGCGGTAACGTCAGGCAGGTAAGACCTTCGAACAGTGCCGCAAGGTCCCAAAGCAGTGCGTTCGGACCGTTCTCCAGGGCCAAGGCGACCACACTGATGCGTTCTTCGCGCAAGCGCTGTTGCCGATAGACGACTTCTGCGTACAGGGTGGCGTAATCCAGCCGCTGCGCATCTCCCCATAATGCCAGGACGTCAGGTTTTTCTTCGGCATGTTGACGAAGAATCTGTTTGAACCCTTCCAGTTCAGGCGACATGGTTGATCATCTCGGACGTCGATGGCAAACCGAGGCGATTGAATAGCCCCACGTTGCGTAAATGAATGAAGCCAGCACGGATATTGCCGACATGCACGGACGGCTGACTTTGGTAATAACTGCCCCAGGCATGTTGGTCTTCACCCAGTCGCTGCGGGTCGGCGGCACAGAGGGTCACGGGGCGCAATCCCAAGCGATGGAAGCTGTTGACCAGCCCAGCGTTACCGGTAAACGCCACCCACTCCAGCCCGCCCATCGCCAGTAGCCAGGTGAGGGTGATGATGCTCAGGCGTGCACTGCCGGTATCGCTTGCGGCGAGATTGCCGACCTCGACAATACCGATTCGGTCAACCGGGCGGCCAGCGGCCGCACAGATCAATGGTTCGATGGGTTCATCCAGATAATGCTCGAGAAACAGCGGCCCTGAAGCTCCCAGCCGCACTCCGGCAACGGCGCTCAGCCCTCCTGCGGAATGGCTCATCCCGAACAGTTCAGGCATGAATTGGCGTATCTCGGCCCCGTGAGCCAGGTGGAAGCGTTGTTGGATATAAGCTTCGAACTCTGAGCGTTTTGGTTCACCTGGCAGGGCCCTGACCAAGCTCATGTCAGGTGCGTCGGTGTTACCGAAATGCAGGGGTAACCGGATGTTCCAGTCGAAACCGGGCATTGAGAGGACTCCTCCCGTGGGTAGTCAGGTTCAGAGTATCGGCGTCAATTCTTAGCGAAGTCTGAAGGTTCGTCCAAGTACGTCTAAGGTCGTATCGGGTCAGTCTTCAGACTGGCTTAAGACTCGTCAGCCAAGGTGCTGATAGCCCAAATGACTCGGGCAGCACATCACGACACTTGAGAGGTCCGCTCATGAACAACAGCGCAGTGCCGCAACGTTATGGAAAACTATCGATCACTCTGCACTGGCTGATGCTGGCGCTATTCGTCGGTGTCTACAGTTGTATTGAAATCAAGGGGCTCTTGCCGCGAGGGCATGCGCTGAAGGGGATGTTTCTTGGGCTGCATTCACTGTTCGGGCTGGCGATCTTCGCGCTGGTGTGGGTCCGGTTGCTGGCCCGTTTGAAACCCAGTCCGCCCATTTTGCCGCGTCCACCAGGCTGGCAGATCGGCCTGTCGCACCTGACGCATCTGGCGCTTTACGGGTTGATGATCGCTACGCCGATATTCGCCTGGTTGATGTTAGGTGCCGGGGATAAACCGATCCCTTATTTCGATTTCGTGCTGCCTGCTCCGGTCAGCGTCGATCCAGCATTGGCGCGTCAGTTCAAGGACTGGCATGAGTTGCTCGGCAGTGCCGGTTACTGGCTGATCGGGTTGCATGCAGCGGCAGGGCTTTTTCACCATTACTGGGTGGGCGACAACACCCTGAAGCGGATTTTGCCCGGGCAGCGATCTGAGTAGTTGCCGTGTCCTGGATAGGTGACGGAATCGTCCTGTCGGCTGAGGCCTTGCCGGGCCTCAGACGCCACTGAGTGACAACGCCGCCAATGCGCCGATCAACGCGGGCGGCATCACCAGAATGCCCAGACGCAGGAAGTCGATAGCACTGACGTGTTCGCCTTCGCGGCGCACGGCAATAAGCCACAGCAGCGTAGCCAGCGAGCCGGTAATCGACAGGTTTGGCCCTAGGTCGACACCGATCAATAGTGCACTCGTGATGGCCGTGGGCAGATGATCGATCTGACCCACCGACCCGGCGATCAGGCCTGCTGGAAGGTTGTTGACCACGTTGCTGGCGATAGCCACGATGATCCCGGCACCCCAGGTCGCCTGGAGGGTGGAGTTTTTGGCCAGGGACGCCAATGCATGCGCCAGGGTATTGATCACGCCTGTCTGCGCCAGCCCCTCGACCAATACAAACAAGCCTGCCACCAGCGGCAGTACGCCCCAGGAAACGCCCTTGAGCACCGGTAGCGGGTTCAGACGCTGGCGTAAGTGGATGAGGCTCGCCGTCGCGAGCCCGGCACAGAAGGTCGGCAGACCCAATTGCAGGTCAAGCGCCGATGCCAACAGCAACAGCACCGCAGTCAGCACGATGCCGAATGCGGTCAGGCGTGCGCCACTCGACAGGGGTTGTAGGGTGATGACGGTTTCCAACGGCTTGCGAAGATGATTGCGCTGGGTGAAGCGCAGCACAATATAGGTCAGGCCGATCGCCGCGATGGAGGGCAGGGTGAACTGCCACAGCCAGGTCATCAGTGGTGGCATGTGGCTGCCAAAAACCACCAGGTTGGCAGGGTTGGAGATGGGCAATACAAAGCTTGCTGCGTTAGCGATGAAGGCGCAAACGAACAGATAAGGCAGAGGCTCTGCCTTGGCCGCTTTGGCCGCTGCGTAAACGGCAGGGGTCAGCACCACGGCAGTGGCGTCGTTAGATAGAAATATCGTCACCAGCGTGCCGACCAGGAACACCAAGTCGAACAGTCGTTGTCCCGACCCCCGGGCGTGTTGCGCTGCATACATGGCCAGCCAGTCGAAGAGTCCCTCCTGACGCGCCAGTTCAGCCAGCACCATCATGCCAATCAGAAACAGATAAACATCGCTGCCTTTAGCCATCGCCGCCAGGGCCGAGTGGAGCGGAATGAACCCCAGACCCGTCAGTAATACGGCGGCACACACCGCCCAGACATACTCAGGTACTCGCCATGGGCGCAGGATGATCCCGCAGGTTGCCAGGGCGGCCACTGTCCAGATGACCGTAGTTGGATCGAATGCAGGCATTGTTTTTACTCAAGCGTGAGGCTAAAGGCGAGATAACGGAAATTGAGCATCGCGAGGTAATCGGGATGACTTTATCGGCAGGCTGGAGGGGCTGTTCCGAGCCCAATTCAACGTTTCGGGCATGGCAGCCATAGTAAAAGAAATGCCACTGCGGCAATAGCGGTGAGTATCAGGAAAGCAGCGCTGTAACCCGATTGCTGTATCACCAGCCCTGCCAGGCTGGCGTTGTGAAAACTCAGACTCAATGACGCAACTGACGACTATCAATGACCCGTCGTGCCCCGGTTTGGTTTCATCGAGCCGCACTTATAGCCGAGAACCGACCGGGTTGGGCGCGAGGTGCAGTACTTAAGTTTAGATCCCGGTTGTAACGGTAGTCTTACACCGTGATGGGCGGGCTCTACCCGCCAATCTAAAGCACTGACACATTGCGGCCAAGGCAGCGTATGGCTGTGGGCCAGACCTTTTGATAATCGCCTCCGACATCTCGTCCCTGTTGCGGAGCGCGCCATGCACAACAATAAGAATTCTCAACGTCGATTCCTGCCTGTGCTTATTGCCGGCCTGTCCACCCTCAGTTTGAGCCAACTGGCCAACGCCGAGATCATGTTATATGACAAGGACCAGACGACATTTTCCACTGACGGTTACGTCAACACCTTCTACGTGAACAGCAAAGTTGACCGGCCTGGCGATCAATACGATCGCAGTCAGGCCCGAGTGAAGATGGGCTTCCTGCCCAACTACATTGGTTTCAACATGGGCAAGCAAGTGGATGATCTGAAGTTGGGCGCACGGGCGTCGCTTTGGGTCACCATTAACGACAGCCAGACCAATGGCACGGCTACGGCTATCGACGTTCGTCAATTCTACGGCACCGTCGCCAAACCAGAGTGGGGGGAGGTCCTGATTGGTAAGGATTTTGGCCTGTTTGCGCGTTCCAATATCCTCCTGGACGAAATGCTTTCCGGCTATGGTCAGGTCAGCGATACCCTGGGTCTGGTAGACGGTGGCGGGGTGTCTTTCGGCAACATCGGCACCGGCTACCCCTATCCGTTTCCCACTTCGCAGATCACCTACCGTTCGCCGATCATGGACGGGCTGCGAGTAGCTGTAGGCATCATGGATCCGGTGGATACCAATAACAGCAGCGCACTGGGTAAGGCTTACCAGAATAATCCGCGGACCGAGAGCGAGGTCACTTACCAGTTCGATGCGGCCGGGGCAAAGGTGTACAGCTGGGTCAACGGTAGCTATCAAACCTCTGACAATACCGATTCGACCGTTGCTTCGGTGACGTCAAAAGGGTTGGGTTATGGGGTTCAGGCGAAGATGGGTGGCGTGACGCTCACCGGTTCTGGGTTTCGGGCCAAGGGTATCAACCCGTTCTTCACCAATAACGCTGGCGAGGCGACTTTGCGTGAAGTAGACAGCGTTGGCTACCTGATGCAGGGCTCCTACAAACTTGGCAAAAACCGACTGGCACTGTCATACGGCAAGACCAATGACGATGGCAACGGCGTAGTAGGCTCCGGCGCCAATTACGACACGCGTGGTATCGCGCTGTTTCACGACGTCAATAGCAGCCTCCAATTGGTCGTCGAGTACAACCAGTTTGAAATCAGAGGGCATGAAACCACCGCCCTGAACGAAACCACCAACACCTTTGCCGTGGGCGCTGTCTTGACCTGGTAGTGGTTACGGTGTGCCAACTCCCACAGTGTACGTCCACTCTACTGTGGGAGTGAGTGCCTGAATGTCGCGGTCTCATCCTATCGGAGTGGCTACCCACTACCCAAGTAGGATACGGGGCCGGGTCCAGTATTCGTAGACTGGCCTATCAGACAACGCACTTTCGGGAGGCGACTATATGCAGCAAGCCCAAACCGACGGCGTAGTGAGCGCGATGTCGATGGCAACCGGGGCGCAAGAGGTCGCGCAGGAACTGGCGCGACAGCTGTTGCATCCGCACTTGGGCTTCGTGTTGTTCTTCTGCTCGGCTGAATACGATTTACAGGCCTTGGGTGCCGCCTTGCAGCAAAGCTTTGGAGGTATTCGCGTGGTCGGCTGTACCAGCGCCGGCGAAATCACTCCCGAGGGCTACGGCCGTGGTTGTGTGACGGCGATAGGCTTTGATCATCGGCATTTCTCTATTGCCGCCGAATTGATTGATGAAATGGAACGCTTCAGCCTGATCGACGCTCAGCAAATGGTCGAGCGACTGGTTGGCGACTGTCGCAGCAATACCCTGGCGCCGATCAAAGGCAACAGTTTCGCCCTGACGTTGCTCGACGGCCTGTCCAGCCGCGAGGAGATGGTCCTCGCCGCGCTGAGTGCAGCCTTGGGCGATATCCCGCACTTCGGTGGTTCTGCCGGAGACGATAATTACCTGACCCACACTCACGTATATTTCGGCGGCGAATTCCACAGCGGCGCCGCCGTGGTGCTGTTGGTCAATACCTGGCTGGACTTCGAAGTTTTCACCACGCACCACATTTTGCCGCGTGCGGAAAAGCTCGTGGTCACCCGTGCCGACAGCACCATGCGCCGGGTTTACGAGCTTAATGCCGAGCCTGCGGCTGAGGAGTATGCGCAGATCATCGGGGTACCGGTGGCCGAGCTCAATCACCGGATATTTGCTGCGCACCCACTGGCCGTTCGGATCAACGATCAGTACTACGTCAGGGCGATTCAACAGGTCAACCATGACCTGAGCCTGAGTTTTTACTGCGCGGTGGAGAACGGCATTGTGCTCACTGCCATGACCCCAGGTCCGTTGTTGCCCAATCTGCAGGGCCTGTTCGATGGCTTGCAGGATCGCTTGGGTTCGTTGTTGCTGACTATTGGCTGCGACTGTTTTCTGCGGCGCATGGAGCTGGAGGCCGATGGCAGCGTCCAGCAGATTGGCGACTTCCTGCGCGAGCATCGGGTGATAGGTTTCAACACCTACGGAGAACAGTTCAATGGCATGCACATCAACCAGACCTTCACCGGCGTTGCCATCGGACGGAACCGTGCAGCCTCCTTCCCCCGCTGAATTGCTCGAGCACATCGCACAACTGCAACGGGATAATCAAAAGCTGCAGCGGATCAACACGGCCCTGATTGAACGGGTCGAGTCCGGCACCGCGCGTGGCAATGATTCCTATGCGGCCTTTCAGCATTCGGTGGTCCTGGCCGAACAGGTCAGGGAACGCACCGATGCATTGAACCACGCGATGGCCGAACTCAAGGCCAGTAATTACCTGCTGAGCGAGGCCCGCCTGCGTGCTGAAACGGCCCACCAGCACTTGGTGGATGCGATCGAAAGTATTTCCGATGCGTTCGTGCTGTTTGATGAGGACCAGCGCATCGTCCTGTTCAACAGCCGATTCAAAGCGTTCTGGGTCAACAGTCGGGTGCGGATCATCGGTGGTATGCGTTTGGCCGAGGTCAAGCGTCTGATGGCCAGTACCGGGCTGTTTATCGAAGAACCTCGGCACAGCGCTGACGAGCATCTGTTGTATCGTCTGAACGACGGCCGCTGGTTGCAGGTCAGTGAGCGACCTACCCGAGAGGGCGGCCGGGTGATCCTGTTTACCGACATCACCGAAGTCAAAGTCAACGAAACCGTGCGCCGCGAACAGGCCGTCGCGCAGAAGTCGCACCTGCTGCAGAGGGCTGTCGATAACCTGTCTCAGGGGGTGGCGATGGTCAACGCCGATGGGGTTCTGGAACTGTGGAATCGTCGCTTTCTGGAATTGAGCGGGCTGGCTCCGGTCGCCGCGCATCGGCCTTTTGCCGAGGTGATCGCTGACAGCGAGCTGGATCTGCTGACACCGGCCAGCCGTGACGCCAACGGTCGAGTGATCCATGAGCGGGAACAGCGGTTGTTCGACGGGCGGGTCCTTGAAATCCGCACGCATCCATTGCCGACTGGCGGTTTCGTCAACACCTTCACCGACATCACCGAACGCTATCAGCATGCTGAAGCCCTCAGCGAAAGCGAGCGCTGGATTCGCCTGATCACTGACCACGTTCCCGCGCTCATTGCTTACCTGAACGCCGACCTGGTCTATGAGTTCACCAACAAGGTATATGAGGAGTGGTACTGCTGGCCGCGCGGCGTGATGCTCGGACAGAGCCTGCGCGAGGTTCACAGCGAAGAGCATTATCAGCGCCTGGAAACCTATGTTGAACGCGCCCTTGCGGGGGAGAGCGTGACCTTTGAATGCCCAGAGATCAACATCAACAATCAGGAGCGATACATGCTGCGCTCCTACGTGCCCAACCGTTTGGCCAGTGGCGAAGTGGTCGGTATTTTTGTGTTGATCCGGGATATCACCGAGCGCCGCCGTACCGCCGAAGCCCTGCACCAGGCCTACCAGAACCTTGAACTACGCGTTCGCGAACGCACGGCCGAGCTGACCACCCTCAACAGTCAGCTCCTGCGCGAGATCGACGAACGCAGTCGCGTAGAGTTACGCCTGCGTGAAGCCAAGCTCGAAGCCGAACAGGCCAACCTGTCGAAAACCAAGTTTCTGGCCGCCGTCAGCCATGATCTGCTTCAGCCACTCAACGCCGCACGCCTGTTTACCAGTGCCTTGCTGGAGCGACGCGAGCCGGTGGCCAATGCGATTCTGGTGCGTAATGTCAGCAATTCGCTGGAAGACGTGGAAAATTTGCTCTGCACACTGGTAGACATCTCAAAGCTCGATGCCGGTGTAATCAAGGCCGATATCGCACCGTTTGCTCTGAGCGAACTGCTGGACAACCTGGCCGTCGAGTACGCGCAAATTGCCAGCAGCGAGGGCCTGGTTTTAGAGTTCGTGCCCTGCTCGGTGCTTGTACGCAGCGATATTCAATTGCTGGCGCGGATTCTGCGCAACCTGCTGAGCAACGCCATCCGATACACCACCACCGGCCGCGTGGTGCTGGGGTGCCGTCGGCATCGCCAGCGCCTGTCTATCGAGGTATGGGACACGGGCATCGGTATTGCCGAGAACAAGCTGGAGGAGATTTTCCAGGAGTTCAAACGCGGCGATGTGCAACGGCCGAATCAGGATCGCGGGCTCGGGCTCGGGTTGGCGATTGTCGAAAAAATCGCGGGCATACTGGGGCACAAGGTCAGCGTGCGTTCCTGGCCCGGCAAGGGCTCAATGTTCTCCATCGAGGTGCCAGTGACCCTAAGTGCACCCAAGGCGCTCGAGCAGGCGTGCATTACCGAACCGATGATGGAGCGCCTGCGAGGTGCGCGTATCTGGGTATTGGACAACGATGCGGCAATTTGCGCCGGCATGCGCACGTTGCTCGAAAGCTGGGGCTGCCAGGTGGTGACCGCACTCTCTGAGCAGGACCTGGCTCGGCAGGTAGAGAATTACCATGCCGACGCGGACTTGCTGATTGCCGATTACCACCTGGACGATGACAAGAATGGCGTCGATGCGGTGGCAACGATCAACGCTCGACGCGGCTCACCCTTGCCAGCGCTGATGATCACTGCCAACTACAGTAATGAACTTAAGCTGCAAATGCGTGAGCTGGGCCACACCCTGATGCACAAACCGGTGCGGCCGATGAAGCTCAAAACCGCGATCAGCCATCTACTGGGCCGATCGACAGTTTGATCAGCGTCGTAGATAGGCCGCGAAATCGATATCCCCGGCGCTGAGAATCGCCTGGACGCGGTTATGCACGTTGAGTTTGCGCAGGATCGCCGAGACATGGGCCTTGACCGTGGTTTCGGCAATTTCCAGGGTATAGGCGATCTGTTTGTTCGATTCGCCTTTGGTCATGCGTTCCAGTACCAGCAATTGCTTGCGGGTCAGGGCTTGTAGCAACTCAGGTGGGAAGCTGGGTGTGTTGTTCATGCTGCGCCGGGTGCCGGGCCTCTGTGCTCGAATGATGTCCGAGGGCAGGTAGACATTGCCGTTAAGAATCTGCTCTATCGCTTCGGTCATTTGCGCCCGTGGCGAAGACTTGGTGATAAAGCCCACCGCACCGTAGGTAATGGCTTGCAGCACAATTTGTTTGTCTTGTTCGGCGGACACGATCACCACCGGAATTGTGGGCGCCTCGTTGCGTAGATTGATCAGGCCATTGAGACCGTGCATGCCAGGCATATTCAAATCGAGCAGAATCAGGTCGAGGTCGTCATGGGTCTGGGTCAGTGCCAGCGCGCTGTCCAGATCGGCCGTTTCCATCACTTCGCTGCCCGGAAACCCGTCGCTGATGACATTGGCGATGGCTTCGCGAAATAGAGGGTGATCGTCTGCAATCAGAATTTTATACATAGCCTTTCACCTCGTTATTTTGATTATGGTGTGGCGCGGGGGCGGGCCTGTTGCTCAGGGAAAGGGTTCGGGTTGGGCCAGCTGTACGGGTAAATTGGCCGCCTGCCAGGCATCGAGACCATCGCGGTACCAATAGAGATCGCTGTAGCCCAATGCAGAAGCTCGTTTTACCGCGTTCCAGCTCAGCCAGCAATCGGCGCGGCAATAGAACACCAAAGGCTGATCCTTGCGTCCAGCCGTTGCTTTTTGCAAGTTTCGCGAAAAATAGTCCTGCCATTGCGGGGTGAGTTCGCCGTCGCCGCTGTTGGCCAGCCAATGGCTGCCGGGGAGGTTGGCGTGGGGTTCGTCGTCGATAAACCGACCTTCCAGCCATTGTCTGCGATAGACGTCGATCAGCACCGGTCTGGAAGCTTGCTGCAGTAGTGTCTGCAAGTGTTCAGTGTCGATGATATGAGCACCCTCTACGTGATCGGGAGTAGGGCTGCGATACAACGTGAGGCGATACCCGTCGGCTGAAAACAACGGGGTCTGTGCCTGGGCGACACTTAGACCCAGGCTTAACGTCAAAATAAGCGCCGCCAGGGAAGGGTGGAGTACAGGGCGTAGAACGCACGGCATAGGGTGTTTCCTTTCTTGTTATCGTGGCATTACATGTCACCGACGGTGCTTTGTGAATGCGACGATAGACAGGTAAACCAGTACTAAAGTACTGGTTTACCTGTATTTGAACGCTGTCGGCTCAGGTTGCCCGACGCAACGCCGCGTGCTGAGGATTGAAGGTCAGCACTGCCAGCAGCGAAAACAGCAGGCACAGACCCACGCATACCCCAAACGCTAGCGGGTTGAAGCGCTCATACAAGGCAAAGCGCACCAGCTCTACCGCATGGGTGAACGGGTTGAGCGCACACAGCCAATACAGCCACTCGCTGGCTTCGCGCATTTTCCACAGTGGGTAAAGGGCCGAGGACAGGAAAAACAGCGGGAATATCACGAAATTCATGACCCCGGCGAAGTTCTCCAATTGGCGGATCGCGTTGGACAGCAGCAGTCCCAGCGCGCTTAGCATCAGCGCCACCAGCAACATCGCCGGCAAGGCCGCCAGCAAGCCCCAGGCGGGGGGGTGCACGCCATAGACCCAGGCGATGGCGAGAAAGGCATAGACCTGGAGCAAGGAAATCAACGATGTGGCGAGCAGCTTGCTGGCCAGCAGAAAGGCGCGCGGCAGAGGGCTGGTCAACAATACGCGCATGCTCCCCATTTCCCTGTCATAGACCATCGACAGCGAACCTTGCATACCATTGAACAGCAGGATCATGCAGGACAGCCCCGGAACGATGTACACCTCATACGGGATGTAGGTGTCATAGGGCTCGATGATCGCGATGCCCAGCGCGGCGCGAAAGCCCGCAGCGAATACCAGCAACCAGAGCAGGGGGCGTACCAGCGCACTGAGAAAGCGCGTGCGTTGCAGAATGAACCGCAGCCATTCGCGCAGAACGATGCCGCTGAAACAGTGCCAGTAAACGCTCATCGATTTGCTCCTGTCGCGGGCGCGGCGTGTAACGAAGGTGCCGTAGTCAGCCGGTGAAACGCGTCGCCAAGGTCGCCGCCATGCTCCGCGCTTACCGCCGCAGCCTGTCCCGACGCTACCAGACGCCCTTGGTGCAAAATCAACAAGTCATCCTCTTCCTGGACCTCATCGAGTAAATGAGTGGTCCAGAGCACGCTGATTCCGTGTTCGCGACACAGGCTACGCACATGGCGATTGAGCGCCAGGCGACTGGCCGGATCGAGGCCGGCGCTGGCTTCATCGAGTAATAGCAGGCGCGGTTCATGCAACAGCGCGCGAGCGATTTCTATCCTGCGGCGGTGACCGCCATTGAGTTCACGGACCCGCTCACCACGCCGTTCAGTCAGCTGTTGGCGGGCCAATTCCTCGTCGATCCGACCGTTCGCCTGACGCCGGGACATCCCGTGTAGTGCGGCGTGGTACCGCAGGTTCTGTTCGACACTCAAGTCCAGATCCAGGGTGCTTTGCTGAAACACCACACCCAACTGGCGCAAGGCCGGGCGCGGGGCCTGACGAAGCGAGCAGCCGCCCACACGGATTTCGCCGCGTTGCAGGTCGTAGAGCCGGGTCAGTAACGCGATCAAGGTCGACTTGCCAGCCCCGTTGGGGCCAAGCAGCGCCGCGAAATGTCCGGGCGCGACACTGAACGCCACATGCCGCAGTGCTTCTCTGGCGCCATAGGCGAAGCTGACATCATCCACTTCAAGGGCATTCATGGGGCGACAACTACGCCCCACGGATAACGGCCGACTTTGATCGACTTGGTCACCTTGAGGCTGTTCACATCAATGACGGATACATCGCCGCTCACGCCATTGGTGGCGAGTAACTGACTCTGGTCTGGCGTAAAGGCCAGCTGCCAGACCCTGCGGCCCACCAGCAAGTAATCGAGAATCTCAAGCGTCTTGGCGTCGACCACGGCTATGTGATTGGCCGGGCCCAGTGCGACGAAGGCATAGCGGCCATCGGCACTGAGCTTGATGCCCACAGGTTGAACCTTATCCGGATGCACGCCCTTGATCTGGAAGGTCAGCGTCTTGAGGATCTTGCGGGTGGACACATCAACCACACTGACCGTGCCGCCGACCTCCGCCGAGGCCCACAGGCGGGAGCCGTCCTTGTTGAATTCGACGAACCGTGGTCGCTGATCCACCAGGGTGCTGTCCTTCAGGGTTTGGGTGCTGGTGTCGATCCAATGCAGCATGTTCGTGGTTTCACTGGTGTTGACCGCCCACTTGCCGTCAGGGCTGACAGCCATGCCTTCAGGTTCGACGCCGACATCGACTTGCGCCAGGACCTTGGAGGTTTCGGTGTCGATGACCGTGACTAAAGCATCGTCTTCGTTGGAGACATACAGCCAGCGATCATTGGGGTGCAGGGCGAATTGCTCAGGGTCTTTGCCGGAGGGCAATTCTTTGATGATCTTGTGCGTGGCGACGTCCATGACTTGCACGCGGTCCGAGTCGCTGGCGCAGATATACAGCAGCTTATTGTCATGGGAAAGCAGTAACCCTCTGGGCCGCAGCCCCACGGGCAGGGTTTGGGTGACCTGCAGGGTCTCCATATCGATCAGGCTCAGGGTGTTGTCCTTTTCGTTGGAGATAAAGGCTGTGGCCGCCAGGCTTTGTCCCATGACAAGGAGCAGGGCGGAGGCAATCAGGGTGCGACGCATGGCGAGGTCCTTTTTTTGGAATTATTAGAGGCAAGTCACTGGAAATGGCAGGTTACTTCGGGCTTGTCGTAGCCCAAGGTGTCGAGTTCGGTGACGGGGTGCAGAAAGCCGTCCTGGGGTGAAGTGCTGACCAGCGCCCGGGGTTGAACAATAGGGATTGGCTGCCGCAGCTGACCGTTCCAGGCGCGATAGCTGAGTTTGCGGCCCTTGAAGCCGTCCAGCGGCAACTGGTCGCTCAGTTCTGCCTGGCGAATGACCATGGGGTCGGTCTGGTGCAGTTTGTTCACTGCGCTGGCGATACTGCGCACGGCCATCCATGCGGCAAAATCCCGATCATTCATCCAGCGCCCGGCGAGGGCTTCGAAGCGTTTTTGCAGCTGCGCTGCACCGTAGGTTTCCACAGACTTGTGCCAGCCTACGGGCGTCAGCCCTTGGGTGCCAGCCACCGGGCGTGGATACCAGGTTTGATAAGGCACGTACTCACCAAAGTCGCCACGCTCATCGGCGACCAGAACCACATCGTATTCGGTGGTCTGGGTGAACAGCGGCATATCGGCCTGTGCGCTGCGGCGCTGGTCGTTGTCAAAGCTCCAGGCTTTCTCGGCGACGATGGTGTGGCCGAACCGTTTGGCGGCGCGGCGCAGGGCGGCTGCATAGGCTTGGTCGTCCGGGGTCTGGCCGACGATCAACAGCCAGCGGTTCCAGCGCCTCACGGTCAGAAACTGGGCCAAGGCGTCGGTCAGCATGGCCCGGCTCGGCAGGGTGTGCAGCACGTTGTTCAGGCACGCAGTGCTGCGCAGGCTGTCATCGGCGCTACCGGCATTAAACAGAAGGCTGTCGGGCAGGGCGGCACTGAGCTGGCGCAGGGTTTCGGCGGGGGCGTTGACGACAAACAGCCGCAGGCCTTGCTGGTGAAGCGCTTGCGCGGCATCGAGCAAGGCTTGCGGGCTGTCGGCGTTGGCGGTTTGCAGGGTGTAGCTGTGATTGAGAAAGCGCCCGGTGCTATTGCTGTCGATGATCGCCAGTTCAGCGCCGCGGAGTCCGGCGTCACGGGGTTCGGGGATAATGTTCGACAGCACCGGGCCTAGGTCTGGGATGAAAGCCAGGTAGCCGATTTGAACCTTCATCTCCTCATTGGCGGCATGGCTTTGGGGCGCCAGCAAGGTCGCTGCGGCGAGGGTTAGCAGATAGATCAATCCGTAACGGACACGCTGACGCATAAGGCACTCCATACAGGTAGTGCCAGCATAGAAACCGATCGGAGGGAGGGGAATATGTAGAAAGTACCAGTCAGCCAGTACCAAGGTAGTAGGTTTGCGGGGTCGCATTGGCTTGGTTGGGCACTACCCCGTCTGGTGCAGGAAATCTTCTGTGTTGCGGGAATGGTTCTCTTGGCCCGCTCATCAAGGCAATCGCCACATGCCCTACTACCAAGGGAGGAGATGGCGGCCACCAAAGCAGCATTCGGTTGCGCTGACTGGGTTCATAAGATGGCGGCATAGCTTTTTTTGCGTGCAATCTCGAGGGCATAACAATGACAACAAAACGCAACGCCTTACTGATAGTGGGTTTGCTGGCTGGCTTGGTCGGCAGCGGCCTTGCTTCGGCGCATGGCGACGTCGTACCACAACCGGTGGCTACCGATGGTTTGACCCCGCTAGGTCCTGAATGGCGCACCGAAAACCCCTATCGCACTTCCAAGGATCATGACCGGGCGCTGGAAATCGGTTCGTCTGCCTATAACCAGAACTGCGCTGCCTGCCATGGCCTGGAAGTCATCTCCGGCGGTATCGCCCCAGACCTTCGCATGCTGGAGCCTGGCGCTGCTGGCGACGAATGGTTCGTAGAGCGGGTGAGAAACGGCGCCGTGCGCGATGGTCGGGTCTATATGCCGAAAATGGCCGACTACCTGAGCCAGGAAGCACTCTGGGCCGTCCGTACCTATCTGGACAGTGTGCACGTCGAGGAGTGACGGCTATGCGTTTTTATGCGCTGTTGTTGAGCGGCTTGCTGTTGTGTTGCCAGGCAGTGCAGGCGCAAGTTCGTAGCTACGACACCATGATCGAATCCGGAGTGCTCAAGGTGGCGGTCTACGAAGACTTCGCGCCTTACAGTTTCCAGGACAATAAAAAGCCACGCGGTGTCGATGTTGACCTCGCCGCTGCATTGGCCAAGGCCTTGGGTGTACGTCTGGAATTGCTCTGGGCGCCACCGGGGGAAAAGCTTGACGACGATTTGCGTGACTCCATTTGGCGCGGTAGCGAATTGCGTCATCAACAACTGGCCGATTTGATGATGCGAGTGCCCTATGACCGGGACTACTCGCTCAAGCGCGACGATCAGGGTGAACTGGCAAACGGTCATGTGGTGATGTTTGGACCCTACCAGACTGAATGTTGGCAGGTCGCTTACGACCGTCGGCGAATGGACGCCGTGCCCAGTGTTGCTGTGTTTCAGGAACACCCTATCGGTGTTGAAGTGGACAGCATCCCTTCGTTCTACCTGACGTTCGTGTTCAACGGCA
Organism: Pseudomonas sp. MH9.2; assembly: GCF_034353875.1. Lineage (NCBI taxonomy): Bacteria > Pseudomonadati > Pseudomonadota > Gammaproteobacteria > Pseudomonadales > Pseudomonadaceae > Pseudomonas > Pseudomonas sp. MH9.2. The sequence goes on from NZ_CP133784.1 coordinate 59,522, forward strand.
TGCTCAGCGCCAAGACGCATCACTACCCAAGTGTGCAGCAGGCTTTTGTCGCCATGAAGGGCGCCGAGGTCGATGCGGTGATGGGCATGCGCGGGGAAATCGACTGGCAAGTGCACCAGGCCAATGATAAGAACCTGGCTCTGGGGGAAAACGCTTACCCAAATATGGGCCGGCAACGCTGGGAAATCGGCATGGCGGTGCACGAGAGCAATCACCAGATGGCCTATGCCATAGAGGAAGCGCTGGAGGCCCTTATTCGTGACGGCAGTGTGCAAAAAATCTATGCCAGTTACGGTCTGCGTTATGACATTCCGGAGATGTATCAATAAGCGTGACTCTACAAAAACAAGTCATCAGGAGCGATGCGCGATGAACTGGCGAGTGACCTGTTTGCTGGCGGCCTGCCTGCCGATGTGGGTGCTGGCGGCGGGTGCCGACCCGGACACATCGCTGGAGAGGGCGCAGGGCAAGGATCCAGTCACCTCGGTGATGTGGGATTTCTATCACCAGAAAATGCTCAAGGGCGCGCCCTACGTTTTCGACCAGCAGGTGATCCTGCGGGCGCCACCGTTCGCTGAGGATTCGCGTCAGGTGCCTATCGAAATCGATGCCAGGGCCTTCAAAGGCCAAGTGGTGCGCATCCTGGCTTGGGCCGAACTCAATCCGCTGCCACAGATCGTTGACTTCCAGCCGGGGGATCAGATTTTGCCGTGGCTGGCGATTCGTATTCGCATCGAGCAGTCCACACCCCTGCGCGCGGCGGTGCTGACCCGCGATGGCGTATGGCACGTCGGCTCCACCGAGATATCCGCTGCCGGAGGCGGGTGTACGGCACCCAGTGTGGTGCGTACCCAGGCAGGCTGGGAAGAGCATATCGGCGAGGTCTTGGGAGGACGCTATCCCCGCAGTGATTTCAGTCGTTTAAGGCTGCAGATTGCCCATCCGATGGATAACGGAATGGTCAGTGGCATTCCCGAGTTCTACATCAATCACGCTGAATTACGTGACGCCAACAACAAGACCCTGGCGACACTTGAGCTGTTTCCAGCGGTCAGTGAAAACCCGACCCTGGGGTTTGACGTGCAAGGTGCCGGGCAAACCCGGCTGTTGCTGCGCGACAACAGCGGCAACGAATTTAATGCGGTCGTCAATTAACGGCTGCGGGCTGCCGTGCGGAGAGCGCCATGCGTGTGTTGATCTTGTTATGCCTGTGCCTGAGCCTGAGTCAGCCGGCACTGGCCGATCTGGACTATGCTCTGCAGCCTCGACAAATTGCCGAAGGTACCTGGTTGCTGGAGGGCAGCACCGATAATTTTACCAAGGCCAATGGCGGCAATATCGTCAATACAGGCTTCATTGTCACTGACAGCGGGGTGGTGGTGATCGACACGGGGCCGTCGCGACGCTATGGCGAAGCCCTGCGCAAGGCGATTGCCGCCACCACCGACAAACCGGTGATTCAGGTGCTGCTGACCCATCATCACCCTGACCATATGCTGGGTAATCAGGCGTTTGCCGATGTGCCCATCGGCGCGTTGCCAGGGACCATCGAGTTGATGCGCCAGCAGGGCGATGGCTTGGCTGAAAACATGTACCGCATGGTTGGTGACTGGATGCGCGGCACCGAGCTGCGGCTGCCGACCCAGACCCTGGAGAGCGGTACGCTGACGATTGGTGGTCATCCTTTGCGGTTGCTGGCCCTGAGTGGGCACACCGGTTCGGACTTGGCGATTCTCGATGAGAAAACCGGCGTTTTGTTTGCCGGGGATCTGATTTTTTATCAGCGGGCCCTGACCACGCCCAATACACCGGGCCTTGGCGTATGGCTGGCAGATATCGACCAACTGGAGGCTTTGCCGTGGACGGTCATCGTGCCCGGTCATGGCCCATTGGCCGAGGACCATCGACCCTTCGTCCAGATGCGAGACTACCTTGTTTGGCTGGACACACTGATGACGGAAGGTGCTGCCACTGGCGCAGACATGTCCGAGTTGATCCGCAGTCCGATACCTGAGCGCTTTGCCAGTATCAACCTGAGTCGCTACGAATTGATTCGTAGCGTCAGCCACCTGTATCCGCGTTATGAAAAGCACGACATGAAGCGGCTCGACGTCCGTCAATAAACCGCTCTACCTACTAAGGGATTAGAAAACTCCATATTGCGGGCAATTGTTGTCGAGGCGCCTGCCGCGAAGAATCTGCAACAGACCGGGAGGCTCTCCCGAACAAACAAAAAAACCGCAAAGGTAGCCGTCATGACCCAACCCGCACGTCGCCAACCCTTCGCTCTGAGCCTGCTCTTGAGCGCCATGCTGTTGTCAGGTAGCGCCCTGGCAGCCGTGACCGATCAGGATATTCTCAACGATCCCAAGAACCCTGAGCAGGTCGTTACCAACGGTCTTGGCGTTCAGGGCCAGCGCTACAGCCCGCTGGACATCATCAATAGCGACAACGTCAAGGATTTGCGCCCTGTCTGGGCCTTCTCCTTCGGTGGTGAAAAACAACGCGGCCAGGAAGCGCAGCCGCTGATCAAAGACGGCGTGATGTACATGACCGGCTCCTACTCGCGGGTGTTCGCGGTAGATGCTCGCACTGGCAAGAAGCTGTGGCAATACGATGCACGTCTGCCCGATGACATCCGTCCTTGCTGCGACGTGATCAACCGTGGTGTCGCGCTGTATGGCGACTTGGTGTTTTTTGGCACACTCGACGCCAAGCTGGTGGCCTTGAACAAGACCACCGGCAAGGTGGTCTGGAGCAAGGAAGTCGCCGATCACAAGGCCGGTTATTCAATCAGTGCCGCACCGCTGGTGGTCAATGGCAAATTGATTACCGGGGTCGCCGGCGGCGAGTTCGGCGTGGTCGGCAAAATCGAGGCTTACGATCCGAAGAACGGTGACCTGCTCTGGACCCGACCTACCGTGGAAGGTCATATGGGTTATATCTACAAAGACGGCAAGGCCATTGAAACCGGCATTTCCGGCGGCGAGGCGGGCAAGACCTGGCCCGGCGATCTTTGGAAAACCGGTGGCGCGGCGCCTTGGCTGGGCGGCTACTACGACCCGGAAACCAATCAATTGTTCTTCGGTACCGGCAACCCGTCGCCTTGGAACTCGCACCTGCGCCCTGGCGACAACCTGTTCTCTTCCTCGCGTCTGTCGCTCAATCCGGACGACGGCACCATCAAATGGCATTTCCAGAGCACGCCGCATGATGGTTGGGACTATGACGGTGTTAACGAGCTGGTCTCGTTCAACTATCAGGAAAATGGCAAAACCGTTCAGGCCGCGGCCACCGCTGACCGTAACGGCTTTTTCTACGTGCTTAACCGTACCAACGGCAAGTTCATCCGTGGCTTCCCGTTTGTCGACAAAATCACCTGGGCAACCGGCCTGGACGCAAACGGCCGTCCGCTCTATAACGAAGCCAGCCGTCCCGGCGCGCCAGGTGGCGCAACCAAAGGTACTTCAGTATTCGTAGCGCCAGCCTTCCTCGGTGCTAAAAACTGGATGCCTATGGCCTACAGCCAAGACACCAAGCTGTTCTATGTGCCGTCCAACGAGTGGGGCATGGAAATCTGGAACGAAGACATCACCTACAAGAAAGGCGCGGCGTACATCGGTGCAGGCTTTACCATCAAACCGCTTAACGAGGACTACATCGGCGTACTGCGTGCGATCGATCCGGTCACCGGTAAAGAGGTCTGGCGTCATAAGAACTTCGCGCCGCTGTGGGGTGGCGTAATGGCCACCAAGGGTAATCTGGTGTTCACCGGCAACCCTGAAGGCTTCCTTCAGGCGTTCAATGCCAAGACGGGTGAAAAAGTCTGGGAATTCCAGACCGGCTCGGGCGTATTGGGCTCTCCAATTACATGGGAAATGGATGGCGAGCAGTACGTCTCCGTATTGTCCGGTTGGGGCGGCGCGGTTCCATTGTGGGGCGGCGAAGTGGCCAAGCGAATCAAGGATTTCAACCAGGGCGGCATGCTTTGGACCTTCAAGTTGCCGAAGGAGTTAGTGGCCAAGCACTGACTTTAATCAGAGGCAGCTGGTTACTCTGCGAGTGCGAGTGCGAGTGCGAGTGCGCGTGATGCGGTGTGTCTGATCACGCGCCTACGCAGGGTTCCAGCACCCTCTAATTACGACCAAAGAACGAGACTCCCCCTGCCAACGGCGCATTCGTTTGGCGCCTGCGGCTGTCTACCATCGGATCATCGCTTGTTCGACCGACAGGCAACGACCCGTACAGAGGCCACAATAATGATCTACGCACAACCCGGAACCCCAGGCGCTGTTGTTACGTTCAAACCGCGCTATGGCAATTACATTGGCGGTGAGTTCGTGGCACCGATTAACGGCGAATACTTCACCAACACATCGCCTGTCAACGGTGAAGTCATCGCCGAATTCCCGCGTTCCACCGCCGCTGATGTCGAACGCGCGCTGGACGCCGCTCACGCCGCTGCCGATGCCTGGGGCAAGACCTCGGCTCAGGATCGTTCGCTGGTGCTGCTGAAAATTGCTGATCGTATCGAGCAGAACCTTGAAATGCTCGCCGTTACCGAAACCTGGGACAATGGCAAGGCTGTACGCGAAACACTGAACGCCGACGTCCCGCTGGCTGCTGATCATTTTCGTTATTTCGCTGGGTGCATCCGGGCTCAGGAAGGCGGCGCTGCAGAAATCAACGAACTGACAACTGCTTACCACTTCCACGAGCCTCTGGGCGTGGTCGGGCAAATCATTCCCTGGAACTTCCCGCTGCTGATGGCCGCCTGGAAACTGGCGCCGGCGTTGGCGGCAGGCAACTGCGTGGTGCTCAAACCTGCTGAGCAAACGCCGCTGTCTATCATGGTGTTTGCCGAACTGATCAACGACTTGCTACCGCCGGGCGTTTTGAACATCGTTCAAGGCTTTGGCCGTGAAGCCGGTGAAGCCCTGGCAACCAGCAAGCGTATCGCCAAGATCGCTTTCACCGGCTCCACTCCGGTAGGCGCGCACATCATGAAATGTGCGGCCGAGAACATCATTCCGAGCACCGTGGAACTGGGTGGCAAGTCGCCGAATATCTTCTTCGAAGACATCATGCAGGCCGAACCGCAGTTTATCGAGAAGGCCGCTGAAGGCCTGGTGTTGGCGTTTTTCAACCAGGGCGAAGTCTGCACCTGTCCATCGCGTGCCCTGGTCCAGGAATCGATCTACGACGCGTTCATGGTCGAAGTGATGAAGAAAGTCGTCAAGATCAAACGCGGCGACCCACTGGACACCGAGACCATGGTCGGCGCTCAGGCGTCCGAGCAGCAATATGACAAGATCCTTTCGTACCTGAAAATTGCCCAGGAAGAGGGTGCTGAGCTGTTGACTGGCGGCGCGGCGGAACGTCTGGAAGGCGATCTGTCTACTGGCTACTACATTCAGCCGACGCTGCTTAAAGGCAACAATAAAATGCGCGTGTTCCAGGAGGAGATCTTCGGCCCAGTGGTCGGTATCACCACCTTCAAGGACGAAGCCGAAGCCCTGGCGATTGCCAACGACAGCGAGTTTGGCCTGGGTGCCGGTCTCTGGACCCGCGACATCAACCGTGCGTACCGCATGGGCCGGGCGATCAAGGCCGGTCGCGTCTGGACCAACTGCTATCACCTGTACCCGGCGCACGCCGCGTTCGGTGGCTACAAAAAGTCCGGTGTCGGCCGTGAAAACCACAAGATGATGCTTGATCACTACCAGCAGACGAAGAACCTGCTGGTCAGCTACGACATCAATCCGATGGGCTTTTTCTAATCTAAAGCTTCAAAGCGGGACGCGCAGTTGCATGCCTGCTGCCACGGGATTCGCAAGGATCCGTGGCAGCAGGTTTGCCTGGGAAAAGCCATGACGGTGTCTCTGGCAGCGTCATGACCCCCTACCAACGCACCCCACAAACACCCCCCAAAGTAGCATTCGAACCTATACCCCTCACGTGTATTAATTGACTTACCGGAATTGACCGGCCCAAGAAGAGGATTGACCTATGTGGACCAAACCCGCGTTTACCGATCTGCGCATTGGCTTTGAAGTGACCATGTATTTCGCCAGCCGTTGATCAATCAAGTCCCGGCCTATCGTTGCGTTGGCCGGGGCGTTTCTTGTTCGCTGGAGCACTCAGTATGCTCACCCAGAATTTCGGGTCTGCCGCCGGTGGCGGATGCCCTCCAATGACACAGTCCCCCCTCAATGGCGCGAGCGTCCTGCTCGACAGCACGATGAGTGCCAGCAAACGTGAGCGCATCCCGGCCCTCAGACACGGTTTTCGTCTGCAATGGGAGCCGCACCAGCGCTGTTGGGTTCTGCTTTACCCTGACGGCGTGGTCAAACTCAGCGACAGCGCCGGGGTCATTCTTCGCAAGGTCGATGGGCTGCGAAGCACGAACGTGATTATCGAGCAGCTGTGCGAAGGATTTCCCGCTACGCCGGGGGTCGATGACGACATCCTGGTCTTTTTAGAAATTGCCTATGCCCAGCACTGGATTGAGTTCCATTAACCGGTCTGGCCCGCTGCTCTGGCTGTGGGTGGATTGACTTACCGCTGCCCGTCTGTGCTCGCAAATGAAAGGCTTCTCGACTGATCTTCAAGGCATGAGCAATGGTCTGATTGCATTCGCCCAGAGATGGTTTAGGCTGGCGCCCATCTCCGATAACAACAAAAACAGGCTTTGTATGAGCCCTAGCATCAGCCAATTGCGTAAATTCGTTTCTCCAGAAATAATTTTCGGTGCCGGCAGTCGGCACAATGCGGGCAACTACGCCAAAACCTTCGGTGCCCGTAAAGTGTTAGTGGTGACCGATCCCGGCGTAATCGCTGCGGGTTGGGTCGCTGACATTGAGGCCAGCCTGCGAGCGCTGGACATCGAATACTGCCTGTACAGCGATGTATCTCCTAACCCGCGGGTTGAGGAAGTGATGCGTGGTGCCGAGCTTTACCGTGAGAATCATTGCGACGTGATTATTGCTGTAGGCGGCGGTAGCCCTATGGACTGCGGCAAGGCCATTGGCATCGTTGTCGCCCATGGGCGGAGCATCCTCGAGTTCGAAGGTGTGGACATGATTCGGGTGCCAAGTCCGCCGCTGATCCTGATCCCGACCACCGCAGGGACCTCCGCTGACGTTTCGCAATTCGTGATCATCTCCAACCAGCAGGAACGGATGAAGTTCTCCATCGTCAGTAAGGCTGTGGTGCCGGACGTCTCGCTTATTGATCCGGAAACAACACTGAGCATGGATCCGTTCCTCTCGGCCTGTACCGGCATCGATGCGTTGGTGCACGCGATTGAAGCCTTCGTTTCTACCGGTCACGGGCCGCTGACCGATCCTCATGCGTTGGAAGCCATGCGTCTGATCAATGGCAATCTGGTGCAGATGATTGCCAATCCTGGCGACATTGCATTGCGCGAAAAAATCATGCTCGGCAGCATGCAAGCTGGGCTGGCGTTCTCTAATGCGATCCTTGGTGCGGTGCATGCGATGTCGCACAGCCTGGGCGGTTTCCTCGATCTGCCCCATGGCCTGTGTAACGCCGTGCTGGTCGAGCACGTGGTGGCGTTCAACTACAATTCAGCGCCGGATCGTTTCAAGGTGATTGCCGAGACCTTTGGCATTGATTGCCGGGGCCTCAATCACCGGCAGATCTGCCAGCGCCTGGTGGAGCATCTGATCGCTCTCAAACGTTCTATCGGCTTCCATGAAACCCTTGGCCTGCATGGCGTCAGCATGGCGGACATTCCGTTTCTTTCGCAGCACGCGATGGATGATCCCTGCATTCTCACCAACCCGCGGGCGTCCAGCCAGCGCGATGTTGAGGTGGTCTATGGCGAAGCCCTCTGAGGACCAGCAGCGCGCCCTCGCGGGGTTGCTGGGGCTGGGTAATCATTCGACGCGCAAGAGCCACTACCCGGAGCTGGCGGTACGTCTGGATGAACTCGAAAAAGAGCGCAATCGCTATAAATGGCTGTTCGAGCATGCGGTGCACGGGATTTTTCAGGCAAGCCTGAAAGAAGGCCTGCGCGCGGCCAACCCCGCTTTAGCGCGAATGCTGGGCTACGACGATCCGCAAGAGGTGTTGTTTTCCCTGGCCGACCTTGCCGGCAACTTGTTTGCGGGCGGTGCAGCGGAGTTGGAGACCATCGGCGACATACTGCTGCGCGAGCGTAGCCTGTTGGGCTATGAAACCCAGTTGCAACGCAAAGACGGTAGCCATGTCGATGTGCTGATGAACCTGCTGCTCAAACCTGATCAGGATGGCCTGGTCGAAGGCTTTGTTGCTGACATCACTGAACGCAAGTTGGCCCAGCAGCACCTGCAGCAGCTCAACGATGAGCTGGAGCAGCGCGTGATTGCGCGCACCAATGAGTTGCTGGACGTGAACCGCAACTTGCAGCAACAGATCGTCCAGCGGGCGGAAATCGAGCGGGCATTGCGCGAAGCTCGTGACGCCGCTCAGGCTGCCAATCGCAGTAAAGACAAATACCTCGCGGCCGCCAGCCATGATCTGTTGCAGCCACTTAATGCTGCTCGGTTGCTGATCTCGACCTTGCGCGAGCGGCAATTGCCTACGGCTGAGCAGGTATTGGTGGAGCGGACCCATCAGGCGCTGGAAGGCGCGGAAGACTTGCTGACGGATTTGCTGGATATTTCCAGGCTGGATCAGGCCGCGATCAAGCCCGACATCGAATTGTATCGACTCGACGAGCTGCTGGCGCCGCTGGCCTCGGAGTTCCAGTTGGTGGCCGAAGCGGCAGGATTGAACCTGCGCGTGCGCATAGGGGACTTCGCAGTACGTACCGATCTGCGCTTGCTGACGCGGATTATGCGTAATTTTCTCAGCAATGCCTGCCGTTATACCGCGCAGGGCAACATTTTGCTGGGCGCACGGCGGCGGGGCGATTATTTGCGCCTTGAAGTCTGGGACACCGGGCGAGGCATTGCTGAAGACCGCCTCGATTCGATTTTCCTGGAGTTCAATCAACTGGATGTTGGCCGTGCAGCCGACCGCAAGGGGGTGGGCCTGGGCCTGGCAATCGTCGAACGCATCGCGAAGATTCTGGGTTATCGGGTTCTGGTGCACTCACGACCGGGACGGGGTTCGATGTTCGCCATTGAAGTGCCTCTGTCGCACGACGTTCCGCTACCGGCCAATGTCGTGGTGCAGCAGCATCCTGTTGCGGGCAATCCTCTGCCGGGTCGCCGCCTGCTGGTGGTGGACAACGAACTGAGCATTCTCGAAAGCATGGCTGCGTTGTTGGGGCAGTGGGGCTGTGAGGTCCTGACGGCCACCGATCAGGACAGCGCGCTGGCGGTACTGCAAGGGCAACCACCGGAGCTGATTCTGGTCGACTTCCACCTGGATCATGGGGTGATAGGTTGCGACGTGGTAACGCAACTGCGCGAGCATTTCGCGCAATCCATTCCTGCCGTAATGATCACCGCTGACCGCAGTGATCAATGTCGTCGTTCACTGCAAAAGCTGGGGGCACCGCTGCTGAATAAACCGGTAAAACCCGGAAAACTGCGGGCGGTGTTAAGTCAATTGCTGGGTTAGGCTCCTGAATACAGCATAAGCACAAAGATTGCATAAGCACGGAGCGCGGGTTAATAAGGGGGTCTTTATATCCATTGGCTCTAAGAATGCTTCAGGCATTTTGGCGGCGGCGATCTGATTGGTTTTCTTGTGTAACAAATAGCATCCGTACTTGGGTCTAAACCCTGAAACTCTTTTGCAGTGAGAAAGAACACAATGCCCATGATCCCTTTGCTGATATGCGACGACTCCAGTATGGCGCGCAAGCAGCTATTGAGGGCTTTACCCGCCGACTGGGGCGTATCGGTCACCATGGCGGCCAATGGCCAAGAGGGACTCGAAGCCATTCGTCAGGGGTTGGGGCAGGTGGTGTTGCTCGATCTGACGATGCCGGAAATGGACGGGTATCAGGTCCTGGCCGCTGTCCGTGAGGAAAACCTGCAAGCGAAGATTATCGTGGTTTCCGGCGATGTGCAGACGGAAGCGATACGACGTGTGCTCGAACTGGGCGCCTTGGCCTTCCTGAAAAAGCCTGCCGATCCAGACGAGCTCAAAAGAACGCTCGCAAGCCTTGGTCTGCTGGGCGAGCCTCAAACGGCTGTCGCCATCGCGCGGGAAGTTCCTGAGACGCAGACCAGCTTTCAGGATGCGTTTCGTGAAACCATCAACGTCGCCATGGGGCGTGCCGGGGCGTTGCTGGCCCGAGTGCTGGGTGTGTTCGTCCAGTTGCCGGTGCCGAATGTGAGCATGCTGGAGGTGGGGGAATTACACATGGCGTTAGCCGACGCACAGAACGGTGACCGGTTGACAGCAGTCTGTCAGGGGTATATCGGCTGTGGTATCGCCGGCGAAGCGTTGCTGATTTTTCACGGCTCTGAAATTGCTGATATGGCGAAATTGATGCAGCGGGACTCGGTCGAGTATTCGGACATGGAAATGCTCCTGGACTTGTCGACGATTCTGATTGGAGCCTGTTTGAGCGGGATAGCCGAACAAATTGACGTGGTATTTTCCCAGGGCCACCCGCAAGTACTCGGTGAGCAGGGAGGCATCGAAGAGTTGATCCGGGTTAATAAGCAGCGCTGGAAGAAAACCCTGGCAGTGGAAATCAGCTACAGCCTTGAGGGCCACAATATTCATTTCGATTTGTTGATGTTGTTCACCGAAGACTCGGTAGAGCGGCTTTCAAAAAAACTCGCCTACGTGATGAGCTGAGCCATGAACGATCACATCGATATCAAAGAGCTTCACTGGTTGCTAACCATCGTGCAGTGCATCGACGTGGGTGTCGTAGTCTTCGACCGGGATTTCCGGGTCCAAGTCTGGAATACTTTTATGGAGAACCGTTCCGGCGTTGTGCCGAACGAGGCCAGCGGCCAATCGTTTTTCACCCTGTTTCCCGAAATCAATGAGGCCTGGTTTCGCAAAAAGGTCGATAACGTGATCACCCTCGGTACGCCTGCGTTCACCATCTGGGAGCAACGACCATATCTGGTGCATTTCAAGAACTACCAGCCGATCACCGGCCAGGAGGACTTCATGTACCAGAACACCACTCTGTTTCCGCTGCGCTCGATCAACAACGAGATTGGTCACATTTGCCTGGTGATCTATGACGTGACAGACGTGGCCACCCACTCACATCAGTTGCAAGCGGCCAATAGTCAGTTGCAGACGCTGTCCAACACCGACCGACTGACCGGCTTGTACAATCGTGGACACTGGGAGGAGGCCCTTAAACTCGAATACGCCCGCTATCTTCGGTACGACACGGCCACAACGTTGGTCATGTTCGATATCGATCACTTCAAACGTGTCAATGACACCTACGGCCACCAAGCGGGCGACAAGGTGATTCAGCTCGTTGCCGAAACCGTACGTCAGCACATCCGCGATGTTGATATTGCAGGTCGTTATGGCGGTGAAGAGTTCGCAGTCTTGTTGCCCGACACCAATAAAGCAGGGGGCGCGGTGTTTGCCGAACGTTTGCGCAAGGCGATCGAAGCACAAGAGGTCATCCACGACGGCCATTCAATCCGTTGCACCGTCAGCCTTGGCGTTGCAGACATGAGCCAGCCTACGTCCGACTACAAACACCTGATCGAATCGGCCGACCAAGCGCTGTACGTTTCCAAGACCAATGGCCGTAACCTGGTGTCGGTGCATGAGTAAGGGCTGAGTCGCTGATCGTGCACAGTCGGCCCCCTACAGGTACGACGGTGCACAGAACTGCCAGCTTATTCGAACGCCGGCATGACCTGCTTGATGAACAGTTCCAGCGATTTCTTTTTCTCGGCGTGGGGCAAGCTGTTGTCACACCAGAAGCTGAACTCATCAACGCCCAGTTCCTGGTAGTACTTGATCCGGGCAATGACCTCTTCCGGGGTGCCAATCATGGTGTTCTTGTGGATGTTTTCAAGTTCGAACTCCGGGCGATCCGCAAATTTCTCTTCCGGGCTCGGCGCAAGGAAGCCATTGACGGGCACTTGCTTGTTGCCGAACCAAGCGTCGAACGTGCGGTAGAAACGCGAGATGGCCTTGGCGCCGACTTTCCAGCCTTCGGGGTCGTCGACACTGTGGACGTGGGTGTGGCGCAGTACCATCAGTTGAGGGCGCGGAACCTCTGGATTATTGGCCAGCGCGGTTTCGAACTTGTTCTTCAAGTCGAGCACTTCTTCGTCGCCTTTCATCAGCGGCGTGACCATGACGTTGCAGCCGTTTTTCACTGCGAAGTTATGTGAGTCAGGATCGCGGGCGGCAATCCACATGGGAGGATGCGGTTTCTGGATTGGCTTTGGCACGCTGGTGGAGGTGGGGAATTTCCAGATATCACCGTCATGGGCATAGTCGCCTTCCCACAGCTTGCGCACCACCGGGACCATTTCACGCAGGTGATTACCCCCTGAAGCAGCGGGCATGCCACCGGCCATACGGTCGAACTCGATCTGATAAGCGCCACGAGCCAGTCCGACTTCCATCCGTCCATTGCTGATCACGTCAAGCAGGGCGCATTCACCCGCGACGCGTAACGGATGCCAGAACGGCGCGATGATCGTACCGGCGCCCAAGTGGATGGTGGTCGTACGGGCTGCGAGGTAAGCCAGCAGCGGCATCGGACTCGGGGAGATGGTGTATTCCATGGCGTGATGTTCGCCGATCCAGACCGTACGGAAGCCACCGGCCTCGGCCATCAGGGTCAATTCGGTCAGGTCTTCGAACAATTGGCGATGGCTGACTTCCTCATTCCAGCGCTCCATATGCACGAACAAAGAAAATTTCATGACACATTCCTCAAGTCTTTTTAGTGGGCCTGTCAGGTGCAGGCGTGCGACGGTTTCGGATCAAGCAAAGGCTGGCAGTGCGCCCATCTTGCCGCGGCAGTACACCAACGGGCTGGTCTGTTGCTGAGGGACGATAAGGTTTTTCACCGCACCGACCATGATGGCGTGATCGCCGCCTTCGTACTCACGCCACAGTTCACACTCAATGATCGCGGTGGCATTGTTCAGCAGCGGATTACCCAGCTCGCTGAGCGTCCACTCGATACCTTGCGCCTTGTCTTTGCCTTTGCGGGCAAAGGCAAAGGCTTCAGTTTGCTGTTCGCCGGAGAGAAAGTGGATAGCGAAGCGTTTGTTCTTGATCAGTACCGGGTAAGAGTCTGAACTGTAGTTGGGGCAGAACAGCACCAAGGCCGGCTCCATCGACAGCGAACTGAAGGCGCTGGCCGTCAAACCGACGATTTCGCCATTGTCATCCAGCGTGGTTATCACCGTCACCCCGGAGGGGAAGGAACCCATGACTAATTTGTAGACATTTGCATCGATCATTGGATTTTCCTCAGGTGACGGTGGCACCAGGCCTAATTGTATGGATTGTGTGTCTGATGGTATACCGTAATACCTTCTTTGCAAGTGGTATTTTTCCCGTGCGACGAAGACGATATTTCAGGCATAAAAAAGCCGACGCCTGGGTAGAAGCGTCGGCTTGGTGGGGAGTGGATCAGTGTGCGCCAGCCGCCTTGTTCAGGTCGCTTTCGGTCCATTGGGTATAGATACATGCATCGGCGGCGGCCCAGCGCACGCGCACCGGGTCCCCATCGTGGAGCGGCATTCCAGAGGCCGACAGCGCCTTGACGGTCATTACGGTGCCGCCTGCGGTGACAACGCTGCAGGTCTGACTCTCTCCGAGGAACAGGACTTCAGTCACCTTGGCAGCCACTTCGTTCCAGCCTGCTGCGAGAGGCTCGTTCCGGGCCTGTTCTACGCTCAGGGCCTGGGCTTTTTCCGGACGTACCATCAGCAGCAGGTCCTGCTCGGTCTGGAGCCCGGAGGTCAGGCGGATCGACAAGGGTTGGCCTTCAAAGACGCCCACGGCATTGCCCTGAGCCTTGAGCTTGAGGAAGTTCGAGTTGCCGAGGAATGACGCAACGAACGCATTTGGCGGGTTCTGGTACAGGTCATAACCGCTGCCCAGACCGACGATCTTGCCATGGCTGAAGATCGCTATGCGTTGCGACAGGCGCATGGCTTCCTCTTGATCGTGGGTTACGTAAACGATGGTGATGCCCAGCCGACGATGCAACTGACGCAGTTCATCCTGCAAATCCTCCCGCAGCTTTTTATCCAGCGCGCCGAGGGGTTCGTCCATCAACAGGATGCGCGGTTCGTAGACTAGGGCCCGAGCAATCGCCACGCGTTGCTGCTGGCCACCTGACAGTTGTGAAGGGCGGCGATGGGCGAACTGCTCGAGCTGAACCAGCTTGAGCATGGCGTCGACCCGGCGTTCGCGCTCGGCGCTGGCGAGTTTGCGGATGACCAGCGGGAAACCGATGTTGTCGCGTACCGACAGGTGCGGGAACAATGAGTAGCGCTGGAACACCATGCCAATATCGCGCTTGTGCGGCGGTACGTTGACCAGAGACTGACCATTGACCAGGATCTCCCCGGAACTGGGTGTCTCGAAACCGGCCAGCATCGACAGGGTGGTACTTTTGCCGGAGCCGCTGGAGCCGAGGAAGGTTAGGAATTCACCGTCCTGGATATCCAGCGAGATGTTGTCCACGGCGGCAAAGTCGCCGTAGTGCTTGTTCAGGTTGCGCAAGCTGACCAGGGTCTTGTTGGCCTGCTGCGCAGGGTCTTTGATCACAGCACTCATGTCGTACTCCTAGGCGCTCAGGCGCTGACTTCGTTGCGCCGGCGCACAGCGGCGGCGATCACCATGACCAGCACCGACAGCGCGATCAGCAGCGTCGAGGCGACGGCGATCACAGGTGTCAGGTCCTGACGCAGGGTGGTCCACATTTTTACCGGCAAGGTTTGCAGGGTCGGGCTGGCCATCATCACGCTCAGCACCACCTCGTCCCACGACACCAGGAAGGCGAACAGGGCGCCCGCCACCATGCCGGGGCGAATCGCCGGGAATGTCACCCGGAACACCGCCTGCAGGCGCGAAGCCCCACAGATCACAGCGGCGTCTTCGATGGACTGGTCGAACAGTTTCAGTGAGTTGATGATCGAGATAATGGTGAACGGCAACGCGACGATCACATGGCTGACCACAAACGCAAACATCGTCCCGGTGTAACCCAGTTTGAGGAACAACGCGTACACGGCCACGGCGATGATCACCAGCGGCACGATCATTGGCAGGGTGAACAGGCCGTAGAGCATTTCCCGGCCCCGGAAGCGCCCGCGCACCAGGGCAAAGGCGGTCGGCAAGCCCAGAGCTACAGCAAAGATCGTGGTCAGGACCGCGACCTTGAGGCTGGCGAAGGCGGCGTCCATCCAGTCGGCATTGGAGAAAAACTGGCTGTACCACTTCAACGTCCACCCTGGTGGCGGGAACACCAGCCACTGAGATGAACCGAACGACAGCAGCACGATGAACACGATGGGCAGCAGCAGAAACAGCGCAATAGCTCCGGTTGTGAGGTAAAGGCCCAGACGCATGCGCCGGCTCATCGCATTGGCGGTCAATAACATGATGGTTTACCTCGAGTTGCTGGAGCCGACCGGGGATTCCGGTTGCAGCTTCAGGTAGAAGTAGAACAGCACCAGAGTGATCAGGATCAGCAATGCTGCACCTGCACTGGCCAGACCCCAGTTGAGGAAGGACTGCACCTGCTGGATGATAAATTCCGGCAGCATCATGTTCTGCGCGCCACCCAGCAGGGCCGGGGTGACGTAGTAGCCCAGAGACATGACGAACACCATCAAGCCGCCGGAGAACAACCCCGGACGGCACAATGGCAGGAACACCCGGAAAAAATTGCTCCATGGGCTGGCGCCACAAATGGAACCGGCCTGGAGGACCATGGGGTCAATCGCTTGCATGGTGGCCTGCAGCGGCAGAACGATGAACGGGATCATGATGTAGCTCATGCCAATCACCACCCCGGTCAAGTTGTGCACCATTTCCAGGGGTTGATCGATAATGCCCATGGCCATCAAGGCCTTATTGATCACCCCGGAAGCCTGGAGCAGCACGAGCCAGGAATAGGTCCGCGCCAACAGACTGGTCCACATCGACAGCAAGACGATATTGAGTATCCAGCGCCCCCAGCCACGAGGGACCAGGGTGATCGCCCATGCCAGGGGAAAGCCCAGCAGTAGACTGAATACCGTTACCAGACCCGCCACGGCGAAGGTGTTGAACAGCACACGGGCGTATGCGGAATTGGCGAACAACTCGGCATAGTTTCCCAGCCCCGGCGTGGGCTCAAGCACGCCGCGCAGTAACAGGCTGACCAGCGGCGCGAAGAAAAACAAGCCGAGGAACAACAGCGCCGGGATCAGGTTGCTGGCACCGCGCCAACGCTGCATCAGTGGAGTGGAATGCTTCATGACCGCAGCCTTGTCTGGAGCCGGGACGGCAGCGCCAGAGGCGCTCCCGACCGGGTTGGATTGACGGAGCGCGGTGGCCGTCATTTTCATTTGAGAAGCCATTCGTTCCACCGTGTCGCGATGGTCTGACCATTCTTGGCCCAGTACGCGAAGTCGAGAGTGATCTGATCCTTAGCGTAGGCAGTCGGCAGGTTAGGTGCCAGTACTGAGTCCAGACGTTGCACGCTGTCGGTGTTGACCGGTGCATAGGCGGTCAGGTTAGAGAAGTCGGCTTGGCCTTTGGCAGAGCTGGAGTTGGCCAGGAATCGCATGGCCGCATCCTTGTTCTTTGATCCTTTAGGGATGACCAGGAAGTCGGCCATGACCAGGTTCTGTTTCCAGCTCACACCGACCGGTGCGCCATCTTCTTGCAGTGCATGGATACGGCCATTCCAGAATTGACCGAGGCTGGCTTCACCGGAGGCCAGCAGTTGTTGGGATTGCGCGCCGCCGCCCCACCAGACGATGTCTTTCTTGATAGTGTCGAGTTTCTTGAACGCGCGATCCAGGTCCAGCGGATAGAGCTTGTCAGCGGGCACACCGTCGGCCAGCAGCGCCAGTTCAAGCACGCCAGGGCTCGGCCATTTGTACAGGGCGCGTTTGCCGGGGTAGGTCTTGGTGTCGAATAGTGCTGTCCAGTCCTGTGGGGCTTTGCCGCCCAGCTTGCCTTCGTTGTAGCCGAGGACGAAGGAAAAGAAGAACGAACCAACGCCATAATCGGAGACGAAGCGCGGGTCGATCTTGTCGCGCTGGATAACCTTGAAGTCCAACGGTTCAAGCAGACCTTCAGCCGCTGCGCGCAGGGCAAAATCAGCCTCTACATCGACCACGTCCCATTGCACGTTGCCACTTTCGACCATCGCCTTGAGTTTGCCGTAGTCGGTTGGGCCGTCCTGAACCACCTTGACCCCACTGGCTTTGCTGAAGGGATCGGCCCAGGCCTGCTTTTGCGCGTCCTGGGTGGAGCCGCCCCAGCTGACGAAACTCATGCTGTCGGCGGCGATGGCCGCGTTACAAGTTACTGCCAGTAAGCTTGCCGCGAGTACCGCAGCTGCACGTTTATTCAACACCATTTTCACGCCCTCATTTGTTGTGTTTTGAGCGGGCTGTTGACGCCCGCCTATCGGGAGCAGTAGGTCCATTGGAGCCTTGAACATTGACCGTGCCAGGCGCTGTTGTTGTGTGCTGTCCCTTTCAGGCGCACCTGGAAAACTATCCGGTCTATGGAATATCATATTATGGTATTCCAAACTTTCTGCAAGGGTTTCGCCTCACCGATTGTCTGTCTTTGTCTTGTTTTTTTGTTCTGTTTGGTTCGTCACCTGCCTGAGCGTGTTTGACGCCATCAGCCCGTAAACGGAATGCTTTCCACCACCTCCAAGTTGTACCCCGTCAACCCTGCATATTTCAGTGGCGGCCCGAGGTGGCGTAGTTTTCCCACGCCGATGTCTTGCAGAATCTGTGCCCCCGTACCGACTTCTGAATAGATGCGCGATTGCGAGCGGGTGTATTGCCGTGGTGGCTGGGTCAGTTGCGGAATCCGCTCAAGCAGCGCCTGCGAAGATTCATGGTTGGCGAGTACCACCACCACGCCGCAGCCTTCTTCGGCTACTTTTTGCAACGCTGCCCACAGCGTCCAGTTCGACGGTCCAGTGTATTCGGCACCCACCAGATCGCGCAGTGGATCGATCACATGCACGCGCACCAAGGTCGGGGCTTCGCGACGAATATTGCCCATGACCATGGCCATATGGACGCCACCTTCGATCCGGTCTTCGTAGGTGATAAGCCGAAAAGTACCGTGAACGGTAGGGAGTTCGCGCTCGCCGATGCGGGTTACAGTGCGTTCGGTGCTAAGCCGGTAATGGATCAGGTCGGCGATGGTGCCGATCTTGATACCGTGTCTGGCCGCGAACACTTCGAGGTCGGGACGGCGGGCCATGGTGCCGTCATCGTTCATCACCTCAACGATCACCGACGCCGGGGTAAAACCCGCCAGGCGCGCGAGGTCACAGCCAGCCTCGGTGTGCCCAGCACGGGTCAGCACGCCGCCTTCCTTGGCCCGTAATGGAAAGATATGCCCCGGCTGCACCAGGTCTTCTGCTCGGGCGTTGGCTGCGACAGCGGCTTCGACAGTGCGAGCGCGGTCAGCAGCGGAGATCCCGGTGGTGACACCGCTGGCGGCTTCGATGGAGACCGTGAACGCCGTGCTGAACGCACTGCCATTGCTCGGCACCATCTGTTCCAGGCCCAGGCGCTGGCAATGTTCGTCGGTCAGCGTAAGGCAGATCAGGCCGCGTGCTTCCCGGGCCATGAAGCTGATCGCCTGAGCCGTGCAGCGGTCGGCGGCGAGCAGCAGGTCACCTTCGTTTTCTCTATCCTCATCGTCGACCAACAGGACCATTTTGCCTTGGCGGTAATCTTCGATGATTTCTTCGATGCTATTGAAGGCCATGCTTGGGCTCTCTGTATGGCGAATGGTAGAGGGTTTGTTTTTCTGGTATACCATAATACAAATTAAACCGAAATAACGAGGTCGCCATGAAGGCTTACTGGATCGCTCACGTCGATGTCACCGACTTGGATCAATACGCGCAATACACCCAGCGTGCGCCAGCAGCGTTCGCGCTTTTTGGCGGCAAACTGCTGGCCCGTGGCGGGCGTTCCGAAGCGATGGAGGGCAGGGCGACGCCGCAACGCAGCGTGGTGATCGAGTTCGAATCCTACGAGCAGGCGCTGGCGTGCTACCACTCGGAGCAGTATCAGCAGGCGTGCGAGTACCGCCAAGGTGCGGCCAAGGCGGAGGTGATTATCGTCGAGGGGTATGAGTCTTGAGCGCTAGCCGGAGGGTTCAGCGGATGAAATGGATTTTTCCGCTGTCGTCATTGCCGATATAGATACCGTAGACCCCGGCTTGGCGTTCTTCTATGTAGCGTTCGAGGATCTGCCGGATGGCCGGGTAGTAGATGCTGTCCCAGGGAATGTCTTCGGGTGCGAAAAAGCGGCAGTCGAGGGTTTCCGGGCCATATTGCCCCGTGTTCTCCACGGCGATGGCGCGGAAGATAATGTAGACCTCGCTGATCTGCGGCACGCTGAAGATAGAGTAGGGCGAGATGATTTCTGCACGCACGCCCGTTTCTTCCCAAACCTCGCGCAGGGCTCCTTGCTCGGTGGTTTCGCCACTTTCCATAAAGCCTGCGGGGAGGGTCCAGGTGCCGGGACGTGGCGGGATCGCACGTTGGCACAGCAGGTACTTGCCGTCCTGCTCGATGATGCAGCCGGCAATGATCTTCGGGTTGATGTAATGAATGTAACCGCAGCCGCTGCACATCAAGCGCTCATGGGTGTCGCCAGGCGGGAGCTGATGACCGAGATCACTGCTACCGCATTGCGGGCAAAAGCGCGGGCTGGGCATGTTCAGCGACCTATGCGCGGTTCTTTGAGGGCGATGGGCGAGACGATTTCACGCACCTTGCCGGTTTCGTTCTGCTTCAACTTAAGATAGTCCAGCGCCACTTTGGCGGCTGCCCGCACATGGTCGACCGAGGCCTGATGCGCGGCCAACGGATCGCCACTCTTGATCGCCTCGACCATGCGTTCCATTTCCAGATTGCTGACGCCGCGACGGTTTTCCTGGGACACGGAGGTGGCCCGCAGGTAGCTGATGCGGGCCTGCAACTGGCGCAACTGGGTCGCCGCGACGTGATTGCCCGAGCCTTCCAGCAGAACGTCGTAGAAGCCTTGCACCGAGTCGAGTACTTGCTGCAGTTCGCCGTCTTTGAGCGCCTTGCGGTTCTCCTCGAGAGCTTTCTCCAGGGCGCGAATGTCCTTGGCTTTAGCTCTGAGGGTGAATAACTGGACGATCAGGCCTTCGAGCACGCAGCGCAGCTCATAGATATCGCAGGCGTCTTCCAGGGTGATGATGGCGACACTCGGACCCTTGGCGTCGGCGAATTCAACCAACCCTTCGGATTCCAGATGGCGCAGGGCTTCACGAACCGACGTACGGCTGACGCCCAGACGCTCGCAAAGATCTCGCTCGACCAGACGGTCTCCCGGCAAAAGCTGGAAGTTCATGATGGCGCTTCGCAGTTTATCCAGCACGATTTCGCGCAGGGTAATGGGGTTGCGATTGACTTTGAAGCTGTCGTCAAGTGGCAGGCGTTTCATTGGGGCCGCTCTGAGTGGGGCTGTCCATGCAAAAGGAGCACCTTGATCGAGGATCTGCGGCGCTCCAGTCATTATTCAAAACAATGGCGGAGTTTATCATGTCGGGTTCTTTAAGCGACAAGCCCTCAAAGCCCCCCCATCAAGGTGTATTTGAGTTCCAGGTAATCTTCAATGCCGTATTTCGACCCTTCGCGGCCGAGGCCCGAGGACTTGATTCCACCGAAGGGCGCGACTTCTGTGGAAATCAGCCCCTCGTTGATCCCGACCATGCCGTACTCCAGGCCTTCGCTCATGCGCCATGAACGGCCCAGATCGCGGGTGTAGCAATAGGCTGCGAGACCAAACTCAGTGTCGTTGGCCAGGCGCAAGGCCTCGCTTTCGCTGTCAAAGCGGAATACGGCGGCCAACGGACCGAAGGTCTCTTCGCGGGCGACTTTCATCTCGTGTGTCACCTCCGCGAGCACCGTTGGCTGGAAGAAACCATGGCCCAGCGCATGCCGTTCGCCGCCGCAGACCAGGCGAGCGCCTTTAGCCAGGGCATCCTGCACATGGTCCTCGACCTTGGCCACTGCCCGATCGTTGATCAATGGGCCTTGGCTGACGCTCTCGTCGAAACCGTCGCCGACCTTCAGTTCGCGGACACGCTCCTCAAGCCGGGCGACGAAAGCATCATGGATGCCGCTCTGCACGAGGAAGCGGTTGACGCAGACGCAGGTTTGTCCGGCGTTTCGAAATTTGGCGATCAAGGCGCCTTCGATCGCGCGCTCCAGGTCGGCATCGTCGAACACAATGAAGGGGGCATTACCGCCGAGTTCCAGAGAGACCTTTTTCAACGTCGAGGCACATTGGGCCATCAGTAACTTGCCAATGGTCGTGGAGCCGGTGAAGGACAGTTTGCGCACCTCGGGACTGCTGGTCAGCTCGGCGCCGATGGCAATAGCATCGCCCGTAATTACGTTGAAAATCCCTGCGGGAATGCCCGCCTGTTCCGCCAGCACGGCCATGGCCAATGCCGAGAACGGTGTTTCCGGGGCCGGTTTGACGATGCACGGGCAACCGGCAGCCAGTGCCGGACCGGCTTTGCGGGTGATCATCGCCGCCGGGAAATTCCACGGAGTGATCGCCGCGACGACGCCAATTGGCTCCTTGCTGACGACGATCCGCGCATCGCCCTTGTGGCTGGGAATGGTGTCGCCATAGATGCGTTTGGCTTCTTCGGCGAACCACTCGATGAAACTGGCGGCATAGAGGACCTCACCCCTGGCTTCGGCCAGTGGCTTGCCTTGCTCCAGAGTAAGGATCTCGGCCAGGGCGTCGGCGTTTTCCAGCATCAACGCGTGCCAGCGCTTGAGCACCGTGCTGCGGTCTTTGGCCGTGCGTGCGCGCCAGGCCGGCCAGGCGGCATGGGCTGCGGCGATGGCTTCTCGGGCTTGTTCTGCACCGAGGTTCGGCACGTGACCGATGACTTCACCCGTGGCCGGGTTGTAGATGGCGTGGCGAGTACCGTTTTGGGCGTCACACCATTGGCCATTGATAAAGGCCTGCTGGCGAAACAGTTGCGAGGCTGCTGGGGTCATGCCGGCTCCCGGAAATAAAAAGGGGCCGCGACCGAATAGGGTGGCGTGCGGCCCTGAAACATTTGCTCAGGCGAGGGTGGGCAAGGGGCCCAGCTTGCCACGGTGATAGATCATCGGTGTCACCGGCTGATCAGGCAGAATCAGGTTCTTCACTGCCCCAACGATGATCGCGTGGTCGCCGCCATCGTATTCGCGCCACAGTTCACACTCGATGATCGCAGTGGCCTTGGCCAGCAGCGGGTTGCCGAGTTCGCTCAGGTGCCACTCGATGCCTTTGGCTTTGTCCTTACCTTTACCGGCGAAGGCGTAGGCCTCCGCCTGCTGATCCGCCGACAGCAAATGAATGGCGAATCGTTTGCTGTTGCGCAGGATCGGGTACGTATCGGAGGCGTAGTTGGGGCAAAACAGCACCAGTGCCGGGTCAATCGACAGCGCGCTGAAGGCGCTGGCAGTGATGCCGACGATGCCGCCTTCGGGGTCCAGGGTGGTGACCACTGTGACCCCGGAGGGGAAGGAGGCCATGACCTCCTTGTAAATGCCAGGTTCGATCATCTCAGGTCACCTCTCAACGCATGACAAAGGGGTCGGGCATCGGCGCCGACGACAGGTTGATCCACACGGTTTTCAGTTCGGTATAGGCCAGCACCGAATCGATGCCGCTTTCGCGACCGTAGCCGCTGTTCTTGAATCCGCCAATGGGCGCCATGGCCGAAACAGCACGGTAGGTGTTGACCCATATGATCCCGGAGCGCACATCCCGCGCCATGCGGTGAGCGCGGCCCAGATCACGGGTCCAGATGCCTGCGGCGAGACCAAACTGCGAATCGTTGGCGATGGTCAGCGCCTCTGCTTCGTCCTTGAAACGGATCACTGACGCGACCGGGCCGAAGACTTCTTCTTGCATGATCTTCATCGAATTGCGGTCACATTCGAACAGGGTTGGCTCGTAATACCAGCCGTCATTGTCCATCTGCGGGCGCTTGCCACCCAGGCGCAGATGAGCACCTTCGGCGATGGCGTCGGCCACCAGGCCTTCGACGACGGCCAATTGCTGTGCGGTGGCCATCGGGCCCATCTCGCTGGCGTCGTCCTGCGGATTGCCGATACGAATCCGCTTGGCCCGTTCAACCAAACGCTCGACGAATTCGTCGTAGATTTCGTCTTGGACCAACAGGCGTGAACCGGATACACAGCTCTGTCCGGATGCGGCATAAATACCGGCGATGGCACCGTTGATCGCGCTGTCGAGGTCGGCGTCGGCGAAGATTATGTTCGGTGATTTGCCGCCCAGTTCCAGCGACAATTTGGCAAAGTTCTCGGCACTGCTGCGTACCACATGACGGGCCGTTGCCGCGCCGCCGGTAAAGGCGATTTTGCGCACCAGAGGGTGGCGGGTCAGGGCTGCACCGGTGCTGGGGCCATAGCCAGTAACAACGTTGACTACGCCTGGTGGGATACCCGCTTCCAGAGCCAGACGGGCCAGCTCGAGAACCGTTGCGGACGCATGTTCCGAGGGCTTGAGGACGATGGTGTTGCCGGCCGCGAGGGCTGGCGCCAGCTTGATCGCGGTCAGGTACAGCGGGCTGTTCCAGGGGATGATTCCGGCTACCACGCCCATGGGTTCATGCACGGTGTAGGCAAACAGGTCGGGCTTGTCCAACGGCAGGGTGCCGCCTTCGAGCTTGTCGGCCAGGCCTGCGGTGTAGTGAAAAAACTCGGGCAAGTAATTGACCTGACCCCGCGTCTCGCGGATCAGCTTGCCGTTATCGCGGCTTTCCAACTGCGCCAGTTGCTCTTTGTTTTCGGCGATCAGATCGCCAAGACGTCGCAGCAGTTTGCCGCGAGCGGTGGCGGTGAGACCGCGCCACGCCGGACTCTCGAATGCCTTTTGCGCAGCCTGGACGGCGCGCTCGACATCGGCTTCGTCTGCATCGGGCAGTTCGGCCCAGGCTTGGGCCAGTGCCGGGTTGAAGCTTTCGAAGGTCTTGCCGGAGAGGGCATCGACCCATTGGCCGTCGATGCACATTTGGAAGCGTGCGAGCGTCATGCAACGTTCCCCTTTGTTGGGTGTTGTCGGGTTTGTGCGGAGGCGAGAAAGTCCAGCAGCACCTGGTTGACCAGTCGCGGCGACTCCACCAGCATCATATGCCGTTGCTCGTCGAGGACAGCAACTTGCGCGCCAGGGATCCGTTCAGCCAATTGTCGGGCCATCTCCGGTGTCGAACCGGGGTCCAGCGCGCCGGTGGCAATCAGGGTCGGCACCTGAATGCTGCCCAGGTCCTCGGCGCGGTACATGTCTTGGGTGGCGAACAGCTCATACGTGGTCAGATAGCCCTGTGGGTCATTACCGGCCAGCGTCTGGCGGATCGCGGCAATCTGCCCAGGATTAGCAGCCTGGTATTCACGACTGAACCAGCGTGACAGCGCCGCCTCGGCATTCGCATCAGGGCCATGTTCGGCGGCTTGAGTCGTCCGCTCGTTGACCCCGGCGCGCTGTTCGGCGCTACGGTTGAACACGCTGTTGAGCACCACCAGCCCGAGCATGTGCTCTGGATAGTGCAAGGCGAACGCGCGAGCGACCAATCCACCCATGGAGAAACCAATCACCGTGGCTTGCGGCAGCTGCAAATGGTCGAGCAATTCCAGTAACTGATCGGCGTAGCCAAGCAGCCCGGTGCCTGGTTCCGGGCGCGGGCTGGCGCCATGCCCCAGCATGTCATAGGCAATCACGCGGTAGTGCGGAGCGAGACCAACGATCTGGCCGCCCCACATCTCTTTATTCAGGCCCACGCCATGGATCAGTACCACGGGTTGGCCTTGGCCGGTCGCCAGATAGCTGGTGCCGGCCGGGGTACGTTCAGCGGTGAGCCGAATCATGGATCGCTCCTGCAAATCTTATGGGTTACTGGGCTTTCTCTGCGGCCAGTTCTTCCAGATCGATGTAACGATTGCCGATGCGTGGGTGCAGACGACCCCCGTTGGCACAACCGAGGACAACAACGATCTCATCCGCGCGCGGGGCGTCTTCAATCTGCATTTCCAGGGTGATGTAGTGCGAACGCAGACCTTCATCGTCTTTATGCATCATCGGAATCTGGATCGACGTGCCTGGACCACCGCGCTTGTTAGTGAAGCTCAAGTAGCTTTTGGCTTTGACTGCTTCGCGGTAATGGTTGCCGAAACGCAGGGTGTGGATCACCGCAGAGGCGTGCTCGATTTCTCCATCGGCGCCGACCACGGCCGCTTTGCCATAGGCTTCGATCTTGTCCGCACCGCCGATGGTGGCAATCAGACGCTCGACCATCAGTGCGCCCAGATCGGAGCAGTTGGTCCGAATTTCTGGCTTCAAATCTTCAACAAAACCACGACCCAACCATGGGTTTTTGATGACAACAGCCAAGCCAACCATGGTCACTGGCGTGTCGGTGGCTTTGCCGCCCTCGATGAAGGTTTCTTCGATGTAGCTGACGATTTTGCGAATTTCAAAACTCATGAGCGGCTCCAGAAAAGAGGGAGGGGGAATGCGTCGCTGTATGATGGTATACCATAATATTGCGTATGCAAGCCCCAGCTGCATGTTCATGAAAGGGGAAGACGACGGAAGGTAGGGACGTGAAGCGTTGGCCGGTTAAGGATGGGTATTGCGGGGGGCAGGCGGCGGTGTTTGCGCTTAAACAGGAGGGAGTCGCCGCCTGACAGGACGACGCGGTGGGCATCACCGTTCGGCAGTTCGGGCATGCGCACTACTACATGGACGCCGGGCACCGCTGGTTTCGCGGTATGGATGCCCGGATCTTGGGTGCACCAGCAATGGGGGGATTAGGGTGCCTTCAGCTCACACTTACATCCCGCATCAACAACCCGAAATGCAAGTCCACCGCATCCGGTATTGGTAAATACACCGTATGACCGTCCCCTGGTGCAACCTCGGTCGGCTCACCTTTGACGTTCTGCAACTGATGCAGATCGAAGTGGAAGTTGCCCTTGGGCGTCATCAGCTCCATGTGGTCGCCCAGGCCAAAGCGATTCTTGACCTTTACTTCGGCCAATCCATCACGCCGCTCGCCGGTCAGTTCGCCGACAAACTGCTGTCGCTCCGAAACCGAGCTGCCGTTCTGGTAGTTCTGGTATTCATCATGCACATGCCGACGCAGGAAACCTTCGGTGTAGCCGCGCTGAGCCAGGGATTCCAGATCGGTCATCAGGCTACGGTCGAACTCGCGGCCAGCCACCGCATCGTCGATTGCCTGGCGATAGACCTGAGTGGTCCGCGCGCAATAGAAGTGAGATTTGGTCCGGCCTTCGATCTTCAGTGAGTGCACGCCCATCTGCGTCAGCCGCTCGACATGCTGTACGGCGCGCAAGTCTTTGGAATTCATGATGTAGGTGCCGTGCTCGTCCTCGAAGGCCGGCATCAGTTCATCCGGTCGATTGGCTTCCTGCAACAGGAACACCTGATCGGTCGGCGCGCCGGTACCCAGAGTCGGTTCGGGCTGGAAGGTCTGAACGATCTCGCCGAGCTGATTTTCCGTGGCTTCCTGGGCCGAGTATTTCCAGCGGCAGGCATTGGTGCAGCTACCTTGGTTAGCATCGCGCTTGTTCATGTAGCCCGACAGCAAGCAGCGGCCGGAGTAGGCCATGCACAGCGCGCCGTGGACAAACACTTCCAGTTCCATGGCTGGCACTTGCTGACGAATTTCAGCGATTTCTTCCAGGGACAGTTCCCGGGACAGAATGATCCGGCTCACGCCCTGTTGCTGCCAGAACTCGACACTGGCCCAGTTCACCGTGTTGGCCTGCACTGACAGGTGGATCGGCATCTGCGGGAAGTGTCGGCGTACCAGCATGATCAGGCCAGGGTCGGACATGATCAGCGCGTCCGGGGCCATGGCAATCACCGGCTCCAGGTCTTTCAGGAAGGTCTTGAGCTTGGCGTTGTGCGGCGCGATGTTCACCACCACGTAGAAGCGCTTACCCTGGGCCTGGGCTTCTTGAATGCCGAGGGCCAGGTTGGCGTGATCGAATTCGTTGTTGCGCACTCGTAAGCTGTAGCGCGGCTGGCCGGCGTACACCGCATCTGCGCCGTAGGCGAAGGCATAACGCATGTTTTTCAGGGTACCAGCGGGGGCGAGCAGTTCCGGGGTTGAGAGGGTCATGGCAGCGTCGGTCGCAAAAACCGCTGAGGGTAATCGGCTTGCCCGTGGGGTTTATTGATCTGGATCTATGCTTGGTGAACAAACGCATGGCACTACAAATTGCTGTTGGTATAGAGCCGGGTGCAAAGAGCCTGCTCTGAGTGTCAGGCGTTGAAACCCATCTCGGCAGAGATCAGGCGGGCGCTGTCCAGCAGCATGTTCTTGAAGCGTTCGCGATTTTCAGGATTGTCCATGATCGCGTCTGGCCCGGACAGGTTGATGGCCGCGACCACGGCGCCCCGATGATCACGAATGCCGGTGGCGATAGCGGTGGAGTAGTCAGAGCGGTGCAGTACCCAGCCCAGTTGCCGGTCCTGCTCGGCGATTTGTTGCAGCTCGGGCAAGGTTTTGGGCGCGGGTGCCGGGTAATCGTCCAAGCGTACGTGCTGATACAGGCTGATCAGGGTGGCTTCGCTCACGTCGCTGAGCAGCACCCGGCCCAGCGCCGTGCAGTGACAGGCGATCCGGGTGCCAATGGGCACGTTGACCGACAATCGTTGAGAGGCGAAGGCGCGGTAGATATAGACGCTGTCGGTCTGCTCGCGCACAGCCAGGTGGCACGACAGCGAGCTGCGATCACGCAGGATGTTGAGGTAGGGGATCGCGACGTCCACCAAGTCGCGGCTGGCCAGGTAGGTGAAGCCATCGGCGATGACCTGCGGGCCGAGTTCATAGGTGTTCTTCGCGACTTTCTTCAGGTAGCCCATGCCATTGAGCGTCTGCACGATGCGGTAGATCGACGACACGCTGACCCCCAGGCGTTCGGCGATGTCGTTCATGCTCAGCACCCGTTCGGCGCTGCTGAACAGCTGCAAAATCCACAGCCCGCGTTGCAGGGCCGGAACACGGTAATCGCTGTCTTGCGAGGGCTCTTCAATGCTGTTCACAGCGTCTCCTGGGTGTCAGCGGCGATCATAAATCCATTGCAGGAGCTGCCGAAGGCTGCTCCTGCAGAGGATTGCGATCTCCTGTGGGCGAATTATTTCGCGTTCATGGGCTATGCCAACAACGCATCGACCCCAACAGGCTTGCCACCAAACTCCTGCATGGCATCCAGTAACGCGTCCCACAAATATTGGGCCGAAGCCCGATCACACAGGATGTGGAACAGTGGCAAGTCCGGTTGCGAGCCGTTGATGATGATTGCGCTCATCCGTGCCACTGAGGTTTGCGCCACGGCACCCGGGGCGAATGCCTGTTGGCGCAGATCGACGCCGCAGACCTTGGCCATTACTGAACTGATGTGTTCGCCGGTCAGCACCAGCCATGCGTGACTGTCCTGACGTGGCAGCAAATAGCAGCCCTTTTCGGATAACTGCCACTGGTCTTCGAGCTTCTGCAAGCGTGCACCGGCATCCTGAAAACTGCCCAGCAGGAAATACTCGGTCTGCGAAAGGCGGGCGACATGGCTGCCATCGCCTTGCGTTACACAGCGATTGGGTGCGGTCGGCAGATCGAATTGCTCCGCGTGCAGATGCGCAGCGGCATCGACCCCACGAAAGCCGACCCGCGCCAGATTACTCAGGTCAAGCAGGGCGCAGCGGGCCAGTTGTGCTGTTTCGTCCTGCTCGGCATAGCGGCTGACGATCAGGCTGTCACCCAGGCGTGCCAGTCGGGCGGTGGCCTGCAGCGTATACAGAGGGCTGCGCTGGCGAAAATCTTTGGCGTTAAGAGTGACCATGCTTACAACTCCTGGCGTTTGCTGTCGACATCGAAGAACGGCAGTTTGACCACCGTGGCCTGTACCACTTCACCGCCTTCCACCCGAATCGGAATCTGCTGGCCGGGGACGCTTTGATCGACGGCGGCATACGCCAGACCGATGATCATGCCCAGCGTCGGCGAGTACTCGCAGGAGGTGACGTTGCCGCTGATGTCCGGTCCTTTGAGCACCAGATGACCTTCCAGTGGCTGACTGCTGCCTTTGGGCAGGCTGAAACCGACCAGTTTGCGCTTGAGCGGCTGGGCTTCGAGGATGTCCACGGAGCGGCGTCCGACAAAAAACGGTTTCTTCCGGGAGATGGCCCAGCCCATGTCGATCTCTGCCGGATGGGTCATGCCATCGGTGTCCTGGCTGATGATCACGTGGCCCTTTTCCAGGCGCAGCAAACGTTGGGCTTCGACGCCGAACGGGCGAATGCCGTGTGCCTGACCCGCGTCCATCAGCGTGTCCCACAGGTATTCGGCATAACGTGCCTGCACATGGATTTCATAACCCAGCTCGCCGACGAAACCGACGCGCATGACCCGCGCCGCGATCCCGGCAACGGTGCCCTGACGCACGCCCAAATACGGGAAGGCGTCACGCGACAGGTCGATATCGACGCAGAGCTTTTCCAGTACTTCGCGCGAGTGAGGTCCGGCCAGGTTGACTGCTGCGATGGCGGCAGTGACGTTGGCGATATCGACGTTCAGACGCCATTGCACGTTCCACTTGAGCATCGCCTGGTAGATCCGGTCGACGCCGCTGGTGGTGGCCGTGACATAAAAATGCTGA
Organism: Pseudomonas sp. MH9.2; assembly: GCF_034353875.1. Classification (NCBI taxonomy): domain Bacteria; kingdom Pseudomonadati; phylum Pseudomonadota; class Gammaproteobacteria; order Pseudomonadales; family Pseudomonadaceae; genus Pseudomonas; species Pseudomonas sp. MH9.2. Next base: position 89,394 of record NZ_CP133784.1, read on the forward strand.
TCGGCCAGTCGCGCACAGACACCGTCGTCGATCACTACCCCGTGTTCGTTGGTCATCAGCGCATACCGAGTGCGGCCGATGGGTTGTTTGGCAAAGGCGAAGGTGTACATCCGCTCCAGCAGCTCGGCGGCGTCCGGGCCACGAATATCCAAGCCGCCAAGGGTCGAGACGTCGATCAGCCCGACGCCCAGGCGTACGTGAAGAGCTTCTTCCTGCATGCAGCGTTCACGTGTCGCTGGCTGACCTTTTTCATCCTTGAAAGCGTAATAGGCCGGACGTTGCCAGTTGCCTGCCGGCATCATTTTCGCGCCCGCTTGCAGGTGGCGGTTATGAATCGCGGTACGACGAATCGGGTCAAAGCTGCGTCCGGCGATATGCGCCAGTTTTTCCGCTTCGAAGGGCGGACGCGCCGTGGTAACCCCGGTTTCGCTGACGGTGCGCTGGGTACTGGCGGCAACCAGTCGCGCCGTTGGCAAGGCGGAATGACGGCCTTGGGACGGCCCCATGCCCACCGTGGAAAAGCGTTTGACCAACTGCACGTCGCGGTACCCGTGGCGTGTAGCGTTGATGATGTCGCGGATTTGCAGGTCTTCATCGAAATCGACGAATTCCTTGCCACTTGGGTGGGGGAAAATCGGCCAGTCGAAGTTAACCCGCTGTTCCGGGCTTAAGGTCTGCTCCTGATAGTCCGCTGACAGTCCCAGTGCCGCCGCCGCTTGTGCACCGACTTTGGCGCCATCCTTGAGTACGTTTTCCAGCAGATGACGACCGTTCACGGAGCCGGCGATGGCCAGGTTTTTCGGCAGGCCAGTGATGGCGAACTCGGCCGAAGGGTCGGCGTAGGCCAACTTACCGCCTGCCTGACACGCCAGTTGATAGACCGGCATGTAACCGGCAGTCATGCACAGCAGGTCGCAATCGAGTTGCAGGCTGCCTTGGTCGACTTCGCCACGGCGTGTGATCCGCCGGACATCGACGCCGCTGATATGGCGCATGCCCTTACTGTGCAAGGCTTCATAAACCGTGTGTTGCAGGTGCACGGTGATGCCCAGGCGTTTGAGCTCTGCAGCCAGGCGCGCATCGTCTGCGCTGTTGCGCATGTCGACCACGGCGGCGACGTCGACACCCTGTTCTATCAGGTCCAGGGCGGTGCGATAGCCGTCGTCATTGCCGGTAAGGACCACCGCACGCTTGCCGGGTTTGACCGCGTAAAGCTTCATCAGGCGCTGGGCTGCGCTGCACAGCATCACGCCGGGCAGGTCGTTGTTGCGGAAAATCACCGGCTGGTCGAAAGCGCCGGAGGCGATGATGCATTGGCTGGCGCGCACTTTGTACATGCGCTTGTCTTTGATCACCGGCAGGTAATTGTCGGTGAACCAGCCATTACACGTGGCTTCGGTGAGAACCTGGATGTTGGCATGCTGGCTGACTGCATCTACCAGTGCCTGGCGCACTTTATCGGCTTGCGTGCCCTGTACGTCGAAGCGTGCATAGGTGAGCGCACCACCCAGCAGACGCTGTTGTTCGATCAGCAATACCTTGGCCCCGGCATTGGCGGCGGTCAGTGCCGCCTGCAAACCGGCGGGACCGGCACCCACCACGGCCAGGTCGACGAACAGGTAAGCCTTGTCGTAATACTCGGGTTTGAAGTCCAGGTTGAGGATGCCCAGCCCGGCTTTCTTGCGGATCAGCGGCTCCCATATTTTCCACATGCCCTTGGGCTTGTAGAACGAACGGTAATAAAACCCCACGGGCATGAACCGTGAGAACTTGCCCAGCAGCGCATCGCGGTCGTTGTCCAATGTGCCGCTGTAGTTCTGCCCACTGACTTCGGCACCGGCTTGCAGCCAATGGGTATCGGCCAGCACGTTGGGTTCATCTGGCAGTTGCACCAGGGTGTTCGCATCTTGCCCGGCCATGGTCAACGGTCCGCGAGGGCGGTGATATTTGAATGAGCGCGAGAGCAAATAACGGCCATTGCCGAGCAGGGCGCTGGCGATGCTGTCGCCGGCAAAACCGGTATAGGCCTTGCCATCGAAGTTGAACGCCAGTGGACGCTGACGATCAATCAGCAAGCCCATGGGCAACGGCAAGCGGCTTTCAAAAGTGGAATCAGGCTGGCTCATTGCTGTGCTCCGCAGGGCTGAACTCGACGCGCTGGTTATAGACTTCCCGGGCATCGAAGGTACGCAGGATTTCATCGGTGACGGTGTGTCGTTCGGCCAGGAACCAGTAGCTGGACGCGTTGTGCATCCACCACTCACGGACCACGCCTGCGGCGTTTTCGCTGTTGAACACGTAATGTGCCCATTGCGCATCGCTGCAGGTGGTCGGGTCAGGCATGTCCTTGAACTCGCCGCCGTAGGTGAATTCGGTGATGTTTCGCGGCCCGTTCAGCGGGCAATTCATGACTTTCATACGGTTTGCCCCTTAGTGGCTGGCCGCCGTAGCGCCCATCTCGTTGACTTGCTGGAAGGTCGAAAACCGCTCCAGACCGAAGGGTTTGATCAGGTCCGGCACCTTGCCGCCGGAGGCGACCAGTTCGGCCATGGTCTTGCCGCAGATCGGCGTGGCCTTGAATCCCCACGTGCCCCAGCCCGCGTCGAGGTAATAGTTTTCGACCGGCGACAGGCCCATGATCGGGCTGTAGTCGGGGGTCATATCGGTGATGCCGGCCCACTGGCGCATCAGTTTGGCGTTGGCCAGGAAGGGGAACATTTCGATAGCAGCGGAAATCAGGCTTTCCTTCAGGTCCAGGGTCGAGCGGGTGTTGTACAGCGGGTAGGGGTCGGAACCGCCGCCGAACACCACTTCGCCACGGCCGGTCTGCTGCACATAGCAGTGCAGGGCCGACGAACTCACCAATGGGTCGAGAAATGGCTTGAACGGTTGGGTGACCATCGCTTGCAGGGGATAGCAGACGATGGGCATTTCGATCTTGGCTTTTTTGGCCATCAATGAACTGTGCCCGGCCACGGCCTGTACCGCGCAACCGCACTGGATCGTGCCGCGGTTGGTTTTTACGGCGGTGATCCTGCCGTTTTCGATGATCAGGTCCTGAACTTCGGTCAGCTGATGGATTTCGACTCCGCGTTTCGCTGCGCCCTTGGCATAACCCCAGGCCACGGCGTCATGACGCGCAGTGCCGCCGTCGATATGCCACAGCCCGGCCAGTACCGGCAGGTGCCCGGGGTCTAAATTGAGGCTCGGCACCAGTTCGCGAATCTGCTGGCGGTCGACCATTTCCGTACGGCCGCCGAAGTGCTTGTTCACTTCCGCGCGTTGGCGGAAGGCGCGTACGGTGGCGTCGGTGTGGGCCAGGGTCAGTTGGCCTCGCTCGGAATACATGATGTTGAAGTCGAACTCGTTGGACAGGTCCTTGAACAGCTTCACCGACTCGCTGTAGAACTTCACACCCTCGCTGGTCAGGTAGTTGGAACGGATCACCGCTGTGTTACGTGCGGTATTGCCGCCGCCCAGATAGGACTTTTCCAGCACAGCGACGTTAGTGATGCCGTGGTACTTGGCCAGGTAATAGGCAATTGCCACGCCGTGACCACCGCCGCCGATGATGACTACATCGTAGGAGGACTTGAGTTCCTTGGGCGGCGGCAGGTCCATTTCTGCCGTGTACTCGGCAGAAAGGCCATATTTCAAGAGATTGAATGGCATCACGCCTCCTGAGGCGAAGTGTGAGTGGTCGCGAGTTCAGCGGCGCGCAGCAACTGTCTGCGCGTGGCGGTCACGGTGTTTTTCAGCAGAAAGGCGATGGTCATCGGGCCGACACCACCGGGAACCGGGGTAATGGCGCTGGCAACGGTGCGGGCGCTGGCGTAATCGACGTCACCCACCAGTCGGCTGCCCTGTTCGGTGTCGATGCGATTGATCCCGACATCGATCACCACCGCGCCGGGCTTGAGCCAGCTGGCGTCGATCATCTGCGGGCGGCCGACGGCAGCCACTACGATGTCTGCCAGACGGCACAGCGCGGCAGCATCGACGCTGCGCGAGTGCACCACGGTGACCGAGCAATTGGCTTGCAGCAGCAGGGTGGCCATGGGTTTACCGACGATGTTCGAGCGGCCGATGACCACTGCATGCTTACCACTCAGGTCGCCGCACGTGTCGTGCAACAGGCGCATGCAGCCGCTAGGTGTGCAGGGCGTCAACACGTCCTGGCCCTGGACCAGCCCGCCGACGTTTTGCCGATGGAAACCGTCGACATCTTTAGCCGGGTCGATGGCTTGAATGACCACACCTTCGTCAATGTGGGCAGGTACCGGCAGTTGCACCAGAATGCCATTGACCTCAGGGTTGGCATTCAATTCGGCGATGACTGCCAGCAATTGCGCCTGGCTGGTGGTCGCGGGCAGACACTGCTCCAACGAGCGAATGCCGGCTTCTTTGGCGCGCAGGATCTTGTTGCGCACGTAGACCTGACTGGCCGGGTCTTCGCCCACCAACACCACGGCCAGCGTGGGCGTGACCTGTTGCAGTGCGAGTTCGCGGACGTCGGCAGCAACTTCACTGAGTACTTGGGCTGCGATGGCTTTCCCGTCGATATCGCGGGCGAGTTGAGTCGGGCTGTTCATCGGAAGATCACCGTTTTTTCGCGATTGATAAACACTCGGTGTTGCAGGTGATATTTGACGGCCTTGGACAGCGCGACCGTTTCCGTATCGCGTCCGATACTCACCAGATCGTCGGCTTTGTGCGCATGATCGACGCGTTGCACTTCCTGCTCGATGATCGGGCCTTCGTCCAGGTCCGAGGTGACGTAGTGGGCCGTGGCACCGATCAGCTTGACCCCGCGCTGGTGGGCTTGATGGTACGGCTTGGCACCCTTGAAACCCGGAAGGAACGAGTGATGGATGTTGATCGCCCGGCCCGACAATTGCTTGCACAGGTCATCGGAGAGGATTTGCATGTAGCGCGCCAGCACCACCAGATCGGTCTGCGTCTCTTCAACGATTTTCAGCAACTCGGCTTCCTGCTGGGACTTGGTGTCCTTGGTCACTGGCAAGTAGATGAAGCGGATGCCCTCGCGCTCGGCCATTGGCCGTAGGTCCAGGTGGTTGGAGACGATGGCGGTGATCTGCATGTCCATCTCGCCTTTGTGGTGGCGGTACAGCAGATCGGTGAGGCAGTGGTCGAATTTGCTGACCATGATCAGCACGCGCATCGGGTTGGCGACTGAGTGCAGTTGCCAGTCCATATTCAGCGCCGTGGCCACTTCATTGAAGTCCAGACGCAGCGCATCGATGTCGCCCTTGACGCCGCTGTTGAAGCGAAACACGGCGCGCATGAAGAACTGGCTGGTTTCTTCGTCGTCGAACTGGGCCAGCTCGCTGATGTAGCAGCGGTTGTCGGCCAGAAAAGACGTCACGGCGGCGACGATACCCGACGTCGCGGGACAGCTGATCTTGAAAATGAAGTGGTCCGGATCGGTGCTCATTACGGGTCCTCGCAGGGAGACATGCACGCTGAATGTTCATGGGTGGGGATTAAATTCAGGGATGAAGAAAAATTCCTCACGCGAATAAAATATTCCTGTGGAGCTTTTTATAGGTGAAATAAAAATCCGCGTCCAGCACTGTTTGGTTTTTTTTGCGGGGGAGGGTGGCGAGTCGCGGGGACGCGCAGGCGTGTTTGCGAATGCAGCGTGTCAGGTACACCGCATCAGGGGATATGCAGGGGCGACGTCTGGTTGCTCACCTGCGAGGAGGTAAGGCAACGATCTACGCTTTCATGCGTGCCGAGCCGATTGCCGCGAGGGCAAGCATCAACTCAGTCCCTTTGAGGGTGTGCTTGTAGTGCGTCCGTAGATCGGACTCCCAGGCGATCACTTCAGCCAGGGTCGCGGCCGCTTGATCGGCGGTAAGCGCAAAGTGTGCGCAATGGCTCAACAGGTTGGCGCGACTGATCACCCGGCCCTCACGGCCCACGGCCATTGCGAGGTTGGGCGGAGAATACCCTTCGAGGCACGGCACCACGTCGTACATGGGCGCCAGCCGCCAGCCGCTCTTTAGCCAGAGGATAGCGTGATTCTTCGGGTGATCGTCGTCGTTGCCCACCAAGGCGTTGAAGCACATTCGCTTAAACAACTCCTGGAGGTCTTGCGCCGGCACACCACGGCGACTCATCTCGTTAGCGACGGAGGCATAGACCCAAGCGCTGCGGTCGGTGGTGTGCCATTCGGCGTCGAGCAAGGTGAGTGCGCTGAGCATCGGTATCCGAACGCTCATGTCAGCAGGCGGCATGCGGTCGAAACGCTCCACCAGCAAGGTCGAAGGCTTTTCGGCATACAGCGCGGTACGGGCGACATTCAAACCTTTCCCGGCCGCGAATGTCATGCAGGCATGTTCCAGTGCCGGAATATCGCACTGATCATAGCGGTCACGGGGTTTGACCAGAATCAGCACGCCGTGGTTCTGCAGGGTACGCTTGGGGCGGGCGCCTCCTAGAGAAGACCGTTGCCTGCGTAGCTTGAGGGTCTGAATCGCCTCTTCATCCAGTTGGTTATCGAATATGGCTTCGGTGGCCTGGATGAAGGGCGTGAGGCCCTTGAGCGACGGTAACGGATCCTGTCCGATACCGGTTGGCGGATGGCGCGTCTGGCCTGCCAGAAGGTTGCCCGCGCGATCATTGTTCGGGGATTTCAGCAGGTAATCGATAGGCCCCAGTGCGTGTCGATGGATGTCTTTCAAGACCCGCTCACCCCAGCCATCGGGCATCGCGTCGTTGATGAAGCCGGGTATTCCCTTGTTTTTGGTTATCGGGCCGAACGTTTCGCTGCGCAGCGGATAGCGAACCGGGTCGGGCACCCAGCCACGGGTAGTAACGTACTCTGGATCGTAAGTGAACTCGCCGACCCCGTTGACGATGACCAGTCGACCCAGAGAAACCACCTCGGCGGTTTCAGGATGCTCCATGTAGACGTAGGCCCTGGACATCAGAAGTCCTCACTTTGTGGTTTGGCCAGGCGAACTCGATGCGATGCATGGGGATCATTGGCTTGCAGCTGTGAGGAGGACTCGATGCCGTCGAGGCTGCGAAATACTTCCTGGGTGAGTCCCAGGTGCCAAAGCACCATCATGAACGAGCGTAATTCCACAAGGGGGTCGCCGCCCTCGATTTTACGTACCGTCTGCTCGGAAATTGAAAGGGACAGGGCCAGGTCTTTTTGTCGAAGCCTGGACTGCAGACGCCTGCTTTTTACCAGAAGCCCTATTCTATATAGGTTGTCGGCGCATTCCAGTGGAAAAAAGCTTTTCATAAGCCGTCTTTTAGCAGTGCTAAAAATAGATAAGCAGCACTATAGCACGCCTAAAGCATTGCGAAAGAGGGCGGGGAAGCTTGCTGGATGTCCGAAAGCCAAGCGGTCAGTCGTCGCCGTAGTTCATGATCGACAGCAGATGAATCGGAACCTTTACCAGCTGCTCCGGGCCATGCGGAACTTCACCATCGAAGGTCAGGCTGTCGCCGGGTTTCATGTGGTAGAGCTGATCGCCATGACGGTAGACGATCTCACCTTTCAACAGGTGCAGAAACTCGGTGCCGGGATGGGAGAAGGTCGGAAACTCTTCGCTGGCATCGTCCATGGTGACCATGTAGGCCTCGAACGTCTTCTTCGGGCCACGGGTGTGATTGAGCAGGTGATAGGTGTGGCCTTTCTCGGTACCACGGCGCACCACCTGCATCCCTTCGCCTTTGCGCACAAGCAGGGCGCCACTGCCTTGTTGATCGTACTGGCTGAACAGCTTCGACATCGGCATGCCGAGGGCATCGCACAGGCGGCTCAAGGTATCGAGGCTGGTGGAAACCTGGGCATTTTCGATCTTGCTCAGCATGCCTTGGCTGATGCCTGCCAATTGTGCGACATCAGCAATCTTCAGTTCCTGCAATTGACGCTGTCGCTTGATTTGCATGCCCAGGTACTGCTCGAGCCTCAAGCGTGGCTCGGCCTCGGTGGAAATCACTTTGCTCATGCTTCATTTCCGGTCATGAATATAAATTTCGCACTATGAATGTGCGATGCACCCTTGTTGCTGTCCGCCCGATTTACAGCGCGAGCGGCTGCAGCATGTCTGAAGTTTTCTTCACGCGACACTCATTTCCCTGGCGAAGCCTTGAAAAGCCTGCATTGCAAGATTAAGGACGCCCAGAATTTCCTCGTGGCTAATCATTTTGGCAAGGCAATTGCATTCTCATTAGGAAAGTAACTTTCTTGTTGAGAATACTCGGGTCGGCTTCAGGTCATGTCCAGACGAATTCTAGCACTGGGCAATCATTAACGACTGACGCCGACCCTAGATGCAGATCCCGCTGTTTTGCCTTGCTCGAGGAGTCCAAGTGATGTTGCCACCAGAAACACAACGAATTATCGATGAGCACAAAATCAAATATGTGCTGGCTCAGTTCGTGGATATCCACGGTTCGGCCAAAACCAAATCGGTACCGGTCTCCGGGCTGCAAACCGTCATCGACAGTGGCGCTGGCTTCGCAGGCTTTGCCATTTGTGGTATGGGCATGGAACCCCATGGCCCGGACTTCATGGCCAAGGGCGACCTGAGCACCTTGACTGCCGTGCCATGGCAGCCTGGTTACGGACGCATCGTCTGCGTCGGCCACGTCAATAACGAGCCGCACCCTTACGATTCGCGTTACGTGTTAATGCGTCAGGTAGAACGCCTTAATGCACGCGGCTGGACCCTCAATACTGGCCTGGAACCTGAGTTCAGCCTGTTCCGTCGCGATGCCGAGGGCAAGCTATGCAGCGTGGATGCCAGCGATAACCTGGACAAACCCTGCTACGACTATAAGGGCTTGTCGCGTTCGCGGCAGTTTCTGGAAAACCTCACCGAGGCGCTGCAAAAAGTCGATTTCGACATCTATCAAATCGATCACGAAGACGCCAATGGTCAGTTTGAAATCAACTACACCTACAGCGACGCGCTGACCTCCGCGGATCGTTTCACCTTCTTCCGTATGGCCGCCGGCGAAGTGGCCAACGATTTGGGAATGATCTGCTCGTTCATGCCCAAGCCTGATCCGAAACGTGCGGGCAACGGCATGCACTTCCACTTGTCCATCGCCGACGCGGTGAACAAGAACTTGTTCCATGACGCCAGCGACTCGCGCGGCATGGGCCTGTCGAAAATGGCCTACCACTTTGCGGCGGGTCTTCTGGCTCACGGCCCTGCGTTGTGTGCCTTCGCCGCACCCACCGTCAATTCATACAAACGCCTTGTGGTCGGCCGCTCGCTGTCAGGCTCGACCTGGGCTCCAGCGTTCGTTGCCTACGGCTCGAACAACCGCTCGGCCATGGTTCGGGTGCCTTACGGTCGCCTTGAATTCCGCCTGCCGGACGCGGGCTGCAACCCCTATCTGGTCAGCGCAGCGATCATCGCCGCCGGCCTGGACGGCATTGACCGCAAGCTGGACGCAGGTGAGCCGTGCAACGAAAACCTGTACTCGCTGAGCCTGGAAGAAATTGCCGGTCGGGGCATCGCCACTTTGCCGCAAAGCCTCAAGGAAGCCTGTGACGCGCTGGAGGCTGATCCCCTGTTCCGCGAAACGATGGGCTCGGAAATCATCAACGAGTTCATCGAGCTCAAGCGCATGGAATGGGTCGAGTACAGCCGTCACGTCTCCGATTGGGAGATCAAGCGCTACACCGAATTTTTCTAAGCGGTTTTCTGTAAAGACACGTTTTCAACCACTCGATTTGAATCAATCCGGGTCTTTTGAATCAGGAACCGGCTGCCAAGCAGGAGAAAGTGTATGTGCGGAATCGTAGGTCTGTACTTGAAGAACCCGGTGCTGGAGTCCCAGCTCGGCAAGCTCTTCGAACCCATGCTGCTGTCGATGACCGACCGTGGCCCGGACAGCGCCGGCTTTGCCATCTATGGCGATGAAGTCGCGGATGGCTGGATCAAGCTGACATTGCAGGCGACCACAGAGGACCAGGACTGGAAGACCCTGATGGGCGAACTGGAAGGGCGCCTGGGTTGCTCCCTGGAGTGGTTCCAGAACGCGACCGCCGTGGTATTGAAAATCAAGACAGAAGAGGCGTTGGTCCGCAACGCGTTGGCCGAGCTGGCGCCGACCGTGCGCATCATGAGCGCCGGGCAGAGCATCGAGATCCTCAAGGGCATGGGCTTGCCGAAAGAGATCTCCGAGCGCTTCAACCTTAAAGGCATGAAAGGCAGCCACATCATTGGTCACACCCGCATGGCCACCGAAAGTGCTGTGACCATGGAAGGCAGTCACCCGTTTTCGACCGGCGCCGACCTATGCCTGGTGCACAACGGCTCGTTGTCCAACCACTTCCGTCTGCGCCAAGAGCTCAAGCGCGAAGGGATCGTGTTCCAGACCGAAAACGACACTGAAGTGGCGGCGGGTTACTTGGCCTGGCGCCTGCAACAGGGCGACTCGCTCAAGCAAGCCTTGGACAACTCCCTGGAAAACCTCGACGGCTTTTTCACCTTTGCCATTGGCACCCGCAACGGTTTCGCGGTGATTCGTGATCCGATCGCGTGCAAGCCCGCGATTTTGGCCGAGACCGATGACTACGTCGCCATGGCCTCGGAATACCAGGCGCTGTCCAGCCTGCCTGGCATCGAGAACGCCAAGGTCTGGGAACCAGCACCTTCAACCATGTACATCTGGGAACGCCAAAGCGCCTGAGGAGCACCGTATGAAAGCTATCGATCTATCTGTCAGTGAAGTACGCGAGCTCAATCAGGGGCTGCACGATCAGGCCAAACAATTGACTGATGCGGAGTGGGTCGTGACCCATTCCAATGGCAAACACAACCTCGCGGTGGGCGTCGATCAAGAGCTGTCCATCGATATTCAGGGTCACGCCGGTTACTACTGCGCAGGCATGAACAAGAAGGCCCACATCACCGTGCACGGCAACGTCGGCACCGGCGTGGCGGAAAACATGATGTCCGGTTCGGTGCGGGTCAAGGGCAGTGCCTCCCAGGCTGCTGGCGCCACCGCTCATGGCGGCTTGCTGGTGATCGAAGGCGACGCGGGTGCCCGTTGTGGCATCTCCATGAAAGGCATCGACATCGTGGTCGGCGGCAGCATTGGCCACATGAGCTGCTTCATGGGCCAGGCCGGACGCTTGGTGGTGTGCGGCGATGCAGGCGATGCCTTGGGTGATTCGCTGTACGAAACCCACATCTACGTGAAGGGGAAAGTGGAATCCCTGGGCTCGGACTGCATCGAGAAAGAGATGCGCGCTGAGCACCTGGAAGAACTGCAGGAACTGCTCAATCGTGCCGGTTTCGACCACAAGGCAGCCGATTTCAAGCGCTACGGCTCAGCCCGTCAGCTTTACAACTTCAAAGTCGATAACGCATCCGCGTATTAATTCGCGTATCAAGGAGTACACCATGAGCGACAAACCCACTCCGGTCCTGCGCGAATCCGCGACCTTCGACCGTCTGACCATTCAGGAAATCCAGCGTGCCGCCGAAACCGGCATCTACGACATTCGCGGGGGCGGTACCAAGCGCAAGCTGCCGCATTTCGATGACTTGCTGCTGCTGGGCGCCAGTGTTTCCCGCTACCCGCTGGAAGGTTATCGTGAAAAGTGCGGCACTGACGTAATCCTCGGCAATCGCTTCGCCAAGAAACCCCTGCACTTGAAAATCCCGATAACCATCGCGGGCATGAGCTTCGGTGCACTGTCGGCCAACGCCAAAGAAGCATTGGGCCGGGGCGCGACCATCGCCGGGACCAGCACCGCCACGGGTGATGGCGGTATGACCCCGGAAGAGCGCGGTCAGTCCGAGCAGCTGGTTTATCAGTACCTGCCATCGCGTTACGGCATGAACCCCGATGACCTGCGCAAGGCGGATGCCATCGAAATCGTCCTGGGGCAGGGCGCCAAGCCAGGTGGTGGCGGTATGTTGCTGGGGATGAAAGTCACCGAACGTGTCGCCGGCATGCGCACATTGCCCATCGGTGTCGACCAGCGCAGCGCCTGCCGTCACCCGGACTGGACTGGCCCGGACGACCTGGCGATCAAAATTGCAGAGATCCGTGAAATCACCGATTGGGAGAAACCGATCTACGTCAAAATCGGCGCCAGCCGTCCGTACTACGACGTCAAACTCGCGGTTAAAGCCGGTGCCGACGTGATCGTGCTCGACGGCATGCAAGGCGGTACCGCAGCGACTCAGGAAGTGTTCATTGAGCACGTTGGCATCCCGATTCTGCCGGCTATCCCGCAAGCGGTTCAGGCGTTGCAGGAAATGGGCATGCACCGCAAGGTGCAACTGATCGTCTCTGGCGGTATCCGCAACGGTGCCGACGTGGCAAAAGCCATGGCCCTCGGCGCTGATGCGGTGGCCATCGGTACGGCGGCGTTGATCGCACTGGGTGACAACCATCCGCGTCTGGACGAGGAATTGCGCAAGCTCGGCTCGGCGGCGGGGTTCTATGACGACTGGCAGAACGGTCGTGACCCGGCGGGCATCACCACTCAGGACCCGGAGCTGTCGAAGCGTCTGGATCCTGTGGAAGGGGGGCGTCACTTGGCTAACTACCTGCGAGTATTGGTCCTCGAAGCACAGACCATGGCCCGTGCCTGCGGCAAGTCACACCTGCACAACCTCGACCCCGAGGACCTGGTGGCCTTGACCGTCGAAGCCGCCGCCATGGCCCGCGTGCCATTGGCCGGGACCTCGTGGATACCGGGTCAAAAATACTGACTTTTCGACGCCGCCGTGATGGGCGGCGTTTTCTCTAGCTGCCAACGGGCACAGATCCGTATGCACCGCGAGCCTGCAGGGCCTCGCGATCCCTCTTTCTGCCAGTCCCTTGTGTCGACTTCCCTGTTTATGGAGCTTGCTGACTATGATTTCTGACTCGTTTATACGACCTCTTTCAAGGACGACCCTGGCGCTGCTCGCATTGAGCTTGTCGCCATTGGCCTCGGCAGCCGACGTTACTCTGGACACCGGCACCACCGCCTGGATGATGACCGCGACGATGTTCGTGTTGTTGATGTGTATTCCGGGCCTGGCGTTGTTTTATGGCGGCATGGTCCGGGCCAAGAACTTTCTTTCGGTGTTCACCCAGTTGTTCGCGGTCGCTGGCGTGATCGGCGTGCTGTGGGTGGTCTACGGCTACAGCATCGTCGTTGATGCGACGGGGATGGTCGCTGGTGAAGTCAATCTGCACAGCTTCATCGGCGGCTTGAGCAAGGTATTCATGCTCGACATGACCCATGACAGTCTGGTGGGCAACATTCCCGAAGGCGTCTACAGCGTGTTTCAGATGTCCTTTGCGATCATCACGCCGGCGCTGATTGCCGGTGGTTTCGCCGAACGCATGAAGTTCAGCGCGGCCGTGGCGTTTATGGCGCTGTGGTTCACCTTCGTCTATGCGCCTATCGCACACATGATCTGGGGCGGACCTGGGGGGTTGATGGTCAACTGGGGCGTTCTGGATTTCGCCGGCGGCACTGCGGTGCATATCAATGCGGGCGTTGCGGCGCTGGCGGCGTGCCTGGTACTGGGCAAGCGCAAAGGTTACCCGAACCTTGCCATGCCCCCGCATAACCTGGGCTTCACCCTGATGGGGGCCGGTTTGCTGTGGGTTGGCTGGTTCGGCTTCAACATTGGTTCGGGCGCTGCGGTGAATACTGGCGCGGGTATCATCATGCTCACGACCCAAGTCGCAGCCTGCGCAGGTGTTGTCGGCTGGATGCTCACCGAAACCCTGATTCATGGCCGTCCCAGTGCCTTGGGCGCGGCATCCGGTGCTTTGGCCGGTCTTGTCGGCATCACCCCAGCCTGTGCCTATGTTGGTCCGGCGGGCGCCATTGCAATAGGCTTGATCACCGGCGCGGTGTGTTTCTTCGGCGTCAGCCAGCTCAAGCAGAAACTGGGTTATGACGACACGCTGGACGTGTTCAGTCTGCACGGCATCGGCGGAATCGTCGGCGCACTACTGACCGCAGTATTCGCGTCTCCTTCGTTGGGCGGTTATGTCGAGAACCTGGACATCGGTGCTCAGCTACTGACCCAATTGAAGGGCGTCAGCTTCACCTTCGTTTACTGCTTTGTCGTGAGCATGACCCTCCTCAAAGTGCTGGAGTGGACCATAGGCCTGCGTGCCAGCGAAGAGAATGAAACGATGGGGCTTGACCTCGCGGAGCATGATGAGCGGGCGTATAACGTTTAATTGATAGAGGTAGTCGAAACGCCTCACGGAGTGGGGCGTTTTGACAAGGTGCCAAAGGCTACGCGTGACGTGGTGATTCAACAGGCGGTGTGCCGTCGTGAAATAGAGTCTTCAGTTGTGCGCGTAACTCCGGTGAATCGGTATGCTTATGAACAGTGACCGCATGCTGTGCAGCCGCCTCAAGCAATTCTTTTTCAGAGTCTGCGGATAGCGCGATCGAGCAGTTGATTTCGCTCGGGAATTCGCGGCAATCGATGTATTTGCGGGCCATGATGTTCTCCTCATAAGAAGGCAGGCCAAGAAGCCTGCGTGAACGACCGCTCGACACATTGCGCGGAATACATTGAACACGACTGCGCGTGGCATCAAGCGTAATCATTTTTAAAGTATAGAGCGGGTGCCAAGTTTGGGTTTCTTGAAGAGACAGGAGGCGTTCACCCAACATTTGAGTTGGCTATTCGAGGACGGAAATAAGGTTTAAAAAAACGAAAGCCGCTACGTGTAAGCCTTGGGCGCGGCGCGGCGCGGCCGTGGGTGGACAGTCCACCCTCTGCGCAAGGTCTCAATGGGCATAAACAATCTTCCTGAGAATCGCTTGGCGCACTACGAAAAAGCCCGCACATGGCGGGCTTTGAAAATCAAGTAGGTGGCCGGCGCTGGTCTCCGGCTTACAAGGTTTATCAGGCCTCTCACAGAAAAGTTTTGTGCCTTTCTGCTTCACACGGCGTAAGGGCTGGATCTCAGCGCGGAGATCTTTCTAACCGTGTACCCTTCGGAACGCGCCCCACGTTTCCTTGCTATCCTCTTGCGCATCAGTCTGCGTCTTCACCTACAACTTCAGAATAGCAAAAAGTCCTAAGCGTTAGCCGGATTTTTTAGAACGATTTTGATCCGGGGGAAGGGGGGCAAGATGGAAAACTACTATCCCGCGAGACTGCGGCGATATCTCGGCCTATGACGGGGCCGTGGAAGACTATCCGAAGGGATGAAAATGACGTTGACTGATGAAAGGTTGGTCAGGATAGCAATGGCCAATCCAATAAACGCTCAAATTACCTCACGCTTGCCTTCACTCGGTTTGAGTCAGTCCATGCCGCGAGCCTGGACTGGCTCTCGGGAGCTGCGATTTCAGCGCTGTGCCTTCAGATGTATGTTGGGAGAGTGGTCGTTTGGGAAACGTCTGAGTTGTTTCTGCTAGTCTGCCAAGCCCGGAAATTAGCAAAGCCAGGCTCAACCCTATGATCAATATCCGTGTCATGACTATGGACGATTACGATGCCGTCATCGACCTCATGAAGCGTACTCCAGGCATCTCCTTTCGTGCAGCGGACTCTCGTGAATCGACCTCGAGTTATTTAGAACGAAATCCCGGGATGAGCTTCGTTGCTGAAGCCGGAACCGCTCTTTGCGGTTGCATCATGTCTGGACACGACGGCCGCAGAGGATATTTGCAGCATTTGATTGTCCTTCCCCAGTATCGGCGTCAAGGCATAGCAAACGCGTTGGTGGAGCGCTGTCTTTCAACTCTTGAGAAACACGGAATACTTAAATGTCATCTCGACGTGTTCAAGACAAATACGACAGCTGCTGACTATTGGCACAGCCAAGGTTGGCAGCTTAGGTCTGATATCGATCGGTATTCGTTTACCCGATCAAATAATGAGAACGCATGATCGAGTAGACCGAACCAGAATCAGTCGTGTGATAAAGGATATTGAAAACATGCTCGCCGCAGCATAATCAGAACCGCTTCCCCTCAAGCCCCGTGACTCGGGGCTTTGTCGTAAGTATCCTCCTCAATCCAATTCGAAGATGTTAAGCATGAACCTACGCAAAATTGCAGTGGGGCTGTCGGCCCTTATTTTGTTCACGACGGGTGCGGCAGAAGCTCGCAGCCTGCTGGACTTCATCAACCCGCCCAGCCAGCATCAAGAGCAAGGGCATCGCTCTGGCTCAATCAGCCAGAGCGTGGCGATTGACCTCTATTCAAGCAAAGAGAAACAGGCATCGTTTGATGGGTGTGCCGACCTGTTCCCGGCAGCCAAGCCGATAAGCATGGCTACTGTGCCAGCAGCGATGAAGCCTTTGGCCCTGTGTTCCGACAACTTTGCGGTGCTGTACTCGCAAACCAGCAAGACGCCGATGGTTGTAGTTGAGCGCCTTAATTCAGCCCAGCTAAATGATGCCAAGGGAGAGGAACGAACCAATCAGTTCTATCCGGACCCACGTATTCCCAAGAGCGGGCGGGCAGAGTTGAGTGACTACCGTGGCCAACATCCGGCAGTGGATCGTGGTCACCAACAAAACCCGGTGAAAAGTATACTCAACGCTTAAGTGCGTACCTCTCCATTGAGTACTAATACTCAATTTCGCATACTCGATCCAATTCGAAGATTTAAAGCATGTACCTACGCAAAATTGTAGTTGGGCTGTCGGCCCTTGTTTTGCTCTCCACCGGGCGCAACCCCGCAGTCTGCTTGATTTCCTCAAAGCGCCCGCCCAGCACCAGGAGCACGTGTCCCGCTCGGGCTCGATCAGCCAGGGCGCGGCCTTGGCACTCTATTCAAACAAACAGAAACAGACCTCGTTTGACGGCTGTTCCGAGCTATTCCCGGCCACCAAACCGATCAACACGGCGACCGTGCCTGCCGCGATGAAACCTCTTGCTCTGTGCTCTGATAACTTCGCGGTGCTGTACTCACAAGTCAGCAAGACACCGTTGGTGGTGGTCGAACGGCTTAATGCAACCCAATTGCAGGACGCCAAAGGGGAGGAGCTCAGCAACGAGCTGAGCGCCTACGTGGAAGGTGGTTTTGCCAAAAGCATTGAGCACGCCTAGCGCCGTGCCCGCATCCTTCCCACAAGGAGCAACTATTTGCAGTTGCCAGCCTTTCGATAACCAGCCGCCTGTGCCGCGGATTCAGAATCAAAAGATATTTGGTTTTTCGCAGACACCTGACTATAACCAGGGCACCCCATTGAGAGGTGGTAGACCTGGCTTTTCCGGTTGCCAATGATAGAACCTACTCCGCTCGCGCTTGCTAGGGTTGGCTGGACTGGTGCCCTCTGAGGACTAACTGGAATGGCGCTAACTACCCCATCCCCAACCGCTTTGTATCCATGCGACCATCGACGCTCGCCAGTTACGAATGGATTGGAGTGCCCCATGATTGCTGCAATGCGTTTATCCCGCTCTTTCTCCCACGCCGAAACCGGGTACTGCTTGTCCCAGGCCATCAGTAGTTGTTGCTGTTGACGAGACATACTGAGGTTGTATCTGTCGAACATGTAAAAGGTTGTCCTGGCGACCAGTCCTTTCACCTCGTCACGTGGTTCTGCAGCACGTTGATCGAAATCAACCCGCGTCTTACATTGCCCATACTGCGGCGCTACGCCGGTGGCCATACCATAGTTGAAATTGCTACGGTCGCCATTCACCTCACCTACAGATGGATAGAGGTTAAAAAGGTTGGCCTCCATCGCTCGAAAAACTGGGTCATCGTCTACGCAATGCTCTCGACCACCGTTCTTCCAACATTGGCGTTGGTTACCGAATGTCCAGGCTGGAACTATGTGTTCCCACTCAGTGCGCTCTGCCCGATTCTCTTGCTTTCTGGCCTTAAGGCCGCATGACTCAGCATCGATACGACCACCTGATTTGCCAACCCACGTCCATTTGCAGCCGCAATACAACTCGCCCATGGAGCTGTTCGCCTGGTCTAGGTAAATTTTCTGTTTCGCTACGACCTTAGCTTCGGAAAAGGTCGATGGAGGGCTTGAGAAGGCGGAGGTAATTACAAAGAGAGCCAGCGTTACTACAGACAGCAATTTTTTCATTGGAAAGCATTAGCAAATTAGGGGAGGCGCATTGTACGCACGATGCCCCACGCCCATCGCAGCATTTTTCAGTTAAACGCAGTCTCCATAAATGCCTCCAGCGCCTTGTCTTCCAGTATCTCGATAGAGATGCGTAATTGCATGGATTTGACCACCCATTTGCATTGCCACTGACCAGTAGTTTGCATTCGACTTGACCTATACACGCCGTCGTGACGACCGGCAGAGAACGGCCGATTCTGTTGAAAAAGTCGGACTTTCAGCTGGCCCGAACTCAGGCACGACCACCACTGAAGAACCTACTCACTGTTGAGGCCGATGCCGAATTGACCCAGGTGCCGACGCACGACTGTCCCACCTCCAAATTGGCACAAACCCTGCGAAGGCAATGTTTTTCGAGGAATCAGGCTGGGTCACTAACATCTCGGCAACTGGGTCATTTCGGCGTCAGCGTCAACACCCATCAAAGCTTCATACCTGTATTATCCGTCCTAACTTTCTTTAGGCCCCAGATCGCAAGACCCCACCAACAATCGGAAGATCTGGAGCAAGGTCGAGGCTGATGTGAGGAAGTTCGTCAAGCGCGCCAAGGGCAATGTCTTTGTCTTTACCGGCTCGTTGTTTGACCCGGGCCACACCACCATTGGCGACAACAAGGTCTGGGTGCCGACCCGCCTGTTCAAACTGGTCTATGATGATTCATCTAAGCGGGCTTGGGCCTACGTGCTACCCAATGCGGAAGCCCGGATTGAGAGACCGATGGACTATGCCACGTTCGTGAAAACTACGGGGCTTAATCTATTGGACAATCTTCCCGTATACGGCTCGGTTAATCGCTCCTGAGCGTCGAGAGGCCATTGTCTTAATGATCAATACGGAGACTGTTGTCGTTCAAGACAAAATTCGTGCTTGTACGCCCACGATATTGCTCATTGTGGGCGTTTCTCCTTTTCAGCCGTTGTTGGAATTCTTTCGGGAAAGATGTCTGTCTATTTCGGCCGAGCGTACCTACGCCCAAGCAGTTGGTCGGTTCATTGAGTGGTTGTCCATTCGTACGGATGAATTCAAAGAGACATCGAAACGTAGTCTCCTGTACACCGCATTCGTGTATGACCTACGTTTCGGTACCTATCAGGACGGTCACGATGCCCATGGTCTCCACTGGTCGCCCACCACTCATCAGAATCTGAAGCGACTGACTCGAGCGCTATTGGAGTTTACTGACTGGCTCAGTGAGCGCTATGGCGCCATGATGCTGAACCCGATTCATCACCAAGCTTCATTTACTGATCAGCTTATATTCTGGCGCAAATGGGACAATAAGAAAGCCAGCTCTCTATTGGCTAGCATTAAGAGTCGTCCTGGATCAGCTTTTGAAGCTATGGCCGGGCGACAGGCTGGCATTCCAAGGAGCCGAAACGATGTTTTGCCAGAGGCAAAAGCCTACCCTAGCGAGTGCATAGACGACTTGCTTTGGTGTGGATTTATTAACCCAGGAAAACAGAACGACCCGCGTCCTTGGGTGAAATATAACCTGCGAGACATTCTGATCACTCTGCTTTGCGCCTATGGAGGGTGTCGAGCCTCGGAACCTCTCCATCTCTGGGCGGATGACGTCTTCGTAGACCCGAGCGCCTCTGACATGGCTCTGGTTCTGATACATGAGCCTAGTGATGGAATGGTCTGTTACACAGACCCTATTAGCGGCAATCAACTTAAAACTTCTAGAGGAGATTTCCTGCAACGCTTCTGCTCAGGACGAAAGCCTCTCACTTTAGAAACAGGGCGCAGGCATGCTGGCTGGAAAGGGTGCTTGCTTACCCATGCAGAACGAAAGGCTTTTCAGGTGTTCTGGATTGATAAGAATGCTGGGCGCCTTTTTTTAACTCTGTGGCGACTTTACATTCAGCATGTTCGGCCCGTTACACCGCGAGCGCCTTGGGCCTTTCTCACGAAGGATGCTCAGCCACTTGGGGTCAAGGGATTTGACGATTCATTCAGGGCCGCAGTTCGACGTGCCGACCTGATACCCGCCAAATGGGCTGGTACTTCGAGTCATGGACTGCGGCACCGCTATGGTCAATGGCTCAATGAGCTTGGGTTGGGCGATAAGGAAGGCCAAGTCGCCATGCATCACCTGAACGCTAAAAGCCAAGAGGTTTATCGTCAAATGAGCTTGGCTCAGGTAGCTGATGCCATTGACCGGCGGCTGTCAGTTTCGACCTTGCCATTTTTCAAGGAAAGCGAATCAAGGATAGCGAATGCCCCAGATATGCCAACTTGACCAATATACTACCGTTGTCAGTGAACTAACGGGCCGAACCGTGTACATCAACGATTCAATGGACCAGTATTTGATCTCACCTGACATAGATTTATGCAAGGTTGCAGTGGTCGTTGCTGACTGGCAGGCGAGAGTCAAGGCAACTCAACCTAGTGATTGGCCACCGCTTCGTATGTACTCCGCGGTGGCTGAGCTTGCAGATTGCTGCACTCGTGAGGCCTTGTCTAGAGCCTTGCACACAGTTCTTGTGACTGAGTATCGAGACCTTTTGCACTCCAGCTCGGTAGTAAGTTGTGAGTCGCTTCTGGTTACACTAATGTTGCAGCTCTGGTCTTGTGGTGCAGTAGCCTGGCCGGTCATGGAGCAAGTCCCATTCGGCAATATTCCGCTTATGTTAAAAAACGCGGGCTTCACCGAGGGGCCCTTATCCTATCTAACCACAATTCGCGCATACCTCAACCGAGGAGGCAGCGATGACCCAACCACTTTTCGATTCGTGCTCGACCAGATCCTGTCTCGAGTTGGAATTGTCACCATTGGTGACCTAACCCCCAAAACGTTCTACCTCAGCGAAGAACGAAGCCGGAAGGGAAAGTTACGCTCGCTCGGTATACAGGCTGTATTGAGCGTTGTACGCGATGAGCATTATAAGCAAACCATCGGCTGGACACCCGAAGACTTCGGGTTCCTCCAAGCCAATTTGGCCCGCATGGTTCGGGATGATAACTTCACCTGGCTGATTTCGAAAGATCCTGCGATGACCGAGTGGGCCAAGTTGGGCATTGAGCACCTACAGACCAATCCGACTAACTTCTATTCGCGAAAGTGGGCCGTAAAACATTTTCTGGATTACTACTTGGAGCATCCTGAGCTTCCACGTAATCCCGCTGAATATTTTGACATTCGGCTCCGGCCGGCGGCACTGTTTAATATCCCGGGACGAAAGGGTCTTAAATCCATGCCGGTCATTTATGAATTTCTCAATCAGGTGTTGTTCAAGGTCTGTGCTCTGCCAGGCCATAATGAAGTACCAATTTTGATGCCCGGCTTTGCAAATCCACTTCCCAAGCCAAGTTACAAGAGCACAAATTTAGGTGAGACGCACCGTGAAGCAATGCCAACTCGACTAATTAGCCTCGCTATGCATATTCTGATGGATAACGATTTTGCGTGGGCGAAAGAAGTGGGTCGCATTAAGGATGTCTTCCGCCGACTCAATCCCGAAACTGGAGAGTTTGAGACTATATGGAGCCCTATACGGGTTTATGCAATTCTCATGAAACTCCTGCTGCCAGCCCGAACCTACCAAGTTCGGATGCTTGATAGTGGTGAGGGGGATACCTATCGCTATCGAGGTGATGGGATGTGGGAGACGAACATGCGCGCCCTCCATCCATCCGCTAGCGGAGAACTCGTAGAGCGCGGAGTATTCCGGCGATATACCCGAAAAGACGGGAGTGAAGGTGCGATATTTTACTTCAATACGAACAAGACGGCTGATATAGATAGTAGTGTGATGGGCTATGTTATGCGTTGGGAAAAGAAGGACGCGTTGCAATTGCTAGTTGAGCTAAGAAACTGGCAGGAGAAGTTCAATCCAGTAAAAGGGCCCTCCGCGTGGTCAGACCTTACTGAACTGAAAAAAGTAAAACATTCCGATGAGTTGTTGAAAATTGGGTCTAGTTTCTTTTTGTTTCGAGACCCTGCCAATATAAAGCGCCCGGATTTACCGGTAACCGACGTTCGAGTACGCGGGCTTTGGCTGAAGCTAATGGAGGAGATGGAAAAGCGACTGGCAAATGCTGGTGAGACTTTGAGCGATGGAAATCCAATTCGCATTATTTCAACTAGAGACAAAAAAACAGGGCAGCCCTCGTCAGCCGTTTTTGACCTGCACAGCCTTAGAGTGTCGATTATTACTGCTATGTACGAAGAAGGTGTTCCACCTGAATACCTAATGAAAATTGTAGGTCATGCTACAGTATTGATGACGCTCTACTATACGAAGCTCAGTGCGGAAACATTGAGCCTTCGGATAGATGAAGCGCTGATAGAGCATCAACGCAAGTCACAGTCAGAAATGGCTGGCTTCATCAAGCGAGCTAGCCGACAAGAACTGGAGGACGCCTTCGCCTTCCGACACCCTTCGGCTCTGGATGCGGCGGCAAGCGGCACCGGAGTCGGCTTGCTGGTCATGGATCATGGCATCTGCCCTGTATCTGCGAGCCGCTGCCATGAAGGGTTGGCGGTTTGCGACCCCGCAAAGAGTGTCACCCGTTTTCAGGCTGTACCGGGTGGTGCGACTAATTGTTCTCGCTGTCGATTTTTCATGACTGGCCCTGCATTCCTGATTGGACTGGAGGCTCATGTAAACGACTTGGCTTATCGCCTCAAGAAGGCATCGTTTGCCTTCGAGAAGACCCAGGAGAAATTTGACGCATTGGCCGATGCCTACGCAGCCGCTCTTGACGAAGGCGAGCCATTCCATCGGCAGCGGGAGTTAGAGATTGCCGAGTGTGCTTTTGAATCAGCTACAACTGAGGTTGATAACATTGCTTTGAGTCTGCAAGCCGCTTACGCGCTGACTGAGCAATGCATCCGCATTAGTGCGCAGGACAGGGGCAACGGTTTGTCATTAGTTGTAGTTGGTGGCACAGGCCAATTGGAGGCGGTATTGTCAGAAGGGCATGAGTTTGAACAGCTCAACCGTATCTGCGTGAATGCAACCCTGTTCGATGGATTGAACATCAACTGGCAACAGCCTAATTTGGAACGGGCACGGTTATTTGACCGGATGCTGCGCAATTCCGGTCACGAGTCCCGATTCTTTTTATTGAATGATGAAGACGCCTTGCACGTAGCCAACGCCATGGCGCAATTTCTCTATGCTCGTTTGGATGCCAGCACCGTTCATGCATTGGTAGACGGACGCACCACGCTGCGTGCAGTTGGCTTGGAGGAAGCTTTCGTCTCCCAGTTGGATAACCTAAAACCCAGTACTTTTGCCACAAACATCTTGGGGCTAGCATGACACTAAATCATCAAGCCACAACAACAGATATTCTAAAAAACGCTCGTCAACTATACAAGGCCCACCGCGCCGCAACCAATAAGGCTTCCAAGGCCGAAAATTTAGATAGGGTGTGGGAAGTTCTGGAAACTATCCGTGATGAAGGTTTTCGGGATTATTCCTTAGCTGAAATTGGGCGCCGATTGGAGAGAGTTGGCGGGCCGAAGACTCAAAGCCTGCGGAATTCACAAGGTTCCGATTACCGTGAGATTATTTCAGCATACGCTCATGCCGTCAGCGGCTCGACTCGGTATGTAGCAAAAACAAAATCGAACCTAGAACAGGCTCTTGAACTTATCACTGACCCCAGTATTAGAGCAACTATTCGTATTGCGCTTGATGAGGCCAAGAGATTAAAGGTCGTCAATGACAATCTCCACGCAGCTTTTAAGGCGCTTAAAGTAGGTACGACATTAGTGCCTCAGGCGTCAGTCGATACTGTGCCAGCGTTGCTTGCTCCAATCCAAGAATCAAAAAGTCTGTCTCCCAGATTTCTTAGAGCCTTGCGCAAAGGGATTGATAGTACTCGACTGGCCCAGCAAGGGTTACATGTGGGTGAGGAGGGAGGTATTGAAAACGAGCATGGTGACAAGATTTTCCCGCCGGCTTTTGTTTTTGCCATCCAGGCGTTACTCGGCCAAAACGAGTAGGCATAAAAAAAGCTTTAGCGTCAGACGTTGTGCGGGATATGAAGAAGGTCGCTTTATAGAAGTCAATTATTCCGGCGCTTTGAGCAATGCATCACTTGAGCGCCCAAACATTATCGATGGATGAGCTTGCTTAGGTATATTTTGCTATCAATCCGCTGCTGGTTTCGGCCATGCCTCAAGTCAAGGAAAGCGAATGAACCAGATTTGCCAGCTTGATCAGTATTCTGCAGTTGTCAGTGAGCTTACTGGCCGAACTGTGTACATCAACGACTCGATGGACCGGTACTTGATTTCACCCGAAGTGGACCTTAGTAAGGTTGCAATAGCCGCAACTGATTGGCAGAAAAGAGTCGAAGCTGTTCGCCCTCGCGTGTCGCCTGGACTGTGCTCGGCTGTGGCTGCGCTTATAAATTGCAGTACTCGAGAGGCCGTGGCCAGCGCCTTGCACGTAGTTCTTGTTGATGAGTTTCGAGACCGCAAGGCCAACGCTTCTGTAACACGGTGCCAGCCTTTAATGGTCACACTGATGTTGCAGCTCTGGTCTTGTGGTGCTGTCGCCTGGCCGGTCAAAGAACAGGTGCCGTTTGCCTCCCCGACTCTGAACCTGAACAATCCAGGATTGACCGAGCAACCCTTGTCCTACCTGACGAGAATTCATGAATACCTCAAACGAAGCAAGAGCCAGGGGACGGCCAATTTTCAGTTCATCCTCGACCAGATCCTGTCCCGAGTCGGGATTGCCGGCATCGGCGACCTAACACCTAAAACGTTCTATCTTAGTGAGGACCGCAGTCGGCTAAACAAGATGCGTGGGCCTGGAATTCAGGGCGTACTGAGCGTTTTACACGATGAGCATTATGAGCGAACCATTGACTGGACCCCCGAAGACTTTGGGTTCCTCCAAGCCAAGATGGGCCACCTGGCTCGGGATGACAACTTCACCTGGCTGGTCTCGAAAGATCCTGCGATGGACGAGTGGGCGAAGTTGGGCATTGAGCACCTGCAGTCCTATACGACGAATTTCCGTAAACGCAAGTCGTCTATCAACAATTTTCTGAAGCACTATCTGGAGCACCCTGAGCTTCCACGCAATCCCGCTGAGTACTTCGACATTGAGCACCGACCAACAGCATTGTTTCACTTCCCAGGAAACAAGGGGCGCCAAACCATGGGAGTCATCAATGAGTTTCTGAGTCAGGTTTTGTTCAAGGTATGTGTTCTGTCAGATCACAACGAAGTGCCCATTTTAATGCCCGGTTTTGCAAACCCACTCCCCAAACTGAGTTACAAGAATGTAAATCAATGCGAAACACACCGGGAAGCAATGCCAATTCGGCTGATGAGTCTTGCAAGGCACATTCTGACGGAAAATGATTTTGCCTGGGCGAAAGAGTCAGGCCGTATCACGGATGTTTTCCGCCGATTCAACCCCGAAACTGGAGAGTTTGAGACCGTGTGGAGCCCTGTACGGGCTTTTGCGCTCCTCGTTAAACTCCTGCTGCCTACTCGAACCTATCAGCTTCGGATGCTTGATAGCGGAGAGGGGGATTTCTATCGCTATCGGGGTGACGGGACGTGGGAAGCGAATCTGGGGGTCCACCGCCCAACCGCTGATGGAAAGTCTATAGGGTGCGGAGTATTCCGGCGGTATACACGGAAAGACGGAAGCGAAGGTGCGCTATTTTACTTCAATACGAACAAGACGGCCGATGTTGATAGCCTAGTGAAGGGCTATGTTATGCCCTGGGAAAAGAAGGATGTCCTACAACTGCTGGTTGAGCTGAGAGACTGGCAAGAGGAGTACAACCCTCTCAAAGGGCCTACAGCGTGGTCCGACATTGTCGAATTGAAGAAGGTCAAGCATGCCGATGATTTGGCTAAGATGGGGTCTAACTTTTTCCTGTTCAGAGACCCGGCCAACGGACATCGTCCTGATCTGCCGGTAACCGACATTCGAATACGTGGGCTGTGGCTGAAGCTCATGGATGAAATGGAGCGTCGTCTGATAAAGTCTGATGATGCGCTTAGCAATGAAGCCAATGTCAAATTGATACTGACCCGTGAAAGGGGCCAGCCCACGTCGGCTGCATTTGACCTGCATAGTATGCGAGTATCGGTTATTACTGCGATGTACGAAGCGGGAATGCCGCCGGAATACTTGATGAAGATCGTTGGCCACGCTACGGTGCTGATGACCCTTTACTACACAAAACTCGATACTGAAACAATGAGTCTTCGGATGGATGAAGCTCTTTTGGAGCGTCAACGTAAGTCGCAAACCGAAATGGCTGGCTTCATCAGTCGAGCGAGCCGACAGGAACTGGAGCAGGCCGTCGCCTTCCGACACCCTTCGGCGCTGGATGCTGCGGCAAGCGGCACCAGCGTCGGCCAGCTAGTCATGGATCATGGCATCTGCCTAGTATCCGCCCGCCGTTGTCATGAAGGTTTGGCGATCTCCGACCCAACTACGGGTGTTACCCGTTTCCAGGCTGTACCGGGCGGTGCGACCAATTGTTCTCGCTGTCGATTTTTCATGACTGGCCCGGCATTCCTGGTTGGACTGGAGGCCCATGTAAACGACTTGGCTTATCGCCTCAAGAAGGCATCGTTTGCCTTCGAGAAGACCCGGGAGAAATTTGACGCATTGGCCGATGCCTACGCCGCCGCTCTTGACGATGGCGAGCCATTTCAGCGGCAGCGGGAGCTAGAGATTGCCGAGTGTGCTTTTGAATCAGCTACAGCGGAGGTTGATAACATTGCTTTGAGTCTGCAAGCCGCTTACGCGCTGACTGAGCAATGCATCCGCATTAGTGCGCAGGACAGGGGCAACGGTTTGTCATTAGTAGTAGTTGGCGGCACAGGCCAATTGGAGGCGGTATTGTCAGAAGGGCATGAGTTTGAACAGCTCAACCGTATCTGCGTGAATGCAACCCTGTTCGATGGATTGAACATCAACTGGCAACAGCCTAATTTGGAACGAGCACGGTTATTTGACCGGATGCTGCGCAATTCCGGTCACGAGTCCCGGTTCTTTCTATTGAATGATGAAGACACCTTGCATGTAGCCAACGCCATGGCGCAATTTCTCTATGCTCGTTTGGATGCCAGCACCGTTCATGCATTGGTAGACGGACGCACCACGCTGCGTGCAGTTGGCTTGGATGTAGCCTTCATGTCCCAATTGGATAAGCTAGAGCCCAAGACTCTCGGCACCCAAGGCGCATCAATACCGTAATCTTTTGGCCGATTTCTACCTTTCGTGAGGCTGCAATCGACCTGCAATTACTTGTTTGTTGGCGCCGACGCCGAATTGACCCAGCGGGGATGCGGACAAAAACTTGGACTGGTTATGCCGCGAAGCCCAGGCTTTCACGATACTCAATGGGACTGAGCGCGCCGAGGGAAATCTTTATACGTTTTTCGTTGTACCAGCGAATGTATGAATCCAAGGCCTGAATGAACTGCTCGATGCTCGTTGACTGCCAGTTGCGAGGATAGAACAGTTCCGTTTTCAGTCGGCCGAAGAAACCTTCACAAGCCGAGTTGTCTGGTGAGCAACCTTTGCGCGACATCGAACGAATCAGCTTCGCATCAGCGATGCGCGATAACCAGCCGGGCCAGCGGTAGTGAGCGCCACGATCGGAGTGAACAACAGGCCGTTTATCGTTGCTGGCCACCGTTTCGATAGCGGCATCCAGCATCGTGTTCACAAGCTCGGCGTCGGGACGCGTGCCGATCGACCAACTGATTACCTTCCCATCGAAGCAGTCGATCATGGGGGACAGGTACACCTTGCCTGCCGGGATCTGGAACTCCGAGATGTCGGTCAGCCATTTCTCATTCGGAGCTAGGGCCGTGAAGTCGCGGTTGAGGAGGTTTTCCGGCGCCGGACTGATCTCCCCGAGGTAGGAACCGTATCGACGCCGTTTCGGCTTGGCGACGACTAGGCACTCCTGCTTCATCAAGCGCTGCACCACCTTCTCTGAAAGGCGCACACGCTGCCTGCTCAACTAAGCTCGCATCCGACGGTAGCGGCCCGAGGGTGTAGAACGGTGCCTCATGGCACTTGTCCAACTGCAGTTGCATGTTTTCTTTGATCATGTACATCGGCACGTGACCGGGGCCTTCGATCATGACTTGCACGTCGTGTTTCCAGGCGATTTTGGTCAGCTCGCCGAGAGTTTTTAATTCGGCGAACTGCGCTTCGTCATTGGCGTCGTAGATCGAACCGGGACGCAGACCATCACCCAGACTGAAGCTGACGTCATAGGCCTTCATGATCTCGCAGATGTCTTCGAAATGGGTGTAGAGGAATGACTCCCGGTTATGCGCCATGCACCACTTGGCCATGATCGAGCCGCCACGTGAAACGATGCCGGTCATACGCTTGGCACACAGCGGCACATAGGCCAGCAACACCCCGGCGTGGATGGTGAAGTAGTCGACGCCTTGTTCGGCTTGCTCGATCAGCGTGTCACGGTAGATTTCCCAGGTCAGGTCCTCTGCCTTGCCGTTGACTTTTTCCAGCGCCTGATAAATCGGCACGGTGCCGATTGGCACGGGCGAGTTGCGGATGATCCATTCACGCGTCTCGTGGATATTCTTGCCGGTGGACAGGTCCATCACATTGTCGGCACCCCAGCGGATCGCCCAGGTCAGCTTGTCGACTTCTTCGCAGATGCTCGAGGTGGTGGCCGAGTTGCCGATGTTGGCGTTGATCTTCACCAAGAAATTGCGGCCGATGATCATCGGTTCGATTTCTGGATGGTTGATGTTGACCGGGATGATGGCGCGGCCACGGGCAATTTCTTCGCGCACGAACTCGGGTGTTATTTCCACCGGAATGCTGGCGCCGAGGGACTGGCCGGGATGTTGGCGGCCCATCAAGTCGGCCCATCAAGTCGGCCATTCGATTGCCCATCGGGCCGGATGCCTGCAGCTCTGCGAGATACTCCTTGCGGCGCATGTTTTCGCGGATTGCAACGTATTCCATCTCCGCCGTGATGATGCCTTGCCGGGCGTAGTGCATCTGCGAGACGTTTTTACCGGGTAATGCGCGACGCGGCTTGCGGGTGAGGTTAAAGCGCATGTCGTCAAGCGTGGGGTCATTCATGCGCTCAATGCCGTAAGCCGAACTTGGGCCGGCCAACTCCTCGCTGTCAGCGCGCGCAATAATCCAGGGCGTGCGCGGCGTTTGCAGGCCGGAACTGATGTCGATGCTGACCTGCGGATCGGTGTACGGCCCGGAGCAGTCATAGACATAAATCGGCGGGTTCTTTTCCACGTCGTAGGGGGCGGCGGTATCGGACTGGCTGATTTCGCGCATCGGTACTTGGATATCGGGGCGTGAGCCTTCGACAAAGATTTTGCGCGAATTGGGCAGTGGCAGGATGGCGCGTTCATCTACTGTGGCGGTGGCGGCGAGGAATTTCGAATTGGCGTTCATTGGGCTCCTTGGCAGGCTTGATTTGGGTCAGGTCAGGTTAGGCTGCGCAGTGATACGCAGGTAGGGCTTGATGACGGTGTAGCCTTCGGATACGAGAACAAACGGCCCCAACGGGTGCCGTGCGAGGCGTGAAAACGCCGCGCTCGTGCTCGAAATTCGGACGTATGCTCCGGTGAATCAGGAGAATTGCGCCATGTACACCCAGCTACTCCGACGGTGCGTGCAGGTCGGGATGGTTCTCTTTCACTTCGTGACGGCTTCCTTGCACGTCGTACCAGTAAAACTTTTCGGGCTCTTCAGTCTTTGCGGTGGTTTTATGAGTACCGTCACAAAACGGCTGCTTCTTCGACAAGCCACAGCCGCATATGTACTTAGTTTTCTCGCCCACCGTCACGGGATACGGACCTGTCCGGGTTATTTTGACGATTCTTGCCATGATCTATCCTTAAAAATTGTGTATGCGAGGAATTGAAACGGCGGCGTATCTTTTATGCCTCGATGTGAAGCTCCCGTCGCCGGATAATTTGAGCCTCGTGCGTTTAATTCAGGTCAGGTTGCGGGGTGATGCGCAGGTAGGGCTTGACGACGGTGTAGCCCTTCGGAAATTTCTGTTGCAACACCTCTGGGTCCTGCAGTGACGGCACAATGATGACGTCATCACCGAGGTTCCAGTTGGCGGGTGTGGCGACGCTGTAGCCGTCGGTCAGCTGCAGCGAATCAATCACCCGCAGAATTTCGTTGAAGTTGCGGCCCGTGCTCGCCGGGTAAGTAATGGTCGCGCGGATCTTCTTTTTCGGATCGATAAAGAACACCGAGCGCACCGTCAGGGTGTCGTTGGCGTTCGGATGAATCATGTCGTAAAGGTCGAAACGGTGCGCCCCGGATCAGCCAGCACGGGGAAGTCGACGTTGGTGTTTTGCGTCTCGTTGATGTCATCGATCCACAGGGCATACGACTCGAGCGCGTCGACGCTGACGGCCAGCACCTTGACGTTGCGGCGTGCGAACTCCTCATTGAGTTTGGCGGCTGCGCCCAGTTCGGTGGTGCACACGGGCGTGAAGTCTTTCGGGTGCGAGAACAACAGCCCCCAACTGGTGCCGAGCCAGAGGTGAAAGTCGATGTCGCCGAGCGTCGATGTCTGCACAAAATTGGGTGCGGTGTCGCCTAAACGTAATGCCATGATGATTCTCCTGGGTAACCCTGAGCAGGAAGTTCAGGGTTTAAGCTTTTAGCGGCGCGCTCCGGTGTTCTGATGGAAATCGGCGCTGTTGACGGTCGCGGCGATAAAACCCGCACGGAGGGTGTAATCGCCGAAGTGTTCGCCGTCCTGCCGCTCGCGCTGGTAAGCAGCGAAGATCGGTTCTAGATTGGCGATGATCGAGCCGTGGTCGAGATTTTCGGCGTAGAGCTTGGCCAGTCGTGAGCCGTCGAAAGCGGCCCCCAGATAGAGGTTATAGCGGCCTGGGCCTTTGCCGACCAAACCGATCTCGGCGATATACGGCCGCGAGCAACCGTTGGGGCAGCCGGTCATGCGGATCACGATGTCCTTCTTGGCCAGCCCGTGCCCGGCCAGACGCTCTTCCAGCGCAGTGACGAGCTCGGGCAGATAGCGTTCGCTTTCGGCGAGTGCGAGCCCGCAGGTCGGCAGCGCGACGCAGGACATCGCATTGCGCCGCAGGGCCGAGGCGTCGGTTGTCAGCCGATGCTCAGCGACCAGCGCTTCGATGGCCCGGCGCTGCGCCTTCGGGACGTTGGCGATGATCAGGTTCTGGTTGGCGGTGAGGCGATAGTCGCCGTCATGCTGCTCGGCGATCCGCCGCAGGCCGGTCAGCCATTGCGCGCCGCCCGGCACATCCTTGACACGGCCGTTCTCGATAAACAGCGTCAGGTGCGCGTAGTCGTTGCCGCTTTCGTCGCTTCGGTCACTTTCGGTCCAGCCGTAGCGGTCGCCGGTTGAGGTGAAGGTGAACGGCTTGGCTGCTTCCAGCGTGACGCCACTGCGCAGTTCGACCTCGGCACGGAAGGCATCCAGACCGCGATCCTCAATCGTGTATTTCAGGCGCGCATGCTTGCGCTCGATACGGTCGCCCCAGTCGCGCTGTACGGTGACAACGGCTTCGGCCACGGAAAGCACCTGCTCCGCTCGGCAATAGCCCATGACGTCGGCTGTGCGCGGATACGTCTGCGTCTCGCCATGGGTCATGGCCATGCCACCGCCAACCGTGACGTTATAGCCCTCGATCACATGCTGGTTGCCGAGCGTGAAGTTATAGTCGTCATTGATCTGACGCTGCTGGTCGAGGATGGCGATAAAGCCGAGGTCATGCGCATAGATGTCGACGTCGTTCGACGGCGGCACGGCGATGACGATTTTGAATTTGCGCGGCAGGTAGGTTTTGCCGTAGATCGGCTCGACCACCTCATCCTCATCCTCACCACCGGCGATGCGCTCGCCATCCAGCCAGATCTCACGATAGGCCGTCGTGCGCGGCAATAAATGGTCGGACAGGGCACGGGCGAGCGTGAGCGAAGCGGCGTGGGCGGGTGACTGATAGGGGTTCGGATTGCACATCACGTTGCGATTCACGTCACCGCAGGCCGCAATAGTGGTCAGCAGCGCGGCGTCCATCTCGCGCATCGTCGTTTTCAGGTTCGACTTGATGATGCCGTGCAACTGAAAAGTCTGCCGCGTGGTCAGGCGCATCGTGCCGTTGCCGTAGGTGCGCGCGATATGGTCCATGGTCAGCCATTGCTGCGGGGTACAGACGCCGCCGGGCACCCGCACACGAATCATAAAGGAGAAGGCCTTCTCCATTTTCTTGCGCCC
Source organism: Pseudomonas sp. MH9.2 (assembly GCF_034353875.1). Taxonomy (NCBI): domain Bacteria; kingdom Pseudomonadati; phylum Pseudomonadota; class Gammaproteobacteria; order Pseudomonadales; family Pseudomonadaceae; genus Pseudomonas; species Pseudomonas sp. MH9.2. The sequence goes on from NZ_CP133784.1 coordinate 121,713, forward strand.
ACGCTCGCTGCGCAGATCGCGGTCGTCTTGCAGGTACATGCCATGGAACTTCACCAGCTGCGCATCATCCTCGATGATCGCGCCGGTGATCTCCTCGTGCAGGCCTTCGCTGAGCGTGCCGCGCAGATACCCGCTGGCGGCCTTAATGTGCTCGTTGCGTGAGAGCTCTTTGCTTATGTGTTTTTGGCTCATGTGGACTCCGGATGTACGCTTAATAAATGTCCTGCAGATAGCGGTGCTCACGATCGAGAGCCTTTACCGCTTGCTCGGCGTCTGCCACGCTGAGCGCCTTCACATCGACATAGGCGCGCACGAGTGCCGCCCGCACATCCTTGGCCATCGCCTTGGCGTCGCCGCAGACATAGAAATAGGCGCCATTGTCGAGCCAGTCGATGAGGTCTTGGCGCTGCTCCCAAATGAGGTGCTGCACATAGCGTTTGTGCGGCGTGTCGCGCGAGAAGGCGAGGTTCATGCGCGTCAGCGAACCATCCTTTAAGGCATCCTGCCATTCGAGCTGGTAGAGGAAGTCGTGGGTGAACTGGCGGTCGCCAAAAAACAGCCAGGAGCGGCCGCTCGCGGCGGTGGCACGGCGCTCCTGGACGAAGGCGCGAAACGGTGCGATGCCAGTGCCCGGCCCCACCATGATGATGTCGCGCTCTGGCGCGGGAAGCGCGAAATGCCGGTTGGGCCGCAACTTCACCCGCAGACGCTGGCCTTTCTTTAATTGGTCGGCGACATGGCCGGAAGCGACACCTTTGCGCACGCGCCCGAAGCTCTGGTAGCGCACCGCCGAGATCAGCAGATGCACCTCATCGCCCACCTCGCGGCGCGACGACGCAATCGAATAGGCGCGCGGGGCCAGCGGCCGCGTTAGCTGGCGCAGCTGGTCGGCAGACAGCGCCACGGGAAACAACTGGAGCAGGTCGATCAGCTGCCGACCGGCGATCCAGGTGCGGGCATCCTCAGATGCGAGCAGCGCCTTGACCTGCGGGTGGTTGGTGGTGGCGGCGTAGCTTGCCAGGGTCTTGAGCGATAGCGTCGTGACATCTCGGGCCTTGATTAGCTCGGCGCGCAGCGCAACGTCGGACGCAAGACCTGTCGCCTCCAACAGATCGTCCACGTAGGCCGCATCGTTCTCAGGGTAGATATCAAGTGAATCGCCAGGTTTATAAGGTGGCGCAGCGCCGTCGAAACTGAGTTCGAGATGGATCGTGACTTTTTCCGACTGCGATGAGTTGAGGTGGATTAGTTCGGTGATCTCGGCCTCGACCGGAGCGAGATCGGCGCTGCTCGTTGCCTTCGCGGCAAAATCGACAGCAATGATGCGGCTTTGGCCGACGTTTTCGGCCGGGGCCAGAGCCTTGAGCGCCGTCTCGATCCAGTGCCCGGCAGGTTCTGCGAAGTCGAGATCGCAATCGACGCGGGCGACGACGCGCTTGCCGCCGAGCGCTGCAAGTCTTGCGTCCAACGCCTTGCCAATCGCGCAGAACTTGGCATAGGCGGTGTCGCCGAGCGCGAGAACGCCGAACCGGACGTCATCGAGGCGTGGCGCGCCTTCTCCCATGAGTTCAGCGTAAGCGCGAATGACCCGTGCGGGCGGTTCGCCTTCACCCCAGGTCGCGGCGATGACGACGAGCCGGCGTACCGAGGCAAGGGTCGCCACATCGAGATCAGCCATGTCGACGATCGAAGGCTTCAATCCGAGTTTGCGCGCCGCCTTGGCTATGTCCGCCGCGAGCTGCTCGGAGTTTCCGGATTCGGTCGCATAGAGGATGGTCAGCGGCTCAGTGGTTTGCGCGCTGCCTGCGGGTTGAGGTGCCGTCGTGGCGGCGTCCATTCCGGCGATAAAGCCGGCTAGCCACGCGCGCTGTGTGGGGCTGGCGGATCCCATCACGCGGTTGAGGATTACTATCTCTTCTTCGGCGAACGGCGCCGTATTCGGGATCGGCAAAAAATTCATGTGCGCCGGCCAGTAGTCTGTTGCGCCTCAATAGCGGGTGGACACGCATGGCGGGTAAAGCCTGGACCAACACGTGCGGGCGCTCGCGTCTGCAGGCTGTCGACGGCGCGCACCGGGGACGCAGAACCTTGCAGCAGATGGCCGATGGCGACATACACCAGCCACTGGCTCTCGAGCATGCTCAGGCCTGCGAACGCGGGCGAGGTCACGTCGATGCTGAAGTGTCCGTTGCCACCGCCGTTGACTGTGGCGACGGCGGCCCGTGAATGCGGGATCCGCTGCTCGATAGCCGCGCGCAGCGCGTCGCTGATGCAGCCCTGAAAGTCAGTGGGCGTGGATGACATGGCGGTCTCCTTTATGTGGCCGTGTTGGGCTGTGCCGAGCGATTACTGGGCGTTCTGCCGAGGTATTCAGCGCGCCGTTTGCGCCCGTTGCGCGAACAGGGTCATCGCCGTGCGCCTCCGCTGACAGGGCCCTTCACCGTCACGGGCTTGCGCGGGATGAAATTGATACAGACCCCGTCGAGCTCTTCCAGCCGCAGTGGCTGGTGGCTGATTCCGCAGGTATAAGACGCCTGACTTTCCCGGTGGCAGCCGCAGCCTTGCAGATGTTGACACGAGGTACAGGTGCCGAAGGGCGGTTTGCCGCGCTCTTGCGCCACCTGGCCGAGCATGCGCTGCAAGGTAGTGGCGAACTGGCTTTGGACACTGGGAGGCAGGGCCTCTGCGGCACGGGCCAGGGATTCGAAGGGGTCGCTGGCAAGAATGCCCCAGGCTTGGTCGGTCAGTACCAGGCGGACACTGCGCTTGTCGCCTTCTGCGCGAATGCGGCTCAGAAATCCGAGGGTTTCGAGGCTTTTGATGGTCTGTGATGCCGTACCGCGGGTCGTGCCATGGAACGCGGCGAAGGCCGATGGCGTTCGCGAGAAGCGGTTGGCTTGGGCAAAGTACCTGAGCGCGGCCCACTGGGCTGCAGTGAGCCCCTCCGCGAGCCCCTCGCCAGTGGCGATGCGGCCCAAGTGAAATACCAGCTCCGCAATCGCACGACTGTTCATGACCATCTCCTTTATCAGGCAAATATAGTAGCGTCTAAAAACTATATAGACAATAATGTAATTTCGTATCGATACTATTTTACCGCTCAGGAAGGTTGCGTAAGCCGGCTCAGGGCGAGTGCCGCGACTTTTTCGAACTTGGGAGAATGATCATGAGCATGAATGTCACGCAGAAACTGATTCAAGCGCATCTGGTATACGGCAACATGCAATCCGGTGAGGAGATCGGTATCAGCATCGACCAGACACTGACCCAGGATGCTACCGGCACGTTGGTGATGCTGGAGTTTGAGGCGATGGGCTTAGACCGGGTGAAAACCGAGGTGAGCGTTCAGTACGTGGACCACAACATCATCCAAGAGGACTTCAAGAACCCCGACGATCATCTTTTTCTGCGCAGCGCCTGCCAGCGTTTCGGCCTGTGGTACTCGCGGCCTGGTAATGGGGTCAGCCATCCATGCCATCAGGAGAACTTCGGCAAGCCGGGCAAGACCCTGCTTGGCTCTGACAGTCACACGCCGGCGGGCGGTGCGATCGGCATGCTGGCTATCGGCGCTGGCGGGCTGGAAGTGGCGTTAGCCATGGCCGGCGAGCCGTTCTTCACGCGCATGCCGCAGATCTGGGGCGTTAAACTCACGGGGAGCTTGCCTGATTGGGTGAGTGCCAAGGACGTGATTCTGGAGATGCTGCGCCGCCACGGCGTCGACGGTGGTGTCGGTCGGATCATTGAGTATTACGGGCCGGGGCTGGCCACGCTGAGCGCGATGGATCGACATGTGATCGCTAACATGGGCGCCGAACTGGGCGCCACAAGCAGTGTTTTCCCTTCCGATCAGGAGGTGCGCCGCTTTCTGCGTGCCTGGCAGCGCGAAGAAGACTGGGTCGAGTTGGTCGCGGATACCGGCGCGAGCTACGACTTGTTTGAGGAGATCGATCTGTCCAGCTTAGTGCCGCTGATCGCCATGCCGTCGAGTCCAGGGAATGTGCATCCGGTCAGCGAAGTCGCTGGACAACGGATCTACCAGACCTACATTGGTTCGTCGGCCAATCCCGGTTTTCGCGACTTTGCTGTCTCTGCGCTGATGGTGCGCGGTCGTAAAGTGCACGATCGTGTGTCATTCGATATTAACCCTACGTCTCGCGCTCAGCTGGAAACCTTGGTGCGCGACGGCCACATCGCCGACCTGCTGCACGCCGGCGCGCGGCTGCACCAGGCCGGCTGCAACGGCTGCATAGGTATGGGCCAGGCGCCGGCCACTAATGAACTTTCTCTGCGCACAGTACCGCGCAATTTTCCAGGCCGTTCTGGCACGCGCGAGGATAAGGTTTGTCTGGTCAGCCCTGAGACGGCTACGGCGTCGGCGCTTACCGGGGTGATCACCGACCCGCGCACGCTCGGTATTGCTTATCCGCGCGTCATGGACCCGGACCATCCAATCATCAACCGTGAGATGTTCGGGGCGCCATTGCCGCTTGCAGAGGCGCTAAAAGTTGACCTCGTGAAGGGTCCGAACATTGCCTCACTGCCGCCCTTCGCACCGCTGCCCGATGAGATCGAAGTGCCGGTCCTACTCAAAACGGGAAACGACGTTTCCACTGACGAGATTATGCCTCCAGGGCTTCGCGTGCTGCCGTTTCGCAGCAATATTGCGAAGATCGCCGAGTTCTCCTTTGATCGGCTCGACCCCACCTACGCGGTGCGCGCTAAGCAGGTGCCGGGGCACATAGTAGTGGGCGGCAGCAATTACGGCCAAGGCTCGAGCCGCGAGCACGCCGCCCTTGGCCCGCAGTACCTAGGCCTACGCGCAGTTCTGGCCAAGGGGTTTGCGCGAATCCACGCGCAAAACCTGATCAACTTCGGCGTACTGCCGCTGACATTTATCGACCCCGCGGACTACGACGGTATCCAGGCCGCAGACTTGCTGCGCCTAACAGATCTTAAGCACGTACTGACAGAAGGTGGCGAGCTTGTGGTCGTAAATGTCACTCGCCAGGTCAGTTTTCAGGTGCGTCACCACATGTCGCCGCGACAAGTGCAGTTCTTGCTCAGCGGCGGATTGATCAACTGGATGAAAGAGCGACTGACCGCGGAGGGCTCTGCGGCTGATCGGGCTCTGGCGTCGGATTAACGGCAGAGGCAGAGCGATGTAGAATTGGTGAAATGTAAGCGTAACCATGGTTAGTCGTTGCAATAGTGCTGACGCTGCGGCTAACCACAACAGCCAGCGCATGCAGCGATTAACCCACTAAGCGCCAGAGTAATCGCCGTGCGGCTCAGCTGGCTGGGCCCTTCACCGCCGTGGGCTTGCCGGGGATGAAGTTGATGCAGACCCCATCGAGCTCTTCTAGATGCAGCGGCTCGCGGGTGAACCCGCAGGCATAAGGTGCCTGATTTTCCCGGTGGCAGCCGTCGCCCTCCAGATGTTGACACATTGTACAGGTGCCGAAGGGCTGCTTGCCGCGCTCTTGCGCCACCTGGCAGAGCATGCGCTGCAGGGCATTGGCGAACTGGCCTTGGAGGCTAGGGGGCAGGGCATCTGCGGCACGTACCAGTGATTCGAAGGGGTCGCTGACAAGAATGCCCAAGGCTTGCTCGGTCAGCCCGAGGTGGACGCTGCGCTTGTCGTCCTCTGCGCGTAGGCGGGTCAGATAGCCAAGGGTTTCGAGGCTTTTGATGGTCTGTGATGCCGTACCGCGGGTCGTGCCATGGAACGCGGCGAAGGCCGACGGCGTTCGTGAGAAGCGGTTGGCTTGGGCAAAGTACCTGAGCGCGGCCCATTGGGCTGCCGTGAGCCCCTCCGCGAGGCCTTCGCCAGTGGCTATGCGACCTAAGTGAAAGACCAGCTCAGCAATCACACGACTGTTCATTTCCAGCTCCTCATCACGCTAGCATAGTAGCGTTTTAAAACTATATTTGTATTGATATGATTTTGAAACGATACTATATTCATGTCACCGCCACGCTTGTCTTGCGGTTCTCTTTGCGTACGTTGGAGCTTGAGTTATGGCAATTACATTGACTGAAAATGCGGCAAAACAGATTCGCCAGCAGCTTGCAAAACGCGGCAAGGGGCTTGCCCTGCGCATCGGCGTGAAGCGCGTGGGCTGTACCGGTCTGGCGCACACCTTCGACATTGCCGACGAAATTCTCCCAACAGATTACAGCTTTGAGTCGCATGACGCCCGTGTGCTGATTGATGCCGCCGCATTGGTGTTTCTCGATGGTTCGCGTATCGACTTCGTCACCGAAGGGCTTAAGCAGATGTTCAAATTTGATAACCCCAACGTCGATAGCGAGTGCGGCTGCGGCGAGAGTTTCAAAATCAAAGAGCCCGCGCTGGCTGTGAAAAAAACCGAGGTCACAGCATGAACATAAACGCGCTGTGCCGCGCCAAGGCTAATACGCAGTGCGCAGTGCGCAGCACGGAGGGTGCCTGATGAACGCGGTTTCTGAAAGCATCCAGAGCGAAATACCCGGCGCTTTTGTGTTTACCGACAGCGCTGCGGCCAAACTGGCTGATTTGATTGCGCAAGAAGGCAACCCCGCGCTGAAGCTCCGGGTTTTTGTCCAGGGCGGCGGCTGCTCCGGCTTCTCTTATGGCTTCACCTTTGATGAAGTTGCCCTTGAAGATGACACCACGCTGAGCAAAAACGGCGTGTCAGTGTTGATTGATGCGATGAGCTATCAGTACCTAGCGGGAGCCGCGATTGATTACCAAGATGATCTGCACGGTGCGCAGTTCGTCATCAAGGACAATCCCGGCGCCAAGTCCACCTGCGGTTGCGGGTCGTCTTTCTCGATTTAATTTAGTCACTTATTTGGCTACTTAGGTAGGAACCAACATCATGAGCGCAGTACTGCAAAGCCTGGTCAATCAGCCCTACAAGCACGGTTTCGTCACCGATATCGAGTCTGATGTCGCGCCCAAAGGGCTAAATGAAGACACCATCCGGATGATTTCGACCAAGAAGAACGAGCCGCAGTGGCTGCTCGACTTCCGGCTTAAGGCATATGCGGCCTGGCTCAAGATGGACGAGCCGACCTGGCCTAACGTGCACTTTAAGCACATTGATTATCAGGCGATCAGCTACTACGCCGCCCCCAAGCAGAAGCCGAAGCTAAACAGCATGGATGAGGTCGATCCGGAATTGCTGCGCACCTTCGAGAAACTCGGCGTGCCGTTGCACGAGCGCATGGCGCTGGCCGGTGTGGCGGTTGACGTGATTTTCGACAGCGTGTCGGTGGCGACCACTTATAAGGCCAAGCTGGCTGAGGTCGGGGTGATTTTCTGTTCGTTCTCCGAAGCCGTAAAAGAGCACCCTGAGCTGGTGCAAAAATACATGGGTTCAGTGGTGCCGACCGGCGATAACTTTTACGCCGCGCTCAACTCGGCGGTATTCACTGACGGCTCGTTCTGCTTTATCCCCAAGGGCGTCAAGTGCCCGATGGATTTATCAACCTATTTTCGCATCAACACCGAGGAAACTGGGCAGTTTGAACGTACCCTGATCATTGCCGAGGAGGGCGCGTCGGTCTCCTACCTCGAAGGCTGTACCGCGCCCGCCTTTAGCTCTAATCAGTTGCACGCGGCGGTGGTTGAGTTGGTGGCGCTGGACAACGCCGACATCAAATACTCGACGGTGCAGAACTGGTATGCCGGCGACGAAAATGGCGTCGGCGGGGTGTACAACTTCGTCACCAAGCGCGGCCTGGCCAAGGGTGTGAACTCGCGTATTTCCTGGACCCAAGTCGAGACCGGCTCGGCGATTACTTGGAAGTATCCATCGGTGATCCTGCGTGGCGACAACTCGGTCGGTGAGTTTTATTCGGTCGCGGTGACCAATCACCTGCAACAGGCCGATACCGGCACCAAGATGATCCATCTCGGTAAGAACACCCGCAGCACCATCGTTAGCAAAGGCATCTCAGCCGGGCGCTCGAACAACAGTTACCGCGGACTGGTGAAGATTTCGCCGACCGCCAGCGGTGCGCGCAATTATTCGCAATGCGACTCCATGCTGATCGGCGACCAGTCTGGCGCGCACACCTTTCCCTATATCCAAGTGGGCAACAGTAGCGCCCAAGTTGAGCACGAGGCCTCGACCTCGAAGATCGGCGAGGACCAGCTGTTCTATTTCGCCCAGCGCGGGATCTACGCCGAGGCCGCCGTGTCGATGATCATCAACGGATTCTGCAAAGACGTATTTCAACAATTGCCGATGGAGTTTGCAGTCGAAGCGACCAAGCTCCTCAGTTTCAAATTAGAAGGAAGTGTCGGATGATTTACCCAGACAGCAAAACCATACTCGAAGTACGCGGGCTGCGAGCAACCGTCAACGGCATCGAAATTCTCAAAGGCCTCGACTTCACCGTGAAGAGCGGCGAAGTGCACGCCATCATGGGCCCGAACGGCTCGGGCAAGAGCACCTTCGCCAAGGTGTTGGCTGGCCACACGGCGTATGAAATCACCGGCGGCAGCGTGCTGTTTGAAGGCAATAATCTGTTTGATCTGCCCCCCGAAGAGCGTGCCCGTGCCGGGTTTTTTTGGCCTTTCAATACCCGATTGAGATACCCGGGGTCGCCAACAGCCAGTTCCTGCGTTTGGCGTACAATACCGTGCAGGCGCAGCGCGGCTTTGATGAACTCGATCCGCTGGAGTTTGACGACTTCGTGCGCGAGAAGATGAAGCTGCTAGAGATGAGCCCCGATTTTCTCGAGCGCAGTGTTAACGAAGGTTTCTCGGGCGGTGAGAAAAAGCGCAACGAAATCTTGCAAATGGCGCTGCTCGATCCGCGCTTGGCGGTTCTCGATGAGACCGATTCGGGCCTCGACATCGACGCGCTGCGGATCGTCTCGCAGGGCGTTAATCAGCTGGCCAATAAAGACAACGCGATTGTGCTGGTGACGCACTACCAGCGGCTGCTCAACTACATAGTGCCGGACTTCGTGCACGTCATGGAGGCGGGACGCATCATCAAAACCGGCGGCAAGGAGCTGGCGCTGGAACTTGAAACGCGTGGCTACGACTGGGTCGCGGCCGAGCACCAGGAGGCGATGGCAGCAGGGGTGACGGCATGAGCACACTGACGGCAGTGCTACCTAACCTGCTACCTAAGGTGTTGCCCGGCGCGCTTCGTCGCCCCGCGCCGGCTTACCTTGACACGCTGTTGAGCGGCACGCGGCAATTGTCGGCCAGCCCCTTGGCGTGGTTCAACGCGCTGCGCACCGCGGCGGCCAAGCGGCTCGAAGTGTTGCCGCTGCCTACCCGGCGTGACGAAGACTGGCGCTTTACCGACATTGCACGGCTGACTAAACTGTCGTTTACGCCGTCCTTGCCAGCCGCCGATGCCTTAGAAAACACAGATGTCGAGCATTTTTATATTCAAGAAGCGACCACCCGCTTGGTGTTTGTTGACGGTATCTATGCGCCGCAGTTGTCCTGTGTGGCGGCCAGCAGCGATGCCGTGGTGGCCAACCTGCCGAGTGTACTGAGCAGCCATGCCGCGCTGCTCGAAGCGCATCTCGGCCGCCACCAAGACGTCCATGAGAATCCATTTGCGGCGCTGAATACGGCCTTTCTGCAGGATGCGGCGGTGATTGTGTTGCCGCGCAACGTGACGCTGGCAGCGCCGGTGCATGTGCTGTTTATTGCCACGCAGGCCGGCGTGCTGAGCACTCCGCGTTGCCTGCTAATCGCCGAGGCGGGCAGCAGCGTGACGCTGATCGAGGACTACGTGGCCTTGCATGATGTCTCCGCGCACGATGCCGCCGACCTGGTGAACCCGGTGAGCGAAATTGTCCTGGCAGACAATGCCCGGGTGAACCACATCCGTGTGCAGCGCGACAGCCCGCAGGCGTTTCACCTGGCCAATTGCGCGGTGTCCGTGGGCCGCTCGAGCAACTATCAGTCGGTCAGCGTCGCGCTGGGCGCGCAGATTTCGCGTTACAACCTCAACGTGCTGCTGGCCGAGGGCGCTGAATGCGCGGTCGACGGGCTGGCCCTGATCGCTGCCGATCAGCTGGCCGATAGCCATACCTGCATCGACCACTTCCAGCCGCACGGGGTGAGCCGCCAGCTGCACAAATGCATCGTCGGCGGCAGTGCGCACGCCGTGTTCAACGGTAAGGTCATGGTCCGCCAGGGCGCGCAGCGCACCGACTCGGTACAGTCGAGCCGCAACCTGCTGCTCAGCAGCAATGCTCAGGTTGATACCAAACCACAACTTGAGATTTTTGCCGACGACGTGAAATGCGCGCATGGCGCGACCATCGGCCAGCTCGACAGTGAGGAAGTGTTTTACCTGAACAGTCGCGGCCTGTCAGACAGCGTGGCGCGTAGCCTGCTGACCTATGCGTTCGGCGCCGAGATCATCCAGCGCATCCCCGTAGCATCACTCAAGCAGCGGCTTGAACAGACGGTGCTCGAACACACCGGTAGCCTGTCATGAACGCCGCCCAACGAGAAGTCAATCAGCCTTCGGCCGCTACCTTTGAAGTCGAACGCATACGCGCCGATTTTCCGATCCTGCAACTGCAGATCGACGGCAAGCCGCTGGTCTATCTCGACAACGCCGCATCGAGCCAGATGCCGCAGCAGGTGATCGACCGTTTGGTGCACTACCACAGCAATGAGCACGCCAACATCAACCGTGCGGTGCATTATTTGTCGGAGACAGCGACCGCCGAGTTCGAGGAGGCGCGGCGCAAGCTGCAGCGCTTTATCAACGCGGCTGAGGAGCGCGAAGTGATCTTCACCAGTGGCACCACCGATGCGATTAACCTGGTGATGCACGGCTACGGGCGCAAGTTTATCAAGGCCGGCGACGAGATTATTCTGACTACGCTGGAGCATCACTCGAACATCGTGCCGTGGCAGATGCTGGCTGAAGAAACCGGCGCTGTCATTCGTGTGGTGCCGATTAACGATGCCGGAGAATTGCTGATCGATGAATACCAACAGCTGTTCAATGAGCGCACCAAGTTTGTTGGCGTGATGCACGTTTCGAACGCGCTGGGCAGTATCAATCCGGTCAAACAGATGATCGCTTTTGCCCACGCGCACGGCGTGCCGGTGCTGGTTGATGGCGCGCAGGCGGTGCCGCACATGGCGGTCGACGTGCAGGATTTGGATTGCGACTTCTACGCCTTCTCGGGCCATAAACTGTGCGGCCCGACCGGTATCGGCGTGCTGTACGGCAAGGCCGCGCTGCTGGAAAAAATGCAGCCGTTCAAGGGCGGCGGCGACATGATTCTGTCGGTGAGTTTCGAGAAAACCACCTACAACACTATCCCGCATAAATTCGAGGCCGGCACGCCGCCGATTGCCGCCGCCATCGGGCTGGGTGCCGCTGTCGATTACCTTTCGGCCATTGGCATGCAGCTAATTGCCGCGTATGAGCTCGAGCTGCTCAATTACGCCACCGAGCAGATGAGCCGCATGCCGGGCGTGCGCATTATCGGCACCGCACAAAACAAAGCGGCGGTCATTTCGTTCGCGATTGACGGTGTGCACCCGCACGACATCGGCACTCTGCTTAATCAGGAGGGTGTCGCGGTGCGCACGGGTCATCATTGTGCGCAGCCGGTGATGCAACGCTTCAAGGTGCCGGCCACCTCGCGGGCCTCGTTTGCGTTCTACAACACACGGGCCGAGGTCGATGCACTGGTTGCCGGTATTCGCAGCGTGCAGCAGGTGTTTGCCTAATGGCCAACTATAAAGCGCTGTACCAAGAGGTGATCCTCGATCACAACAAGAAACCGCGTAACTTCGGTGTGCTGGCGCAGCCGAGCCACCACGCGGTGGGCCACAACCCACTGTGCGGCGACCACATCGACGTGGCGCTGAATCTCGCCGGCGAGTGCGTCGATGGCATCGCGTTTCAGGGTGAGTCGTGCGCGATCTGCAAGGCCTCGGCGTCGATGATGACGGTCGCGGTCAAGGGCAAAACCCGTGCGCAGGCGGAAGTTCTGATCAAGGAATTTCTCGCCATGGCCACCGGCAAGCTCGACTTAAACAGCCCGAATCAGATCGGCCGGCTGGCGGTGTTCGCCGGTGTGTGCGACCTGCCGACCCGGGTTAAATGCGCGATTTTACCCTGGCACACCCTGCACGCCGCGTTCAATTCGCTGGCCAGCACCTCGACGGAAGCCGATGCCGACCCGATGCATGCTCCGATCGGCAACGCCTGATGGGTTGCCATTTTTTGCCACAGAGACCCTAGCGAGAGGAGCAACCGATGACTGCCAATGAACTCAGAAACACCATCCTGCAGGGCCTGGCCTGTGAGCACGTCGAAGTGCTCGGCGATGACGGCCAGCACTTCGACGCGCTGGTGGTGAGCGCGCAATTTGCCGGCAAAAATAAGGTGCAGCAGCATCAGCTGGTGTATCAGGCGCTCGGCGATCGTATGCGCGCAGAAATCCACGCGCTGGCCATGCGCACCATCACGCCCGAGGCCTGGGCACAATCAACCCGCTAATAACCTTGGAGCAATACACGATGAACGTACAAGAAAAAATCCGCCAGCAGGTCACCGACCATGCAGTCGTGCTGTACATGAAAGGCACACCGCAGGCCCCGCAGTGTGGTTTTTCCGGAGCGACGGTACAGATACTGAATGCCTGCGGCGTGCAGGGATTTACCGCCGTCGACGTGCTGGCCGACCCGCAAATCCGCGAGGGCATCAAGGCGTACAGCAACTGGCCGACCGTTCCGCAGCTGTACATTGCAGGTGAGTTTGTCGGCGGCGCCGATATCGTGCGCGAGATGTACGACCAAGGTGAATTGCAGCCGCTGCTCAATTCCGCGCTGGCTTGATGGGATTGAAAACGGGCGGATGGCACTCCTAGGGTGTGCTTAGCCTGCGGCGTAGCCCACCCGCTTTAGGACGACTACTAGGCTTGTGCCGCTTAGATTTCGCCGTGTCCGTTATGTGTAACGAGCGTCGTTAACGGTCAACATGCGCAACCTTTGGGAGCGAGCTTGCTCGCGAAAGTCGCCAACGCAAAGCTTCGCTGAGGCGCTCGTTTGGATTTTTTGCCGTGTCCGTTGGCGGGTTAAGCCGCCCTACCAACGCGCATCCAGTCACGGTGCGTTTGGCGACGTTGCGAGGCCCAAATGCGCGTCACATTTTCAAGAGGTTGAAATGCCCAAAATAGCCGAAATCGAAGGGACGCCCAATCCGAACGCGAGGAAATTTATCCTCAAGGACCCGCTGACTTGGGGGGTAACGCGCTCGTATGAAAACGCCGAGCAGGCCAAAGATGATCCGCTCGCGTGTGCGCTGTTCGCCATCGAGCATGTGAGTAACGTGTTTTACGTGGATAAATGGCTCACCGTGACCCAAGACGGTGACAGCGACTGGGATGAGTTGCTGCGCAAAGTCGCCGAGCCCATCCGCGCCGCACCGGCGGCGGATGCGCAAACCGCAGTCACCGTGGCAGCGGCGAGCGCGGCGCATGCCAACCTCAACCTCGCCGACCAGAAACGTCTCGATGCGATCAACGAATTGCTCGACGAGGAGATTCGCCCTCATCTGCAAAACGACGGCGGCGACCTGCACGTGGTCAACCTCGACTACAACCTGCTCAGCGTGCATTACCAAGGCGCGTGCGGCTCCTGTCCGAGCTCACTATCCGGCACTCTCAGGGCCATCGAAAATCTGATTCGTTCGATTGAACCCGACATCGAAGTGGTGGCGGTTTAGGGAGGGGCTATTGGTTGTTTTGTCCTCTCCCCGGCCCTCTCCCATAAATGGGCGAGGGGAGAATAAATGCACCGCGTAATCCACCCACGCGCGCCCAACCACTAACGACTGCATAGCCAATCAAAACCTCACGCTGAGAATGCGCGGAAACTTTTTTACCCGTATCAACCCCGACAGGAACCGCGCAGATGTCAGAAGCACCCTTTACCGAGCAGGATTGGCGTCGATTTCTAACCAGCGTGGGCGAGGACCCTACGCGCACGGGGCTGCTCGAAACGCCGTCGCGCGTCAGCAAGGCCTGGAAGCACTGGACTGCCGGTTATGCCCAAGACCCGGCGCAATGCCTGAAAGTGTTTGAGGACGGGGCCGAGGAGTACAACGAGCTCATCGTGGTACGCAACATTCCGGTGTATAGCCATTGCGAGCACCATCTCGCGCCGTTCTTCGGTAAGGCCACGATTGGCTATGTGCCCAACGGCAAAATAGTCGGCCTGTCAAAGCTGACGCGCTTGGTCGATTGCTATGCCAAGCGGTTGCAGGTGCAGGAGCGCCTGACCATCCAAATTGCCAACGCCTTGCTGACCCATCTGCAACCGAAAGCGGTGGGTGTGGTGATTCGCTGCCGGCACCTGTGCATGGAAAGCCGTGGTATTCGCACCCAAGGAGAGGAGACCGTCACCTCCGCCATGCTCGGTGAACTGCTCAATAATCAGGCGCTGCGTGCGGAATTTTTTGCTTTAGCGCGGGAGGCGTAAGGTGCTTACTCCGGAAACTATAAACAGCGAAGCCACGGCGTTAGCCAGCGAAACCACGGTGCTGAGCAGCGCAACCCCGGCGTTAAACAGCATAACTGCCGAGCGCTCAGACAAGCAAAGAGGCCCGCTCAAAACCAAGCGCGCCGAGAGCGATCCGGCGCAAAGATTGCCCAAACCCAACTGGATCCGCGTCAAGGCGGGGTCAGCCTCGGCGCGCTTCGCTGAGATCAAGGACATCGTGCGCGTCAATCAGCTGGTGACAGTCTGCGCCGAGGCCTCTTGCCCGAACATCGGCGAGTGCTGGAGCAAAGGCACCGCGACCTTCATGATCATGGGCGACAAATGCACGCGGCGCTGCCGGTTTTGCAATGTCAGCACCGGCCGGCCGAATCCGCTCGACCCCGACGAGCCGGCACGCTTGGCGCACACCATCGCGCTGATGAAGCTTAATTACGTGGTCATCACCTCGGTGGATCGCGACGATTTGCGCGACGGTGGCGCCGGCCATTTCGTCGAGTGCATCCGCCACATTCGCGCACTGACGCCCAACACCTATATCGAGATTCTCACCCCCGACTTCGGCGGCCGGCTGGATCTTGCGCTGGACATCCTCGGCACTGCGCCGCCAGACGTGTTGAACCACAACATCGAAACCGTGCCGCGTTTATACAAAGAAGCGCGCCCCGGTGCGGACTTTCAAAACACCCTCAACTTGTTGCAACGCTTCAAGGCCCGGCATCCGAAGATACCGACCAAATCCGGCCTGATGGCCGGGTTGGGCGAAACCGATGAGGAGATTTTGCACGTGCTGCGCGCTCTGCGCGCCCACGATGTAGACATGTTGACCATCGGCCAGTACCTGCAACCGACCGGCGGCCACATGCCAGTGCGCCGCTATGTGCATCCGGACACCTTCAAGATGTATGCAGAAGAAGCCCGCAAAATGGGCTTCCTGCACGCCGCCTCCGGCCCGCTGGTACGCAGCTCCTACCATGCCGATGAACAGGCGCATGCGGCCGGGGTGTTTTGATGGATGCTCTGCGCAATTGCGTTATTTACCCACGGTTTTTGCCCGCGAGAGGCACCTAAGCAATGCAAAATTTGACTGCAGCAGAACTGGCCGCGTGGCTCGCGAATCAAACACGCGAGCAACCGCTATTACTCGACGTACGTGAGCCGTGGGAGTTTCAGACCTGTCACATTGCCGGCGCGTTGCCGATGCCGATGCATACCATCCCCGGGAAATTGTCCGAGCTGATTGCCGCGCAGCCGATTGTCTGCATCTGCCACCACGGCGTGCGCAGCCTGCAAGTCGCGTTGTTTTTAGAGCAGCAGGGCTTTACCCAGGTGGTCAACTTGACCGGCGGCGTGCATGCCTGGGCTGAGCAAGTTGACGGCGCGATGCCGACCTATTGAGTTGCCACGGCAGCGACTCTCGAAAACCTGACAGCAGGTAATAAACACATGAATTTGGATCGGATGTTCTTCTGGCGGCAGAGCTCGCGGCCAGCAACTCCCCCGTTAATTGACGATACAAGGCACTTGGCCATGCAGACCCCTGAGCAGAACCACGAGCAACGCCCCGCAGCGGCCCCGTCATCTCAGCCCTCCCCGCAGGCGGTGAGTGCCGACAAGCTGCCGGGTATCCGCCATATCATCGCCGTCGGCAGCGGTAAGGGCGGCGTTGGCAAGTCCACGGTGAGCGTCAATCTGGCGCTGGCGCTGCAGCAACTCGGCGCTCGCGTTGGGCTGGTCGATGCCGACATTCTTGGCCCGAGTATCCCCGGCATGCTCGGCATTGCCACCGATCAGCCGCCAGCGATGACCGCCGAGGGCCGGATGATTCCGGCCGAGCGGCACGGCCTTAAAGTGGTGTCGATGGGCATGCTCACCGGCGACGACAACCCGGCCGTATTGCGCGGGCCGATGGTGGGCAAATACCTGAAAATGTTCGTCGGCGGCGTGCAATGGGGGCCGTTGGATTACTTGATTCTTGATCTGCCGCCCGGCACCGGCGACACCCAACTGACGCTGGCGCAGAGTATGCCTCTGTCGGGGGTGGTGATCGTCACCACGCCGCAGGTGGTGAGCCTGAAGATCGCCCGGCGCGGTTTGCGCATGTTCGAGAAGGTGCAGGTGAAGATTCTGGGGCTCGTCGAGAACATGCGCACCTTTACCTGCCCGCACTGTGGCGAGAACACCGATATCTTCCGCCACGGCGGTGGCGAGGCGATGAGCGAGGAGCTTGGCGTGCCTTTTTTGGGTGCCTTGCCGCTGGATATCGATGTGGTCATCTGCGGTGATGAGGGCCGGCCGATTGTGGCGGCCCAGCCAAACTCGGTCAGCGCCAAGGTATATGCCAGCATCGCCACGGCGCTGATGGAGCAGGTCAACGCGGCGGTCTCCGTGTTGAAACCCTTCGTCTGGAAGTGGCACAGCAACGACGGCGCGCCCGGCTGGATGGCAGACGCGGCCCGGCCTGCTGGGTCGCAGAAGACTCCGATTGGTTTCCTGCGCCGCGATCCGCGGACTTTGTCGATCCTCTGGGAGGACGGACAGCGCGACGACTTCGACGTGCGCGACCTGCGCTTGGCCTGTCATTGCGCCCTCTGCGTCGAGGAGATGAGCGGCCGCCCGCTGCTCGATCCGCAGACGGTGCGCGCAGATGTCAGCCCGCAAAAGATCGTCAGCATCGGCAATTACGCGATCCAGTTCGATTGGAACGACGGCCATAACAGTGGGATCTATGCGTTTCACGACCTGCGTGCCTTAGGCGCGCGCGCGGCGACGGCGAGCGTTGAAGATGTCTGAGCGCCTGGCTGCCGAGCTGCCTGCGAGTCTGTCAGCGAGTTTGCCCGTGAGTCTGCCGGACAGCATGCCGGTGAGCATTCGTGCGCAGGTGTCACTGGCCGACCCCGACAGCTGCACGTTCGTGGTCAGCCGCCCCGTGCATCCGGGCGGCCCGTTCTTTTTCGGCAATAAGCAGCGGGCCGCCGGTTCGCCGCTTGGTGAGCGACTGTTCGCACTGCTCGGCGTGGCCAACGTGCTGATTGCCGAGAACGTGCTGACCGTTGGCAAGGCACCGAGCGCCGCGTGGTCAGGGCTGAAAGCCAGCATCGGCACGGCCATCCGCACGCAGCTGTTGAGTGGCGTGCCGGCGATCTTGGAGGTGCTTCTCTACAGCGGTGCGACTGGCAGATCCGATGCCGAGCTGCATGCGGTGGTTCAGGAGCTGCTGGACAAACAGGTGAATAAATCCATCGCCAATCACGGCGGCAAGATTTCGATTGTCGAGATTCTGCACGGCAAGCTGTTTATCGTCATGAGCGGCGGCTGTCAGGGCTGCGCGTCCTCGCAGGTGACGCTGCGCCAGGGTTTTGAAGTTATGCTGAAAAGAGTCGCCCCCGAAATCGAAGAAATTGTCGATACCACTCACCACGCAGCGGGCAAACAGCCGTTCTTCCCGCGCCAAGAGGTGCCCTTATGAGCAATCGACTCGCCCTAGAAAGCGTCGCAGCGTCTGCCACCGTCGCCACCGTCGCCACGCTCGACGATCTCGCCACGTTGGCCAACTACTCGCTGATGGACACGCTCAACTGCGATCCTCAGGCGACAGCTGACGGCGACGACCATGCGCCGCGCCAAGTGTTCAGCGGCCACTATGTGCCGGTCAAACCCACGCCCATCGACTCCCCGGAGTACGTCGCACACAGCCAAAGCTTGTTCCGCGAACTGGGTTTTGCCGACAGCCTGGCGCAGTCGGCGGATTTCGTACGGATGTTTTCCGGCGACCTCAGCCAGGTTCCGCCGCCGCTGCGCAAGGTCGGCTGGGCGACGGGCTATGCACTGTCTATCTACGGCAAAGAATATTACCAACAGTGCCCGTTCCGCACAGGCAACGGCTACGGCGACGGTCGCGCTGTGTCCGTGCTGGAGGCCGTGATCAACGGTCGTCGCTGGGAAATGCAGCTCAAAGGTGGCGGCCGCACGCCGTACTGCCGAGGTGCGGACGGTCGCGCCGTGTTGCGCTCGAGTGTCCGCGAGTTCCTCGCACAGGAGCACATGCACGCGCTCGGCGTGCCAACCTCGCGATCGCTGAGTTTGTACGTGTCGAAAAACGAGCAGGTCCAGCGGCCGTGGTACTCACCGGGCTCGTACGCGCAGGACCCCGACCGGCTGGTAACGGAGGCCGTCGCCATCACGACGCGGGTTGCGCCGTCATTTATTCGGGTCGGCCAACTCGAGCTGTTCGCTCGCCGTGCGCGCAAACAGGAGCACCCGCAAGCGCTGCAGGAACTGGAGCAGTTGGTGTTGCACTTGATCGCGCGTGAGTACGCGGAGGTTATCGACCCGCAGCTTGGCACCCGCGCAAAAGTGCTGTTGCTGGCGCGTGCGTTCCGCAGCCGGCTGACCTCGCTGGTGGCCAACTGGATTCGCGTCGGCTACTGCCAGGGTAACTTCAACGGCGACAACTGCGCGGCCGGTGGTTTCACCCTCGACTACGGTCCGTTCGGGTTCTGCGAAGTGTTCGACCCGCACTACCAGCCGTGGACGGGTGGTGGAGAACACTTCGCGTTCCTCAATCAACCGGTGGCAGCGGAGCGCAACTTCCAGATGTTTTGCGCGGCCTTGCGGCCGTTGCTGAGCGCGCATCAGGGCGCTCTTGATCAGGAATGCTTGGATCAGAACAGCTTGGTTCAGGACAGCCTGCAGCAGCTCGAGGAGATTCGCAGTGGCTTTGCGGCAGTGATGCAAACGCAAATGGAGCAGATGTGGGCGGCCAAACTGGGGCTGGATAGGTTTCACCCCGCGTTGTTCAGCGAGCTGGAAACGCTTATGCGGCAAACGCCGGTCGATTACACCGTGTTCTTCCGCGAACTCTCGACGCTGCCTGACGACATGGGCCCACTGAAAAAAAGCTTCTATCCGGGCGCACAACAAAACAACGACGGGCTGCAGCAGCGTTGGTCCGAGTGGCTGACGTTATGGCAATCGTTGGTCGGCATCGGCAGTACCAGCAACACCAATACCGCAGCCCGCGACCGTGAGGCGCTGGCGAGGCAGATGAAACGGGTCAACCCGAAATACACGTTGCGCGAGTGGTTTCTTGTGCCAGCGTACAGCCACGCGAGCGCGGGCAACTACGCGCTCGTGCGCGAGCTGCAGGCCATCATGACCCAGCCCTACGCCGAACAGGCGCAGGCGGTGGAGGACGGCTACTACCGGCGCAAACCGGCTGAGTTCTTTAATGTCGGTGGCTTGTCGCATTTGAGCTGCTCGTCATGACGTCTCGAATACTGACGGGGGCGGCAGAGGCCGCTGCCGACGAGGCCGTCGTCGCCTACCACGAGCGGACTAAGCATCACTTTCACCGCTACGCCGCCGCGCTGGGCTACATGGATTGGGCAACGCAGCCCGACCCGTTTCGGCGCTACGCGGGAGCAGAACTGGTGCGTCTGCCGCTGCCCAAATCCGGCCGCCCGCTGGCGTATTGGCAGCTGTATGCCAGCGCGAGCGTGCCGCCGCTGCCATTATCGCTGGCGTCGGTCTCACTGTTTTTCCGCTATGCACTGTCGCTGACGGCATGGAAACAATCGGGTGATATCACCTGGCCGTTGCGGGTAAATCCCTCCAGCGGCAACCTGCATCCGACCGAGGGCTATGCCCTGCTGCCGGCGATTGAGCAGCTCGGCGTGGCGCCCGCCCTGTACCACTACGCGCCGAAGGAACACGCCCTGGAACGGCGCGCGGCGCTCACTGCTGCGCGCTGGAGCGAGCTAACCGAGTCCCTTCCGGCGGGCTCCTTCTTGGTCGGGCTGTCGTCGGTGCATTGGCGAGAAGCCTGGAAGTACGGTGAGCGCGCTTACCGTTACTGCCAACATGACGTGGGACACGCGCTGGCCAGCCTGCGTATCGCGGCAGCAGCGCTCGGCTGGAAGTTGCTACTCATCGACAACATCAGCGATAGCAGCTTATCCAACCTGCTGGGGCTAGACCGCGATGAGGATTTCACAGCGGCGGAACGCGAGAACGCTGATCTACTCGCGGTGATTTCCCCGAATATCCCCGGAACGGATTTAATCACCGCGCCACTGCGCGAGTCTGCGCCGCTGCCACAGCACGGCAGTGACGTGCTATGGCAGGGCAGGGCCAATCCACTGAGCCGCAACAACCGCGTCGAGTGGCCCGCAATCGACACCATTGCCCAGGCCACGCGCCGCGCCGCCAGCGCGCCTATTCAGGAGGATTTCGTAGGCTTTGCGGCGGAGAATGCGTTGTTCGACACGCCCATCCGTCAAGGCCGACTCACGGCGGAACAGGCTATTCTTGGCCGCCGCAGCGCAGTCGCCATGGATGGTGCGACGGCTATCGCGCGCGCCACACTCTTCGCCATGCTGGGCCGGCTGCTGCCAACCCAAGAGCGCAGTGCTATGCCCTGGGACGCAATCTCTTGGCGGCCGCGCATCCACCTCGGGCTGTTCGTGCACCGTGTCGACGGCTTGGTGCCGGGCCTCTACGCGCTGGTTCGTGATCCGCACAAGGTCGATAGCCTGAAGCGCGTGATGCATGCAGATTTTTTGTGGCAGCGCGTACCCGACTGTCCGCCCGGACTGCCCTTATACCTGCTGCGCGAAGGCGACTGTCGAGCGCAGGCGAGCGCCGTCTCCTGCGGCCAGAACATCGCCGCCGATGGTGCTTTTAGCGTGGCCATGCTTGCCGACTATATGGACAGCCTCGCGACCTATGGCGGCGGTTTCTACCGTAATCTGTTCTGGGAAGCCGGCATGCTTGGCCAAGTGCTCTACCTTGAAGCCGAAGAGGCGGGCATCCGCGCCACTGGAATCGGCTGCTACTTCGACGACCCCGTGCATGCCGCCTTCGGCATCGACACCCGCGAGTGGCAAAGCTTCTACCACTTCACCGTGGGCGGCCCAGTTGAAGACAATCGCCTGACAACCTTACCTGCGTGCGATTTTGAGTGAGCCCATGGCCAAAAAACTAACGCCACAGTTGAACGAAATCCACCTGATTGAAGCCGGTATGAGGCGTGGCGAAGAGATCGCTAGGAGCCATGAGCATGTGCACCACTCAGTGCAGTCACCTTATGTTTAAACCGCAGTCAATCCACGCAGCAAGGCCCTTATGACTACTCAGGTAATTACCCTCCTTGACCTGAGCGCCGCCAGCCCAGTATCTGTGATTGCGCCGCCCACGCCGGCCTCCGGCAGCACGCTCGCGGACACGCGCGGGCGGCTCTTGCGTGACCTGCGCATTTCGGTCACCGACCGTTGCAACTTCCGCTGCACCTATTGCATGCCCAAGTCTGTGTTCGACAAGGACTACCGTTTTTTGCCACAAGGCGAACTGTTGAGTTTCGATGAAATCACCCGCATGACGCGCCTGTTCGTCGCGCAGGGCGTCGAGAAAATTCGCCTCACCGGCGGCGAACCACTGCTGCGTAGAAACATCGAGGTGTTGATCGGGATGTTGAGCACGCTCAACACCCATGACGGCAAGCCCTTGGACATAGCCCTCACCACCAATGGTTCGCTACTGGCCAACAAAGCCCAAGCGCTCAAGGCGGCGGGCTTGCGGCGCGTCACGGTGTCGCTCGATTCGCTCGATGAGACTATCTTCCGGGCCATGAACGACGTGGCTTTTCCGGTGAGCGATGTCTTAAATGGCATCGACGCTGCACACGCTGCGGGCTTTACGGCCATCAAGATCAATATGGTGGTGAAGAAGGGTGTCAACGATCAGGACGTCGTTGCGATGGCTCGGCACTTCAAGGGTAGCGGGCACATTGTGCGCTTTATCGAATTCATGGACGTGGGCTCCTGCAACGGCTGGCGCATGAACGATGTCGTGACCTCGGCCGATATCGTGCGCATGATCAACGCCGAGATGCCACTCATCCCAGCGCAATCCAACTACCGTGGTGAAGTCGCTCAGCGCTGGGCGTATGCGGATGGCAGCGGCGAAATCGGTGTGATCTCCAGCGTGACGCAAGCCTTTTGCGCCACCTGCACGCGCGCCCGACTCTCTACCGATGGCAAGTTGTACACCTGCCTGTTCGCGCAGTCAGGGCATGATTTGCGCACGCTTATGCGTGCGGGTCAGAGCGACCAGCAAATCGCCGCTGCGATAGGTTTGATCTGGACCCCGCGTGAAGACGGCTACTCGCAAATTCGCACAGAGCAGACGGCGCGAAACAAGAAAGTAGAGATGTCTTATATCGGCGGCTGATTACACAAGCGCATTGGTCCAAACCAGGCTGCTAGGCACCCATGGGCTACTTATTGACCCAGCGCGGCATGCGTATATGTTCGCGAAAGCCACTTTAAGGATTTTCGAGATGACTGAGACCACTGACAATATGCGCAAATATTCCTCCCTCGTGGTGGATGGCGTCGAGGCCGCCCCGGCGCGCGCCATGTTTCGTGCCGTCGGCTTCACCGACGAGGACTTCAAAAAGCCGCAGATTGGCATTGCCTCGACCTGGGCCAATGTCACACCCTGCAACATGCACATCAACAAGCTCGCGCAAGAGGCCGAGAAAGGTGCCAATGCAGCGGGCGGCAAGGCCCTGATCTTCAATACCATCACCGTGTCGGATGGCATCGCCAACGGCACCGAGGGCATGAAGTATTCGCTGGTATCGCGTGAAGTCATCGCCGACTCCATCGAAACCGTGGTCGGCTGCGAAGGCTTCGACGGGCTCGTCGCCATTGGTGGCTGCGACAAGAACATGCCCGGTTGCCTGATCGGCATGGCGCGGCTGAACCGCCCGGCAATTTTCGTCTATGGCGGCACCATCAAACCCGGCTCCGGTCACACCGATATTATCTCGGTGTTCGAGGCCGTAGGGCAGCATGCCAAGGGCGATCTCGACCTGATTCAGCTTAAGCAGATCGAAGACACCGCCATCCCGGGCCCAGGCTCCTGCGGCGGCATGTACACCGCCAATACCATGGCCTCGGCCATCGAAGCCCTAGGCATGTCGCTGCCGGGCTCGTCGGCGCAGGACGCGATTTCCTCCGACAAGGCCTCGGACTGCTTCCGCGCCGGCCAGCAGGTGCTGGAACTGCTCGCTCGCGACATCAAGCCGCGCGACATCATGACGCGCAAAGCCTTCGAGAACGCCATCCGCGTCATCATCGCGCTGGCCGGTTCCACCAACGGCGTGCTGCACTTGTTGGCCATGGCCCATGCCGTGGATGTGCCACTGACCCTCGATGACTTCACTGAAATCGGCAAGACCACACCGGTGCTGGCCGACCTGCGTCCTTCTGGCCAGTACATGATGTCGGAGTTGGTCGCCATCGGTGGTATCCAGCCGCTGATGAAGCGCATGCTCGACGCCGGCCTGCTGCATGGCGACACGCTCACCGTCACCGGTAAGACCCTGGCCGAGAATCTCGCCAATGTCGCCGACTACCCTGCCGGTCAGGACATCATTCGGCCCTTCGACAACCCGATCAAGAAGGACTCGCACCTGGTCATCCTGCGCGGCAACCTCGCGCCGACCGGCTCAGTCGCCAAGATCACCGGCAAGGAAGGTCTGCGCTTTGAAGGTACTGCTCGTGTCTACCACGGCGAGGAAGCCGCGCTGGCCGGCATCCTTAATGGCGAAGTGGTCGCCGGCGATGTCATCGTAATCACTTACGAAGGCCCCAGGGGCGGTCCTGGCATGCGTGAAATGCTCTCGCCAACCTCGGCAATCATGGGTAAGGGGCTGGGTAAGGACGTCGCACTCATCACCGATGGCCGCTTCTCCGGCGGTTCGCACGGTTTTGTGGTTGGCCACATCACGCCGGAAGCCTTTGATGGCGGCCCGATTGCACTGATCGAGAACGGCGACAAGATCACCATCGATGCCGAAACCCGCGAGATCAGCGTAGGTGTCAGTGCTGCCGTGCTGGCCGAGCGCCGTGCGCGTTGGACACAACCGGCCCCGCTCTATACACGAGGTGTGCTGGCTAAGTACGCAAAGCTGGTGTCCAGCGCCGCGCAAGGAGCCGTTACCGATAAGTAGACCGAGCAGTTGTCGATTGATATATATGAAAAGGAGCGCTTCAGGCCCCGATAATTGGAGAAGTCACCTACACGTAAAAGCGTATCTACAGCGTATTAACGTTGTACGTATCCATAAATAATGCTCGCTGTACAGGAAAGCACTCGTCATCGGATATGGTCACTCCTGGGGCACGACGGAGGCTGGCGGAATTCACTGACCCAGCCGAACACTAAGCGAATGATCATCTTGCGCTGAATTTCAGCGGCTCCATGTAGGGCAGTAAAAATCAGCAGTGTAGGCTGTAGGCGATTTACTAGGCAGAAAACTGCGTCGGACGCAAGCTTATAGCGGCTGGACCGTGCACGATTCGTGCGAGGGAGGACACCATGACAATGCCGAACGAGCGCACGCGCGCACTCATCCAGACGCGAGACTTTCTGGCCGAGCTTGCAGAAGATTCCGCGCTTTCAGCGTCCATGCGACGTCAGGCCCGCCAGCTGTTACGGCATTATCCCAATGCCAACGAGATCCTGCGGGCCGGGCAGCTCGAAGAGCGAAGGGTCGACCGACTGACCGAGCCCTTCCTGAGCTCCAGCATCGATTGACCGTAGTGGCAACTCATCATCAGCCCAAAGCCGCTGATCCTGGTCTGTGGATACGTAGAGGGTAAATGGCTCCATCGCCTTATCGACCTAGGGCGTTACGGAACTCCACTGGCGCTCAATGGCGCTTCCGGTTAGACAGGCGTTAGCTCATATTCCTTTGGATGGGCAATCATTGGGGGGAAGTGTTAATGAGCACTTCAACTGCGACTCGACGTCCGGCAAAAAAGAAAGAGGTGTCCCGAGAGGAGGGCATCGCTGCCTTTTGGCGATTCAGTTCCGATCGAGAGCCGCTGACGGAGTCGGAGCGGCTGCACCAAATAAAAGTAGGGTTTCCCACTGACCTAATCCAGGTTGTTCGCTTGGCCTTTGACCTTCAAGACCGCCACCTGGAAACGCTGCTCAATGCATCAACTTCGGCGCTTGAACGACGGCGGCGCGAGCAAAAGAACCTTGATCCTGTGGCCTCCGAGCGTTTGGACAGAATTGCTGTGGTCAGTCACTTGGCCGAGGAGATATTAGAGACACCAGTGACTGCCGCACATTGGATGTCGACACCGAATAAAGCGCTCGGAGGGACTGCACCGATCATGCTCTGCGAAACTGAGATAGGGGCCAAACAAGTTCGCCGTGTCCTTCAGGCCCTTGAATGGGGCGGTTCAGCCTGATGAGGGTATGGCGAGGTGCACGCTGTTAGGGAAAGGAATCTTTCCCCTAACCGCATAAAACAGCCGCAAGGACAAAAATTGTTTACTTAAGCCTAAAGCTCTACGCACAGCGTAAGCAGCGCGCCAAGTACGAAATGCAGCCACCGAGAGCCCTCGATCGTATCGGAATTTACCAGCATTCCCCCAGTGAAGACTCGCAGAGCACTCCTCTAACCAACCTAAACACAGGCAAGGCCGCGCCGAAATAATGCACGGAACTGTTAACGCCGTGAATGGTTAAGCAGTATGACTATGATGGCTTTTTGCTAACTTTCCATTCGGCCTCTGCGCTGCAGTGGCGCCGTTGTGACCACTCACACAGGATGTGTTTCAGACATGCATGCAGCGCTTTTCCAAGGACCTGTCATTGGCCGATGCGCACGAGGAGCATTCTACGGGAGGCTTTTTGAACAGTTTCCGAATGGAACTTGAGCGCTGGGCGGGACCGAGAGTCGACGCCATGGGCTAAGCGGTATCGCCGATGAGGCGATCCGGCTTGATATCGAACTGTTCCTCGACCCGCTCAATCATGATCTTGGTGCTTTCGACCTCGGCTGTTCGATGAGCCGGTGTTGGCTCCACATCCATGATCACACCATGCTCGACATTAATCAGGTAGTTCGTCGAGTACGCGAAGAACGCCGGGCCTCCTGGAGCTGCTGTCCAACGAGATAGTGGATCGGTCAGCGATAGGCGCTTGGGTAGTGTTTCTGCAAGCGCCTCTTCATCGAGCGCTTCAAGATACTCACGTACGGCACGAGTGCTGAGCAACGGGTCACTCCAGTTGACCTATTCATCGCCTGGTACGCCACGCTGCCGACTGGCATCCGCCTTGATGACGCTGGCGTCCACGGCAAAGCCTTAACCCTTGACCAGACCTGCGTCCATGCAGCGACGGAGCACCTCGTTGAATAGCCAGCGAAACAGAGAGCTGTCGCGGAAACGACCGTGCCTATTCTTGGAAAACGTAGAATGATTGGGGACTTCGTCTTCGAGGCTCAAGCGGCAAAACCAGCGATATGCCAGGTTCAAATGAGCCTCTTCGCACAACCTGCGCTCGGAGCGAATACCGTAGCAGTAGCCCACGATCAGCAGGCGAATCATCAGTTCAGGATCAATCGAGGGACGCCCTATCGGGCTGTAAAAGTCGGCGAGGTAGTGGCGTAGATCGCTCAGATCGAGGCATCGATCAATATTGCGCAGGAGGTGATTTGATGGGATGTGATCTTCAATGTTGAACGAGTAAAACAGCCGCTCCTGTCCACTCAACAATTGTCCCATCATGCTGCGAATCCTCCCGCTGGCTGATGACCTTATTTTGCCGCAGGCCAGGCAGGAGATCTACTTTTTCAACAGAATCGGCCAAAAGCTGACGTTCCATATCACCAGCGAGGTGACCAACCAGAATCAAATTATGAGCTAAACTCAGAAAATTTGATGGGGAGATAGCGAAATGGCTGACGAAATTAAAAGAGTTGAATCATTGAATATCCCTGTGGGTGTTATCTCCACGCACCTCAGGCACATACCGGCAGCAATGACAAAGGCGTATGTGAGAAGGGAGCAGCTAGCTGGAGAGAGGGAGGCGTTCAGCCAGAAACAAAAGCCTCAATAGACCATCGGTATTTACCTCGACAGGGTCGCTTGTGGCAGCAGCGGTATGTTCGCGCTGTCGCCACAGTGAGCTATGGGTCGGTTGCAGTCTTCGCGTCAGGCAGAAATCGGCCCAGAGTGTGTAAAAACGCTTCGCCAAAATTGAAGTGTGCGCGGCTACGTTAAATCTGAAATTTATTGGCACGTCTGCAGATGTGGATTTTGCGTAGACGCGTGATTTTCAGTCTGGTTTTGAGTACCTGTCGCGCTGAAAAACGTTTTTACACAGCCTCGGCCAGAAGCGGCCATTCGGAGGCGTCTAGAAGTTAAGGGGCAATTCAAGTAGGCTTGTGCCAGCGCCTGACTAAGAAAAATTCATACTTTCAAAAAAATGGCTGAAAATCTTTACCCCCTTCTATCAAGCCAGTTCGCCCTCTTTTTTCAAATATGTATGTGGTGCATACGGCGTTCAGCACTATCAAATTTTTTTATTCTGTTAGAGGGACGTTCATGTATCGGGAAAAAATTATCAAAATCTAAAGGTACATCTATGGTGAGACTATCATCAATTTAACTGCGAATGCCAATTATATTCAAAAGCTCATGGCTTTGGAGCGTTAAAGTGCGAAAATTAAACGACTCTATTTGATATATTTTGAGATCAATACTGCCTTAGGGGTGTATCGGAAAGAGTTCGTGTGCGCGCAGGTTTATTGAAGAAATTAGTATAAGCGAGCCCCTGTAGTCGCGAATCGTGAGAAAAGGCAAAAACAGGGAGCGATAATCAAGAAATAAGGGAGGGATGCCGCAGTGAGCAATAACGAATCCAGAAAAATAAGTTGGTTGCATTTGTCTGACTTTCATATGGGGAAGGAAGGGTATTCCCAGCGCTCCGTACTGAGAAAAATAGTTGATAAGGTTAAAGAGAAAGTTGAAAAGGAGGGCGAGCCCGATTTTATTTTCGTTACGGGAGACATCGCTAACAATGGACTGAAGGCCGAGTATGAAAGTTTTTGGGAGCAGTTGGTCGAACCGCTTGAAGCGTTCATGCCCACATTGCTGACCGACAAACTGTTCATGATCCCTGGTAACCATGACCTCAACAGGGATAAAAACGATGCGTTTGATCGAACTCTTCTCCTGAAGCCTACTGGGCCATACTTCTATCCAGAGGAAAGCTCCCTGAAACGCCGCGATATTGTAGTGACAAGGTTTGAAGATTTTATCGCGCACGATATAACGGGATATTCTGACCTCTTCAATAAAAAGGAGGGGGCATATTCAGTGACGATTGAAAAAAATGGGTGTGCTGTTGGTATTGTGGGAATAAATACCGCGTGGCTCTGCAAGGACGAGCATGATTACAAGCGATTAACTCCTGGAAAATCTTTAGTAGAAACTGCCCTTTCCAACACAAAGGGGGCAGAGTTGACTATTGTGCTCGGTCATCATCCAATAGACTGGTTTTCTACCGACCACGGTCGGCCGAGATTGATTATGCTTGTATAGAGTTCACTGCCCGGTGGGTCTTCGATTTTCGATGTTGACCAGTCGTTGCCCAGCGCGAAGGTCTACTTTTGGCCGATTGTTGTCCGTGGCGAAGGGTTGAAAACGACCGATTCTGTTGAAAAAGTCGGCCTTAGTTTCCATGGCAAAAAAGTACGCGCCTGAGATTGAAATCAAGAATTCTCGCAGAGGCATTCGGACTGAGATTTCACGTAGCAGCGTGCTAAAAGGCGCTTTCACCGATCAATTTTTCGGCCGTTTGAGAAAACCGACTTTTTCAACACAATCGACCCATTCCTGACGTTCACGAGACATCATAAATTAGCCAGAAGCATTCCGTCTGGATATGCCCGAAGGGCACCTCTACTAGCCGTTTGGACTAACTTAAGCCAGGTTTTTGGAGTGGCTCAGGTTTTAATCTTTCTAATGGTGAAGCTGAATATTCGGAAAATATAGTGGGTTAATATTAAAAAGCCGATGACGGCTACTACAGACGCACCTATTCCGACTAGTTTGTCGACTTGGTCGTTAGCGAAGGTAATTCCATAGAGTTTAGCAAGAGGCTGCATTAACTCCGGTGATAGCGTGGCGGATGCAATGATTCCGAAGATAATAGTGATTCTGCGAGTATAAGACTCCGACATAACTTTGTCATCTAATTCAAGAGCCTTGCGAACTGTCTCGATTTTTTTGTGTAGGAGTTTGCATACTGTAGTCAAATGGTCTCCACGTTTGACTTCTTCTAGGTATTCAGCTATCTCTCCATACTTATGTGCGGAAATTAACGACTCTTCAAACATTAGTATTTTCAGTTCTAGCCGCGCCACATCGATCGCTGTCTTGCATGTATTGAGGCCTAGCGAAGCGTATGAGTAGTATATTCGGACAAAATGCGACGCTTCATTCAATACCTGAATGTCTGAAGTCAGATTATTGAAAGTGTAGACCTTATCCTGTTCGATGAAAGACTCTACCTGTGCCGATGATAGCACTAGAGAAACCGCCTCAGAGTAGAAGTTATTAAAGTCGTCGAAGTTGCGCATATCGCCATGAGTTAAAGCGGCATGAGCTGCGTTGCTAGGAAGATATGTCCGAGTCATCACGCTATTTACTAGACATTTATGTGTGGCCCAGTTTTCGATTGAGCTCACTTGTTGTCTGGTATGCTCTCTAATATAGATGATGGGCTTTCCGTTCCAGTACTCACCAATTGAATCATCACGATACTGCCTGCCAATCCAGTTGATACTCGTTTTGACCGATCCACTAGCTACTGCCTTGGCAACTACTGATAGCAGGTTTCTTGCAATATCGGTGAGTGTGAATTGGTCGGTGTGTACAAGTTCGTAAGTTGTTAGGCGCTCATCTAAAAACTTTAGTTCTTCCGGTGCATTCAGAGCCGATTCAATAGTGACTTCGAAAGCTTTTCTCTGCGAAACTCTCTCTTGTAGAGTCAGTTGTGATATTTGACACTCGGTACAAGCCAAGTACAATTCTTTTTCGCAAAGAACTGAGTTTATATTGCGCTGCGACTTGTTTACCTCGTTGCCAATTACCTCGCGAACAGTCGCGCCTTCAAAACCAAACACTGATGACATAGATATGCTTATTATTCCACCTGAATAAATTCTAATATATGGAATAAATGCTTCATACTCTTCATTGTCTTCGGCCTTTATCGCAATTGGTCGCATGAAGATTCGTGCGCTTTCAGCAGGAAAACCAAAAGCTGTATTAAATAATTTCTTATCTGACAGCAGTAGATTAAGAGCGTTGGATAACGAATAAATATTAGAGTCGCCGGGGTTGGCGCTAACAAAGTCATCGTGCCCGCTGATGGTCATGCCTTGTTCGGAAATTGTCGTTTCAATGCTAAGTAGCTTTATTCTCAGTCTGCCGTTTTCTCTAAAAAATATCTTGCCACTGCTGTCCAGCGCAAAGCTAAATGCTTCCGACGTTACAAGTGTTTCACAAATGTCAGCAATATCTACACTTCCATTTATTTTGGAGGAATAGAGGAAATTCACCTCGCCCGAATAATTATCTTCCTCCGTCGTTTTACTGCCTTGTTTTGGTTCTGCTTCTAAGTTAGGAGCTTCCATTAACTAGTTTTCCTTGTAGCTAATGATCGATGCGGGCGGGTTGAGAGATTGACACTACTCCCGGCAAGTATCAATGATCGCATGCTGGGTACTTCCTCGCTACGACAAAGCTTAAGCCAGTCACGGAAGATGGCGGAAAGAGTGAGTGCTATGTCACTGAATAGCCCAGCGCTTCCTTGACGCAATACAGAGACGAATACGAGCTCCCTAACGGGCTGCTTTTGGCCGATTCTGTTGAAAAAGTATCTCCCCTTTGGCGCTTGCGGCAAAATTGCTGCATTGGTCTTCGGAGGTGTTGCCGCTGACAATGGTCACGCTCCGGACGCTTTGCCGACCTCTACAGTCCTAGACCTAGCAATGCACATCCTTATCCTGAGGATCGCTTCGCGTCACATGACCCGAGGCAGGAGCCGTATGCGGTAGTTCCGCACGTACGGATTTGTGGGTGGCGGCAGGTAACTGCCATCCCTACCGCGACTCGAATGCCTAGCCAGAGGTAATGTATATCCGCAAAAGTCTGACCAATAGGACAGGGCTTCGCCGCCCTTTGCCCAAACTTCGTGCTTTGAACCTCCGGCTTATAGATAAACATTGAGTATGAATCTCTGCCGGGAATTTCATCAGTCTCCGGCAGCAGATGCACCGAATCCGAATGCAATGGCCCAGCCCTTTGCGCTTTCGAACATGGTGCCGCAAGACCCCACCAATAACCGGAAGATCTGGAGCAAGGTCGAGTCTGATGTCAGAAAGTTCGCGAAGCGAGCCGATGGCAATGTCTTCGTCTTTACCGGACCGCTCTTTGACGCTGGCCATACCACTATTGGCGACAACAAGGTCTGGGTACCTACTCGCCTGTTCAAGCTGGTCTACGACGCTTCGTCCAAGCGGGCCTGGGCCTATGTGTTACCCAACGCGGAAACCCGCATCGAGAGACCCATGGACTATGAGACATTCGTGAAAACCACTGGACTCAACCTGTTGGAGAACCTACCGGTCTCTGGTTCGGTGGTTCGTTCTTGATCTTCGAGAGTCCACGGTAAGCGGGCAGGCTCACACCTTGGCTTGCGAAATACGCACAGACGATCACGGCTCGGGCAGTCCCTGCACAACCGGTTCGATCAACCGCATCAGCCCTTTGGCCAACGGGGTAACCAAACCGCTGACGTTAGTCGTCTTTGTATCATCACATGCACAGGCGACGGGTCAGATCATTCAGAAGCCATCGGCCCGCTTTGCCTAAAGCGCGATCTTGCATGTGCGCTGCGTAGATCGTCAGTGTGTCTGGTGTGCGCTGAAGTTCGGCGGTTAACTCAAGCGGCACGAGGCGTCCTGAAGTCAGATGATCCGCGATGAGATGCTCCGGCATTCGGCACCAGCCGAACCCGGCGAGTAAAAAATCCAGCCGTCGTGCCAGATCTACAAACAGCCACTGGTGGCTGCCCGTCACCCCATAGCTAGGGCCGTCGGGAGCGACCGGATCGGAAAGTACCAGTTGCACAAAAGGCTTGAGGTCTGCACTTGTTGCCCGACGGCCTAACATAGCCAGGGGATGCCCGCTGGCGACTACTGGCCTCAAGTCGACACTCAGCAGCGGCAGTGCGATGACATCGTCGGGCACTGTCGGAATCAATGTGCAAAGCGCCAGTGCCGCATCGCCGTTGCGCAATCGGCGCTCTGCGCCGCCTAAGCCTTCTGTAGAAAAACTCACTGCCAGATGCGGAAAAGCCTCACGGAGAGCGCGGAGGCTTTCGATGAGCGGTGCGCTAGGGACTAAAGGGTCTATGGCGAGAGCTAACTCCGGCTCAACCCCTGCTGCGGTACTGGCGGCCATTGCTTCAAACTGGGCAGCGCTTGCCAGCACAGCGCGCGCTTGAACCACTAGCACTCGACCTACCTCAGTGATAGTTGGACGATGTCCGCTCCGATCAAACAGCCTCACACCTTGAACTGACTCAAGTGTGGCAATCGACTGGCTAATGGCAGATTGAGCACGCCGCAGGTGACGTCCCGTTGCCGAGAAACTGCCTGTATCAGCAATGGTTACAAGGATCCGCAACTGATCCAAGCTGAGATTTCCGATCATGACCCATCACTTAAACAGATGGATTCAATCATATTTACATCACTCCTGCGTAGAGATCGCATTGGGTAGAGTGTGTAGCACATCGCCTAAAGCGACAACGCAAAACATACCGCCGCGTCACCGCGCAGGAGTTACTTTCATGTCCAGGCTTCTCTCCATTGAAACCAGTCCACGTGGAGAGGCTTCAATCTCCCGGCAGCTCACGCGCCAATTTGTGGCCGCGTGGGAAACTGCACACCCAGGCGGCGTGGTCAAAATACGGGATCTAACGGACACTCAACTTACGTTTGTGACCGCTCCCTGGTTACAGGCTTACTTCACCCCGCAAACCCAACATTCGCCTGAAA
The DNA here is from genome assembly GCF_034353875.1 of Pseudomonas sp. MH9.2. Taxonomy (NCBI): domain Bacteria; kingdom Pseudomonadati; phylum Pseudomonadota; class Gammaproteobacteria; order Pseudomonadales; family Pseudomonadaceae; genus Pseudomonas; species Pseudomonas sp. MH9.2. The sequence goes on from NZ_CP133784.1 coordinate 155,147, forward strand.
TGAAAGCTGTGTTGCAGCTATCCGATGAGCTTGTGGCCGAGTTGCTGGAAACCGATCACCTGGTTATTTCAACGCCGGTCTACAACTATAACGTCCCTGCGGCGCTGAAGGCGTGGGTGGATCACGTGGTACGTAAAGGCCTGACCTTGGGCTTTGATGGTAAAGGGCTGGTGACCGGTAAAAAGGCAACGGTGCTGCTCGCCTCGGGCGGTGTCTACACCCACGACTCTCCGATTAGAGACCGTGACATTGCGACCCAATATTTGAAACTGATCCTGAATGTCCTGGGTATCACTGACGTCACCTTTATTGCGGCCGGCGGCGCTAAAGCTGTAGATCTCGGAGAAATCAGCATGCACGATTTTCTAGATACATTTGATCATCAAATTCAAAAGTCGCTGGTTTAGACAGCATTTCTCCTAGCCCATACGATTCTGCTCTATCGACTTCGCGTGGTTAAACGGGCATCCACTTATGCGGCAGCAACTGATCGATTTCACTCGCCCGCTGCGTTGGCAGGCGCGTGAGGACGACCTTCAAATAAGCATACGGATCATGCCCGTTGAGTCGCGCCGATTGGATCAAACTCATGATCGCCGCTGCCCGTTTGCCGCTGCGCAGCGAGCCCGCAAACAGCCAATTCTTGCGACCTAGCGCCCACGGCCGAATCTGGTTTTCGGCCCAATTATTGTCAATGGGTACGGCCCCGTCTTCGAGATAGCGAGACAACGCCGTCCAGCGTTTGAGGCTGTAATCCAAAGCCTTGCTGATCGCCGAGCCGTCGTGCACAAGTAGGCGCTGGGCGATCATCCAGGCATGCAAAGCGTCCATCACCGGTATGGCTTTTTCTTTCCGTATTCGACGGCGTAAATCCGGCTCCAGATCGTAGACTTCAAGCTCGATTTCGTACAGCTGCTGGATGTAGCGCAAGGCCTGTTCGGCGAGCTGGCTCTTGTTGACTGCGCTGGCTCTACAGTCTGTGACGTCCGCGCATTCCATCATCTTTCTTGGTCTGTTGCCGCTCGCCACCGCCGTTTTCGGTGTTTTGCGTGGTGGCGAGCGCCTTCGGCCTGCGTTCTGGTTTTTTTCGGTTCTGGGAAGCGTGCTGGTTATGGGGTTCGCCTTTTTCCAGGGTCTGACAGCGTCTGCCGAAGGAGACATTCTGATGCTGTTGGCAGTCCTTGCATGTGGTCTTGGTTATGCCGAAGGGGCGAAGCTTTCCAGAACACTGGGAGGTTGGCAGGTAATTTCCTGGGCATTGGTTATTTCGACACCTGTTGTGGCACCGCTGACTTGGTTCCTGAGACCCAATTCGTTCTCGGGGATCACTACGCCTGTATGGTTAAGCCTGGCTTACGTCTCGCTCTTCAGCATGCTGATCGGTTTCGTATTTTGGTATCGCGGGCTTGCCCAAGGGGGTATTGCTGCCGTTGGACAGCTTCAGCTTCTACAGCCTTTCTTTGGATTGGCGCTGGCGGCCACATTACTTCACGAGCAGGTCAGCATTGGCATGCTGGGGGTAACCGTTGCCGTGATCCTCTGCGTTGCTGGAGCGAGAAGATTTTCCAAGTAGCCGCTCATGGCCAAAGTTGCCTTGCAACGCAGGAGTGATTGGGTACTTTATCTTCAAGGCTCGACCGGCAGAACCAGCGATCCCTGGCAGTTGCTGTCTTGTCGGCAAGCGGACACTGGAACAGTCCATGACAGCAGGGCGATTCATTAGGGCGCGTCGGGCTTTTAGCGAATGGTCAGGTATTTTTTTCTTCCGCCAGGGCCTTGGCCACTACGGCAGGTAAGCTTCCGGGCGCCCTTATACGCATCTGCTTGTTCAAATTAAAACGACCGAACACAACCGTGATGTCAGAAACCGAGACGTCAAACTCTCGGGCGAGAAACTTGACCATGTGGTCAGTCGCCCTGCCTGCTACGGGTGCGGCAGTGACGCTAACCTTGAGTTGACTTCCTTTCGCCTTGCCGATGGCATCCTTTTTTGCACTCGGAGTTCCAAGTATGTTCAGAACTAGAACCTCTCCATCCCACCCACAAAACGAGGACATCTCAACGCCACGGCCGGAGGATTTTTTACTGGTAATTGCTCGTGCTTTTTTCACATGGATCCTGCAGAGGTCGGATAAAAATGCCTAGCTGTAAATAGACATCAAATGGTGCATATCTGGTTCGATTCAGAGCTGCGAAGCGGCTTCGGCTTGAATGGGTTGTTAGGCCGCGTCCTTGCGGTACGTGCCATCGGAATGAATAACCCAATCAAATTTGTAAATTCCGGTGGTGCATAAGCTACATAGATCAGCTCTCAGAAGAAATGATTGAGTCGTGACTGGATTCAGCCGCTAGCTTCAATCGGTCAGCTTTATTAATGTATTTAGACTTGCTTGGCGGTGCCAATTTGTCACTGGCCTTTTTGGCGTGAGCCTTTAATAACTGTTTTATTTTTTTACGACGATTCATATTTCTTTTGCTCGGTTTGTAAGTTCTTGCATGATATCAGCTTGAAATATTGGGCCAGATCCCTGTGGTGCGCAATTAGTGCATAACCTTGAAAATAGGCGATGAATCGCCCCTGGCATCCTGAAAGCCTCCGAATGACCGCCCCTGGCGGAATGACCAAGACAGAAGCTTGCCTTATTCACTTCAGATTCTGCTCGATCCAATCCGCCGCCGTCATCAGATCAATACCGTTTGCAGCATTGAAAGTGTTGTGCTTATCCCAAGCGACTCCTTTGCCTTCAGCGAACACGGCTCGATACTTTCGCATCTGTTCGTCTGGAGCAGCAGCGAGATCGTTGTTCAGTTTGGGAACGCTCCATTCGACGCGAGATACTGTGCGATTGAGTGTTGCATCAACTGTGTCCGCCAATTGTGTATAGGTCAGGGTGTCTCCAGCGATGAAAATCACCTCGTTGGCGAGGCGTGGGTCGGCGAATATAATCTTCGCCGTCAGCATTCCTATGTCCTTCGGCGTTGTTACGGTGACCTGGGTGTCCCAGCTGCCTAGCGCATGAACCGTATTCTGTGCAAGATCAACCACGCCAAACGCTGGCTCGAACAGGAAGCTTGTGAACATCCCGGTCGAAATGATGATCCATTCGGTAGTGCGTTGCGCACGCAGTAGCTCGCGGACCTCAAGTTGCTCATCAAACAGATCCTGCGGACTGCCTTTGCCGATGACGTCGTAGTCCACCCCAAATTGCCAAGGCACATAGCGCTTTACGCCTGACACAAGCGCGGCGCGCGCAAGCTTCAGCTGAGTGCCGGCTCCTGCGATAAAACCTACGCAACTGACAACCGTGTCGAATCGGCCGAAATGCTCTGCAAGTTCTTCAATTGAATCGTGAATGACATCAGCCTGCAAAGTGTCTATGCCTAGCCCACGCAATTCTGCAATCGCGTGCATCTTTGAAGCGTCTTGAGTGGTGACCGCCGATGGACGCAGCAGTACAGTAATGCGAGCGCCACCTTTGCTTAACGCGACCATAGCAAGCTCGCGCAGTACAGACATGCCGAGCTCCCCAGCCCCCAGCACCAGAATATTGACCGTTTCTCCAGGAATTACCGCGTGCATAAACTTCCTCCAGTTTGCTGTTCAATGGTGAGTGGTTGTTATCCTGTCATCATTGGGGCCTGCTCATAAGTAGGCACACGAGTGATCCTGGGGGGCGAATGGATAACGAAGAAATCATCAGGCAATCTCAAGCCGCGTGCGAAGCATTGAGTGCAGAAGACGACGGATTGAAGCGAGAAGTGCTCACTCACGCAGGTAATCGCTGGTCTTTGGGAATCGTCCACACATTAGGTGTGGAAGGGCCGTTGCGGCATGCGGAAATAGGTAGGCGTATGAATGGGGTGACGCAACGAATGCTGACTCGCAGCTTGCGACAGCTGGAAAGGGACGGTTTGGTTTTACGTCGGGATTACGGCGAAATACCACCGCGTGTCGACTATGAATTGTCGGAACTGGGGTATGGACTTCTTGCGCGGATGATTCCGTTATGGATGTGGGTCGCCGAAAACGCTGAAAACTTTCGTGATGCTCGTATTCTCTACGGCTCTGAAAATTTGACGGGTACAAAGTGACTGCTCTTGGCCGGCTCCTGCTTGTCACAATTGACAGAAATCGATCCTGAATAAACCCATCGAGTTCGAATGGCGTGATGTGTAGATCGGTACTGAACGTCCCGCCGGCATTGGCGATGCCTGCGCTTTGAGACGCTTGCCCAATTGTGCGATGGTGGCTTCCCCGGGTTTCTCGCTCCAGGCGCCAGCTCGACTGAAAACGGTTGAGATAGTTGTATATGTAGATATTCAGCAGGCTCGCGGGATGATGAACCGGTCGGCCAGTATCTGCCGACGTGTCTCGATTCAACGGTACCGTGATGATGTACGGTCTTTATGTAATGTCGGTTTCTATGATCCTGAGCCAAGGCCAGCGAGCTTGATAACTGTTCGCCTTCTGCTCGAACAAGTCTGGCTGGTGATTTTTGGGATTGATACGAAGAACCCCCTGCTCGACGTCGGCCAAGCCGTAGGGCGCATAGATCTCACCCGTTTCAGCATCCAGCCCAATACACGTACCCGCAATCAGGTAACGATCAATACCGTCTTTAACCGACAGAAGTTGAGGATAAGACCTGCCAAACCGCTGACTGTACCAAAGGTGGACGCGAGCCTGATTCTTGATATCAACGTTAACGTCAAGGTCTTGGAAGAGACGCTGAGCCGAGTTGATGACCTCATTCTCGGCCTCCCAAGACAGATCGTTGTCGAAGTAAAAAACGTCGTAATCCTTTACTCCCCACGCTGACGGCAGGTGCGACTGATGATTCCAGACCGCTTGGAACAGACAGCCCGCAGTGAGCATGCATTGACTCAAACCGAGTGAGGGCAAGCGTAAGGTAATTTCAGCGTTTATTGGATTGGCCATTGCTATCCTGACCAACCTTTCGACAGTCAATGTCATTTTTATCCCTTTGGAGTCGATCGAGCCCGAGCGACCGACAATACATCAAAGCATAATAAAATTTCGCGAAGGACAGCCCTTTTACACGCTCGGGGCCATAAGCAGCGCGCCGACAGTGCCAACTTCGTCCGGGGTGTCGCGGCGTTTTTACCCGCCGATACCTCAATCATGTGCCGGTATCCCTCACCCCGAGGATCGATCAATCATCTCTCGCGAGTGGGGTAGAGATGACGATTACATGGGGCACGGTCAATTCTCTTTTTGCTTAGAAAAAATACCGGGAGTCATGATTTCGACGGTACCGCCGCTCGCTGATGTGCAGTAGGCGGTTATTAACCGCCTGTCATTCGTAGTACGGCTCGGGCAACCGGGCACCCTGCACCACGATCTTTGACGCGGCCGAATCAATCATTCGCAGGTCATCGCCGGTGAGCTCCACTGCCATCGCGCCGAGGTTCTCGTCGAGCCGATGCAATTTGGTCGTTCCGGGAATGGGCACAATCCATGGCTTTTGCGCCAATAGCCACGCGAGTGCTATTTGTGCAGGCGTCGCATCCTTGCGCAGCGCGACGTCGCGCAGCAGATCGACCAGCGCCAGATTCGCCTTGAGCGCTTCTGGAGCGAGGCGCGGAACACGCGAGCGGAAGTCGGAACTGTCGAACCGTGTGTTCTCGTCCATTTTGCCGGTCAGGAAGCCCGCACCCAATGGGCTGAAGGGTACGAAACCGATGCCGAGATCTTCGAGCGTCGGCAGCATTTCGGCTTCCGGTCCCCGGAAGAACAGGGAGTATTCGCTCTGGACCGCTGTCACCGGCTGCACGGCATGCGCTCGGCGAACCGTGGCCGCTGCTGGCTCCGAGAGGCCGAAGTGGTGAACCTTGCCTTGCGCGATCAGGTCCTTGACCGCTCCGGCCACATCTTCGATAGGCACGGCCGGGTCGACGCGGTGCTGGTAGAACAGATCAATTGCGTCAATCTTGAGGCGCCGTAGCGAGGCTTCCGCGACCGCCTTTATGTGCTCGGGCCGGCTGTCCAGTCCGCCTCGGCGCTGTGCCGTCTCCGTGTCGAGGTGGAAGCCGAACTTGGTGGCAATGGAAACCTGGCCCTTGAACGGCGCGAGCGCCTCGCCAACAAGCTCTTCATTGACGAATGGGCCATAGACCTCGGCCGTGTCGAAGAATGTGACGCCTCTCTCTACCGCCATACGGATCAGCGCGACATCTCTTGCTTGTCGGCCGGAGGGCCGTAGTTGGCGCTCATGCCCATGCAGCCCAGACCGAGCGCCGAAACGGTGAGACCATTGTGGCCCAGTTGACGTGTTTTCATGTGCGTGTCCTTGTCGTTAACCGATGACAATTACTTTAGGCAGCCTGCCTCGGAATGACTAGACTGCTGAATCGACATGCACTTAGTAGGTAGGCTTATCAATGGCGCGCTTCGATGACTTGGCCAGTTTTGCGGCCGTGGTACGCGCGGGCAGTTTCACCCGCGCGGCCGCACAGCTAGGGGTGACGCAATCCGCGCTCAGCCAGACCATCCGCACTTTGGAACGGAGACTGGACCTGAAGCTTCTCAACCGGACCACGCGCAGCGTTGCTCCCACCGAAGCGGGCGAACGCTTGTACCAAACTGATCGTCGCCGCAGCGCTGTCCGGGAACGGTCTGGCATGGCTGCCCCTCAATGCTGTCGAGGAACACGTTGCGCAGGGTAGGCTGGTGTCGGTACTTGACGAGTGGGCGACAACGTTTACCGGCTACCACGCTTACTACGCCAGTCGACGTGCCTCGCCCGCATTGATGTTGGTCGTGGAGGCGTTGCGGCCTCCAGAAAACCGGTGAAGGTATTGGGGCAGTGGAACCGTTATAGGTTGCAGATTGATGCAAATCAGCGATGCCTTGGCTGACGTGTCGATCTGCCCGTACTCCGTCACGGGCAAGGCGGAAAAAGCACGCTAGACTAAAAATCATGTGCGGCGCCCGGCAAGTCCGCATCAACCAGTACCTGGGTCTAGGCGTATGGGCTTCCAGGTTTAAGCGGGTCATTGGTGGCCCTGGGAGACGTGATGAGCAAGCTTCAGCAGTGGTTGAACTCGCAGGGTAGCACCCCGCTGTGGGTGGTCTTCTGGCTCTATGGCGTAGTGCTCAGCAATGTACTGTTTGGCCTGATCCTGATGGCCTTTAATCAGGTTGTCACGTCTCTGTTTGGCCTCATGTTGCTAAGTTTTGTGGTTTATACCGCTTGCGTGCTCAATGCTGTATGGCGCAATGCGGATAATGTCGGTGAGCCCATGTACGGTCAGATCGCTCGCTTTCTAACGGTGGCCTGGTCGATCAATGCGGTACTGGTTTCCGGTTTTCTCTTCCTGAGCCACCTGAATGCAGTGGTTTCCCCACTGCCGTTTCCCTTCTAATCCACAATAATTCAAGGCCCGCAATGCGGGCCTTGGACATTTGCTCAAATCAGCCGGAAGCAGCTCTTCGGATGTGCCTGCAAAATCAGGGGCGATTCACTGTGTGAAAAATCCGAGTGGAGCGTTCGCCTGCCCTCGGCGCTGTCTGCGGCATTATGTTGTGCCGGGGCCTGCCTGCTGCCGCTGATCCCATTATCTTCATGCACGCGAACTGTCGAGCCACTCCACTGACGTGCGCCAGGCGCAGATGCCCAAAAAATACGCTGACATCGCGAGCCACAGCCCTATCACCATCGGGTTGCTGGAGGGATGGTTTACAACCAGCGACAGGCTGCACAGTAGCCAAATGGACGTCACTGCAATGTTGATTGGCATGAACCGACGGACGCGGAAGGGGTGAAGGAATTTGATCCGGGTCAGGGTCAATAGTGCCAACCCGATAATGGTGATCAGCGTTAGCCAGGGCGTTGGGGAGATGATGTAAATACACAGGGTGACGACGTTCCACGCTGCAGGGAAGCCTTGAAAGTAGTTGTCCTTGCTCTTCATGTTCACGTTGCAGAAGCAAAAGAGCGACGACACCAGGATTAGCGATATGGTCAGCAGCAGCGTGTAGTCCGGCAGCGGGATATAGCGATAGATGAACAGGGCCGGGATAAATACATACGTCAGGTAGTCGATGACAAGATCCAGGACGGACCCGTCGAAACCCGGCAGTACGGATTGAACATTGACCTTGCGGGCCAGCGCACCGTCCAGTCCATCCACTATCAGAGCGACGCCTAACCACAGCAGGCAGGCTTTAGGTTGATTCTCGAATAATGCGATGGTCGCCAAAAAAGCAGTGACCACGCCGGTGGCGGTAAAACCATGGGCGCCCCATGCTTTGAGTCTGGCTATGCGTAGAGTCGATATCACGGGGACGTTCTCCAGGAAGTAAAGCAGTCCGGTGACCACCCTCGACGGGGTCACCGGAAAAGCAAGCTAGGTTGCAACTATCGACCGGGTATCCGGTGATAAGGTTCACCGGCAAGACGTATTTGGGGCTGCGACTCACTTTGTGGCTTGGCAGGACAGTACTTCTAAGCTGTGTTGCTCGCAGTGGCTGCGAGCGGCAAACAAAAAACTCTACAACTATGGCGTGGCTTCAAGGGAAGCCGGTCGAAAGGTCTCCCGCGGTTCGCTTTCGACCTCGGGCCTTACTCTTTGCCGCTTTCGATGGCGCGCTGGGCTTGCTCCAGTTTCTCGATATCGGCTTTGCTTAGCTGAGGCCGGTCGATCTTCAGGGTGATCTTGTTCAGCTTGCCGGTGAAGGTGAACGGCGGCAGATAATCGGCGTCGTTGACCCCGGTGAGGGTGTCAGAGCCGATATCCAGACTTTCGTCCCATGCCAGGGTGAAGGGCAAACTGTGGTCCATTTTGTGTTGATCCGCCACCTTGCCATCCACCTTGAGGGTGCCCATACCGCCGCGACCGACACCGGAGAAATTGTTGAACCCCAGAGTTTCAGCGCCCAGGCCGTCGTACTTGAAGTCGAACTCCAGCACATGCTTACCCGGCGTGAGTGCGTCGGCACCTTCCCCGCGCACTCGCTCCAGATCGATCAGGTTCCACAGGAACACCGGTTTACTCTTCAGGACATAGAAACCGTAGCCGGCGAAGCGTCCGCCTTGGGTGATCAGCATGCCTTCGGCGCCGTTTTGCGCAACCTCCACCTCGGCAGTGAAGGTGTAGGAGGTATTCAGCACGCTCGGCGCGTCACCATTGGGCGTACCAATCAGCGGATGGGTCCAGGTAAACATATTGCGCCCGGCTGTAATGCTCGGTCTCGGGGCGATCATCCGTGGCAGTACCGAGGTATCCAGCGGCAGTACCTGATACTTGCGCGCCTCGTCCATAAACATGGCCTGCATCTGCTTGAGCTTTTCGGGATGTTGCGTCGCCAGATCGGTGGACTGCGAGTAGTCCTCGTTCAGGTTGTACAGCTCCCATTCCATCTTCATCGGATCGGTTGCTTTGGCGGTCATGTCCCACGGTGCCCGCACGACCTTGGTACTGGCGATCCAGCCGTCGTGATAGAGAGCATGGTCGCCCATCATCTCGAAGTACTGGGTCTTGTGGGTAGAGGGCGCTTCGGCGTTGGCCTTGTCGAAGGTGTAGAGCAGGCTGGTGCCCTCGATCGGTTTCTGGACAATGCCATTCACCAGCTTTGGCGCACTGATGCCGGCGGCCTCCAGGATGGTCGGTACGATGTCGATGACGTGGTGGAACTGGGAGCGGATGCCGCCCTTGTCAGTGATCCGCGCAGGCCAGGAAATCGCCATGCCCTGGCGCACGCCGCCCATGTGCGAAGCTACCTGCTTGACCCACGTGAAGGGCACATCGAAGGCCCAGGCCCAGCCAGCGGCCATGTGGTTATAGGTCTGGTCGGTGCCCCAGGCGTCATAGAATTTCTTCAGCTGCAACTCGACCGGTATTTGCACGCCGTTGAACATGGCGACTTCGTTGGGTGTACCGAACATCTGCCCTTCAGAGCTGGTGCCATTGTCGCCAGTGATATAGATGATCAGGGTGTTGTCCTGCTTGCCCATATCCTCGACAGTCTGGATCACCCGGCCAATCTCGTGGTCGGTGTAGGCCTCATAAGCGGCGAACACCTCAGCCTGGCGGATATACAGCTTCTTCTGGTCGGCGCTCAGGCTGTCCCATTCGGGTAGCAGATCTTTTGGCCAAGGCGTCAGCAGGGTATTCGGCGGGACCACGCCGAGCTTCTTCTGGTTGGCGAAAATGGTCTCGCGCAGCTGGTTCCAGCCGCCGTCGAAGAGGTGCATGTCGCTGATTTTCTTGATCCACTCCTGCGTCGGGTGGTGCGGCGCGTGGGTGCCTCCGGGCGCGTAGTAGACAAAGAACGGTCGGTCCGGCGTCAGCGCGTTCATGCGTTGCATGTAGTCGATCGCATCGTCGGCCATCCCCGTGGTCAGGTTCCAGCCGGGCTTGCCCTCGAACGGATAGATCGGTGTGGTGTTGCGGAACAGGTTGGGTTGCCACTGATTGGTGTCACCACCGACAAAACCGTAGAAGTACTCAAAGCCCATGCCGGTTGGCCACTGATCGAAGGGGCCGGCCTGGCTGGCCTGGAAGGCGGGAGTGTTGTGATCCTTGCCGAACCAGGAGGTGTGGTACCCATTCTCCTGCAGTATGCGGCCGACAGTCGCCGTGTCCTTTTCAATGACGCTGTCATAGCCGGGATAGCCGGTGGCGGCTTCTGAAACAGTCCCGAAGCCGACCGAGTGATGGTTGCGTCCGGTAATGAGCGCTGCGCGGGTAGGCGAGCACAGTGCGGTGGAGTTGAAGTCGTTGAAGCGCAGGCCGTTGGCCGCGATGCGATCCATGCTCGGCGTCGGGATCACCCCGCCAAAGGTACTGGACACACCATAGCCGGCGTCGTCGGTGATTATCAGCAACACATTCGGCGCGCCCTTGGGCGGGACTATCGTCGCCGGCCAGTAGGGTTTTGAGCTTTGCGCGATGTCCGTGATCGAGCCCTCGAACGGCAGGTCGGGCGGGGGTAGCTGCTGCCCGGAAATCACTCGGGTGGTGCTGGTTGCGCCGGGGGGGCCATTGAGTTGATCGGCGTGTGCGCAGCCGATGAATACACCGAGGCCAAGGGCGAGGCATCGTAGTAAGGGGTGGACAGTTCGCCGAGCTGAGGTTGAACGAGGGACACTCATCATGTGCTCCGGTGCGGGCATGCGCCGCTACGTGTCGGTTACTGCTCAGGCTGATGATAGCTTTTGGTTCAAATTTGGCTCGGGTTGTCCTGTTTTAACCGACAGCCGTAAGCCTGATCAATCTCGCCGTGCGGCTCGCTGGCGCTGAAGTTCTGGCGCTGTCTGTAACCCGTATGCCCTTTGACAAGAGAGGTACGGTGTCTATAACTGATCCTGACGTCAGAAAGGCTGAGCAATGACCTCAGCCTGAAGGAAACCAAGGGGCGCACAAATGCTTGTCAGGAAACGGCGCTGGGGCATTGCCATAGTCGCAGTCGGGGTAGTGTCTGCCTGCCTGGCTTTTGCTGTGAATCAGTACATTCGTGGTCCATCGCCTTTGACGCTGGGTGATGGGAAAAATGGCCCTTTGGATATGGTCTGGATTCCTCCCGGTGAATTCTTGATGGGGAGCGATCATAAGAAGGCGCGACCCAATGAGGGGCCTGCCCATAAGGTTCGACTCGATGGTTATTGGATTGACCGCAACGACGTTACCAACGCAGATTACGCCCGTTTTATTTCTGAAACACATTACGTGACCACTGCCGAACGCAAACCCAAATGGGATGATCTGAAAGTACAGCTATCACCTGGTACGCCAGAACCGGATGACAGCGTCATGGTGCCCGGGGCATTGGTTTTTGTGGGCGCAGACAGGCCAATCCCCCTGAATGATTTCAGCCAGTGGTGGGCGTTTGTCCAGGGGGCTGACTGGCGCCACCCGTCTGGCCCCGACAGTACAATCGAAGGCAAGGAAACCCATCCGGTCGTTCAGGTTTCACATGAGGATGCAGAGGCGTACGCAAAGTGGGCACACAAGCGCCTGTTGACCGAGGCTGAATGGGAATACGCCGCAAGAGGCGGGCTGGAACAAGCGGACTATGCATGGGGGAGTGATTTCACGCCGGGCGGCGAAAAGATGGCCAATACCTGGAATGAGGTACAACCGTTCCCTGTTACAGGGTCCCGCAATAAATTCAAGATTGGCACCCAGCCTGTAGGCAGTTACAGGCCCAACGCTTATGGGCTGTACGACATGTCAGGGAACGTTTGGCAGTGGATCGCCGATTGGTATCGCGCTGATGCGTTCAGAGTAGGGCTCAAGCTTCAGCCGGCTGGCGAAGTATCGTTTAACCCGATGGGTCCGCTCCAGAGTTATGACCCGGCACTCGGGGTAACAGCCAATGCACCGCAGCGTGTGATTCGCGGTGGATCTTTTCTTTGCAGTGACAGCTACTGCACGAGCTTTCGAACCAGCGCCAGGCAGGGGGCGGATCCGATGAATGCCATGTCGCACCTCGGGTTTCGCTTGGCGATGAGTAATGATCAATGGGGAAAAAGCCGCTGAATGCGATACGCAGGCGCGAAGAAGGTATAGCGGTTTATCAACGCGGTAGCGCCGCAACGACGTTCTGGCGGCTGGGGGAGGGCAGAGGGCAAACCGCGCAACACTTTGTTAGCGTGAAGACACGTTATGATGAGCCCGCCCGGCGCTGATCCTTCAAGTCACGGGCACGCCTTAGTCCCGGAGTCAGATACGTAATGTCCACCATCACCCTCTTTGAAACCCCGCCGCCCGAGTCCATCAAAAGCCAGATTTTGCAGATGGTCGTCGATTACGTAACCGACATTAGTATGGTGGCGATCGCACCGAGCAATCCCCTCTACAACCTGTATCAATACGGTATCGGATACGAGGTTCATCTCTATCTGGACGCTATGGACGGCTCCAAAGGTATTCCGGTCGAGTTGATCGTAGCGTTGGATGCTCAGGACCCTTGCGCAGTCGTCGGCTTCTTGCTGTATCTGCCAGTGAAGAACGATCCAGAAGCCTGTGCAGTGGCCTATATGGCTGTGCAGGCAAGTCACCGACGTCGGGGTGTTGCGCGCGCGATGCTGCAGGAAATGGTCGGTCGATACCCTCATGCCGAGCTGGCCTGCTTCGTTGCCAAGGTGCCGTATTTCGAGTCAATGAGGTTTCAGGTTGTGGGCGTGCGCGGTCCTCAGGTGCTCATGAATACCCGTGACCACGGTACGGACAGCCTGTTGGCGGTGCTGGACGTAGCGCCTATCTATAAAACTGTGGAGGTGCGGCAGATTCATACTTATCTGCTTCAGCAACATGGGAAAAAAGCGATGGTGGATGCCGAGAAGCAGCGCGACCGACATCTCGACCAAATGACACGTCACGCGAAGGCCTTTGTGCTGGAGCGTCTTGGAGAGGCTGCGGCGCAAAACAGCGGGCGTGGGCCACGCGTGCTCTAGGATGATGCGTTCAGGCACTCACTGCGAGCCGAACATAGCCGTCCAGTAAATCCCCGCATCACTCTTCGGATCAACCGCATAGGCTGCGCCCAGCTCGCGGAATTGTGGGTTCATCAGGTTGGCGCAGTGACCGGAGCTGGCGAGCCAGCCATCGACCACCTTGCGCGCGATGTCCTGCCCGGCGGCAATGTTTTCGCCGATTTGCTGACCGACGTAGCCTGCCAGTTCAGCCCGGTCGCCCGGTGTGTGGCCATCGCGGCCTTTATGATCAAAGAAGTTGTTGTTAGCCATTGCTCGGGCATGGTTCTCGGCTGCCGTCGCGAGCATCGCGTTCCAGGTCAGCGGTGTCGTGGCCGCAAAGGATTGGGCGCCGCACTGGCGCGGCCGCGTGCGTGCGGTGTTGATCATTTCGAGGAGCTTCTGTCCTTCCGCTTGCCAGTCGCCCAAGCGCCCAGCCAACAGCGGACGCGCCAGCACGATGCGCCACTCACGGCCCTCCTGGCTCACGCCGATATCGACGAATTGCGGGTCCAGCACGACTTGGCAAAAGCTCTCTCGCACAGCCGTCATGGCCGACTGCGCATCACGCGGCCCGGACAGGCTGATCGCCTGCACGTTGACCATCGGATAGGTCGCCCGCGCCAGCGCCTGCTGCAGGTCTCCGACACTATTGGCGGGCAGGACCAGGCGCGGATCGGACGCTAGCGGTGGCAACTCCTGGGATGCCTGGCCCGCGCAGCGCTGCACTTGGCTGCGGTAAGCGTTGATCGACTCGACCAGTTGGGTGTCCTCGGTCGCCACGGCAGTGGCGGCGCACACCAGGCCCAGGGACAATGCGGCAATACGCATAACGGATGATAGGACGCGCATGGAAGTCTCTCTTTAACTGACTGCGCCCATGATGCGCGATTTCGCCCCACCTAGCGCAACGCCTTTTCACGTCGAACCGAAAATCGTTTGGCAGATGCGACATATTTCGCGTCAGGTGACATCAAGTCAAAGGGTCAATCGTATTCCGCTTCCTGATGCTCTCCCAACAGACGCCGCTGACGTGGCGAGGCCGCCGCCAACACTATGGGGTTGAAGCGCCAGAGCAGGTAGGGCGAGAATTTCTGTGCCACCATGCGTCGGCCGTAGTGCACCTGCAACAGGTAGCGCGTGCGGTCGAGGGTTCGGTTGTTGCTACCTGCGTGCCACAGTTCGCTACGGAACATCAGTACGTCCCCGGCCTGGCACAGCACCGGCTGCGCAGTACGGCCCTGCCACTGGTTTTCACCGTCAGTCGGCGGACGCCCGGCCCGGTGGCTACCCGGGATAACCCGAGTGGGGCTGAGGTCTGCATCAATATCGTCGAGGTAGAGGTGCGCGGTGCAGATCTGCATCGGCAACTCGAAGGAGGGGTTGGCCAGCAGGCTTTGCGGCAGCTCCATCACCAGGTAGTCCAGATGCAGTTCGGTACCGACGAAGCCGGGATGGCAGCGCCAGGCGGTCTGGCCGATGATGTGGCAATCGGTTCCTAGAGCAGCCTCGGCCAGCTCGATGATCCCGCTCAGGTCGAGAAACGGCAGCCACAACGGGTCGCGGTTGAACACGCACTTGTAATGATCGAGCAGGCCGCTGTAGTCCCAATGCTGCGGGTCAAGGCAGTCGATAGCCTTGCGCAGCGTGGTTATTTGCGAACCCTCCAGCACTCCGGGCAGCAGTACGAAGCCGTCTTGGTGCAACGCCTCAAGACGGCTGGCGGTCATTGATGACAATATCTCTGTGGCGGTCATGTCGCGCCCCCGGAAAACGCAGATAGCGCCAACTCATACTGGCACTGAGGGCTTTTCACCAGTGGCCGAGTGGTCAGCTGACAGCAAAAGCGTAGCATGTAGTCTGTTGGAATGATTTGACCACTACATGAGTCAAGAAGGTTCGACTATGCGCCTCATAGGGATAGCAATCTGCTTCGCAATAGCCCTTCTCGGGAAGCCGGCGATTGCGGCTGACCAAGAGCAAAATAAAGAAGCGGCGGTGGACAAAGCCCAGGTCCTGGAGCAGAAAGCTGCAGAGAAGGGGAGCGCGACACCTGCGCCCAAGGCCGAGGCCATCACGCAACCTGAAGCGCAGGCGGTCGATCCAGTAGGGAAAGCACCTTTGGACGATGCAATTACCTGTCTTGCACGCTCCGTCTACTGGGAAGCCAAAGGCGGGGCCTCTGCCGACATGGAAGCCGTCGCCAGCGTTGTCATGAACCGACTTGGCCATGAGGGCTTTCCAGATACGGTGTGCGCGGTGGTCAAGCAAGGCTCTGAAAAGCATGCCTGTCAGTTTTCGTGGTGGTGTGATGGGCGTTCGGATCAGGTAGAAGAGGACGCTCCTTATGCGATTGCCAAGGAAATAGCGCGAAAAGCGCTCAACCAAGAACTCACAGACCGAACCCACGGCGCTATGTATTTCCACGGCAAGAACGTGTCGCCCGACTGGGCCAAGGACTATATCAAAACAGCCGAGACCGGGAAGTTTCTCTTCTATAAGCCTCACGATGGCACAGCACGATAGGCCTTGGCTGAGCAGACAATACCTATCCGAATGGGCGGGGCGGGCGTCTACGAAACCAGAGGCCATTCGGCCAGCGGTCGATAGCGGCCTTTGTGCGACTCGAATAGGATGAGGTGTCTGGCGCTTAGGTGAAAGTCTGGTGGAGTGTTGGACTCAGGGACAGGTGCTCGATAGTCCCGCATCAAGGTCAGGTGAGGGCGAAACTCACGGGTGGCGTCCACAAACCCAAGGGGTAACAGCGCCTGTTGCAAGGCATAGACCAGCTGGCGTAAAACCCGTGGCGACTGTGCTGGAGCGAGTAATAAAACGTTGGATTGAGGCCATACATCCAGGCGGTCGAGAGGTACAGTCCACGGCCTGCCTGGCGTTCTAATCCGTGCGGCAGCGGCGCAGATGTCCGGGATTTGGCTCACAGCAACAGAGCCCAGAAACATCAGCGTCAAATGAAAATTTTCCGCAGGCACTGGGCGTCCGCCGCTTAGCTCAAGAGCGCTTCGCCATTGGGCGATGGCCCGGCGTTGTGCATCTGCGCAGGGCAGGGCGAAAAACAGACGCTTGAGCGGTTCGCCTTGCTCACGAGCTTCACGACCCATGCCTTGCCCCTCCAGGTCGCAGTTTGACTTGGTTGAAATGAGTGCCATTTGATCACTCACGATAGCGCAAAGCATCCGGTCAGGCTCACGCTACCGTAAGGCCCAGGCCGGACAGCAACATCCCGGCCTGGGCTCTCGAGATGATCGATCCCTTGAACAGCTTGGCGTCAGTCAGCTTCAGCCCTTGAAGACTGGTATCGCGCAGATCCGCATTGTCGAACCGCGCACCGTTCACTCGGGCATTGGCCAGGCTGCCACCGACGAACACCGCATGGCGAAAGTCGGCATCAGTCAGCTCCGCATCGGACAGATCAAGGTTGTCGATTTCCGTCTTGTAGAACGAGAACCCCGGCAAATACGCGCCAATAAGAAGCGTATCGCTGAACGTCATGCCAAGCGCCGACACTTGGGTGAAGTTGGCTTCGGTCAGCTTACAGCCGGTGAAGCTTGCCTGATTCGGCTCAGTGGGGAGGGTCGTACGCCTGCGGCGCTGTGCTGCATGTTGGTATCCAGGGCAAAGCTGTTAGCATGCTGGCTTCAAGCCATCATGGCGTGTCATTCGGAAAAGGAGTTTGCCCCCATGTCGCAAAACATCAGCATCGCCGTGATCGGCGCAGGCCGTACCGGCTCACCGCTGCTGCGTGAACTGCTGCAGTATGACTACATTCAGGTTCTCGGTGTCGCGGACCTTGATCCCAACTCCACCGGGATGACCTTGGCCCGCGAGCAGCAGATCCCCTGCTTCTCGGACCCGATAGCGATGGTCGAGGCCGTTGGCGAGGTGGATATCCTGGTTGAGGTCAGTGGTGATCGGGACCTAAAGGCAAAGATCAAGCAGCACTACGAAACTGCGGGCAACCGCCACACCATTATCTTGCATGACCTGGTGGCGCGGCTGGTGATTAGCCTCTGCGATCGTAGCCCGACCCTGGTGCCATCGCGACATCCCGACGATCACGGTATTGGCTGAGGGCGCGCGTTACGGGTAGAGATCCACCCAAAGCTGACGCCCAGGCTATGGAAAGTAAATCTACCCCGTTTTCCCGGGATCGATAAACCGGACAATAGCCTTACTCCTTGAGTGTTTTTTTCAGGTAGTAGCGCTGGTGTCCGGGCGGGCAATCTTCCAGCACGCCCATTATCTGGAAGCCCTGCTTCTGATAGAAGTCGGGCGCCTGGAAGCTGTAGGTGTAGAGGAACAAGCCCTTACAACCCCGACGTTGCGCTTCATCCTCTGCTCTCTTCAGCAACTTACCGCCTAGACCATGGCTGCGCAGGGTATCGTTCAACCAAAGATAGTCAATGTAGAGCCAGCCCATCCCGAAATGGCCGAACATGCCTCCTATTACCTGGCCGCCGCTATCGCGGGCATAGAGCTGGAAATCCTCGTAGGCGTAGGGGCCTATCTGCTCCACATTGAAGCGTTCCAGACCTTGGCGCACCACAGCCATGGCCTCGGCATCAGCGCCTAAGCTGAAACAGTAAGGGGTATCGGTCATAAGTTCTCCTGTGCGGCGTTGTCGGCAGAAATCAATACGCGGCATGATTGTAAACGCTGGATGGCGATGCTGCTTGCGCGACGACTCGCTTGCAAAACGCCGCGATCTCCAATGGATTGATCGGCCGACACGACTAATCCCCCTCGCAACTGATATTCACCCTGCAACTTTCCCGCAGGTTGCGCTCATGCATCAATAACCATTAGGGTTGACGACAACTGAGTCGCCCGGCGTGAATTACCCAAGGAGAGTTTTATGTCGTTCACCATTAATTCAATAAGTGCCGCCGACACAGACCAGGCAGCGGCGGCCTTATGTGAGTTGTGGCCGCGATACTCACCGGCTGAGATTACTTCGACAATCGACGAGTTACTTCGCCCCAATGGCTACAACCTTGTCGGGCTTTGGGAAGATGGTTCGACCTCAGCTGTAAGTGTATTGAGCTATAGGATTCAGTTTTCTCTCTGGTTAGGAAAGTCTTTCTACATAGTGGACATTGCGACCCTGCCTCAGTGGCGCGGCAAAGGCCATGCCTCGAAATTACTCGATTGGGCTGAGGCCGAAGCAGTGCGCCTGGGTTGCTCGGCCGTGCATCTTGACTCTGGGGTTGGCACGGATAGGAGCGCAGCTCATCGACTCTACATGCAGCGCCACTATCAGATTTCCTGCCATCACTTTTTGAAACGGCTGGCCTGAAACGGCCTGTGTTTTTCTAGCCTTCTGAATGAACCGCACGGGCTGTGTGAAAGCGCACAGCTTGGTGATTGGGGGTAACCCGGTCATTTGATGAGGGGCAGAACGTGATCTCGTGTCAATGGCGCCAGCTCCAGGATCAGGGGTTGGTGTGCATCAACCCACACAGCTTCCTCGATTTCGGCAGCGGGTATGACATCGCCCTCGATCCTGACCTCGAACAGTTCGCAGCGTACTTCGAAGCCAGGTTCGTTGGCGGCGGGCGCGCTGAATCGCCCGAGATACCGGGTGCTTGCAGAATCGATGGTTATTCCCAGTTCTTCATTCAGTTCACGCACCAGGGCCTGCTCCGGACGTTCGTTGGGTTCAATCTTGCCACCGGGTTGCATGAAGGCGGTGGTGCCGCGTTTTCGCACCAGCAGGGCTTTCCCTTGTGGGTTGAGTAAGAGAGCGGCTGCAATGTGGATAACGCTTGGCATGTCATGTCCCCTTGGGTAAGCACGATCAGAGCAACATTGCTCAAGGCGGGTGTTGATTTTAAAAATTGGAGTTTTGCAATATTCAGGGTGAATCGTCGGATTATTATCGTTATCTGAGTTGTAAGTTTTTAAAAAAGAGGTTTCTCTTTAGTCAGTTGATTATACATCTTTACTCTTCGGTGACTGCCCGCATAACCGCCCATGGCTGAAATTGTCCCACCCTGGATATGATCAAGGTAGCTGAATATTTTCCGTGGGGACAAAAAAACAATCTGATATCCCCACGCGGCCATTCTATCTTGTAGTTCATAGCCGGGGTTGCGATCGTCCGTCAGGAAGTGCAGCCCGTGCTTTTTAATCAATCGCACATTCCACAGGGTACAAAAGCTCTTTAAATGTTTTTCTCTGAACGGTTTCGGTTCTTTTGCGTTCAGGCCCAACGCTCGCAAGCTACGCCGAACGTAGTGTTTGATAAAACGGGTAGCCAAGCGCCAGGCCGATCGACCCATGCCTCGATTCAACTGTTCTACACATCCAACAGCCGCAACCTCACGTGGACCCGTACACTGGCCGATCATCATGGAAAAAACATTCAGATCATAAATGAGCGTATCGGTATGCAACAAAAATACGTATTCAGTATCGATCTTATCCAACGCAGTATCCAGCGCCCGACCGTGGGCAACGCTTCCGGCCTCAGGCGTGGTTTTTTTGCGCTCAATCAGGTTGATCCAGTTCAACGTGCGCAGGTACTCACTGCTCGCGTCGTCCGAGTAGTTATCCACGACCCAGACGGGTGTTCCAGAATCTTGCAACCCCTGGCGCAACAGGTCCAAACACGCCTTGGTAAGCTCAAGTGATTTGTAATTAACCAACACAACACTGTAGTTTGTCTTGGTTGGAGTGGAATGGGACATTGTTCGTCAAACCTCTATCACTTTATTTTTTGTTACCGATGGCTTGGCCGTTTTCAATACACCTCTGGCCAACGTGTTTGTCTCCGTGAGTGCATTAAGCGTCACCGCCAAACGCGCATCAAACAGTCGACTCAAGGCAGATTTCCGATACAGCGCCTAACTCCGTTGATAGGGAGTATCAAGCAAGCGGTGAACATTAATGTCAGCGATTGGTAAAGTATCAGTAAAGAGGCGGTCACTTGGAATCGACCACAACCCTGTCCAATGCCCACTGAGGCCATCGCCAAGTCACCTGGGTGCCGGACTGTTTGGACGATTACGTGGCGGAAGAAAATTCGGTGCGTATGGTCGATGTTTTTGTCGATGAACTCACCTTGGGGCACTCGGGTTTGAGGGTGTCGATCCTGCTGCAACTGGTCGTCGGGCTAACCACCCAGCGGTCTTGCTGAAGATCTATATCTACGACTATCTCAATCGGATTCAGTTCAGCCGTCTGGATGCGGTTGTGGCGGTGCTGATTTGTACCAGCGGATAAACCAAGCGGCGAGCGGCGTCCACATTTGCAAAACCATTCGTGGGCCATTGCGGGCAATATTTCAGGGTTCTAAACAGCAATTCTGAGTAGGGGTGTCATTGCTTACCGCATTGAACTCAAAGGCGAATCGATGCGCAGGCGCTCGACGAAATTGACGACAGCGGGTACTTCAGGTTAACAATGCGAACCTGCGTCGCTGCGACTGCCTGTCCACGTGAATGTGGAACGAGTGCCCATGTGGCGTGGAATCCGCAGGTGGAAACCGGGGCCGACTTTTTCAGGCTGCGAGACTTCGAGGTTAGCAGTCACTTCAGAGCTTATTTACCACGTTGAGTGGTTATTCGGTTCTGCGTTGACCGGTGCAGCTTTGTCAGTGGGTTGATTGGAGGTTTTTTGGTAAATTCAGGCACACCTATCCCGTAGTTGGCGGCCAGTGGGATTTCAGTTTGGCCAGCCTTCTCAAGTTTTGTATCGCTGCCGCTAACGTGAACTCATCGCTCGCACCGCTCATACCTCGCAATCGCAAGCGATCCACTTTCAAGATTCGCTCGAGGTGAGCGAACAACATTTCGACTTTCTTCCGTTCGTGGCGGGAGCACACATATTGCGGCGTCGCGGCTATTCGCCGAGCAACATCGCGCGCCTCTTCATTCCATTGAAAGTCGGTACTCGAGAGACTGCCGTTTTTACGCTCGGTTTTGTCCCAAACCGGCACATGTGGCTCGATATCTTTTTCCTCCACCATCCAAGCCAGCCGGCGCCTTGCCTAGCGCTGCAGTGATGAACGGCATTACCTTGTTGTGCGGCGGTGTGCTTCTTGTAGCGCGTATTTTCCGCCAACAGAGGTAGGGTAGTGGTCGCAAGAGGAAGGCTGCTCAGCGCCGCCCACACCACGGATAAACCAACAGTGAAATCCCGACAGCCAGCAATGCCCCACCAAGGCTGTTACAGACCCGAAGAATGCTCAGCCCCAGTTCCGACGCAGACGGCTGGCCCAGCTCTGCAACGAGAATAAAGTGCGGTGTCAGAAACAGTATGTAGGCTCTGTAACTGATGGATCGCCCTGCCAGCGTGCCAATCGAGAGCGGCAGGATCAGCGCTGCCAATAACAGGGGCGAGTGAATGAACGACCCCAGGGCGGCGGCCAACAGGCTGCCGAGCAAGGTGCCTGCGACCCGTTCAAGCGAGGTTTTCAAGGTGCCGGAAAACTTGGGCTGCATGATGAAAAATACCGTCAAGGTCATCCAGTAGCCATGGTCCAGCCTCCAGTATTGGACGAGCCCCACCGAGATCGCCGCCGCCAAGCCGACACGCAGCCCGTGAAGGGTGAGGTCAGACGTAAGCGTGAAGCTCGCTTGGGCAGCCTCTGTTATTGAAGTTGCATGGGGCTTTTCAATGCGCCACAGCAGCAGGGCAAAGCCCGTGGCCCACAGATTGCCGTAGAGAAAGTAAGTGGCGTAGGTCATGCCGTGGGCAAAGTCTTTACCGGGGAAAGCGGTTGAAACCGCGAAGGCCGTCGCCGCCAACAGGGCAGGCAACCCGATTCGCGTTCCGCCGCCTTGGGCCACGGCGCCGCCAAAACCTGTGATCGCGGCGAGCACGATCACGACGGGCGGATAGGCGACCGTCCAGGCGCCGAGCCCCGAAGCCAGGGCGCCCGCGACACCGAATGATAGGGCGAGTGACAGTCGCGTCCAAAAGCCTCCAGTCACCAGCGACAGGTAGGTCCAGAAGGCGGCAATCGCTGACCAGCTGAACAAAGGGTTATGCAGATAAGCCGCCAGCAACGCGGGAGCGGTACAGACAATACCTCCGCACACGACCTCGCCCACAGGGATATCGTGCAGCCTACGCAGTGATTGGAGCGCTTTGGCGGGCAATGAATGCTGCATGGCGGCCTTCAAACGGCTGCTTGAACCAGGGTACTTGCGTCGATCTGCTCAATCGACGTCACCCCGGTCAACGTCATGGCCACACGCATTTCCTTGGCAAAAATCTCCAGCATATTCTCTACACCACGCTGCCCATCGGCGGCCAGCGCATAGACCGTCGAGCGCCCGAGCAACACGCTTTTGGCGCCTAGGGCGAGCATGCGCACCACATCAAGACCCGAGCGAATACCGGAGTCGACTAACACCGTCAGATCACTGCCGACAGCCTGGGCAATCGGCGGCAACGCCTTGACCGTGGACAGCACGCCATCCAGCTGACGGCCACCGTGGTTGGATACCACAATGCCGTCCGCCCCGAAGCTCACCGCATCCTTGGCATCCTGCGGGTCGAGAATGCCTTTGATGATCATCGGGCCTTTCCAGAACTCGCGTATCCACTCCAGATCTTTCCAGCTGATGGACGGGTCGAAGTTGTTCGCCAGCCAGCCCACGTAGTCCTCCAGCGTGGTGGCCTTGCCCAGGTATTTGGAGATATTGCCCAGATCATGAGGGCGACCGAGGAGGCCAACATTCAACGCCCAGTCCGGTTTGGTCATGGCCTGCAAAATGCGCCGAGGTGCGGCGTACGGCCCGGACATACCGGAGTGAGCATCGCGATAACGGGCGCCGGGCGTCGGCATATCGACCGTGAACACCAGCGTTTTGACCCCGGCAGCCTTAGCACGCTCCAGAGCGTTCTTCATAAAGCCACGGTCTTTGAGCACATACAGCTGAAACCAGATCGACTGCGCGCTCTGCGACGCTACTTCCTCAATGGAGCACACCGACACCGTCGACAGGCAGAACGGAATCCCCTTTTTCGCCGCTGCCTTGGCCGCCTGCACCTCACCCCTGCGCGCATACATGCCGGTCAGGCCTACGGGGCTGAGGATAATCGGCATATCAAGTGGTTCACCAAAGAGCGTGGTTTCCAGGCTCAAGTTGTCGACATTCTTGAGGATGCGCTGACGCAAACTGATATCGGCCAAGTCCGAACAATTGGCTCGTAGCGTGTGCTCTGCATAGGCACCGCCATCGATGTAATCAAACAGAAAACGCGGAAGTTTGCGTTTGGCCGCTTCGCGGTAATCAGACGCCGACGAAATAATCATGACGGTTTTTCCTTGGGGAAGAAGTCTACTAAACGAGGCCGCAAGGCATTCGCTGTAGGTTCAGAGTAAGGAAATATCGACTATGATAATAACAACTTTTACAACTACAATTAAGTCGGAAATGGAATGCTCATGAACCTTCGAACATTACGCGCCTTTGTCGAAGTTGTGCGCCAAGGTGGCTTCTCCCAGGCTGCCGAAGTGGTCTCTCTTACCCAATCCACCGTCAGCAAGGCCGTCAAGACCCTGGAAGATGACCTAGGCACGCCGCTGTTGAACCGCATCGGCCACCGAAGCGAACTAACCGCCGCCGGCGCAATCGTATATCGCCGCGCCCTCGTCCTACTGGCCGAACACAACGATCTCATCGCCGAAGTCAACGACCTGCGCGGTCTCAAAGGTGGCGTACTGCGCATCGGCCTGCCACCCGTGGCCAGCGGCGTACTCTTCGCCGCAATGTTCACCGAATACCGCGCCCGCTATCCGAATATCGAAATTCAACTCATTGAACACGGCGCAAGGAAACTGAATGAATGCCTGAAGTCGGGAGAGGTAGACCTGGCTGCGCTGTTAAAGATGAAATCGTTTAACGAAGAGTTCGATTACCAGGATGTGCGCATCGAGCCACTGGTGGTCGTTATGGCAGAGAACCACCCAATGGCCGAACGCAACAGCGTCGACATCGCAGACTTGGCCGATACGCCGTTTATCCTTTTCGAGGAAGGGTTTGCACTGAATACCATGATTCAGGTGGCGTGCGACCGCAAGGGCGTTACGCCCAAGGTGACAGCACGCAGCGGTCAGGTCGACTTTATTGTGGATCTGGTTTCAGCGGGGCTGGGTGTGGCGTTTTTGCCGAGGATGCTGGCGCAGAAGCACTATCACGGCGGGATTCGGTTGGTGGCGCTGGATGAGCCGGATACGGATTGGTATATCGCGTTGGCGTGGCGCAAGGACGCGCATTTGTCGCCTGCGGCGGGGGCTTGGTTGGCGGTGGCTAGGGCAATGAGGGAGTGACCAGACCAGACGAAACGGCCCTGGTTCAAGCGACGAGCAGCCAGCCAAATCCAAAAGCCATCGTGAACCAAGACTTTCAACCGATTGGCGCGGCGGTTGGCGAAAAGATAAGCACTGTGCGGTTTCAGTGCCATCGCGCGCGTCCATGGGTTCGACGGCAAGCCAGATCGCGTCGATGCGAATCATCGCAGCAGGTCTCGAAGGAAACCTGCGCAGGCACCTGGCCTCTCGACTGGCCAACTTACATCTACGGTGCCACGAGCATGTGGAACTTCGATAGTGGCGTCGGGTTCGAGGCACTCCTGGATGACTTGGGCCTTGAATGATTTGAGATAGGAGAGGCGTTTTGGCTGCATGAGGAATCGGCTTAAATAGAGCTAGAAATGGTGTCCACTTAATTTGATCTGACCCCGAAATGTTGGGCGCGTTATAGATTTCTTCATCCCTGTTGATCGCCACTATCACTGTGGAGTCTTTCATACCGGCCAGGTGCTGGATCGCACCGGAAATACCGACGGCGATGTACAGCTGGGGCGCAACGATTTTGCCGGCCTGACCGTTCTGCATACCGCGACCGCCGGAAACGACGATCTTGGCAGCGGTCAGTTCCGGCCGATAGGACTTGGCCAGTTCTTCCCCGACGAAGCTGGAAATTTCCGCGTCGTGAGCAGCCGTCACCGCTTCGACAGCCGCCGAACCACCTTCACCAGCCACCGGGTCAAAACCGGTGGCACGCACGGTGATGACCTTGACCGCTGCGTTGGACTGTACGGTGGCAATGGCGTTACCAGCGTAGATCGGGCGCTTGAAGGTGTCAGTGCTTTCAACCGAGATGATCTCGGATATCTGGTCGACGTCCAGCTGCGCAGCAACGCGCGGCTGGATGTTCTTGCCGTTGGACGTAGCCGAGGCCAGGACATGGCTGTAAATTGTGTGTTGTTCGAGCATCAGGCTAGTCACTAGCGGCGCAACATTCGAAGCATGGCCCGTGCCGCTGGCATCTCGGCGACCACCGTCCACAAGCTATGGGCTGCCAATGACTTGACAAGCATGCAAAGGTGAAGGCCTTGCTCGCGAAACATCCGCGCGTCCATGTGTATTTCACACCGATCTCCAGCTCCTGGATGAACATGGTCGAGCGATTTTTCAGGGACATTACCGTGTTCTTACGCGACGGCAGTTTCGGCTGCGTACGCGAGCTGGAAAGCTCGATTACCACCTTCCTGGCATTACGAAACGCGCAACCGACCCGGTACGTTTGGAACGCAAAGGGAGAGGAGATTTTGAGCAAGATTCGGCGAGCACGCGATGTGATGGAAGCGCAGATGAATGGGTAAGCTATTTTGAAAACAGTACACTAGATAAATGTTTTTCAACGATGTTGGCCGATTGTTGCCTGTAGTGACTGCCTGCAAAGGCTCGAAATCTGACCCTCTCTGGTCACTTCCCGGCAAAGCCGGCTTTGCCGAAATGAACCACTGGATGCTACGCCCTGGCTTTAGCAGACGTGAGCCTGCCAAACAAACTAACCCCGTCGCTCGATATGAGCGTCGCGGCTAAGGCAACCGCTCGCCGAGGGTTGATTACCGGTGCACTCGGTTACGCCCATTGCGTTTGGCTTGGTAAAGCGCGTCATCGGCACGAGTGACAAGGCTTTCCAGGGTGTCATCGGCTTCGAAGAGTGCGACACCAAAGGAGGCCGTTATCGTGTCGAGTACTTTGTCAGCTTTACGAGCCTTGATCCGTAATGACTGGATTTTCAGGCGCAGTTGCTCGGCGAAGGCATGGGCGCTGCCGAGATCGGTGCACTGGTTCAGGATGACGCAGAACTCTTCACCGCCGTAGCGGGCCGCCGCAGCGTGAGGGGGAAGTGAGTCCCGTAGCACCTGGCCGACGTGTTGGAGCACGCGGTCACCTAAAGGGTGACCGTACTGGTCATTGAATTGCTTGAAGTGATCGATATCCAGCATGACCAAGGCCACAGTCTGGGGCGCGTTGCTTAGCGCTTGCTCCAGCAGCCGGGTGAAGGTATCCCGGTTGAACACCTGGGTCAGACCGTCCAGCGTCGCGGCCAGCTGGGCACGTTCAAGCTTGCCTCGCAGGTTCTTGATTTCACTTTGAGCAGCATGCAGCTGGGACAGGAAAAGCTCTTGCTGATCCTGCATGAGCTGGGTGCTCTGTTGCAGCTCGCTGAGTATGCTGGGTAATCGATCATCGATCGGCTCATCAAGCATTTCTAGGCAATACCCAAGGCTCGCCTGAAAGTTGATATTGCCCTTCACGTTATGCGAAACGTCGCGCTCCATGCCGTCTACCAGACTGATCGCTTGTTGCTGACCGATGCGGGCATCCTCCAGTTCGTCGTGGATGATGTATTCGCGAAAAAGCTTGGCAGCGGACTCCGGGGGGAAATAGTCGAAGTCTCGGACAACCCGATCCAGGTGGCGATTGAGTTCTGGTGCCTGGCCTTTGCTGTAGGTGTACCAGAGGGCGTAGTGCACCGGGTTGGGCGCAATGTTATGACGCACCATCAAAGGTACAGCTTGCTTCAGCAGGGCCGCTGCCTCGCGGGTATCTTCTGGATAGAGTGCCAGGGCAGTCGCACGCTTCTTTGATGGGTTCATAACGTCACTGTTGTTGTTTATTTTTGGCGAATATACAGCAAGGTTCCACCGTTCGCGACGACTCACAAAACAAGCAGGGTTTTGTATAAATAAACAGGCCCGGAAGGCTCATCTACAGTACGTAGATTGCACCTCCAGGCCTGTCTCTTCGCCCGTCACTCAAGGTTCAGCGGCTCAGTCCTTCACGCCAACAACCGATGGCAGAAGTACACCACCAGCACACCCGCAGCCAACGTCACATACGGCAATATGCCTGCGCGCCTGGCGCCGTCATCTGCCTGGATATACAGGTCGGTCATCATGGCGGCCGGGAAGCGGCCCTTGTCTTGTACGTAGTGCCGATAGAAGAACACCGGGATGATCAGCAGCGCCAGCAGCACGCCGGTGAACAGGGTGCCTGCGCCCCAGATGTCGGCGCCAAGGCCCATGCACGCGAGGTTGACGAAGCTCAGTACGCCCCCCAGGACCAGCAACACGGTTGGCGCTTTGTACGGGCGCACCCAGTCCGGGCGGTCCATGCGGTGGATCCAGCCGGCGTTGAGGTTGAGGAAGTTGAAGATGATGTAGCTGACGTTGGACGCCGCGAGGACGAACACGTAGTCGGACATCAGCAACAGCAGCAGGTTGAACGACAGGTCGGTCCACATGGCTGCGGTGGGGGCACCGTGTTCGTTGGTGCGGCCCAGGTATTTCGGCAGCCAGCCATCCACGGAGGCCTGGTACAAGGTGCGCGACGAGCCGGACATCGAGGTCATGATCGCCAGCAAGGTGGCGAGGATCAGCATAATCAGGACGATATTGGCGACTAGCTTGCCGCCACCGATGCTGTCGGCCATGGCCTGACCCACGCCCATGCCACTGTAGATAGCCGGGGACAGCAGGCCGCTGTAGACCGCTGGGGTGGTGATTACGCCGTTGGCATCCACCACCGCCGCGCTGACCAGTTGACCGAGACCCAGGCTGCCCTGAAATGCCATGGGCACTAGGGTGAACACCAGAATGCACAGCAGACCGGCATAGAAAATCGCCTTGAAGGTGTCACGCTTAGGGTCTTTGAACTCGCGGGTGTAGCACACGGCGGTCTCGAAACCGTAGGTCGACCACGCGGCCATGAACAAGCCACCGGCCATCAACGACCAACCGGAAATGTCCCAGGCGCCATCAATGACCAGCCCGCCAGCATCGTGAGCCAAGGGATACAGCGGCAGGAAGTTAGCGTGGGTGGCATCGCCGGTCAGCAACGGCACCACGCCGACCAACAGCAGCGGGATCAGTGAGGTGACGCCGAGGATCAAGGTCAGGCGCGCCGAGCGCAGGATGCCGCCGTGTTGCACCGCGAACACCCCGAGCAGAATCACCACGCCCACGAGGAAGGTTGCGTTCAGGCGCAGGGACAACCCGCTTTTGATCCAGCCAAGGTCCAGCAGCGTTAACTGCCACGTATTGATCAGTGCATCGGGTGCAAACAACGCAGTGAGGATATAGCCGGCCGCCAGCCCCGAACCAATGGATAGCACCGGCGACCACGCCAGCCAGTTGCACCACACGGACACCGGGGCGATCAGCTTGCTGTAACGCACCCAGGCCACGGCACCATAGACCGATGCACCACCGGATTTATGCGGAAACAACCCGGCGATTTCGGCGTAGGTGAAGGCCTGGATAAAGCCGAACAGGATCGAAATGATCCAGACGATCCATGCCGGTTTACCCACCGTTGCGGCAATCGCACCAATGGAGAACAAGACCAGTGCCGGTACGCCGCTGGCGACCCAGAACGCACCTCTCCAGTCAATTTTGCGATGCAGGCTGCCGGCCGTCTGGCCTTCCTGCGGTACGGTCTCGAACGTAGTCGCTTCCATTTCTGTTATCCCATGTGTAAGTAGAGTTGTCGGGGGCAGTCGGAAGTTGAACCAGCATCCCCTCCGTCGAGCCGGAACAGCGTATTCGGCAGACGTCAGGGTGCCGGTCAGCGAGTGCTTGCGGTCTTGTTTAAAGACTCTTGGTCTCGCTGGTTGGCAACGCAGTAACAGTGTTCGATTAACAGTGTTCGGTGCTGCAATGACGTGTTCTATCGCTTAACTGCGCACCCGGCTTTTGTCCGGGTCGTAGAAAATCGGTGCCATGACCTGGGCGTCGATACGCTTCTGCAAACCATCGACCTTGCCCACTTGCAGCGTTGTGCCCACGTCGGCACAAGCGACATCCACCCGGCACAACGCGATATTGCTGGCCAGCAACGGTGAGCGGCAGGCACTGGTGACCACGCCGACCTGCGCGCGGCCGCTGTACACGCCATCGCCGTGATGCGCGCCTTCGTTGCCACTCAATTGCAGGCCTACCAGCTTGTGCATCGGATTGGCACTGCGTCGCAGCAGGGCGTCGCGGCCGATGAAGTCGTCGGTTTTGCTCTTGAGTGGCACGCTGAAGCCGATCCCTGCTTCAAAAGGATCGGTCTGGTCGCTGAATTCGTACCCGGCAAATATCAGCCCGGCTTCGATGCGCAGCATGTCCAGCGCTTCAAGGCCCAGCGGGACGATGCCCAGCGGTTCGCCCAGTTGCCAGACGCGATCCCAGACCCGCTCGGCGTCTTGCGGCTGACACCAGACTTCATAGCCCAGCTCGCCGGTGTAGCCGGTGCGGGAAATCATCAACGGGCAACCGTCGTAGTTGTCCAGCCGACCAACCAGAAAACGGAACCAGCCCAGTGCTTCCACGGTCGGCTGAGTGGCTGGGGTCCAGACCATTTGTTTGAGCAACTCACGGCTCAATGGCCCTTGCACCGACAGGTTGTGAATCTGCTCGCTGGCAGACTTGACCCAGACTTTCATCCCGAGTTTTTGCGCTTGCTCACGCAACCAGACCCCGGCGTAATCCTCGCCACAGATCCAGCGGAAGTTGTCCTGCCCCAGACGTAAGAGGGTGCCGTCGTCGAGCATGCCGCCGTGTTCGTGGCACATCGCCGAATACACCACTTGGCCGATGGCCAGGCGCCGGACGTCGCGGGTCAGGCAGTACTGGAGCAGGGCTTCAGCGTCCGGGCCGATGATTTCGAATTTGCGCAGGGCGGTCAGGTCCATCACCGCCACCCGTTCGCGGCAGCCGTAATATTCATCGATGGCGCCGAACCCGTCATAGCGCAGCGGCAACCACCAGTTGCGGTAGTCGGTGAAGCTGCCGGTGAGGGCGCTGGTGCGAGAGTGAAAGCCAGACTCACGAGTCAGCGTCGGGTCGGCATCAGCAGTTTTTCGAGTGGCCATGGCGATAGAAAAGCGCTCCTTGTCGGAATAGACACGAATCTGGATGTCGGTCGGGTTCCAGCCGTTGGCCGGGTCAATGTCATCCGGGCACGACGAACTGGCGCAGACCAGATCGGTCATGGCCCGCAACAAAACGTAATCTCCCGGTCTGGACCAGGGTTCATCCAGGGTCATTTGCTGGTGGGCATCGATCCCTGTGTTGAAGAAAAAGTTGATGGCCGGCCAACCGCTGCGGGCTTGTACCCCGAAGGATTCCAGCGCGCGACTGATGTTGTCACTGCAGTTGTCGTGCCCAAAATAGCCGTGACTTTCGTAGTAGCGAGCGGCGCACGCCAGGGCAAAGGAGTCATGGCGGCCCACGGTGTCGCGCACCACTTCCAGCATGGGCTGCATCTGCCGGTCGAAAAACTTGGCGAACAGGCCCGGAGCGGGGTAGGCGTTACCGTTGAGGGTCCGCGTGACGGTTTGGTCCAGGTCCAGCTCTTGCTGGCGATCCAGTGCCCGGCGATTGAGGGCGACGAAATCCGAGCATTGCCGTCCGGCAACGTCAAGCACCTGGATGTACTGGCCCTGGCGCACGGTGTAGCTGTGCGCAGTGCCCGCGCGAACGGTGAACTCCTGCAGCGGCTCACCTAACGGCTCGGGCAGGGGCGGGACCAGAATCGACGAGGGATTGGCCCGCTGCACGATCAGTCGCAACTCGCTGGCCGTCTGTTGCAGATCGACCGCGCCGGGCTCACTCGGCGCAGCGACGATGACCAATAATGATTCGCCCGCCACGAAGCTGCGGCTGTACCCGGCAGGTGAGTCTTCGTCCCACAGCGAAGCCGAATCGGGAAGTCGATGCGGATCGACGCCGCGCTTGCCCAGCGCTTGCACAATGCGTCGGGTTTGCAGGCTGGGTTCAGCGAGCTGCGTCGCGATAAACCGGCACCCCCATGTAGCCACCAGCCCCAACGCCGCCAGGGTTGTGCGCCCTAGTCGGTCGAACGCCAGCAGCTCGCAGGGTTGCAACCCTTCGATATCGATCACTTGCAGGGTGTCGCCGGGTTCCAGGGCGATCAGCGTCAGGCCGCCACCGGCTACCCGATAGCGCTCAATCGCGGGCGCCCGGGCAAACAACCCCGGTTCCCAAGGGTGCGAAACACTCGGTGCACTCATGCGGATGCTCCTTTATCTGGCGTACAGGCTCAGCCGACGGATTTGATGGCAGTGGGCACATCGCCCAGATACGCGGCCATGGAGTCGTCCAGTGCTTCGAGCCAGGGCGTGTGATGGGGCGGTGATTGGGTGCCGGTCATCAGCGAGCGATAGGACTTGTCGCGATACCCCATGATGTTTTCGGCTTTGTCGTGCTTCCAGTTCAGGAAGGTGTCGTTGACGGCGGGGATATCGAAGCTCGGGTAGTCAGTGGCATCCACCAGTTGCTGAATGTATGAGCCTTGGAATTCGAACATTTGCGGGGTGGTTTCCAGCGCCAGCTCACGCGCTTGCGATTGTTTGCTGTCAGCGATCATGTGGGTCTGATCGGGCAGGTCGATGCGTTTCAGAATCACGTCGCGGGCATACCAGGCCTGAGCGTCGAACATGTTGAACGAGTACCACTGGTCCTGCATGCCGAGGTACATCATCTGCGGGTTGGATTCCCAGAAAATGCCCTTGTACAGGTTCATCGGCCACAGACGGTTGTCGGTCTTGAGGCACAGTTCGTCCGGCAGGAACGGGAAGTTATGTTTGTAGCC
This sequence comes from Pseudomonas sp. MH9.2, assembly GCF_034353875.1. NCBI lineage: Bacteria > Pseudomonadati > Pseudomonadota > Gammaproteobacteria > Pseudomonadales > Pseudomonadaceae > Pseudomonas > Pseudomonas sp. MH9.2. The sequence goes on from NZ_CP133784.1 coordinate 187,514, forward strand.
GGTGCAGAGGATCACCGCATCGATGTGCTTGTGGCTGCCATCGATGAAGTACGCGCGGTTTTTCTCCAGGCGTTGCAGCAGCGGCTTTTCTTCCCAGTTGGCAGGCCAGTCATACGCCATCGGCTCGGTGCGGTAGCAACTGGTAATGCTGCGGGCGCCGTATTTGTAGCATTGCGAGCCGATATCCTCGGCCGAGTAGCTGCTGCCGATCAGCAACAGATCCTTGCCCTTGAATTCCAGCGCATCGCGGAAATCGTGAGCATGCAGGATGCGCCCGCCGAAATGTTCGAAACCGGGAAAATACGGCATGTTCGGCGTCGAGAAATGGCCGCTGGCGTTGATGACGTAATCGAACTCTTCCGAGGTCCGGGTATTGCTGTTGTGGTCTTGGGCGACGACTGTAAAGCGCTTGCTTTGCGGGTCGTAGCTGACGTGGCGCACCGCGTTATTAAAGCGGATGTAATCGCGAACCCCGGCCTTTTCGACGCGGCCCTTGATGTAGTCCCATAGCACTTCCCTTGGTGGATACGAGGCGATAGGGCGGCCGAAATGCTCCTCAAAGGTGTAGTCCGCGAACTCCAGGCACTCTTTTGGGCCGTTGGACCACAGGTAGCGGTACATGCTGCCGTGGACCGGCTCGCCGTTTTCATCCAGGCCGGTGCGCCAGGTGTAGTTCCACATGCCGCCCCAGTCTTGCTGTTTCTCGTAGCAGACCAGCTCGGGAATTTCTGCTCCCTTGTCCCTGGCCGATTGAAAAGCCCGGAGTTGCGCCATACCGCAAGGGCCAGCGCCGATGATTGCAACGCGTAGGGTCATGTTCGTGCCTCGTGTCTTGGGTCTGTCTGAAATGGGCGATGAGTCGTTTAAGCCTTGGCTCATCAACGAAAAATTACCGTCTTGTCCTGGTTGATGAACACGCGGTGTTCCAGGTGGTATTTCAGGGCTTTGGAAAGTGCGACGGTTTCGGTGTCGCGACCGATGGCGACCAGCGCATCGGGCAGATAGGTGTGGTCCACACGCTGGATTTCCTGCTCGATGATCGGGCCTTCGTCCAGGTCGGAGGTGACGTAGTGGGCGGTGGCGCCGATCAGCTTCACGCCGCGCTCGTAAGCCTGGTGATAGGGCTTGGCGCCTTTGAAACCGGGGAGGAACGAATGGTGAATGTTGATCGCGCGGCCGGACAACTGCTTGCACAGGTTGTCCGACAGAATCTGCATATAGCGGGCGAGGACTACCAGGTCGGTCTCGGTCTCTTCGACGATTCGCAACAGCTCGGCTTCCTGGCTGGATTTGCTGTCTTTGGTCACCGGCAGATAGATAAAGCGGATGCCCTCGCGTTCGGCCATCGGCCTCAAGTCCAGGTGGTTAGAGACAATGGCGGTGATTTGCATGTCCATCTCGCCTTTACGGTGGCGATACAGGAGGTCGGTCAAGCAGTGGTCGAACTTGCTGACCATCAGCAGTACGCGGGCCGGCTTAGCCGAACTGAACAGTTGCCATTGCATGTCGAAACCACCCGCCAGTTCGGTCATGCCCTGGCGTAACGCAGCGGTGTCACCGACCACGTTCTTGTTGAAGCGAAACACCGCACGCATGAAAAAACGTCCGGTGAATTCGTCATCGAACTGCGACAGTTCGCTGATATAGCAAGCCTGTTCGGCCAGCCAGGACGTGACCGCTGCAACAATGCCTGAGGCGGCAGGGCAACTGATCTTGAGGATGTAATGCTCGTGTGACGTGTCCATCAGGGTCTCCCTCGTAGTTGAAGTGGCGCAGGCGGTCGATCAGCCTTTGGCAGTGCGTTTGGTTTTTTCCGGGTCATCGAAGGGCAGGGCGTGGGTCATGGCGCTGGCCTCCAAACTGCCGCGCACCTGTAGGGCAACGCCTGGCGCCGCGCAGTCAACTGCAATGCGGGCGATGGCCATGGAGCGTTTGCTCAGGCGTGAATACATGCCACAGGTGATGACGCCGACCTGTTTGCCGTCGTGCCACAGGGTGTCGCCGGCATCAGCAGCGCGGGCGCCTTCGATCAGCACGCCGGCAATCTTGAAGCGCTCTTGGCCGCGCAGACGGAAGTGTTCGTGGGCGCCGCGGAAGTCCTGTTTCTCCGGGGATACGGTGAAATCCAGACCCAACTCCCACAACGTGTCGCCGGCCTTTTGATCGGCGAAGGGGTACATCTGCGAGTTGTCATAGGGGAAGAACATCAGCGCGCTTTCCACCCGCAACCAGTCAAGGGCGGTGAAGGCGCACGGAATGATGCCCATGCTCGCGCCCTGTTCGAGGATCTCGTCCCACAACAGCGGGGCATCAGCGGCTTTGCAAAAGATTTCGTAGCCACGTTCGCCGGTATAGCCTGTGCGGGAAATCATCACCGGACGGCCGAACAACTTGGTTTGCAGATGGTGGAAATACGGCAGCTGACGGATGCCCGGTACGTGTTCGGCGAGGAAGTCCACTGCCAGCGGCCCTTGCAACGACAGGTCATGCAGGTCGTCGTCGAACAACACCGCGACCTGACGGCCTTGTGCTGCGCGTACCAGCATCTCGTAGCCAGTGCCTGCGCCGTGGACCACCATGAACGCATTGGGGCCGGTACGGTAAACGATGCAGTCGTCGACAAACTTGCCGTCCTCATCAAGCATCGAGGCATACACCGATTTGCCGGGGTAGAGTTTGGCGATATCACGGGTGGTCGCCCATTGCAGCAGGCTTTCTGCGTGAGGGCCGACGTAATGGACCTTTTTCAGTCCCGATACATCCATCAGGCCAGCGCGTGTGCGGATCGCCTGATGGTGGTCGGCGAGGTCTGTGGCATAGGTCCAGGCGGTGCCCATGCCGTTCCAGTCTTCAAGCTGAGAGCCAAGCGCGCGGTGACGTTCAGCCAATGCGGAGATGCGCCATGAATGGGCCATGTGGTGATTCCTTGTCTGGAAAAAGGGCAACGAAAAGTGTTCGGGTCAGCTTTTCAGGAGTGGGTATCGAAGCGGCTTAACCACTCGACCAGGGTTTGCCGATAGCGGGTCATGCCCTTGTAGTCGGCGATGGGGTCGGGCAAATCACGCAACACCCGGTGCAGACGGCAGCCCCAGCCGGGGTGGCTGACCAGTTCGTTCATGCTGATCAGGTAGGTGCGAATGCTGAACATCAGGCCGTTGCTGCGGGGCAAACGCGCCATGAATTGCAGTTCCACACGCAGGTGCACGAGTTGCCCGACGTTGTCGGCAGTGACACTGCCGCGTTCGGCACCCCATTCGTGAAAGGTCTCGGGCGAAGAGTCCAGGCGCGGATTGATGGTCAGCGTCCAGTTCAACCGACGCACGGGGTGATCCACTTGAATGTTGAGCAGATGCTTCAGCGCCCGCTCGAAAATACCCATTTGGTTGGCCATCGGAACCGGTGAGTGCCATTGCTTGAAGCTCATCCCTGCGTCGAAAGCCAGGGACCAGTCAGCCGGGTTGGTGACCATTCCTGCGTCCATGAACAGATCGCCGTCACGCTGGTCGAGCAAGGCGATGTCGCCTTGTACCTGACGGGTGATGAACTCCAGAGGTTCGCAGGGCAGGGTCGAGGCATCGCCGAAGGTAAACGCCTGATCAATGTCCAGCGCCTTGTTACGCCAATGCCAACGATCCCCGTTGCAGCTCAGTTCGAACCACTGCGGGTAGTCGGCGGACAGATGCTCCATGAACATTTGCAAGGCATCCCAGGCCGCTTCCTGCATATGCGGCATGACCAGATAGCGGGTTGGGTCTCTGTCCAGAACCAGGGCGCGCTCGGCCATTTCCGAACGGTAATGCTCGTCGATGTCGAACCAGTGCTGGTAAACCGACCCCGATTCTTTGGCACGTGCCGGTTCGATGTTCACCGAGTACATGTAGCTGTCTTCGATGAACGGAAAGGGGAATCGCTCGATGGCGAATGCACTGTTGCGAAAGCTGAACGTATCCCGGTAGCTTTCCAGAGGGCTGAATTGAACGGTCATGGTCGACTCCTAGAGGTCCAGCAAAACGGAAGAACCGCAGGCGCGAGAGACGCAGGGCATAAGGAATTCAGCCTGCTCGGCAGCGCTGAGAACATGGTCGCGGTGTTCAATATCGCCCTTGAGGTGGCGCGTGGCGCACTGCCCGCAGACCCCGCCACGGCACAGGTTGGGGATTTCCACACCGGCTGATTCCAGCGCCTCGAGCAGGCTTTGCTCGGCGCTGACCTGAATCCGCCGTCCGCTGCGCGCCAGCTCCAGGCTGAACGGCAGGCCCGGCTCCGCACCGCTAAAGGCTTCCCAATGCACTCGGCCCTCCGGCCAGCCAAGGGCTTTGGCCTGTTCCTTTACGCCCATCAACAAGCGTTCCGGGCCGCAGACATACACATGACTGCCCAATGGCCGCGCGCTGAGCACTGCCGCCAGATCCAGGGTTTCGCCAGCGCTGCGGTCATAGCCATGCAGACACGTACCCAGGCGTTGTTGCAGTTCGTCGGTGTAGGCGTCGGTCAGGCCTTTGCGGTAGGCGTAATGCAGCTCGAAATCGGCGTTACGTTGTTCCAGCGCAGTGATGTAAGCCAGGAACGGCGTGATGCCGATGCCGCCAGCAATCAGGATGTGCTGGCGGGCGGCTGAGTGCAGGGCAAACAGGTTGGCCGGGGGCGAGATGCGCAGGCTGTCGCCGACCTGCACCTGTTGATGCAAAAACCGAGAACCGCCACGGGAGTCGTCCTGCAAACGCACGGCGATGCGGTAGTGGTGGAGGTCGGCAGGGTCGCTGGTCAGCGAGTAAGCATTGCGCAGATTGCGTTCACCTAACGGCAGATGGACCTGCACGTGACTGCCCGCGGAAAACCCCGGCAAGCGTCCGGAAGGATTGACAAACGTGAGCTCGCGAATCACTGGGGTCAGCATTTTTGCGTCGGTTATCCGCACCTCCAGAACCGAGCTCATGGTCGTGCTCCTGACTTGGCTTGCGAGTAGGGCTGATCGGGGTTTTCGCAGACGCCCAGGTAAGCCCCCAGACGTTGGGAAAAATGCTCACGCACACCCAACAGGACGTGGCAGTGGACGCAGGTCACCTGGCCTTCGGGACCACTGTCCTGAAGGCTGGCGCAGTGCACGCAATACACCCGGCGTTTTGTCGGTCCGGATTCGATCAGGTCGATTTCGTCGTCGTGCATTCCCGCCGCGTGAGCTATGCCGTGGATGTGCCAAAGAAACGCTTCGTCTCCGAGGATATAAAGGTGGGTGCCGATCGCTGCAGCATGGAGCAACCCTTTTAGTTGCTGCTCAAATCCATCTACTCCGGCGCAGAGCACTCGGGGGGCGGGCAGCGTGGTGTGATCAAAGTGCTGGATCAAGTGCCCGAGCGCTTTTGAAGTGGCGGACTGCGTCACCAGAATGTGATGCAGTGCATGGGTACGCAGCATCGGTTCGCGGTACACCGGCACACTATGCGGTCTGTACGGCGCAGCGCTTTGTGTCTCAGTCATTGCAGCCCTCCTGGTGGTTCAGTATTTCAAAATCGGTCGATTGAACGTCCTGATCTGGTGCGCAGGCCGGGCGTTTGGCCTTAGCCTGGTGCGCTGCTTTTCGGTGATTTACCGTGCGCAGGATCGGTGTCGTTGTTTCCTGGTGGGGAAGATAGTTTCCCAAAAGGAATTACTGCTCAATCTAGAAAAAGAGATATCTCTTTTGGAGTAGTCCGCCGCTAATCACCGCGAAGGCATGGAAGTTGCTCGGCAAACGCCATAGATTTCCAAAGGGCAGGCGGATGTCATTGAAAGCTCCAATGCGACCCGGGTGGTTGGGCCAATGGTTCCTGCGCACGCGACCACGTCAGGTGGACGACGTGCGCGCCTTGCTGGCCAAACTGCCGCTATGCCTGGCACGCGCAGACGATGCTTTGCCCCATTTTCTCGACCGATTCGAAGCGCTGAACCCTGGTAGCAAGCTGGGGGTGTTGTTGCCTGGCGAAGACTTCGGTCCCAAGCGCCGGGCGATGGTCAGCCCGTGTGATGAGGTCTCCAGTTGCCCGTGGCGCGACGGCGAGATGGCTGAAGCACCGTTGGCGTGTCCGGCGTGCCAGCGCCGCGGGCGTCATCGATTGCTGACCGCTCTGCCGGGCACTGCACCCGGCAAGCGCGGAGTCTTGTTGCTGGACACGCCATACCCTGCCAGTCGCGGGTTTCATGGCTTGTTGGGGGAAACGGCACGGGTGGTGGGGGTGACGATGCAGTTGCTGTGTCACAAGCGTGAGCAGCAACGCAAAGAGGCAACGTTCCAGCACGGTGCATTGGCGCGCGAACTTCACGATTCGGTTGCACAACAATTGGGCTATCTGTCGTTTCAGGCCAGCCTGATGCAGGCAGCACTGCGTGAGCCCGAGCAGGCTGCCGTTCTGCTGACCGATTTACGCGGCGGGTTGAGCCAGCTTCAACGCCAGGTGCGCGAGCTGATCACCAGCGCTCGCCTGACCATGGATGGACGCTCGCTGCGTCAGGCATTGGCTGATTCCGTGGCCGAGTTTTCCCGACGCTGCATCATCGTGTTCGAGCTGGACAATCGTTTGACCGAAGATGCGCTGTACCCGGAAACCGAATTGCAAATTTTACAGATCATCCGGGAAGCATTGGCCAACGTGGTGCGGCACTCCCACGCCCGGCATGTGCGGATCGAACTGCGCCAGACGCCGCAAGGCGAGATTTCGGTGACTGTCGAAGATGACGGCATCGGCTTGAGCCCCGCGTCGCTGGAGGAGAATCATTATGGCCTGGCGATCATTCGTGAGCGCGCCTCGACCATCGGCGCACAGCTGTCCATCGAAACTATCCGTCCTCACGGCGCTCGCGTGCACCTGAGCCTTATCCAGAACAATGACGACCCACTGAGGCGCTTCGATGAGCAGCACGACCTTATTGTTGATCGATGACCATCCCTTGTTCCGCAAAGGGCTGGCGCAATTGTTTGCCGCCAGCGATGACTTCGATGTGGTGGGCCAGGCCGCCAGCGGCAGGGAAGGGATCAACCTGGCCCTGCGCCTGGCGCCCAAGCTGGTCCTGCTGGACCTGCATATGCCGGGCTTGAGTGGTTTGCAGGTGCTCGACGAGATGAAGCAGTTGGGGCTCGAGTGCCAGATTGTGGTCTTGACCGCTTCGATGGATCGCGGCGAGTTGCTGACTGCCTTACGCCTGGGCGCCAGCGGCTATGTCTTGAAGGAAACCGAGCCGGAAGCGCTGCTGGCGTACATGCGCAATTGCAGCAAAGGCGCGATTGTCCTGGATGACTGTCTGGTCTCGCTGCTGGCCGGGCACAACGACATCAGTGCCGATGCAGCGCTGGACGGGGTGGAAGACTGCGGCCTGACTGATCGCGAGGCACAAACGCTGGCATTGATCGCCTCGGGCATGAGCAATAAACAGATAGGTCGTGAGCTGGGTATCAGCGACGGCACGGTGAAAATCTACGTGAAGAACCTGTTGCAGAAGCTCAATCTGCGTTCGCGACTGGAGCTGGCAGCCTGGGTGCACAAGGCTGCATCAATGAGAAAAGAGGAGCGGCATTGATGGCCGAGCACAGCGCGACAACGCTTGAGTCAATATTCACCCGCCAGGCACTGCAGTATCTGGATGTATTCCCCATCGCCTTGCTCGAACTCACTGACAAAGGCGAGATCACCCACTACAACGCCGCCTGGGCCGACCTGATGGAGTTGCCGGGTGATGAACGCAATATGGTTGAATACGTGCATCAGGAAGACCGTTCCCTGTGGCGGCAGGCGTTGTATGAATTACGCCGCCGCCCTGATATTTCCTTCAATCAGCGCCTGCGTTTCGTGCATCCCCAAGGTGAGCTGCGTTGGTTCGACATCAGCCTGAAACGGCGTGATGTCAGGTTTTATCTGGTGGTCAACGACATCACCCAGCACAAGCGCCGGGAGATTGCCTTGCAAGCCAGTCAGCGCAGCGCCCTCAGCCTGCTGGACAGCATGCCCGGCCTGATTTATCGCGGCCGCAATAACCACGACTGGACCATGGAGTTCGTCAGCGCCGGCTGTCTGCAGCTCACCGGTTATCCCGCCGAGCGCTTGATGGACAGCCACGACTGCACCTACAACAGCCTGATCCACCCCGACGATGCGGATTACGTCTGGCGTGAGGTTCAATACGCCTTGTCCCGGTACCAGCCCTACGAACTCAGGTACCGGATTCGCTGCGCAGACAACTCGATCAAGAACGTCTGGGAAAAAGGCGTCGGCATCTATTCGGACAGTCGCGAGGTGTTGGGTATCGAGGGTGCGATTTTTGAAATTGTCACTCCATAGGCAGACCCGACGTGAAGGGCTGTTAGCCGGTACTTGCTATTACCTTTACGTTAACGTAAATAATGAGCTACGTGCTTTTGCCAGTGGCTCAGGTTTTGCTCTTTGCAGAGAACACCTGCCTGACCGGGCAAACTTTTCTTTACTGCCACCTGAACCGGGTGTAGACATTCTCAACAGCTTGCGTGTCTCGTCGCCAGCTCCGGGAGTGGCTCGGGGATGCACTGGGCGGACCGATTCGGAGCGCTGAATGTCGCTAATAAAAACAATAAACGCTGAGTTACAAAGCGAAGCCCGGCTGGCCCGGGAGACACTGCACGGCGAAGGTGAAGTGCCCGATGGGGTGCTGCGGGCCGAAATTGATGCCTCATGGCGGCGCAGTCTTAGCCACGGTGTGCATTTCAATAGCAAGCACGAACTCGCGCTGGAGTCGACGGCCAGTCTTGAGTTGCTGTTGGCGAGCAATCGCTTGCTTATCGACGCTGCGACGCCGGAGATCGACTATCTGGCGGCTCAGCAAGGCAAGGAAGGGCTGATTATTCTGGCCAATGCCGACGCCACCATTCTCGCCCTTGAGGGGCGCGCCGATGACCTTAAAGGCAGCGGCTTGCAAGACATCGCCCTGGGTGCCTGTTGGAGTGAGGCGGCTCGCGGCACCAATGCCTTGGGCACTGCGCTGGTCGATGCTCGTCCGACGTTGATCGATTGTGGTGAACACTTTCTGGATCGCTTGAGCCCTTTCTCGTGTACGTCTGTGCCGATTCACAGCCCCCATGGCGAGCTGCTCGGTGTGCTTGACCTGACCCGCGAAGGCCCTTTAGGGCGCGTTCAGGACAGCACTGCGCTGTTGTGCATGGCTGTCACCCAGATTGAAAGCCGGGTGTTCAACGCGACCTATCCGGATCAAATCGTCCTGGCCTTCCACAGTCGTCGCCAATACCTTGAATCCGCGTGGCAGGGTCTGCTGGCATTGGATTTGACCGGAAAGATTCTGGCGGTCAGCGCGCATGCCTGTCAGTTGCTCGGTGTGCCTCGGGCAGGGTTGGTGGGGCGGCGCTGTGAAGAGTTTCTGGGCATCGATGGTCTGCAACTGCTCGCGCGTCTGCGGCAAGGCAGCATAGGCAGCTTGCAAACCGCCAAGGGCGAGTTTTTCTATAAAGCCCTGCGCGCGCCACAACGCTCGCCTAACGTGGCCAGTGTGGCTCGGGGCGCGCCTAAAGCGGCCCCCGCGCAACCCAATCTCGAGGCGCTGGCGGGAGGTAACAGTCGGTATGCCCGCGCGCTGCGCATGGCACGCCAAGGGCTGGCGAACGAGCTGCCCGTTTTGCTGCTGGGCGAAACGGGGACCGGCAAGGAGGTTATCGCCCGGGCCCTTCACCGGGCGGGTGTGCGCGGTGATAAACCGTTTATCGCGGTGAACTGTGCAGCCATCCCTGAAGGGTTGATCGAGTCCGAATTGTTTGGTTATCGCGAGGGCGCTTTCACCGGCTCACGGCGTGGCGGCATGATCGGTCGCCTGCAACAGGCCCACGGCGGCACGCTGTTCCTCGACGAGATCGGTGATATGCCTTTGGCACTTCAGGCCCGCCTGCTGCGGGTGCTGCAGGACCGTAAGGTCGCGCCATTGGGCGCAGGCGAGGAACAGGATATCGATGTCGCACTGATCTGTGCCACCCACCGCGATCTCAAGCGTCAGGTTGAGGAAAAGCAGTTCCGCGAGGATCTTTTTTACCGGGTGAATGGCATCAGCGTGATGTTGCCCGCCTTGCGTGAGCGTGACGATTTTGATGCGCTGGTGAGCAGCTTGCTGGGCAAATTGGGCAATGTGACGGTCAAACTCTCCAGCGACTTGCAATCATTACTGGCGGGCTACCACTGGCCGGGCAACATACGTCAGTTGGAGATGGTGCTGCGCACAGTGTTGGCCATGCGCGACGAGGGCGAAAGCGAGCTGGGGCTGGAGCACCTGCCCGACAGCATGCTTGATGACCTGAGCGCCTGTGACCGTCCTCAAACCGGCCGTATCCGCGAGAATGAACTCGAGTTGATCCGCAACTCTCTGGACAGTCATCAGGGCAACGTTTCGGCCGCCGCTGACGCGCTAGGCATCAGTCGGGCGACGCTGTACCGCAAGCTCAAACAGTTGCGCAGCTGATGCAGCGGTTGATTGTCAGGCTGGTCGACAGCAAGGACCCGCAGGCACTCCACGACGCGTTGACATGGCTGTACGGCTTCGTCCGTCCACATCGCCTGGCCATTGGCGGTTTGTTGGGCCTGTCGCTGTGCGCTTCCTTGCTGGTGCTGGTGCAACCCTGGCTGACCAAGTTGCTGATTGACGATGGCTTGCTGGCGCGTAACTTTTCGATGCTGACGCTGATCGCCGGATTGATGATCGGTGCCGGGCTGCTGGGCACGGTGTTATCCGGGATCAACCGTTATCTGTACACGCGACTGTCCGGGCGGATCCTGTTCGCCTTGCGTGACGAAATTTATCGGCATTTACAGACACTGTCGCCGACGTTCTATGGACAACGACGCATTGGCGACTTGATGTCCCGGCTTGATGGCGATGTCGCGGAGGTCCAGCGCTTTGCCGTCGATTCACTGTTCTCGGCGGTCTCCAGCATCATTGGTCTGGTCTTCGCCGTGGCGATGTTATTGGCCCTGTCCTGGAAACTGTCACTGCTGGCCGTGGTGTTGATTCCTTTGGACATCCTCTGGCTGCGCTGGATGCGGCGCAAAGTTGCGCATGAGGTCAAACAGTTGCGCGAGCGTTCGGCGGACGTGTCGTCCTTCATGGTCGAAACCCTACCGGTGATGAAGTTCATCCAGGCGTCCGGTCAGCAGCAGCGCGAAGCACGCAGGCTGGAGTCCTTGGGGCAGGGCTACATGACTCAACTGCTGCGCCTGCAAGTCACCGAATTCTTCACCCAGGCGGTGCCCGGCACCTTGACCTCATTGTCTCGGGCCTGCGCGTTCCTGATCGGTGGTTATTGGGTGGTGCAGGGCACTTGGCAGCTCGGCGCGTTGATCGCTTTCTCTACGTACCTGGGCATGGCCGTCGGCCCGGTGCAGAGCCTGCTCGGGCTGTATGTCGCCCTGCAGCGCATGACCGTGAGCCTCGGCCGGGTCATGGAGTTGCGCGGTGAAAAGCCGGGAGTCAGCACGCCGGAGCACCCGCTGCCGATGCCCACCACGGGCGAGGTGTGGTTTCAGTCGGTGCACTTCAGCCATCCGGGGCGTCCGGCGATCCTCAAGGGCATTGATGCGCGTATCCCTTATGGCCTGAAAGTCGCCTTGAGCGGCGGCTCCGGGGTGGGCAAGTCGACGCTGATCGATCTGCTGCAACGCTTCCAGGACCCGCAAGCCGGTCGTGTCTTGCTCGACGGCTGTGATCTGCGTGATCTAGACCTGTTCGAGTTACGTCGGCGCATCGCGGTGGTCAGTCAGGACATTGTGCTGTTTCGAGGGAGCCTGGCGGACAACCTGTCCTACAGCTCGCCAAACGCCAGCCGTGCGGCGATTGCCGAAGTCGCTCATCTGGCTCAATTGGACAGCCTGATCGAGTCCCTGCCCGAAGGCCTCGACAGTCCGCTCGGCGAGCGAGGACAGCAGCTTTCCGGTGGGCAGAAACAACGAATCGCCATCGCCCGCGCACTGTTGCAAGACCCTTTGATTCTGGTCCTCGATGAAGCCACCTCGGCGGTAGACGAAGCCACCGAGCGTGAAGTCATTTGCGCCATTGACCAGCTGTTTGCCGGACGAACACGGATTCTGATCAGTCATCGTCCGTCGACGCTGGCGGATGCAGACCTGCGCTTCCATATGGTAGACGGCGTGCTCACGTCGTCGACAGTCGTCCATGAGGTCTGAGTCTCTTATGCGGCCTGTGCGCATTGGCATCGTTGACAGCGGCCATTCACCCGCGCAACAGCCTAGAGTTGTTGCCAGCCGACGCTTCTTGCTGGTGGAGGAGGGGCTGCTCGAGGACGAGGTGGAGGGGGATGAACTTGGGCATGGCAGTGCGATCATCGACGCTATTTGCCGACGCGCACCCGAGGCTGAATTTTGTGTGGCCCAGGTCTTCGATAAACGTGGGGTCACCAGTGCGATGCAAATCTCAAGCGCGATCGATTGGCTGGCTGAACACGAAGTTCGCCTGATCAACTTGAGCCTGGGGATGCGTCAGGACCGAAGTCTGTTGCGTGAAGCCTGTGCGGCGGCGCTGAAACGTGGGGTATTGCTGTGCGCCTCAAGTCCGGCTCAGGGCGAGGCAGTATTTCCGGCGAGTTACCCGGGTGTCGTGCGGGTTACCGGTGATGCACGCTGTGGTGAGCAGGATTGGTCGTGGCTTAACAGCGCCCAGGCGGATTTCGCCGCGTGCGTGCGTGGCACGTTGGCCGGGCAGTCCGGTGCCAGCCTGGGTTGCGCGGCCTTGAGCGGGCATATCGCCGCGTATCTGGCTGAACAACCGCACGCCTCTAACTCGGAGATCATCGATTGGCTAAGGGCCTATGCCCGTTACCGTGGTCCTGAGCGGCGGGTCGGGCCATGAGTACGATTCTGATTTTAGGCGCCGGGCCTGCGGGCGCGGCGGTCGCATTGGGCCTGCGCCGGCTCGGTTACCCGGTCTCGATAGTCAGCGAGTGGCGACGCTTCCCCGCACTGGAAGGTGTATCGCTGAGGGTGTTGGAGGCGTTGCGTGCGGCGGGCCTGGAGCATGCGCTGGCAGATGCTACGCTGCCGTCCCAGCGTCAGGTGTCCTGGAATGGTCAGCAGCACGCACAAAATATTGAATGGCTGCTGGATCGCCCACGGTTTGATCGCGGCCTGCGCGAGGATCTGCAGCGTGCCGGTGTCGAGCTGATCGAGGGGCGTGTGCTGGCGGTACAGTCGACTGCCTCGGGGCATCGGGTGCAGATTGAAGGCCACGCCGATCTTCAGGCGGACTTTTTGGTCGAGTCACGCGGTCGTCAGGCACCCGCGCTGGGTAAAGGTCTGCGCGGGCCGGAAACCGTCAGTCTGCTCAACCGCTGGCAGGGCGTGCCGGGGGCGACCGCGAGTGCGGTCGAAAGCATCGAGCAGGGTTGGGTCTGGATGGCGCGCCAGGCCGATGGGTGTTGCTATTGGCAACTGACGGTGGACGTGGCCAGCGCCGAATTGCCGGGTAAAGCCCAGCTACTCGACTACTGTCGGGAGAGGCGCCAGGCATCGGCGCTGGCGACGGCATTTTTTGCCGACGGCACCGAGGTTGATGTGCACCTGCATGCCCGCAGCAGCACGGCCATTCTTTGCCCGCAGGTGTGCGGTGACAACTGGATTCGGGTCGGTGATGCCGCCATGGCGGTGGACCCGCTGTCGGGCAACGGTATCTTCCAGTCACTGTCCTCGGCGCTCCAGGCCCCGGTGGTGATCAACACCTTATTGCGAGCGCCTGAACGTGCGGCGTTGGCCCAGCAGTTTCACCGGCAACGGGTCGAGCAGTTGTTTTTACGGTTCGCCAGGATCGGGCGTGATTTTTATGCCGATGAGCAGCGTTGGCAGGATCAACCTTTCTGGAAGGCGCGTCGCCAATGGCCGGACGCTGATCTGGCGCACAAACCGGCTGATTTCGCGGCCATCAGCCTGCAGCGGGCCCCGGTATTGCGCGACGGTCTGGTGGATGAGGCTGAAGTGGTGGTGACGGCGGATCAACCGCTGGGGGTCTGGCACTTGCAAGGCATCGAGCTAGCACCGTTGGTCCTTCGCCTGCAAACAGAGCCCGCGCAGCAGGTGCTGGCGGATTTGTCGAAAGAACAGGAGCATCTAGTGCGCAGTTGGCTGCTCAGCCAGGGCTACCGTCCTTAAACACCCTCCGGCAGTGAGCCTGTCGGAGGGTGTTGCTGGCTTACAGTTTGATCAGCACGGATTTCAATTCGGTGTAGTGCTCGATGGCGGCGTAGCCCATCTCCCGGCCGACCCCGGACATTTTGTAGCCACCGAAAGGCAGCGCCGGATCGAGCGCGCTGTGGCAATTGACCCACACCGAGCCGGACTTGATCCGGGGGATCATCCGGTGCACGACTGCCAGGTCGTTTGACCAGACGCTGGCGCCCAGCCCGTAGGGACTGTCGTTGGCCAGACGCAGGGCATCGGCTTCATCATCGAAGGGAATCGCCACCAGTACCGGTCCGAAAATTTCTTCCTGGACCAGCGGGTTTTTCTGATCGACACCGACGATCACGGTGGGCTTGACGAAGAATCCCGGCCCGAACTGTTCGCCGCCACAGGCGATGGTCGCACCGCCCTCACGGCCCATCTCGATGTAGCGCGACACCCGCTCTTGTTGCCGGGCCGAGATCAAGGGGCCCATGTCCACGCTAGGGTCTAGGCCGTTACCCAGCTTCATCGCATTGGCGATATCCGAGATGTCGGCGACCACGTTATCGAAGTGCTTGCGCTGCACATACAGCCGCGAACCGGCACAGCACACTTGGCCCTGATTGAAGAAGATGGCGCTGGCAGCCCCGGCGGCAGCGGCCGCGAGGTCCGCATCACCCATGACGATGGTCGGTGACTTACCGCCCAGTTCCAGGGTGACACGGGTCATCGAATCCATCGCGATCTTGCCGATCTGCTTGCCGACGGCGGTGGAGCCGGTGAAGGTCAGTTTGTCGACCAGTGGATTGTGCGTCAGGGCGGAGCCGGCAGTGATGCCGGTGCCGGTCACCACGTTGAAGACCCCGGCCGGGTAACCGGCTTCGAGTGCCAATTCCGCGAGCTTCAGGGCGCTCATTGGCGTTTCGTCAGCGGGCTTGAGTACCACGGTGCAGCCCGTCGCGAGGGCTGGGCCGAGCTTCCAGCAGGCCAGCAGCAGCGGGAAGTTCCAGGCAACGATAGCGCCCACCACACCCACGGCCTCACGGCGGATAAAGCTGTGAAACTGATCGTTGGGCATCAAGGGCATCGAAACTTCGACGCTGGAACCTTCGATTTTGGTCGCCCAGCCGGCCATGTAGCGCAAGAAGTCGATGGACAGCTGCACATCCATGACCCGCGCTACCGCCGCGCTCTTGCCATTGTTCAGACATTCAAGCTGGGCCAGTAGCTCGGCATCGCGCTCCAGCAGGTCGGCGAGTTTCCACAGCAGGTTCTGCCGCTCACGGGGCCGGGTCCGGCTCCAGGCCGAGTCATCAAACGCGTGGCGAGCTGCGAGTACCGCGCGATCGACATCGTCCGGCGTCGCGCAGGGCACAGTGCAGAGCACTTCACCGCTGGCGGGGTTATGCAACGTCATGACGTTGCCGTCGGCGGCCTCGACCCACTCGCCATTGATCAGCATGCGGGGTACACGTTTTATAAAGGCAACAGTGGCGGGTAGCAGGGATGAATGGTTCAGCATAGGAGTGACCTCTTGTTATTCGAGTGGATGCGAGGTCTTTCGCAACGGCTGTGCCAAGTCGACTTGACGGGTTAACTGATTGATTTAAATAATTATTATTTGATCGGTTGAAAACGGTGGGCAGTTTGAGTGTCGCAAACTGCGACAGATGATTAAATTTAAGACCCTGATTTTGCTGGGCTTTAGGTTTCTCCCCAAAACCTCCCCAAAACTAAATCCCATCTATGCAACTTCGATCCACTCAGATCCGCGACTGTCTCGGTACAAATCAGTCATGGTTGATGATCGGTGCCCGAGTAGTTTCTGCGGATCCCTTCCTTCAGCAGCATGCAGCCTGGCCGACAGGGATCGCATTTCATGGAAGCTCGGTGGTTGCTTGCCAAACTGGATGCCAAGCCTCAGTGCGGCCTTGTCTCGCGCCTCCGCAAAGGCTGTAGTCAGGGAGGCCAGATTCACCTTTGACCCCGCCCCCACAGTGCTGAAGTTTTTTACATGGTGTACCAGGTGTTTTGAAATAACGTTATTGCGGCACCTTTTTATGACTAATGAAAGATCCAAAGAAACCGCATCAAGTCGCAACTCCGTACTGATGCGCAGTCGTGCACCAGTTTTCGCTTGGACGACATGCAAAAAACCATCAGACACATCCTTGAATAGCATTGACCCGATATCATCCCGCCGCTGCCCGGTCAGCACTGCCAGTTCCATGGCGCGCTTCAGCCATGGCTTGCTTGCCTCTTCGTATGTTGCCTTCCAGAGCTCCAGGGTAAGTCGCTCACGCTTGATCTTGATCTTGGCTGTGCGAGTTATATCGACAGGATTCTTATCACACCACCCCGATGCAATCGCCTCCATGAACACGTCACGAAGAAGCGAACGCATGGCCCTGGCCATCTGCCCTTTACCTTCCGAAGAAAGCGAGGACAGATACGTGGCAATTTCCATCGTCACCATCTGATTGATAGGCCTCGCGCCAAACTGAACATCAAGCCTGTTCAATCGCATGCCCGTGTTCTTCAGTGTTGCAGGGGCAAGCCCGCGTTTTGCATACAGGCTTCTGTACTCTTTTATCCAGTCAGAAAAAGACTTTGTGGGTGCTGATACAGGTAGTGGCGCATTTATCCTGTCGATAAGTGCTGGGCGGGCTTGGTCGGAATAGTTGGCCGCTACCGCTTCGCGAATAGCTGCCTCCTTGTCCTTGCCAAGTCCAAACACATGACCACTCACTGGATCGCGGTAGGTGTAGTAAGTGACGCCGTTTCGGGCGTCGGTTTTGCGGTATAGGTTTGGTGGAAGATCCTTTGACCCGGTATTACGCGGCCTGGGCGCCATATCGTGCACTCGCTATTTTGCTGATCAGGCCCCCGCCGGTAATCCGTTCGGGCTGTTTTTTCGGTTCACTGTAGTGCGCATCGGATTCTACATAATAGCTCCGGCCATGCTTAATAGGCGCTGGGGCGATACGGCCTTCACGCGCCCACTTACGAAGTGTATTAGCGCTTGGAGGCGTCTTGAATTCGGCAGCCGCCCACTCATCAAGTGTTACTTTACTCATGTCTTTCTCCATGCCGCCCTATGGCGGAAGAAGGTGGTAGAGGGTGGTAGAGGGGGATTTGCATCGGCAGGCGGGCAAAGAGAGAATACGGTCTCTCCCTTATTGCGCTCATCACGGATGAATTGAATGAAACGGATTTTGGTATTGATTGTTATCGGCTTGGTCGCGTGGAAAATTTCAACTTGGCCGGTTTTTCTGGGATGGAGTGGAAATTACCTTTCGGGACTGCAAGGGACGTCCACTGCCGCGGCTGTTTCACCGTCTTCTGCTCCGCCATTCAAATGCGATGGCCGTAAATACTGCTCGCAGATGAGCTCGTGCACAGAGGCCAAAGGTTTTCTGCAGAATTGCCCGGGCGTGGAAATGGACGGCGATAACGACGGTGTGCCGTGTGAATCGCAGTGGTGCCAGTGACTAGTTGCCATTCACCGGTAGACTGTGTGGTTCTGGGAGGGGGGGTTATATGGCCAGGATGTGGCCGAACGGAACGCGGAAACCTGCGGCGTTGCGATGACCTCCACCACCGTACTGCAGAGCGATTGCTGAAACGTCCTCGCCGGCGTCAGAGCTGCGAAGGCTGAAGGATCGGCCTTCCGGCGTGTCCCAGTAGCAGGCGGCAAAGGGCTCGCCCGCAGACATCAGGTGCCCGGCATCACTGGTCAGCGTGTACGGCAGGTTTGCCGCTGGCACGTCATGGCCACCGATCATCATCCGGCGCTTGGTCACTCCAACCAATTCCGCGACGTCCTTGTGGTGCTTGCGCTCGATTGCACGGCCATCCGAACGCAAGGCGCTGACGTCGGCGGCGAACAGGCCGTCCCAAACTTCGAAGTCATACGGGTAGCTGAAGACGCTGGCCTGAATCTCGCGAGTGCCTTCCAGCTTGAACAGCCACAAGTCACGGTCCTCAATGTGGCTGATCAGTGCGGGGCGGGGCGAGCCTGGAAAGAAGAAGTCCCAGGCGATTCCGGCGCCCGATCGGTTCATGTCGAAGAGCGCGCCGATGTGGGGTGTGTTGTTGCAGTGGCACTCTGCTTTGCAATCGCTCTGGAAGTTCTTATAGGTAAGACCTGCCCAAAATAAATTCTTCAGGTCTTCGTGCGCAGTTTTGTGGTGGTCAAGGATCAGCAACGATGCCGCTTCGTAGGACATCTGGACGAGGGTGTCATAGGGGTAGGAGAAATCGACGATGACGACATTCTTGCCAGTAACGTCCGGCACCGGCTGGCCGTAGGTCGCTGCATGAAACTCGATGTCGGCGCCCAGGGCTTTGCGAACCACCCAGGCTGCGCCGAAGCCGTCGGCACAGTTGCCGTGGTAAATGCAGATGGTGGAGTGCTGATTTGTGGACATGGGTGATCCTCGGCGGCCGGTATCGGCAGCATTGATTACAAGGGGAAGGAGGAGTGGAGTTATCGGGGTTACGGCGCTGACTTCCACTTGAATGACAGTGGTGTGGGCGGAAAGAACAGATGACGCATGTTGGCGACGTTCACGATGTCGCGATCTGCCGGGAATACCTCAAGCGCGTCCAGATCACCGCGTCCGCATTCGCGCTTGAGGCGCATCAGTTCATCCCACGTTACCTGGTCGACCCAGCGGTCACCATTGTGCGTCGTACGATTCACACTCAAGCGCTGATAGCCGTCGGGCGCGGTGTAGATCTGCACCAGGAAGTCGCGAGAGCGCCAAACCTCGGCTAGGTCTTTTGGTTGGGTCGGCCAGGACCGCATTGGTACTTGCTGCAGCACCTGTGGGTGCTGTGCGTTTTGCTTATCCATCAGGCGCCGCTGGTTTCTGGTTGGCGTCATGGCGTTACCTTCAGGCCTGCGGCTTCGATGGCCTTGAAGCAAGCATTGCGCATGCGGATAGCGGCTTCCGGCGCTTCCGGCTCAGTACCAACCGTTGGCAGATCAACCACCAGCGCGGCGCGGGACTCCTTCCAGAAGTGCCAGTAGGCATCGATCGAGCCGTCGTAATAACCATCACCAGACCGGCCCAGGCACTCCACGCGTATCTCGACTTCGAGGAACCCACTTTCTTTCATGCGGGTAATGACAGCGGCTTCGAACTGTTCGCGCAGGCTCATGGCGTCACCACCCGTCGAGCCCACCAACAAACAGGACCGTCGTCAGCGTCGTGGATCGCTAGGCAGAACCAGCCTTCACCATCAGGAGGCTCTGGATCCCAGTAGCTGCAATCCTGGTCATGCGATTCAAAATAGCGATCGGCAATCGCTTGAGATGCATATTCAAGGCTGACCATTTGCACTTCTAGCCCTTGCTCTGCGATCCACGCCTTGCATTTATCTCCATCTTCCTCATCGAAGTCAGGCAGGTCGGGGTGCTGGAACATGCCGTTTTCATCACGTTTGACCGGCCAGTGGCGAATCAAGCCAAGTCGGTCTACGCGCTCGATTTCGGCCAGTAGCAGAGCAGCGGCCTTCACGAGATCCCGGCGCCGGTCCGTGCTTGGCTTGAATGTATGCTGCCCCCAAGGCCATGCGGTACTCATGCTTCCAACTTTACCGGCAAGGCTCGCGTACGTGGATGCCGCTTCGGCCATCTCGCCTTTCACGTACAGATCATCGCGATACAGTGAGTAGCCTTCGGCAGACATTTGGCGCTGGCGCTCTGCAATGACGTCGCGAGCTGCGCGGTTGAGGTGGAGGGGGGGTTCTTCAGGCATGACTTCGTCCTTACCGCTATAGCGGCTGACTTTGAAATGGGGGAGGGGTTACTTGATTCGGTCAGCGCTGGGCGCAGGCATGTACATCCCGTTGCAACGCCATACTCCGAACTGATCGACTGTGCAGGCGTACCAGCCGCCGAGGTTGCCGTATTGCGGAGGAAAGTAGACTTGATGGGTCATAAGCACACCAGTTGCGTCGGCCGCTCATAAAGCATCTCAGCCCACCCCCGTTGCGGCTCGGCGAAACGCGGCCTACCCCATTGCCCACCTTGCGGGATCCTTCCGACTTCACTCGTCTCCGGCTTATTCTCGTAAAACACCCAGTAACCGGTTGCGTCGAGACCGATCCAGCTGGCCCATCCAGGCCATGTCGAAACGGCCGGATAGATAAGCTTTTCTGGCTCACCCAGGCACCGGACGATGCGATCAACAGCCCGATCAATAGCGGCCTGAATGAATGGAGGCGGCGCCGTGTTAGCTGGCGGAACTAGACCGGTGGCGGTGGCTATCATGCCGATCAGGGCCTCGGTGACGATCGCGCGGATATCAGTTGATTCTGTATTACTGTTTTCTGTGGGCATGGGGCGTCCTATGCCGGGTCATGCCCGGACTGGCGTGATTTTACGTTGTGGTCTATTGATGTAATTCAGATTGGATCCATATTAGGGAGATCGATATGCATTCAGATGCAGCAAGGCCTTATCCAGTGGATTACATCCACCCAACTGGAGAGCAAGCAAGGATTGACTTCACTTGGGGAGCACCACAAAAAGTGGCGCCTATCGGAATTATTATTTGGGTCAAGGATGGAGAGGGTTACGCAAAGCTCGGCGAAACGACTGGCGAGTGGCAGACCTTCAGAGATGCAAAGCTGCACGGTATTGAGCTGGCATCCAAGTTGATTAGTCTCTATGCCGGTCTTTCTGATGTGCTTAGCTGGGTAGAGGCTAGGTAGTTGCGTGATTCGTTGAAGCGGTAGTGCTCCGGCGTTCAGCGCAATAGGTGAGGTCGGGTTAGGCGGCGAGTTTTCGGTACAGTTCGATCAGTTCTGCGGCATTGGCACCAACAAGCGCCGCCGCCTCGTCTGGACAGACACTATTACCGATCAGTCGAACTTGGTCCGTCTTATTGATCGCACGCCACTCCTCGGCGCCGGTTGCAGGGTCAACGAATAGACCTCGGTCGATGATGTAGCTTTCCGGGAAGCCCTGAGCTCGCTTCAGCTCCGGCGGCTGCAACATGCGCAGCGTGATGTCGGTCAGCACGTAACCGCCAACCATCACCATCTCGGCCGGGTCTTTGAAATGCTCGGGCAGATATTCATGCATGAAGACGGCGCAGCGGCGGGCGCCTTCCATCTGCTCAGGTGTCAGCATGTCCGGTACCTGCACCACTTCGATCAGTGCTACTCGATCCTTGGTCGGAAGCGTGTGCATCGGCTCGGTCAGCGATATGCCGTCCTTCTCGTTGCCGTAGTACTTCACTAGGTAAGCGCTGACCAGTCGTTGATTGGCGCCTGATCCGCAGATGGTCGAGATCGGCACATCAGCAGCGCGGCCGTCACCTTTATAGAACCCGCCATTGGCTTGCTCGAAGAAGGCCGAGACAAGCGCCTGTTCTCCGCGATGAGCGCCGGTAATAGTGCGCATCGCCTCATCTGCCGGGTAACCGCTGCGGTCGCCGTGATGCGTCAGATGCGTGATGTGCGCCGAGACAACGGCGAAATGCCCACCCTTAACCTGTGCAACCTGCGTGCGCGGCGGCTCCTGTACGTCGAAGTTGCGTTGTGATGATCCGTTGGCACACTCGGTCAGGAAGGGCGCCACCGCTGGAGTGACGAGGGCGTGATGCGTGCCGCCTGCGCTGATCGTCGACAAGGCCTCATCTACACCGTGCGTACTGGTGTGTGATTCCGACGTTCCGCGCATTGGGACAATGAAAGGCTTGGCGCTGGTCAGTACGTGGCGCCACAGCCCTTTGGCAACCCGTCGCATCGTGTTGGACGCCATCGGCTTATCTCGGAAGATCGTGCGACCAAGATTGCTCCAGTCGATACATTCAGCCGCGCCGCGCCAAGGGAGTTGCTTGCCGATTGGTTTCTTATAACGAACCGGCTCAGGCCAGACGATCGGCTGACCGTCGCTGCGGGCTACCAGGTACAAGCGCTTGCGAATCGTCGGTGCGCCTGCGCTGGCTGCGATGCGTTCACTCCATTCGACGTTATAGCCAAGCCCGCGAACCAAGGCCGCGAGCGGTACGAAATCGCCGATTGAATCCTGAATCTCTTGCATGTCCGGGTGGTCAGCGGGCAATCCGGTACTGAGCGCGGCAATGAACGCCCGAAAGGTACGCCCTTCTTCTGACTTAATGGGGTAGCCCTCGTCGTCAACTGGCCCCCACTTGCAGAACTCTTCGACGTTTTCGAGGAAGAGCAGCCGCGGGCGAGTGGCGAATGCCCAGCGGATCACGACCCATGCCAGGCCGCGAACCTTACGATCACGTGGCGCGCCACCCTTTGCCTTGCTGTGATGGCGGCAATCTGGCGATGCCCAGAGAATGCCTACCGGCTGACCACCCGTTGCCAGTACCGGATCAACCTCGAACACGTCAGCGACGTAATGCTCGGTGCCTGGGTGATTAGCACGGTGCACGGCCAGTGCAATCTGATTGTGGTTTACCGCAACGTCCGGTTCCCGGTACACCCGGGCAATACCGGTACTGGCGCCGCCGCCACCCGCAAACAAGTCGACCACCAGTTCTTTCTGAAAGGGCAGGCCCATGCTTGGCTGGCCATGGATGAACTGGGGTTTCTTCTGTTGTGCGGACATAGGGGATCCTCGCCGGTATAGTTCCGGGATCTTCAGGGGAGTGGGTTTATGAGCTGGACAGTCGTGTCTTGCTGGATCGAAGGGCATCCTGGCTTGGCGTCATGGGTTCAGGCTTTTGGCTCAATTGCCGCTCTTGGAATTGCTATCTGGATTGCATCGTCACAGCGGCGCGTTCAGCTGAAAGCTGATAAAGAAAAGTCCCGGTTGCTTCTTGGTCTGGTAGTTACGCTGGCTGGGCGCGCTGAGCGCGCGGTGGTTTTCGAAAGCAAAGAGGCAAGCAGTATTCGAGCAAATCTCAATCTGATTAAAGGGTTGTGTCATACCCTTGATGCGGTTGATCTGATGCAGTTGCCTCGGGTCGAATTGATCGAGCCGATATGTACTTTGCGAGATTCTCTAAGGGCGTTGGAGGCCGGAATGAGCGACGCTGATAAGCACCAATACCTTCCGACCTGGCTGACGCTTTCGGAAGCCACGTTATGGGTCGTGCTTGTAGTCTCATCTTCTAAGCAAATATCTAAGCTCGGCTGAGTTTTGAATTTGCGAGCATGCACGCCTCCTCGTCGGCTGGCGTGATTCGTTGAAGTGGGGTATTTGTGCTTGGCCTGACATGGGGTCGGGGTTAAGGAGAGTTGTGTGGGTTACGCGCCAGTTTTGAATGCTGCTTCCTTTGTTGCTGGGTTTATTTCTGCGGCATGTTGGGTAGTTGCTGCAGTGGTGAAGGTTGAACCGCCGGAAGAGATGAAAGGAAAACCGGACGGTTTGTATTTCGGGTACATCATTTCCAGCGGTGCGGATTTGATACCTACTGTGAAAGCTCAGGCTAAATGGAACAGTGCAGCTGCAATCACTGCGGCTGTGACAGTTCTCCTGCAAATTGCAGCGAATTTTCTTACCGTGAGTTCAGCGCAATAGATGAGAGGATAGCAGGTGACCGCTAGGCTTGAGCACCCGAAACGCTTCGGACGCCCACTCAAGACTGAATGCCTGGAAGGCGCGCATGCCGTTGGGTGTGAGGTCATATTTGCCGGACTCATGGGCCCACAGGCACTTTCGTAGGAGGACATGCTGGCGCGGTAGGCGGCACGATCTTCGATGTCTTGATCGTCCCAGCTCTTGCCCATGAAGCGAATGCCATAGGGCGGATCAGTGACGACGCTGACGATGGAGTCGGCAGGCATGCCGCGCAGCACCTCGAGGCAGTCGCCTAGGTGTAGTTCATATGTCATGGACGGATTCCATGGGAGAGGATATTGGCCTACGCTTACCACTCCACTGGAGGGAAGGATGAGCGAAGACAGGGAAAAGATGATGGCGCTGAAGGTGGTGCTGATTGCAGCGCGTGACCAGAGCCTTGACGCTGATGCGTTGTGCAAAGCGGTCGTTGGATCGATACTCATCGACATCGTGTATGACATCTAGCGATGTCGTTGAGGCTGTCAATGCTATTGAGGTGGCGGCTGATACGCTGGTGTAGCTTTGATCGGTTTAGAGAAAAAGCGCTTTGCTGATTCGTAGCTCAGAGCCTAGGAAGGCTGGTATCGTATCGAGCCGACAAAATTTTTAGTCTCGGTATCTTATAGAAATTATAGTTTTCTATCTCGGCCGCTGACATTCCAATGGAGCAGAGTTATGGCATTAGATACAGGTAAATTATTAGCTGCCTTGGCTGGAATTAGTGAGGGCGCTGTTAGTGTTCCTCCGCCTCCAACAAGCTTGCCAAGCGCTCCGCCGCCACCGATTGTAAAAGGACTTTGGTACCAAAATAAAACTATAAAATTAGATGGATGGACATTTGAATCATGCCGTTTTGATAGTTGTGTGCTTGTCGTAAATTCACCGTATTTTACGATCAAAAATTGCTTCATTGATAAGTCAAGTGTCATTCAATACGGTGAACTTATCATCAAAGTTGTCCAGTTGTTCAATCATCATGCGAGCGCTAATGTAACGCCAGATTTCACGGCGATTAAAAATCCTGACGGCACTGTGTCGATAGGTCTATAAAATGGACCTTAACGTAGGTGCGAAAGTCGATGTAAGCCCAAAGGGCGGTCAGTTAGTTCCAGTAATATTAGCTATTTCATCCACATTTTTTTTCGGGGCAGCAGTCTGGCTACAATCTCAAGGAAAATCATACGAACTTGCAGGGGGCGTTGGCGTTGCATTCTTCGGCGCAGCTATAGCTTTGTATCTCGTATCGCATAAAAATTCAGATCTTCAAAGATCGCATGCATTCGGATTGACGGTCGGATCTGGGGGGAATCAGGTTGTTGTTAAGGCTGATCCTAGGTCTATGCCCAGCCTTGATTACATAAAAGGAATGCTCTCGCATATTAATATAATATTCAGTCGCGAGCCGCTTCCGGAAGCGAGCGGGATGATCGATGAACTCGGTAAGCCCATTGAAAATAGCGTAGACCAAGCTAGAGATGTTACCGATAGAGCAAATGTAGCTGCACAGGCGCAAGTAGACATTTTGACTGCCCATCTTCACATACGTGAGGCCGAAAACCTTTCAGCCTCCCCGGTTGTAAGTGATCAGAAAATTATATAAATCATGACGCAAAACTACCTAACGATAGTTTTGCGGCCGAACCGATTTTATTTTCAAGCACTAACTTGAACTCCTGCGCGATTGCCTCACGCTGAACCTCTTCACCAACCCAACCCAGCGCAGTTTCAGCGCCGGCTGTGGACCGCTGGTAATAACCGAGATACGCAGCACGATTTCGCGCACGCTGAGGCCTTCGAATGGCACCACTGAGAACACCAGTGAAGTAGGCAGCGTTTCTTTGCTGCTGGCCTCGATAGCGTCCATCGCGCTACGGCTTGCGCCGGTCTCACGAACGGTGTGATCGCTTTCCGACGACGCCTTGATGGTGATGGTGCGCACCGCCGCGATCGCTTTGACGATGCTGATGTCCTGCAGGTCTTCACCAACAGCTTTCAGCGATGCGTTCCAGTCCTCGATCCAGTCGCTCAACTCCTTCTGCGACAGGGTGCGCCCGCCAATCTCCCGCACGGCCTTGTAACCGGCAGTGGGTTTCAGCTTCAGCGCAGCGCGATCATCTGCGTGACCAGGGTTCGCGGCGTCGCCGATGTTGAACATCACCAGGCAGGACATTTCGTCCTGATCAATGAAGCCTTGAGCATTTACCACTGCGCGGTCGGTGACGTACTTACCGAAGTCCAGCAGAGAGTTAGTGGAGAAGGTGCCACGGAAGCGGCTGCGGCCGACGGCGAAGCGCTCCAAGTCAAAAATCTTAGCGCCTTCTGGAAGAATGGCTGTTGGCATGAACGTGTTCAGCGGCTTGCCGGTTGCGATCAGCGCGGTGTTGGTGATCAGTTGAATTGCTTCAGGGGTGAGGGACATTCGTCAAATCTCGATGGGGAAGGGATGGTGTTGCAGGTGATCAGGTACGGGGAATGACTGGCGCCTGTTCCTTGGTAAAGATCTGCGCGTGCTTCTCAGGAAACAGCGTTATCTTGCCGCCGCTGCCAACGTGCATCGGCGTGTCTAGGCTGGTGTTTTCGCTGCGGGTACCGCGCTTGGTTGGCACCTTATAGTCGAGCTTGTGCTTGATTTTCACCTGGCTCGATTCGCCGATCTGGGCGAAGTCCAGGGTGATGACCAGCTTCCCGACCTTGCCGTGGTCAACAACGCCGGCGGCGACTTCGGAAAGAGCGTGGCCGATCTGGCTGGCGAAGGCGCCGCCGTTCAGCTCCTCGATGAACTCGGCGGTATCGGTTGCGATGGGCATGGGTGATTCTCCTGGAGGGCTTTAAGCCCGCTGGGTGGAAGATTGAGTTGGGGTTGTCGACGACGGCGGTGCACTTTGGTATTGATCCGGCGCATCAGGTCTTCTTGCTGAAGGTGAAGCCGTTTTCTCTGGCAATGAGGGCAACGCTTTTTACGTGAATGCCTATAGCCTTTGCCGCTTCAGCAACAGTCAGCCCGGCATCGGCATGCTTTCTCAGTTCAGGCGCCTTGGCATCACGCCGGGCCCGAAGTTTTTCTGAGTGGGTAGTGGTGCCGAAGAACGGGGCATCGGCACTGACACCGCGCGGGATGTCCTGAATCTTCTTGCCTGTAGCCAGGAAGTAGTCGATCTGAGCACTGAGGTCGGCGATGGTCTTGTGCCGAGGGTCGGCCATTGGTACGCCGATCATTGCCGCGCACCTTCAGGCAGCATGACAGCGACACCGTCGGCTTTTGCCTCAAGTAGCTGAGCGAAGTTGACTGCTTCCTTCCAGCTGAACCGGAAGCCCTTCACCTTGTCCGTCGACAGCTCGACGATTATGAGACTGCTGCTGGTGGGGGTGGTGTTTTTGCTGGCGGGATGCGCCGGGCAGGAACCCGAAATACGCACTGTGCGAGTGGAGGTTCCAGTGCAGGTTCCGTGCAAGGTACCAGTCATTGCGGCACCGGCGTTCGCTGCGGCAGGTTTGAAGAAGGCGGATTCACTCGAGGTGAAGGTGAGGGCGCTGCTGGCTGAGCGTCGGCAGCATATTGGCTATGAAAAGGAGTTGGGGGCTGCCGTGGGCGCTTGTCAGTGATGCCCATTGCATGGCGCAGCCTGGTCGTTACGACGCCTAGTAAGGTGAATCTATCACCCTGCGTTCCATTGGATTTGTCGGAAGGCAAGCTAAAATCGTTGCGGTTAAATAGATTAGGTCCATGCTGTAAACGTGTCCAAACGAGCTAACTCCCATGACCAATAAAGGATTTATCGTACTGCTATTTGTCTTGGGTGCTCTTTGGCTTGTTACTGTGTGGGCGGTAGTGAAGTACGTAGGGCTGGAGGAATCGGTAACTGAGCCCACGCATATAGTGATCGAGGGATAGATAGCATGCCACTGCAGCACTGGAAGCCCGCCAGCCAATCATGCCGCCATGGTGCTATCCGACTTGCTCACGCGGGCTGATAAACGAGCAGCAGACCTAGCTGCCCTTGCTGACAAATCCAGGATCGCGGGGCTGGCGTGCGAGGCTTCGTACAATGGATTGCGAGTCGGCCAGGCGGAATAAGCAAACCCGGGGCTGGACTATGCCTACATGCTAATTTTTCGCGCCTACACTGTAGGCCGTAAAAATTAAAATGCAGCCCGCGCGGGTCCGCAGCCTGTCGATCTTTACGACATTACACCTAGTGTAAAGCTGGTCGTTCTGACCGAATCCCGCTATCTGGAACTGTAGAAAAAACCCGTTAAGAAAGCAAAGCCCCGAAGGTTCGCGCCTTCGGAGCTTCTATTTTCGCTTCCATCCCTTAATGGGCGGCGAACGTGGGCGATATATTGCCAGTGGCGTGGGGATTGTGTTCGGTCGGCAGGACGCCGGGGGATGGGATTTACTGCTGGAAAGTCTTCCCCAAAACGCAACCGTTTGGACCAATGTTTATTGGGATCTAAATACTCGCAAAAAACGCTGCATTTCCCGCCTATTTTTAAGCTCAAGGTCTTGATTAATAAGGCCTTAGTTATAGTTCACTCGCTGTCCCATCCTATTGGTTTGCCATCATGATCACACGAGTTTTCATAGGAGTGTTGTAAGTGTCTGGTTAAACCAGGTTGACGACGGGATTGGTCGGCGGGTCATCATGGCTGACTTTTTCATTCGTGTCGTAATTTCTAAATGCTCACCCGAGCAGCAGTTTGAATCCTGACATCAGAAGAATCGCTCCAAGTATCTTCTGCACCGCATTGGTCGGTAGGAACGTGGTTCCGAGGTGGGAGCCGATCAATGCTCCTAAGAGTGCAATCATCGCTAACCCCCAGACGTTCTCGGGGAGTTGAGTGGTGCTGCCCCAATGTCCTGTCAGTACTGCTAGAGAGTTGAGATATCACCAGACCAGAAGAATCAAAAGACCTCCACAGAGAGGGCGTATGCCTATGACGAGCAATATCCAGAGCAGCTTTCGGTGACGTCGACGCCAGGTGAGTGTACCTTCTGTTCTAGCCTATGAATCCAACAGTTTCAAGGCATTCAGCTCCCCCTAGGAACAAATCAAACATGGTGTCTAATCACGCAAGGTTGCTAGTCAGAAGGTAACGGGACTGGTCACGTCCATGGAATATAGTGTTTTTGTGTATCGTCGACACTTCAACCATGAGCGCCAGCCCAGGAAAGGTCCATGAATCCTCGATTTCTGCGTTTCACCGTACTGGCTGCCGTCGTCGCGCTCGGTTTCCTTCCCAATGCCCATGCCGTCGAATACACCGACGTAAATCCCACGGCCAGTACCATCAACTTTACCTACAACCAGATGGGATCGAAGGTGCATGGCACGTTCAGTCAGTTCGTCGGAGCCCTTGATTTCGACACCTCACACCCCGAGGCGGCTCATGCAAAACTGACCATAGAGCTTGGCAGCATCGACGCCGGTAGCGAAAACGCCAACACCGAATTGAAAAAAACTGCCTGGTTTGACACCACCGCTCATCCAGTGGCGACCTTCGAGTCGAGCCGTTTCAAAGACCTAGGCGGCAGCCATTACCAGATCACCGGCAACCTTACCCTCAAGGGTGTTACTCGGGAGGTGTTAGTGCCAGTGCTACTGAAATCGGAGGGCGCCATCGGCATCTTCGATGGCGAGCTGCTCCTCAAGCGCGGTGACTTCAACGTTGGCGTGGACGAATGGTCTGACAGTGTTGTTTCCGACAACATCACTATACGGTTCCGGATGGTTGCACCAGAACGCTGAGGCGACTGAAGGTATGCAGCGCCTGATATCGGGCGTTGAAGCTTATTTCTAGCGCTTCAACATCGGCAAAGAATCGGTCGCGGTAGGAATGGCAGTCACCTGCCACCCCCCGCACATACATGGACGCCCCCGGGTTGCCAAGCTTTCAATCTGTGACGGCTCGATGGTAGAGATTGCACTCATACATCCGGACTTTCGGTGCGGCATTGCCGCTGTCCCTGATGGAATCCGCTGGCCGAGTTCTCAATAGATCCGTGTGCTCATGGCACGCTGTGCGGGTCAGATTTTCTTGGCCACGGTCTTACCAGTTTTGCCATCAATTCATGATCACCTGAGCAATCAATAGTGTTGGTCTACTACAGGGTTGAGTTGACGTCTTCAAGCCACTTCGATTACGCGATGACGGTCGTGTAATCGGAGCGGAACTCGCGGTCACCGGCCAACAAGGCCCATATAATTCGGGCGTTTTTATTAGCCAGTGCAACGGCTGCCACATTGGCGTTACGCCGCTTAACCGCGTCTGACTACCCGACAACCAAATCCGGCCTTGGGCTCTGGGCCGCAAAAACTGGCTGTTCGCAGGCTCACTGCGCAGCGGAAAACGTCCAGCGGCGATCATGAGTTTGATCCGGTCGGCAAGGCTAAACGGGCATGATCCGTATGCCTATCTGAAGGACGTCCTTACGCGCCTACCGACGCAACGCGCGAGTGAGATTTCCGAGTTGCTGCCGCATAAATGGCGACCCGTTTAGTTACGCAATACGGGATGCCCGGACGCATACGGCGTGTTGATCGTTTTTGGGATGATTTGGCTGGGCCTTGTGTGGAGCCTGATTGCTTGGCTCGTTATGCCAGGATAGGAAGGCGTCTCCTAGAACGCGTTGAGCGCCCGTCATGGAATGGAGCAATCTGAAGCTCGTAATCCTCTGAAGTTGTAGTGAGCGTTCCAGGCGCATGAAGGGCGTTCTATGGGTTCAACCTAGATAGAGGAGAGGCGCCTGGATTTGCTAGATAAGAAAGTAAAGGCCCTGCTGACATAACGGGTCAGCGTATCCTTACGGGAAGGAGTTGGTAGAGACAGTGGACTGGTCAAGCCATTCACTGGCCAGTTACGCTACCTAACATGATAGCCGGTCATCGGCTGCCTCCTAATGAGCCTTGATAACGCGTTACAGGATGTATAATTAATATCTGTCCATCAGATATCAGCTAGCCATGTACAGGGAAAGCGAAGAAGACCGCCAGGTCGTAGCTGCTCTGACGCGCCGGGTTGGTGACATTGTTGACCTTGCAAATGTCGCTGAAGCGATCATTTCAACATTGCGGGATATGGACGCAGCCCTCACGCCCATCATCGGCCAGCAAGGTGCTGCTGCGCTGTACCGACGCAGCCTCCATTTAAGCATCTCTATCCATCCGCATATGGCCGGCACCTATGGCAGTGTGCAGGCTGCGCTGGATCTGACTGCTCTCAAGTCCGTACTCGTTGAGGCGAGCGAAGCTGATGCGTTATTGTTCGGTGAGGTGTTGTTGAACACCTTCTACGAGTTGCTGACTACACTGATCGGGCCTTCGCTCACAGCACATTTGCTTCGTTCCGTGTGGGAAAATTCTTTGACTGGCACCCCAGCGCAGGATACCTCGCCATGACCACCAAAGTGACAATCAACCGCCTGGCCACCGGTGTGCCAGGACTGGACGAGGTGCTTGGCGGAGGATTGCCGGAATTTTCGTTCAACCTGATCGCCGGACCGCCTGGTTGCGGCAAGACAACGCTGTCCCACCAGATAATGTTTGCGCTGGCAACGCCTGAGCGTCCAGCCCTGTACTTCACCGTACTCGGCGAACCGCCGCTGAAAATGCTGCGGTATCAACAGCAATTCGACTTTTTCGACAGCGAAGCGATTAACCATTCGATCCGCTACATCAACCTGTCCAACGACACATTGGCGGGTAATCTGGATGAGGTGCTGCGGCGCATCGTCAGCGAAGTCGAAACCCACGGCCCTGCATTGGTATTCATCGATTCTTTCCGTTCAGTGGTGCTAGCCAGCCGGGCCCAGGACAATCCGAATAACAACCTGCCACAGTTCGTTCAGCAACTCGGTATGTTGATGACCACCTGGCAGGCAACGACCTTCCTGATTGGTGAATATTTCACCGAAACCGACAGTAATCCGATTTTCACCGTGGCCGACGGTTTGATCTGGCTGCGACAGAGCCTGCAGCGCAACTCCATGGTACGCAAAATGGAAATAATGAAGATGCGCGGCCAGCCGACATTACCAGGGTTGCACACCTTCCGCATCGCCACGTCGGGGATCAAGGTCTTCCCGCCAGAGGCGATCAACCCGGTTAAAACACCGCTGGAACTACCGATCAAGCGCCTGAAAATGGGTGTGCCACAACTCGACGACATGCTCGGCGGTGGCCTGCCCCGTGGCTATTCCTTGCTGGTGGCCGGCCCATCCGGCTCCGGAAAAAGCATTCTGGCGGCGTCCTTCCTCGCTGAAGGCGCCCGCACAGGCGAGACCGGCGTGATTGCGATGTTCGAGCAGCGCCCCAACCATTCACAGAACGCCACGCTGGCACGCCTGATCAAGAGCGATAAGGTAGGTCTGGTAGACAGTCACGCGCCAGACATGTCAATCGACGAAATCGTCCAGTTACTATTGGCCGAGATCAAGCGCCTGAAGGCCACCCGTGTGGTCATTGATTCGCTGTCGGGCTTCGAGCTAGCGCTGGCACCGACCTTCCGTGAGGACTTCCGCGAATCACTGTCACGCATGGTCACTGCGCTGACCAGTGCCGGTGCCACCGTGCTGATGACCACCGAGCTTGAAGACCGCTATACCGACCTGCGTTTCAGCCCCTACGGTACGGCCTTCCTGACCGACGCAATCATTGTCCAGCGCTACATCGAAGTCGAAAGCCGCCTACTGCGCATCATGGCCGTGGTTAAGCTTCGGGCCAGCGCCCACTCGGATGAACTGCGTCGATACCACATCGATGATAAGGGCCTGCAGATCGGTCAAATGTTGTCGGATCAGGAAGGTTTGCTCGGGGGCCGGCCAACTCAACATCATCTTGAAAACGACAATGCGTGAATCGAGGGCATGAGCAAGGCCGATAGCAAGAACGAGGAAGCACGGCCCCTGCCGCTCTTGGACTGCCTGCTCGGCCAGAAAACCGTTGAGACGGCGGCGGTGCTGGCGGCACGGAAAAAAGAGCTGAGCGACACGCTTTTCAGCAAGTGGAATAGCGTCCTAAAGGCATGGCTGGCACGCTACTCCCCCTAAAATCATCTCGACACGCAGTGCCCAGCATGCGCTCCCGCCGGCATCTGTCGATCCGCGCTACTCAACCCACAGCACAAGCTCCGTGATGGCTGCCTCTAGGGCAATCTGGTTTTCGTTGAGCTTGAAAAGTAGGGAAGGGAGAAGATCTTTGTCTGCCATGGCTTGAGCCTCCACTGAAAAAGGAAAACGTGTCGGTGAAAGCGCCTTTTTAGCACGCATCTACGTGAAATCTCAGCCCGAAAACCTCTGAGAAAATTCAAGTTTTCAATCTCAAACGCGTACTTTTTTGCCATGGAAACCAAGGCCGATTTTTTCAACAGAATCGGCAGTTCTCTACCGATCATGGCTACGAAGCGTGTTGGTCAGATTGAATGCAAACAGGTGGCCGCGGAGTGCAATGTCGCACTGAGTAGCGTGGAAGAGATCGACTGCTTTTTTTATGCGCAGTCGTGGTATTGCAAGTCGCGTGATTGAGATTATGTTCGGTCGGCAGGACGCCGGGAGAGGCTGCATTGGCTGATACCAATTCTGATACCAACCAATGCGTTTTGGTGCGTATTTGAAAGCGCTAAGTCCTTGAAATATATACTAATTACCCCGCAACAAACCGCCTTTTAGACTGCGTGGTGATGTTAGCTGTGGAGATCAAGGACGTTTTTGGTTGAGAGGATGCTAGGCATCAAGCCACTTTGACATGGGGGGGTTAAACCGCCGGTGCCCAAAGATCAGGCACAGGGAGACAGTGCAGCTACATTTCTTAGCGGCTCAACTGATCTGATATGTGTAGTCATTATTTCATCCAAATGGATATTGATCAGCAATGTCACTGCACCAGTATAATGACGCCATTGTTATATCCAAGGGAATGGCGTTGATGAGTCTGGGCATTCGATTAAAACTCGAGCGTGAAGCGTGTCGCCTGACCCCGAGCGCCGTTGCTGCCATTGGTGGCATACAACCCAATGCGCAATTGCTCTATGAAAACGGAACGAGGTGTCCGAGGGCTGACTACCTGAGCCGATTGTCTGCTACGGCTATCGATGTGCTGTTCGTCGTGACGGGTAAACGAACGCCATGTGCTGTTGCTGAACTTTCTGCTGATGAGTATGCACTTATTAAGTTTTTACGGACTGCAGACTTTTCCGAGAAACACGCCGTAGAACATATTATAAATAGATTAGCCGTGACCTTGCGAAATAAGAGTCATGACTAATTTTAAGTTTCACATGTTCCAGGTGTTATTGGCTGGGTCGTTCCTGGCTGTGCTGTGGGCTATGGCCAATTTCCTTTAGAAACCCTCAGAACTGACTTCAAGGTCAGCGATGGGGCTCATTGATGGCTTTATGCGTTGGTGACACGGATTCAGAGGCCCCGTACAGCATATCGGGCGTGGGCATCATGTTACCGGCGCTTTGGAGCTGGGTCATGCGCTTACAATAACCTTTTCCGAGTGCCTATAAAAAATAGGGGTTGTGTTCGGTCGGTAGGACGCCGGTGAGGGGCTACTACTGTATGAAAATACAACGCTAAGCTATTGATTCTTATAGCGTGTATTTGGGCTTTTTGGCCAGTTGATACAATGGATATTTTATTTTATATTCAATGGGTTAGGTGTGGCTAGAAGTCACCTTGACGTGGTGGGGACCTAAACGACCCGGTGCCTAAAGATTAGGCACCGGTAGAAACCGCAACTACTTCACCTTCGGATCCGCATTCCCGCGGCGGACGCCAGATATTTTCCCTGTTTTGCTTGGCAAGTTTGGGACGATAGGGGCTTTAGCTCCGCCACCTCCTTTTCCAGTTGCTCCCGATCCGATTTTGGTTCCACCAGATTTCGGCATGATCTTCTCCAAGGTGTGCGACACAGTTGAAATGTAAACATAGATGCTCAGTCAAAATGAGCCAGGGTGTTCGTCGGCAGGGCGCCTAAGACAGGGGGCAGATCTCTGTTGATTGCGCAAAACCACCGCTGCAGGCCACAGCTTACCGTTTGCATATGCACAAAAAAGCGGATGATTTGCCACCCGGAATGTGGTGTTTATTCCTTGTAAAACAATAGTTTAGGCGTGTTTAATCCCCAGCATGGGGTGCTAGGGGTCGAATTTTCGAATCACTCCATCATCTATGTCCAGTCAGTTCGGTGTGAAGCGTTGAACCGGAATGTCGAGATAGCCATGGTCAGAAAGAGCAATCCGGTTGGTCCAGAGCCGCTCAACCCACTGCTCGATGCCAGGCTGTCAGGAATGGCTACCGGTAGATTCGTGCTCAGTTTGGTAATTGCACTGACTGCCCACCCGTTAACATTGGATCTGACCAGCCTTTTGCATCGGACTTGACCAGCACGCTTCGTAACCATGACCGATAGAGAACGACCCGTAGCAGCCGGTAAGCATGTGCAAGGTGAAGCTACGTGTCATTCGGTGTAGCAATCGGAGGAGACTGGCGGTCGATGCAAGGTATTGTTTTGTACCTACGACGTACTTCACAGGAATTGAGACTCTTAATGAAATGGATCCTGTTGCTCCTCCCTGCCTTCGTAACTGAGGTGAATGCCGCCGAACCGGCACCCTACGATTACAAGATTTTTCAAAGAAAATTCGACTCTGTGTATGTCTTGCCTGCGCAGTGTGATCCCCGTCGCATGAAATGGAGTCAGACGGACTGCTCCAACGACAAAGTAAGTGCAGCTAGGCGGTTCAGCGAGGAGTGGAAGGCACTGTCATATTGGGATGGCCGCAGCGTGATCGACAATCCCGATGCGGATGGACGTGTAAATACTCGCCCTTGAGCAGCCGAATCTGGTCGATTGCTGCCTGTTGCCATCGGCAGCAACCGACAGGTTTCTACCAATCATGGCTACGAAGTGTGCTGGTCAAATCCGAAGCAATCGTTGGTCAGATCAAATGCAAATACGGGGTCAAGTGGAGTGCAATTTCGCACTGAGTAGCGTGGAAGAGATCGACTGCTTTTTTAATGCGCAGTCGTGGTAATGCAAGCCGCGTGATTGAGATTGTGTTCGGTCGGCAGGACGCCAGGGATGGGATTTACTGCTGGAAAGTCTTCCCCAAAACGCAACCGTTTGGACCAATGTTTATTGGGATCTAAAGGCTCGCAAAGGACGCTGCTTTTTCCGCCTATTTGTAAGCTCAAGGTCTTGATTAATAAGGCCTTAGTCATTGTTCACCCGCTGTCCCAAACTGCGACAGGTGATTAAATTTAAGACCCTGATTTTGCTGGGCGTCAGGTACCTCGGTAGTGGTCAACTGATACTGGACACAGTTTTAAGTTTTTCTTCGGTTTTCGCCGGGGCCAGATCTGGCGGGTATTTTCGCCTAAATGGGGGTGGCCATAGATTTCATTAGACCACTGCAGTCAGGGGGTGACGGCATATTCCAGGATGCGTTCGGAGTTTCGCTCGCACGCGCTTTTTTATGCCGATATTTTAATGCTAGTCACGTCTTCGTTACTGGGCGAGAACGTTACTGATTGCATTAACCGCCAATTGTGAGCCTTTGGCATTCAAGTGATTGTAGTCCATGTAATAGGAATGGGTGTCGCCTATCAGACACACCTGTTGTTGACAGAAAATATTGTCCAGCGTGACCAGTCTTATTTTATTTTGCTCGCTGTCTAGCTCGAAAAGATGACGAGTGAATTGCTGAAGTTGATTGTGTTTTGACAGTGGCACGGACAGCTCGCTTACCCTCTGTAGTATGTTCTCGTCGCTCGATCCTGTTCCGCGGGCGAGTTGGTAATAAAGGTTTTTCGGATCGACCATCTGCTGCGGAACCTGAGCCACTATGTAAAGATGGGTGCCTAGCGCCTGGTAAGCCTCGACGGTTTTATTCAGGGCCTTCTCAAACACAGCCCTTGATGCTTCTTTGGTTTTTTCCTGGGTGTCTTGGGACACAAGAAAATAGCTGCTCTTTTTCCACTTGTCGTAATCGCCATCCGTATAAAGCGTCCAGCGTGAGACAAGAATTACCGTCTTGATGCCGTTCATTTTTACATAGTCATATTCGCGTCTCGCGAGGGCTTCGCACACGCCCACAACATAATTGCCAGCGAGAACATCCACACCCAACAGTGGAGGGCAGCCAGCCAGACCGATATGCACAATGGTTTTCCCCCGCTCTTTGCCTGCGGTGTCGAAGGCGGGCAATAGCACTTCTGCGTGGCTGTCGCCAAATACAGCAACCTCCGGGGTAGCGTTTTTGTCGACCGCCCCAAATAAGCAGAAATCGATGCTCCAACCGTTGCCATCGTAATTTTTATCGCAGGGAAAGCGTATTTTTGTGAAGGTAAATGATTCCAGCGCTACCGGATCTAAATCAAACCGGCTGGCGAAACCTTCGTTGGTATATCCGGTCAGCCCAACGCCTATGAACATCAGTGAAAAAATGGCCCCCAACGTGAATATATGATGTCTTTTTATCGAGCTTTTTTTCGGAAAGCCTGTTCTATAAAGCGCCAGCTCAAATAAGCTAATACCAGCGACAATAGGGTAAGCGCAAGCATGATCGTTGAGCTCGGCTCGACCAGGTAGCTCTCACGCGCGAAGGCGAAAATGGGTTGATGCCATAGGTAGGCGCTGTAACTGATCATTCCGATCAGCACGAAGGCGCGAGTGCTCAGCACCCGCCCTACTAGGGTATGAGCGTTGGCAAAAATGATAATCAAGGCTGCGCCAATTGTCGGGATCAAGGCATGCAACCCGGGGAATGAGGTGGTACTGTCGAAGGTAAATATGGCGTAAAGAATTAACGAAGTACCGAGCATTGTTGCTGCTTGATTAATGGCTTTCGGGCCATTCTCCAAGCGAGGCCGCCAGGAAAAATAAAAGGCGATGAAGGAGCCCACCAATAACTCCCATGCACGGGCATGCAATAGATAAAAAGATGCGGAGGATTCATGGGTCGCACCGTGTTCGGAAATGACCAGGCTCATCATTGCACCGATCATCAGAATGGCGACGATCCTTTTTCGACCCAGTCCCCAAGCGGCCATCAGGATCAGTGGGAAGACCAGGTAATACTGCTCTTCCACCGCGAGGGTCCAGGTATGCAGTAACGGTTTCAGCTCCGAGGTCACATCGAAATATCCACTCTCGCGCCAGAACAGCACGTTAGACGAAAATGTTGGCACCGCGATTAAACTCTTGGCAAAAAACTTGAAGTTCAGGGGGTCAAGCCATACCCAGGCCATGGGCAGGCAAGTGAGCATCACTACGAATAATGAAGGTAATATCCGCCGTGCTCGGCGTTCATAAAAGTTTACCAGCGAAAATTTACCAGCCAACATCTCGGCCAAAATGATCGACGTAATCAAATACCCAGAAATCACGAAGAACACATCGACACCGATAAAGCCTCCGGAAAATAACTGAAAGCCTGCATGGAAAAGAATAACGGGGACGACCGCCATCGTGCGCAGTCCGTCGATTTCTGGGCGGTAGTTCAAGGCCG
The DNA here is from genome assembly GCF_034353875.1 of Pseudomonas sp. MH9.2. NCBI lineage: Bacteria > Pseudomonadati > Pseudomonadota > Gammaproteobacteria > Pseudomonadales > Pseudomonadaceae > Pseudomonas > Pseudomonas sp. MH9.2. The sequence continues at coordinate 225,743 of NZ_CP133784.1, forward strand.
GGTTGTGAATAGTGCTCATGATGAGTCGACTCTTCCACGTTGAGTTTAGGTATTAAAACTTGATTCATGCATGAGGACGTTCATGTCGAGTGAGCGTGCACAAAAAACGCGCAGGCAAATGCTACCGCCAGACGCAAAACGCCTAAGGGGGCGGCGAGGATAGATAGCCAGTGCACTGACGCCCCTTCAGCGCTGCGTGCCAAAGCCCACTACAGAGCCCTGATCTACACAGTCATTTGAACGGAATCTGAACGTTGCTGTGTTAAAGCGGTGGTGTTGTTTTATTGGGGGGCACGGTAGCTCTCTGCCGGGCCATTTTTTCCATTGGGTCTGAGGACACCCAAACGATGATAGCTCAGATTTTCATCATGACTAGCCCGCTCCTTTATCGACAGGGGGAGTCCACTCCCTCGCCCATCAGCAGCATACGGGGGCCGTAACCGTCCAGACAACACGCTTACATTGGCCTCTGCCTGTTGATAATAGGTTTGATTACAAACAATCCTGGACGTGACTTTTTGGTAGAGCCGAAATCAAATGAGTATTCGGCAATCAGGTAAACGATTTTATCTAGCGTCGTGTTTAAACAGCTTGCAACGTGTGCGGCATAACGCCTCGATCTCGCTCATCTTCTGCGTCGGCAGCTGCGTCAGTATGTCCTTCAAGCACTCGAACAGATCATGCCCATCGAGCTTGGCCGACTAGATCAAACTCATCAGCGTGGGGGGTTGTTACCTATGGGTACCGTGCCGTCATCGAGAAGGCCTTATCCGGTACCCACTGTCAAAAACCGCAACATACTTGAGGCGCCAGCGCGGGTAAGCATCAGGCGCGACTCGGTGGTCAGACGTGCCATGCGAACTATGCTCGTCTCAGAGTGGAACAGTTGTCGCGAAATTAAACGCAGCCAGGGTTGGGCCAGGCATTAACGAAGTTAACAATAAGGTTTAACTGTTTGATTTAAATAAGTATTACTAATCTGGCACGCTACGTGTATTGGACATCTCCAACTAAAAAACAAAAAGCACCGTGGGAGGTTCGACGTTGATGAAGAGAAAACTCCGAGCAGGCATGACGAGCGGTTTGCTGGCGATGGCCGCTTGCGTCGCTCTGCATTCGCCTCCAAGCATGGCGGCACGTGATGCCCAAGGCATCCTCAGGGAAACGTGTCAGGGCTGTCACACGCCTGAGGCCGATAAAGGCCTGAGCCGCATCAGCCATCAGCGTAAAACGCCGGAAGGCTGGCTGATGAGCATTGCGCGCATGCAGACCATGCATAAGCTGCAGATCAGCGACGAAGACCGTCGCACGCTGGTCAAGTACCTCGCTGACACTCAGGGCCTGGCGCCCAGCGAGACGGATGGCGTGCGTTATGCGCTCGAACGCCGACTCAATACCGTCGAGCACTTTGATGATCAGTTCAGCCAGATGTGTGGCCGCTGTCACTCCGGTGCCCGCGTTGCGTTGCAACGGCGTCCGGCGGAGGAGTGGGAGCGTCTGGTGAACTTCCACCTGGGGCAATGGCCTTCACTGGAATATCAGGCGCTGGCCCGTGACCGTGACTGGTTCGATATTGCCCGCAAAGACATGGTGCCACTGCTGGCCAAAAAGTATCCGCTGGAAAACAAGGCCTGGACGGACTGGCTAAAAGCCCGGCCGCACGCAGATGCGCTGGTCGGAGAGTGGAGTTTTAGTGGTCAATTGCCCGGCAAGGGTGAATTGTCGGGAACCATGAGCGTCAGCGCCGATGGCAGTGACCAGTTCAAGGTTGCGGTCAAAGGTCAGTACACGGACGGTAGCCCGTTCAATGGTGACGGCAGCGCGATTCTCTATAACGGTTACGAATGGCGCGGCAACCTGAAAATCGATGGTGTGGCCATGCGTCAGGTGTTTGCGGCCAAAGACGGCGAACTGCAAGGGCGGATGTTCGAGACCGCGCATGATGAGCGTGGGCTTGACTTCATTGCGGCCAGACAGGGTTCCTCTCGTTTGCTCGCGGTGCAACCGGGGTATCTGAAAGCAGGCAGTGAAACCGAGGTCAGCTTGATCGGCAGCGGCCTTAAAGGCACGCCAGACTTTGGTCCTGGGGTTCAGATTGTCGAAGTCCTGGAGCAAACTCCGGAACGCCTGCGGTTCAAGCTCAAGGCGGCAGACAGTGCTAAACCCGGCGTTCGGCAAGTCACGCTGGGCGTACTCAAGGGCGTGACCCTGGCGGTTTATCAACGCATTGACCAGGTCAAGGTTGTGCCCGAGTTCTCAGTGGCGCGCATCGGCGAGAACGGCGGCTCTACGCCGAAGGTTCAGGGCCGCTTCGATGCCGAGGCCTGGGGCAAGGGTGCTGACGGCAAGCCTTACCGGATTGGCGTGTTCCCGGCGCAGTGGAAGGTCGAGCCGTTCGACGACCGTGCCAAAGAGGACGAAGACGTCAAGTTCGCCGGCAGCATGCAAGCCGACACCGGTGTGTTCACGCCGGGCGGTGCGGGACCTAACCCCGAGCGCAAAATGTCGACCAATAACGCTGGCAACCTCAAGGTCATCGCGGCCGTGGATGATGCCGGTAAATCGTTGACCGGTGAAGGCCACATGATCGTCACCGTGCAGCGTTGGAACAATCCACCCATTCCCTGATCCGGTGTCGCGTCTGGCTGCTCAGGTCGGGCAAAACCAAAGGTTGAGGCATTGTTCAGGAATGACCGGGATTCTCCCCGCAACGGAGGGTTCCAGAGGAGGTTGCAATGGGCGTTATTTTGAATCTGGTCGAACGAAATCTGCATGAAGTGCATGTCGATTCCGACCGCATGCTGTTCCATATTCCCAGCAGTTCCCTGTTTGCCAGCGATGAGCTGACCGGCAGTATCATTGATACCTTGCGTGGCGAAGGCTGCTCATCAGACGATCTGATATCGCAGTTGGCCAACCGCTACGGTGGCGAAGAAGTTACCGAGACCCTGCGTGAGTTGATGGCCCTGGAACTGGTCAGCGATGGTTCGCCACTGACCCCGGACATCGGGGTCAAACGGGTTGAACGCACGGCGATCAATACCGTGGTCTTGAACGTCAACACCGGCTGTAACCTGAGTTGTACCTATTGCTATAAAGAAGACCTCGACAAGCCGTCTGAAGGCAAAAAGATGGACGTCGCAACGGCAGTGGCATCGGTTGAGATGTTGCTCAAGGAATCCCCTGACGAAGAGCGCTACACGGTGGTGTTCTTTGGCGGTGAGCCACTGAGCAATCGAAAACTGCTCGAATACATGGTTGATTACTGTGAGAAACGCTTCTCTGAAGCCGGCAAAATGGTCGAGTTTGTGATGACCACTAACGCCACGCTGCTCACTGAAGAAATTGTCGATTACCTGAACGCCCATCGCTTCGGTCTGTCGGTCAGCATCGACGGCCCCAAGACTGTCCATGACCGCAACCGCATCACCGTTGGCGGGCAGGGTACTTACGACGTGGTTCGACGCAAGGCGCAAATGCTCCTGTCGCGTTACAACAGCCGTCCGGTCGGTGCACGGGTAACCCTGACCAAGGGCGTCACCGACGTCGAGACGATTTGGGATCACTTGTTCAACGAGATGGGTTTCGCCGAAGTCGGCTTCGCCCCGGTGACCTCCGGCGACATCAGCACTTACAACCTGTCCAGCGAGGAACTGATCGAAGTTTTCGCCAGCATGAAGGCTCTGGGTAGACGCTATCTGGAAGCTGCGCTGATCCATCGCAATATTGGATTCTCCAACCTGCATCAGTTGATCACCGACATCCATGAGGGGCACAAGAAAGCCCTGCCATGTGGCGCGGGCTTGAAGATGCTGGCCGTAGACCATAAGGGCGAGTTGAACCTGTGCCACCGGTTTACCGGCTCAACGCTGCCGACATTCGGCAACGTTCACACCGGGGTCAAACAGGTGGAGTTGAACGACTTCCTGTCCCAGCGCCTGGACCGCACCAATACGGGGTGTGAAGACTGCCGCATTCGTAACTTGTGCTCGGGCGGCTGCTACCACGAAAGCTATGCCCGTTATGGCGACCCGGCTCATCCGACGTATCACTACTGCGAACTGATGCGCGATTGGGTCGACTTCGGTATCGAAGTCTATACCCGGATCATGGCGGTCAATCCTGCGTTCATTACCAGCTATATCACTCCGCGGAAGGCGCATTGATATGAAACATCTCAAAGCAATCAACAATAAAGCCCTGAAGCTTGAACAGGCTGCGGCAGAGAACCGCATCGAAGAAGTGGTGGCCATGAGTTCGGTCGCCGGTTGTGCCTCGACCACTGACCCAGGCTGGGAAATCGACGCATTTGGGGGGGTGTCGTCGCTCTGCCAACCCATGGAAGCAGACCTCTATGGCTGTTCCGATCCATGTTGGTGGCCTGCCCAGGTGCCCGACATGATGAGTACCTATCCCGACTGGAACAAGGATGCGCAAGCCTCCAACGACAGCTGGCGCAATCTTGGAACAGTGTTCCCGGACGACAAATAAAAAATCGGACAGATGAACATGAGGGATATCAGCATGCTTCGCTCAGGCACCTGCGGCCTTGCCGCTTTCGCCATCCTTGGCACCTGTTCATTATCGGCCCTTGCCGATACGAACCCGACACTCGATCCCGGCCATGAGTACATGGTCACGACCAATTACCCGAACAACCTGCACGTCATCGACCTGCAGACCGACACCCTGTACAAGACCTGCACGTTGCCGGATGCCTTTGGTCCGGGCACCGTTCAGTTATCGCCGGACCACAAGATTGCCTACGTGCTGAATAACCACTATGCCGATGTCTATGGCGTTGAACTGGACAGCTGCAAGCAAGTCTTTCATGCCAGCATCACCCAGAAATCGGGTGAGAAAGCGCGGTCGATGTTCGCGTTCACGGTCAGTCACGATGGCAGGGAGCTTTACACCGTTGCCAACCCGACATTGATGCTCAAAGACCGCTATGAAGTGCAGCAGCCGCGCCTGGACATCTACGCCACCGATGCCGGCATGGACGCTAAGCCGGTACGCAGTTTTCCAGCCCCGCGCCAGCTGACCATCATGCAGAGTGGCGATGACGGCACTTTGTATGTGGCCGGTGCGGATGTCTACAAGGTCAACGTGAAAACCGGCAAGTTCGACGTGTTGATCCCCAGTCGGCACTGGACGCGTCCGTTGTACAGCCCGCCAGACGTGTTGTATGTGTGGAACCAGCAGACCTACAGGCATGATTTTGCGCTGCTCTACACCACTGCCAGGTTCAAGGACAAAAAAGAGGACCCGGCCACGGCCGACCTGCTTTATGGCTTGTTCAGCGTTGACCTGAAAACCGGCAAGACTGAAACCACGGACTTTGGCCCTTTGACCGAGATCTACTTCAGCGGCATGCGCTCGCCCAAAGATCCGAACCTGATGTACGGCGTGCTCAACCGGTTGGCCAAGTACGACATCAAGCAGAAAAAGCTGGTCACAGCAGCCAGTCTGGATCACTCCTACTACTGCATTTCCTTCAACAAGGCGGGCAGCAAGATCTACCTGGCCGGCACCTTCAATGATGTGGCGATCTTCGATGCCGACAGCCTGAAACCCTTGGGGAAAATCAAATTGCCCGGGGGAGACATGGCAATTACCACTGCGCAGATATTCATTCGCTAAACGCTCTCTGATCAAGCGCCACTCAAAAAACCGCAGTCCGGAAAAGGCTGCGGTTTTTTCGTCTCTAATCGGATTAAAGTGTGCACTGTGAAATGCCCCGGAACCTAAGGGGCATGCCTGTACTCCCACCTACACTGATTGAAAACTGGCAGGAGACACTCGATATGAAGATTCTGATGGTGCTTACGTCCCATGACAAACTCGGCGATACGGGCGAAAAAACCGGTTTCTGGCTTGAGGAGTTTGTTGCGCCGTACTACGTTTTTTTAGATGCAGGTGCAACGGTCACAGTGGCGTCCCCCAAAGGCGGTCGGCCCCCTCTGGACCCGAAAAGTGACGCCCCGGACGGTCAGACCGAAACGACTGAGCGCTTCAAAAAAGATTCGGCTGCGCAGCAGGTACTGGCCAGCACAGTCAAGCTGGCCGATGTGCAGGCCAGCGGTTTTGACGCAATCTTCTATCCGGGTGGTCATGGCCCCTTGTGGGACCTTGCCGAAGATCCGAAGTCCATCGCCTTGATCGAGGCGTTCTACAGTGCCGGTAAGCCAGTTGGTTCGGTCTGTCACGCGCCGGGTGTACTTCGCCACGCGAAGGTCAATGGCGAGTCGATTGTCAAAGGCAAGCGCGTAGCAGGGTTCAGCAACAGCGAGGAGGCGGCTGTCGGTCTTGCCCACGTCGTGCCGTTCCTGGTAGAAGATGAACTCAAGCGCCTCGGTGGTCATTATGAAAAAGTCCCGGACTGGCAAGTTCTGGCGATCACCGACGGCTTGTTGGTGACCGGCCAAAACCCGGCGTCTTCAAGTGCTGCGGCAAAGGCGTTGTTGAAGCTCCTGGTTTGACGGTGTTAAGCCTCCGGCAGCTCCGCGCCCGGCAGTGTTAAACTTCCCGGTACTTCACACGCGGGGGAATGGCTGTGCGCAGATTGTCCATAATGGTTGCGGTTTTGATGTTGGCGGGATGCGGTGCAGGCGAGCCGGATAAGCCAGCCAAGGTGCAGGCACCTGCCGTCGCGCAGGTCGCCGTGCCACAGTGGGATGTTCTGGTGGCAGAACCCAAAGCGGTCAGCGACCTGACAGACAGGCTCATCGAGCACGGGTTTCCTTCTTTTGTCGCGGTCCGGGACGGCAAGGAGCGAGTACTGCTGGGGCCGTTTAACTCAAGAGCGGAAGCCGAAGAAAAACGCGCCCAACTGGCAATGAAGATGAGCTACGCGGCTTCAGTGGTTGACCATCCGCAGTGAGCCTGTGGACGGCAGCAGGTGCAGCGCGACACCCTGCACGGGGGTGTGTTATCACCCTCGGTTCGATGTACTAATAAATAATGGAGGGGTTTTATGGACGAAGTACAGCGGTTAGGCGAGTTGTTGAGCGCCAATCAACGCAATGAAGAACACAAGCATCAGCAGTTCCACGCTGATCTGGCACATTGGGAATCGAGCATTCTCAAGCTGTACGAACAGATTGAAGGCTGGATGGCCCCCCTCAAAAACAGCGGGCAGATGGTGTTCGAATACGAGCCGCACCTTGCGCAAAGCAAGGGTTATCCGGATGAGAATTCGCCATTCCGCACGCAACGTATGACGCTGTCATTTGCGTCCCGTCAGGTGGTATTTGTACCCGATGCCATGGGCCCCAAAGGCCAGGTCTCGATTGCCGCGAGCGGCCTCAGTGTGCATGCTCAGGAACAGATTTCCCTGACCCTCACCCCGCCTGCGGAACAGTGGATGATGAACAAACGCATCGGCGTGAAGGAATCGGAAACCCTTCCGTTCACAGCGGATGGCTTTGCCAGACAGCTGCAGACGCTGGTCCCTCAGCACCCGGCTTAATGCAAATGGGTGCTGCCCTCTACGCAACGCGATCGCGCTGCGTAGGACGACGGGGCAGAGTCTCCCATCAAGCGGGCTTTGTACCTGGTTTCAGATCAAGAGCGACGCCCAAGCAGTAAGCCCACTACCAGGCCCAGCCCGGCAGAGAGGGCGACGGTCTGCCATGGGTGACCACCGATGTAGTGTTCGGTGGCGTCGACCACGGGTTTGGTGCGTTCACGCACGTTGGAGACTGAATGCAGGGCTTGTTTCAGCTTCAGGCTCAGCTGTGCACGCAGTGTTTCAGCGTCGTCGCCTACCAGCGTTGCGCTGTCCTTGAGCAATTTGTCTGATTCTTCTATCAGCGCCTGCAGCTCACTGAATGCCTGATCCTTGATTTGCTCGGCGGTGTTTTGCTCGGCGGTTTTACGGGCCATGGTTTCTTCCTTTCAATTGATGACAACAGTGAGCAATGGAGTCTCCGGCGGGTGGAAAAGTTGCAGTCTTTTTCGCGTTCATCGGCTAAGTGGACAAACATTACCGGGTCAGAAACTTCCCACAGCAGTGTAAGATACAGTCGATTTTTAGCCACAGGTGATCTGTATGAGCTTCAACCTGGCCAACCGGCCCGTCGCTGAGCGCGCAGCGCTTGAAGATGAAAAATCCAGACTGTTCGATCTCTGGCAAAACAACTTGGGCAAGGCCAAAGGCGATGCTGGCCGACTGGTGGGTGAAAAATCCAAGCGCAAGGGTAAATGGGCCGAATGGGTTCGTTCGGAACTCGACGGCATGTCCCCGCCTGAATACGCCAACATGGTGCGCAGCGAAATAAACCGTTTGATGGCGGCCGCCAAGTAGAGATCGGCTGAGGCAGCCTCAAAATAGCTCGGCGATTGCGTCCCTGACCTTGATGACTGCGGGGTCAAGCAAGGCGCTGGCGCACCAGCCGAGCTCTTTCGCGCGCATCAAGGCTGGCGTGCGCTTCATTAATGAGTAATCACCAGTTGCCGTAGACCGATTGAGGCAGGCTCAGGGTGCCACTGTCGCTGAAGCGCATGGTCCCGAACAGGCCACCTGCCAGCTTGCCGTGGAGCACGTAAGGCAGGTTGTCCAGGCTCTGGGTTTGTGTCAGCCCCAGTGCCTGGCGCAGTGCAGCGAAGGCCGACACACTGACGGGCACCACCAGCACGGTCTCGGAGAAGCCGGGTAGGGAGCCTTGCTGATCGCTGACGCCTGAGGCCAGCTGTCTGCCGTTGATGTCTAGCTCCAGGGCGACACCGCTGTAATTGATCACCTCTTCGTTAGGGTTTTGCAGACGAAGTTTGACCGCAAAGCGCAGTTCCAAATCCTGACCTTGCAGCGGTTCAATGCCGACTACGTTTATGTTTAGCGGGTCGCGGTGAGGGAATAGCGCGCAGGCGCTCATAGTCAGAATCAACAGCGAAGTGAGCAGGGCGCGGATCAGGCGTGACGGCATCAGTGACGCTCCAGTTAGCAAGGCACAATAGCAAGTCGTTGAACTCGTTCTTTGCAGCTTGAGGGTTCAACTGTGCGACCGCGTAAGGGGCCAGAGGTTCGTTTTACGCTGGTGGTTCCGAGCCCTGAAACACCTTGAGCTGGCTTTTTGTGCGTCGGCCCCTAAGATGGCCGGCAATAAAGCCGTAAACACCCCAGAGTGTCCAGGGACGGCTCGCAAGGACAGGCAATCATTCATGTCGGAAAAAGACACCATCTCTATGCAACTGGTGCGCGAAGCACTGTTGCAGAGTTGTGCGCCAGGGGCAGCCACTGCCGAGGTGTTGAGCAAGGTGGGGATTGCACCCGCGTTGCTTGGACAAGCCAATGCACGGGTACCGGCGACGGCGTATGCACGGTTGTGGCGCTTGCTGGCGCGGCGTCTGGACGATGAGTTTTTTGGCATGGACCCACGGCGTCTGAGGTCGGGCAGTCTTGAGTTCCTGTGCCGTTCGTCCATGGCTCAGTTGACGGTGGCAGCGGGGCTTGAATCGGGCTTGAGCTTTCTATCCTTGATGCTGGAGGACTTGCAGGCGGGATTGGTGCGTCAGCAGAGCCTTGCGGAAATTGTCCTAGATGAGCTCGACGGGCCACCGAAGCGGGCGTTTACGTATTTCACTTACTGGATGATCGTCCACGGCGTCGCCTGCTGGCTGGCGGGGCGACGGATTCCGATACTGGCCATCGAACTGCGATGCGCGGAGCCGGACTTCTGTGAAGATTACAACGTGATGTTTTCCGAAAACCTGCGCTTTGACCGGCCCAGGACTCGGATGATTTTCGCAGCTGACTGCCTGGACCTGCCGATTAAACGCAGTGCCGAGGAGCTCAAGCGATTTTTGGCCCGCGCCCCGGCCAATATCCTAGTGAAATACCGCGACCCGGAAAGCTTCGCCAGTCGGATCAAAAACGACTTGCGCCTGCTGCCCGCCGAGCACTGGCCGGAAACCGAGGCCTTGGCCCAAACATTGTGCATGTCGGCATCGACCCTGCGTCGGCGCTTGGCTGAAGAGGGTCAGACCTATCAAGCGATTAAAGACAGTGTGCGCAAGGAACTGGCGATTGTCTGGCTGGCCGACGCCGAGGTCAGCTTCGCCGACATCGCCGAGCGTCTGGGCTTCGCGGACACCAGTTCGTTCTACAAGGCGTTCCGCAAATGGTCAGGTTCGAACCCAGGGCATTATCGGAGTTTGATCCTGGGCGTGTGAGCAGGGGCTGTGAGCGCGGGTGTCAGGCGTCTGAGTCAAGCGATTCACATTGGCCAAACCAGTCACTCAACTTGATAGCTTTGACCATTGCCCGCGTTCGTCCTCGGGGTGATTATTCTTGCGACTTTTCTTACGGTTCCAAGAATAAAAGACCGAGGATGAAATGCGCGAATACACACACGCTGCCAACACATTTGATTATCAAACTACCTGCAATGCCACGCTCCAGGGCGAGTTGACGGGGCTCAATGCCTGCGTTGAGTGCTGTGATCGTCATGCCTTGCCTGGGCGCATCGCGTTGTTCTGGGAAGGTCGCCAGGGTGCCAGCGCGACGTATACCTTCATGGAATTACAGGAAAAAGCCGGGCGTTTCGCCAACTTCCTCAAGGCCCAGGGCGTAAAGCCTGGCGATACCGTCGCCGGCTTATTGCCGCGCACGGTCGAGTTGCTGATCGTGGTGTTGGGCACCTGGCGGGTCGGTGCCGTGTATCAGCCGATGTTCACGGCCTTTGGTCCCAAAGCCATCGAACATCGCCTGCACTGCTCGGGCGCGGCGCTGGTGGTCACTGACGGCGATAACCGTCACAAACTGACGGACGTGCCGAATTGCCCGTTGATCGTCACCGTGGGTGGCGCCAAGGGGGAGGGCATCGTACGGGGTGATTTCAGTTTCTGGGCCGAAGTGGAGTGCCATCCTGCGGCGTGCGAGCCGGTGATTCTGCCCGCGGATGCACCATTCCTGCTGATGTGCACCTCTGGCACTACCGGCCCGGCGAAACCGCTGGCGGTACCCTTGCGGGCAATTGTTGCGTTTCAGGGGTACATGCGCGATGCCATCGACCTGCGCCCGGAAGATGCATTCTGGAACGTGGCCGACCCAGGCTGGGCTTATGGCCTCTATTACGCAGTCATCGGTCCGTTGGCGTTGGGTCATCCGACGACCTTCTATGATGGTCCGTTCACGGTCCAAAGCACCTGCCAGATCATCCGTAAATACGGGATTACCAACCTCGCGGGTTCACCCACTGCGTTTCGTCTGTTGATCAGCGCCGGTGCCGAGTTCGCTAAACCGATCAAGGGCCAATTGCGCGTGGTGAGCAGCGCCGGGGAACCGCTCAATCCTGAAGTGATCCGCTGGTTTGCCGAAAACCTCGACGTCACCATTCATGACCATTACGGGCAGACCGAGCTGGGCATGGTGCTGTGCAACCATCACGGCCTGGAACACCCGGTAAGAATGGGCTCGGCAGGCTTTGCGGTGCCGGGGCATCGGATTGTGGTGTTGGGCGAAGACGCTGAAGAGCTGCCCGCCGGGCAACCGGGGATTCTCGCTGTGGATCGCGAGCAATCGCCGCTGTGCTGGTTCGACGGTTACAAGGGCATGAAAACCAGCGCTTTTGTTGGCAAGTACTACTTGAGCGGCGACACCGTAGAGTTGAACGATGATGGCAGCATCAGCTTCGTCGGCCGCAGTGATGATGTGATCACGACTTCCGGCTACCGGGTGGGACCTTTCGATGTTGAAAGCGCGCTGATTGAGCATCCAGCCGTGATGGAGGCGGCGGTCATCGGCAAGCCGGATCCGGAGCGTACCGAACTGGTGAAAGCCTTTGTTGTGCTGACTCAGCACTACCGCGCCGATCCGCAATTGGCCGAAGAGCTTCGCCTGTATGTACGCCAGCGTCTGGCCGCGCATGCCTATCCACGGGAAATCGAGTTCGTCAGCGAGCTGCCTAAAACCCCGAGTGGCAAGCTCCAGCGCTTTATTTTGCGCAATCAGGAAATCGCCAAAGCCCAGGCTGATCAAGCCGCCCCCCATACCGCGTGATTCAAGGAATTTTATGCAGATCCAAGACAAGGTGTTTCTGGTCAGTGGCGGCGCCTCTGGCCTCGGTGCAGCCACCGCGCAGATGCTGGTCGCGGCGGGTGCGAAGGTTATGTTGGTGGACATGAATGCAGAGGCCGTTGCTGCTCAGGCTGAAAAGCTTGGCGCACAGGCGCGTTGGTCAGTCGCCGATGTCAGCCAGGAAGCCCCTGCACAAGCGGCCGTTCATGCGGCGGTGGAAGCCTTTGGTGGGCTGCACGGGCTGGTCAATTGCGCCGGCGTGGTCGGCGCTGAAAAAATCCTCGGCAAGAATGGCCCGCATGGGCTGGACAGTTTCAGTCGGGTGATCGGCGTCAACTTGATCGGCAGCTTTAATCTGCTGCGCTTGGCGGCGGCGGCCATCGCTGAGACTGAGGCGGGCGAGGGTGGCGAACGCGGGGTCATCATCAATACTGCGTCGGCGGCCGCCTACGACGGGCAGATCGGCCAGGCCGCTTATGCGGCGTCCAAAGGCGCCATCGTCAGCCTGACCTTGCCTGCCGCCCGCGAACTGGCGCGTTTCGGTATCCGCGTGATGACCATCGCCCCCGGTATTTTCGAAACACCGATGATGGCTGGCATGACTCCGCAAGTGCGTGATTCGCTGGCGGCGGGTGTGCCGTTTCCACCGCGTCTGGGCAAGCCCGAAGAGTTCGCTGCGCTGGTTCGGCATATTATTGAAAACAGCATGCTCAATGGCGAGGTGATCCGTCTCGACGGTGCCTTGCGTATGGCAGCCAAGTAGCTGAGGAGTTAGTAATGACCATTCAAGATCCGATTGTAATCGTCAGTGCCGTGCGCACCCCAATGGGTGCCTTCCAGGGCGAATTTAAAAGCCTGACCGCGCCACAATTGGGCGCTGCAGCCATTCGTGCCGCTGTCGAACGCGCCGCTGTTGCGCCGCAGGATGTGGAAGAAGTGCTGTTCGGCTGTGTGCTCTCGGCAGGGCTGGGGCAGGCGCCTGCCCGGCAAGCGGCATTGGGCGCCGGGCTGAGCACGTCGACGGTGTGCACCACGCTGAACAAAATGTGCGGTTCGGGCATGCAGGCGACGATTCTGGCCCATGACCTGCTGCTCGCCGGCAGCGCGAAAGTCGTGGTCGCTGGCGGTATGGAAAGCATGTCCAACTCACCGTATCTGCTGGACCGGGCGCGTAGCGGTTATCGCATGGGTCATGGCCGGGTGATCGACCATATGTTCCTTGATGGCCTCGAAGATGCCTACGACAAGGGCCGGCTAATGGGCACCTTCGCCGAGGACTGCGCCGAAACCAATGGTTTTAGCCGCGAAGCGCAGGACGACTTTGCCATTAATTCCCTGAAACGGGCGCAACACGCGATCAGCAGCGGCAGTTTTGCGGCCGAAATCGTCCCGGTGCAGGTCACGGTGGGTAAGGAGCAACGGCTGATCAGCGACGATGAGCAACCGCCCAAGGCCCGTCTGGACAAGATCCCTACCTTGAAACCGGCATTCCGCGAAGGCGGCACGGTGACGGCGGCCAACTCCAGCTCGATCTCCGACGGTGCTGCGGCGCTGATGCTGATGCGTCAATCAGAAGCACTGGCACGTGGGCTCAAGCCGCTGGCGGTGATCCGTGGCCATGCAGCGTTCGCTGACGAGCCTGGGTTGTTCCCGACCGCGCCAGTGGGCGCGATCAAAAAACTGATGGGCAAGACCGGTTGGTCGCTGGACGAAGTGGACCTGTTCGAAGTCAATGAAGCGTTCGCGGTGGTCGCGCTGGTGACCATGAGCACGCTGGAACTGCCCCACAGCAAAGTGAACGTCCATGGTGGCGCCTGCGCCCTGGGTCATCCAATTGGCGCCTCGGGGGCGCGGATTCTGGTGACGCTGCTGTCGGCCCTGCGCCAAAAAGGCCTGCACCGTGGCGTAGCCGCCGTGTGTATCGGCGGCGGTGAAGCGACAGCCATTGCGGTCGAATGCCTGTACTGAGACGGTTAACGAGGAAAAGTCATGCTACCCACAGAAGAACAACAGCAGATCAGCGACGCGGCCCGTCAGTTCGCCCAGGAGCGCCTCAGGCCGTTCGCCGCGCAATGGGATCGCGAGCATTCGTTTCCGCGCCAGGCCATCGGCGAGATGGCTGAGCTGGGTTTCTTCGGCATGCTGGTGCCCGAACAATGGGGTGGCTGCGATACGGGCTATCTGGCTTATGCCATGGCTCTGGAAGAGATCGCGGCCGGCGATGGCGCCTGCTCGACCATCATGAGCGTGCACAATTCGGTGGGCTGCGTGCCGATTCTCAAATTCGGTAACGATCAGCAGAAAGAGCGCTTTCTTCGGCCTTTGGCCAGCGGTGCCATGCTCGGAGCCTTTGCCCTGACTGAGCCTCAGGCCGGTTCCGACGCCAGCAGCCTGCGCACCCGCGCCCGGCGTGAAGGCGATCATTACGTGCTCAACGGCTGCAAGCAGTTCATCACCTCCGGGCAAAACGCGGGGGTGGTGATCGTGTTCGCCGTGACCGACCCCAGTGCGGGGAAACGTGGGATCAGCGCCTTTATCGTGCCGACCGACTCGCCCGGTTATAAGGTCGCGAGGGTCGAGGACAAGCTCGGTCAGCACGCCTCTGACACCTGCCAGATTCTGTTTGAAGACGTTAAGGTCCCGGTCGAACAGCGTCTGGGCGAAGAAGGTGAAGGCTACAAAATCGCGCTGGCGAACCTTGAGGGCGGGCGCGTCGGCATCGCATCGCAATCGGTTGGCATGGCTCGTGCCGCATTTGAAGTCGCGCGTGATTACGCCAAGGAGCGTGAAAGTTTTGGCAAGTCACTGATCGAACACCAGGCCGTGGCGTTCCGGCTGGCTGACATGGCGACTTCAATCGCCGTTGCACGGCAAATGGTGCATTACGCAGCAGCCCTGCGTGACAGTGGCAAACCGGCGCTGGTTGAAGCCTCCATGGCCAAGTTGTTCGCCTCGGAAATGGCCGAAAAAGTGTGCTCCAGCGCGCTGCAAACACTGGGTGGCTATGGTTACCTCAGTGATTTCCCGCTAGAACGTATTTACCGCGACGTCCGTGTCTGTCAGATTTATGAAGGCACCAGTGACATTCAGAGAATGGTTATCTCTAGAAGTCTTTAGTGTTATTTTTCAGGTAGTTGCATTCGAATGTTGATGTGTTTTGTGTAATGTGACATTTCCTTTCATTTATAAAATTAAGGATAGATATCAATGGGTTATGAAACTATTTTAATGGAAATCCGAGGTCGCGTCGGATTGATCACCCTGAACCGTCCGCAGGCGTTGAACGCCCTTAATGCGCAGTTGGTCAGTGAATTGAACCAGGCGCTGGACGTGTTGGACGCCAATCGCGATATCGGCTGTATTGTGCTGACAGGCTCGAAAAAAGCCTTCGCCGCTGGCGCTGATATCAAGGAAATGGTTGAGCTGACCTACCCGCAGATTTACCTGGATGACCTGTTTTCGGACAGCGACCGTGTCGCCAGTCGACGTAAACCGATGATCGCGGCCGTAGCTGGTTTTGCGTTAGGCGGCGGCTGTGAGCTGGCGCTGATGTGCGATTTCATTTTGGCGGGCGATAATGCGAAATTCGGCCAGCCGGAGATTAAGCTGGGCGTTCTGCCGGGCATGGGCGGTACTCAACGTCTGACGCGCGCCGTGGGCAAGGCCAAGGCAATGGAAATGTGCCTCAGCGGGCGTCTGATCGATGCCGTGGAAGCCGAGCGCTCGGGGCTGGTAGCGCGAGTATTGCCGGTCGATGACCTGCTGGACGAAGCGCTGAAAGTGGCCGCTGAAATCGCCGCCAAATCCTTGCCTGTTGCGATGATGGTCAAGGAAAGCGTCAACCGTGCCTTTGAAGTCAGTCTGTCTGAAGGCATCCGTTTCGAGCGCAGGGTATTCCATGCGGCCTTCGCTACACAGGATCAGAAAGAAGGCATGGCGGCATTCATCGAAAAACGTGAGCCTCTGTTCGAGGGGCGTTAATCGCCCTCTGTGCGGCTAAGGCCGGCTCAACCATTGGAACAGGGCACTCAAGTCGGCGGCTGCAGATGCTGGCGAGGGTGGCGCAGGCTCCGCGGTGGCTTTTGGGCTGCTGAAAGCTAGAAGCTGCTGCGATGTCCAGTTCTGCTGGAAGTACTGCGACAGCAACTGGCAGGAGCCGGGGTGCACCAGGCACAGCCGTTGTGGGGTTTTTCTGTACTCCACAGCCAACTGCTGAAGTTGTTCCTGGTCCAGGCCTAGAAACCCTCGGTGATCGGTCTTGCCGTCGAATAGAAAATGCTGCGGCGCCAGGCGTGCCAGATTCTTCAGGCTGGGAGCGTCCATGCGCACGATGTACCAGATTCGATGTGCCAAGGGTTGCCCAAGCAGGCCTGGCTCCTCGGTCAGGCGCAGGTCGAGGCCAGGCAGTGAAGGTTGTCCGTAGGGCGACCGGTCTTCGCGACACACAGCGGTGCCCGGGATCGGCGCGTCCTGAAACCGTTCAAGGGCTTGATCCGAACCCCTGGAGAGGCTTTGTGGGCCTGTCACCTGGATACTCTCACGTTGCAGCACAATTCGGGTTTGATGGGTGTCAAGCATCAGCGTATGGCCGGCATCAGCGTGCAGTGTCTGGCCAGCACTTAAATGAATGCGTTCTGACACCGGTTCCAGAGGGTGACCGTCAACTCGGATCCGCGTTGGTTGCACCTGCGTATCGGTGGCTTCTGCCGGGTGGCCGCAGATTACTGGCCGATCCGGGTCGTTGTCGAAATAACGCACCTGCATGTGCGAACCCCCGGTTAATTCAGACAAGTTGCTGTCATTCGGTTTGCCGTGACTGGCCAGTGGCACCCAACATCTGATGTCGGCATGCCAGTGAAACCTGACCTGAATCTGGCCGTGTTCATCGCGCTGAACAGGGTGCTCATCAACGCCGACCAACGTGACCGTCTGCCCACCAGGAATATGCGGTTTGCAGTGTTTGAGCTGCGGCCGAAAAGTCTGGGTCCAGGGGATAGCCCGAAAGTGGTTGCGATAGCCTTGACTGAAGGGCGCGATCCCGGCACCCGGCATAACCCCGGGAGGATGATCCGTGGCTTCCCACCATTTCCTGTCAGAGGCCGGGTCATGATCGAATATCGCAGCGATATCGAGCGGGTCGAAGCCGTTCAGCAGCTGCAGTTGTTTGCCCGCATGGTGGACTTCAGTCAGTAGCCACTGATCATTGAACAGGTTGTCGGGGTGAGCAAACACCTGCTGAATCTGGCCACTGACCAGCGTGGGTTGATTACTTTGACCGTGTACCAGGCGTCTTTCGCAACGCAAGCGCTCCAGTGTGCGCTCGCTCAGTTGCCTTATTCGGGCGTCTTCAGGGGTCGATTGATCGACACGGCGAAAGGACTCGCAAGGCTGATTGACGGCAGGGTCACTGGCTGGCGCAAAACTGATGTTGTCTCCCGGCATTATTAAGGGTTGATCGATGGGGGCAGGGCCCTGGCTGCTGTAGCTGGGTGGAATGGAAAAACGTTTGGCCATATGGCTTATCGTCGCCGGGCACGCAGCGCGGCCGTCGTTCATATGGAACCGGATCGGCGTTGGCTGTTCGGGAAAGCTGCCCGGATCATCGGAAAAAATCAGCACGTGGTCGCTATGGCGGTGTTCGAAGCGGTAGTGGATGCCTTCCTCTTCGCACAAGCGTTGCAGCAGATGCAGGTCGTTTTCGTCGTATTGAACACATATCGACCGTGGCGGATACAGGCCTATCATGTGCTCGAAGCGATAGCTGTCACCGTCGATGCCATGTTCTTCAAGGAGTTGAACGATGATCTGCGGCGCGCTCAATGCCTGAAAAATTCGCCGATGACTGCGCTGCAGCAGCACGTGCATCCTGGGCGCCAGATGAACGCGGTAATGGCTCAAACTGGTACCCGCGTAGAGCAGGCTGGCGCCAGCGATCAGCCCATGAATACCTTTGTTGTCGACGCTATTGTTCAGTGCGTCGAAGGACAGATAGGCGCTGCGTGAGAGCAGTGGGCCGAAGTCCAGGTGCGGGTTTGGGCTGATCAGGTCAATGTCGAAACGATAGGGTTCATTCAAGGCTTCGTGGCCCTTGAAACTGATGACCTGTAGCGCCAGCTCGCAATGGGCGATGGTCAGGGTCGTCAGGGTTCTATTGTCTCGGCTCATCCGCGCATCCTCGGTCTTAAAGCATCAAGGGTGCAGAGGGTACGGAATGCCGGCAACGAAAGTCATCGTTAAGCCATTTTTCGGAAAAGGACTACAACTCAAGTATCGGTCTTACAGGTGCAAGCCCGTGTTTTCCTGTCCAGGATCAAGCTCGTTCGATCAATGACTCGATTGCGGGGGTTTCATCTGGCGTTATCGCGTATAAAATACCCTTCATTTTTCAGCGTTATGCCGCCTCAGCTGTCAGCTGCCTGCTGACAGAGAGGGGCAGTAAACAGTCACGGATCAAGAGAACAAGCATGGGCGCACAGTGGAAGGTCAAGCATAAAGAAGCAGCATCCAACGCTAAAGGGCGGATTTTTGGCAAGCTGTCCAAGGAAATCATGATCGCTGCGCGTGCTGGCGCTGATCCTGACATGAACCCGCGCCTGCGACTGGTTGTCGAGCAGGCGAAAAAGGCCTCGATGCCTCGCGAAACCCTCGAGCGCGCTATCAAAAAAGGTGCTGGCTTGCTGGGTGAAGGCGTGACGTTCGAGCGTCTGACCTACGAAGGTTTTGCGCCGCACCATGTACCGGTGATCATCGAGTGCCTGACGGACAACATCAACCGTACGGTCTCGGAAATCCGCGTGTTGTTCCGTAAAGGGCAACTGGGGGCCGCCGGTTCTGTTTCCTGGGACTTCAATCATCAGGGCCTGATCGAGGCTGTTCCTGCCACGCCGGATGCGGATGCCGAGTTAGCGGCCATCGAGGCAGGTGCTCAGGATTTCGAACCCGGAGAAGACGGCGCCACCCTGTTCCTCACCGAGCTGACCGATCTGGATGCCGTTTGCAAGGCGCTGCCTGAGTTCGGCTTTGTCGTGCAGTCCGCACAGTTGGGTTATCGCCCAAAAAGCACCGTTGATGGCCTGAGCGACGAGCAAATGGCGGAAGTCGAAGCGTTTCTTGAAGCCATCGATGGCCATGACGATGTGCAGAATGTGTATGTAGGGTTGGCAGGCTAACCCGTTGAATCGGTTTGCCTGAGACACTCTCTTCAGGCAAGCCTGCTCCCGGCACAGCGGTGAGCAAGCTTGTCTGTGTCCTCCGCCCGAGCTTAGCGCGAGGTCGGTTCCTGAATCACCGCGTGTGCTATCAGTTCCTGATGGATAAACGCGCTAATCATCGCCCTGTAAACTTGCTCGGTCACTGCCGGGTTGGCGCCCAGCTCCACGGATAGCGAAACCACCTTGGCGATGACCTGCTCGACCCTTTGCGGGGCTTTTACGTCATCGGTGGTTTTCTTGAAATGGGCCGCCTGTTCTACATAGGTCCCGCGCTTGGCCAAAAGCGCGACGATGTCGCGATCAATCTGATCAATGTTTTCGCGTACCTGATCGATGCTTTCGCAGTCGACAATCCCGCTGGGGGCTTGCTCATTCATGTTAATTGATCTCGATAAGGTAAATCCGGGCCGACCTTGGTGCAGGTCAGCGCCGCCGCAGCGACGGCGAAGTTGAGCATTGCGTCGATAAGCGCTCTGGACAGCTGTTCCAGTCCGCTTGGGCTATCAAGTTGCCGTTCGCTGAGAAAGGTGATCAGTGCGGCCTGGAACGTGTCGCCTGCGCCCACGGTATCGGCAGTGACGACTTCATGGGCGGGTACCGACCAGTTTCCATGCTGGCGAGTGAAGACGCTGGCGCCTTTGCTGCCTCGGGTGAGGAAGACCAGTTGGCAACGTTTGATCAACCAGCTCTGGGCAATGCTGTGTGGGTCGCGATCCGGGTAAAGCAGGTTCAGGTCTTCATCGCTGACCTTGATGATGTGGGCATGCTCGGCAAAGGCGCTGATCTGTTCTCGCCAGCGCTCGATATCGGGTTCAGGATTGAGGCGCACGTTGGGGTCAAGTGTGATCAGACGCTGGTTGCTTTCACGTTCGATCAGCGCCAACAGCGTGTCGGCAATGGGTTGCACCACCAGCGAGAACGAACCGATGTGAATACCGCGCACGCGCTCATCCAGCGCTGGTAGGTGCTGAACTTGCAATTGCCGGTCCGCGCACCCTTCACCGCGAAAGCTGTAGTGCGGCGAGCCGTCGGCGCCCACGGCAACCATCGCCAAGGTGGTGGGGGCGTCGAAGTCGATCAGATAGTCGGGTTGCACACCTTCCTCGTCGAGTACTGTGCGTAGCCGACGGCCCAGATAATCGGTGGAAATCCCTGCAAAAAAAGCCGTATCAACGCCCAGGCGGCGCAGGCCCACCGCGACGTTGAATGGCGAGCCACCGGCAATGGCCTGAAAGCCCACTTTGTTGCTTTGCCCGTTGTTGTCTGGCTGGCTGAAAAAATCGAACAGCGCTTCGCCACAGACTAAAAACATAGATGCTCCACGGCCTTAAAGTGCCCGTAAATAATGACGATAGCGGTCGTAGACCTGCTGATAAGCAATGACATTCTCGGGGATTGGTCGGGTTTCGCTGCTCGCGTCGAGGCCCACGCAGCGCTGACACAATGCCTGCAAGCTCTGACTTTGTCCGTTTTCTGCGGACCAGCACCATGCTGCCTGAATGGCCGCGCCGAGTGCTGCGGCTTCACTGTGTTCGGTGCAGATAACCGGGGTGTCCATGACATCCGCGACGATTTGCCTCCAGATCGCGCTTTTAGCGCCGCCGCCGATCAAGCGGACCGTCTCACTCTTGATGCCATTGGCGCGCAGCAGGTCCAGGCCGTAGCGCAAACCAAAGGTGGTGCCTTCGACCACTGCACGGCACAGGTTGGCCTGGCTCAGGTTGGTGCTGTTGAGCCCCAGAATACTGCCGGTGGCATGGGGCAGGGCGGGTACACGTTCGCCATTGAGGAAGGGCAGCATCAGCACCCCTTCGGCACCGATCGGCGCTTGGGCTATCGCGCGGTTGAAGCTGTCGATGTCCAAGGAAAACAGTTCGCGAATGGCGCTGGTGGCATTGGTCAGGTTCATGGTGCAAATCAATGGCAACCAACCACCGGAGGAAGAACAGAAGGTCGCCACCGAGGCTTGGTCGCTGACCTGTGGCTGGTCCGCATAGGCGTAGACAGTGCCCGAGGAGCCCAGACTCATGGTGATCGAGCCGGGTTGGATATTGCCGGTGCCGATGGCGCCCATCATGTTATCGCCACCACCACTGGCGACAATAGCGTCTGGGTTTAGCCCGAGTAGTTGGGCGATTTGCGGACGAATCGTGCCCACGGCTTGCTGCGCGTCGATCAGCTGAGGCAAGGCACGGCTCAAGCGGCCACTGGGGTCGATATGTTCGAGTAGCGCCACGTCCCAACTACGGGTGCGCACGTTGAAATAACCAGTGCCGGAGGCGTCGCCGAATTCGCTGCAACAACGTCCGGTCAGCCAGTAGTTGAGGTAGTCATGGGGCAGCAATATCTTGTCGATGCGTACGGAAAACTCAGGATAGTGCTCCAGGGTCCACAGCAGCTTTGAGACCGTGTAACCCGGTGCAATGGCAACACCGAGGCGCGCGAGAGAGCCGGCTTCTCCGCCGAGATAGTCCAGTAGTCGATTGTTTTCCGGGGTGGATTCGGTGTCGCACCACAGTTTGGCCGGGCGTAACACTTCGCCCTGTTGATCCAGTAGAACCAGGCCGTGTTGCTGCCCGGAAACACTGATTGCCTGGATCTGTGAGCCGCTGATGCCGGCCTCCGCGAGCGCATCACGGGTGGCCTGTTCGAACGCCGCGAGCCATTGCTGCACATCCTGCTCGCGCCGACCATTGGCCGCACTGATCAGACGGTGCGGCGCGGCGCCTTGGCCAAGCACGTTGCCGCTTACTGCATCAAGCACAATGGCCTTGGTGCCTTGGGTTCCGCAATCAATACCGAGAAACATGCTCACCTCAGACGGATTTGGCCAGCAGATTTTCCAGGGTCTTGCGGACGCCCAGTTCACGCAAGCTGTTGAGGTTATGTTCGAACGCGGCGACGAACTCGGCGGACCGTGGAATTGCTGTGCCAAAGATTTCTACAACCTCGAGCAAACGCTGAGTGATCAAGACATCGTCGACGACCAAGGCCTGACAGAATTCTGTCCTGGGGTCGACGATGGGATACGTGTTGCCGGCTTCATCCACTCCCTTGAGGTATATGGCCCAGGCCGCCACCACCAGAGACGCACGGTCGAGGTTGCCTTTATCAAGAATCAGGCGGTTGATGGTCGGCACGGTGAACTTGGGAAACTTCGATGAGCCGTCGGAGCAAACCCGTGCCAACTGATCGGCAATCGCCTGATTGGAGAAGCGCTCGATCAAGGTGTCCTTGTAGCCTTCCAGGTCGATCCCGGGCACCGAAGCCAATTGTGGCGTGACATCCAGGTCCATGTAGGCGCGTACGAATTGCACGTACAGCGGATCGTTCATGGTCTCGTGGACGAAGCGATAGCCCTGCAAAAAGCCCAGATAGGTCAGTGCCAGATGACTGCCGTTGAGCAACTTGATTTTCATCTCTTCGTAGGGCGTCACGTTGTTGGTGAACTGCACACCGACCTTTTCCCAGGCTGGGCGGCCGCTGACGAAGTTATCCTCCAGCACCCATTGCACAAACGGTTCGCAGACCACCGGCCAGGCATCATCGACACCGTATTCATCGTGCAACTGGAGTCGCTGAGCGGTGGTGGTCATGGGGGTGATGCGGTCGACCATTGCGTTGGGGAAGCTGACGTTGGCGGCAATCCAGTCGTGCAGATCGGCATCGCGCAGGGCAGCGAAAGCCAGCAACGCCTTGCGTGCGACGCTGCCGTTATGTGGCAGGTTATCGCAAGACATTACGGTGAAGGCTGGAAGGGCGTTCGCGCGGCGTGTTGCCAGGGCCGCGCAGAGCAGGCCGAACACGGTCTTCGGCGAAGTCGGGTACGCAAGATCATGTTGAATCTGCGGCAAGTGCGCCATGAATTGGCCGTTGCTGTCGTCGATGCAGTAGCCACCTTCGGTGATCGTCAGTGAAACGATCCGAATCTCAGGGCTGGCCAACTTGTCGATCAACGCCTGCACGCCATCTTCAGCCAGTAACATGTTGCTGATGGAACCGATAATGCGGGTTTCAGTGTCGTCGGTATCGCCGAGTTCACAGAGCGTGTAGAGGTAGTCTTGCTCGGCTAGGGCGTCACGTACTGCGCGATCTTCCGGGCGCAGGCCAATCCCGCAGATACTCCAGTCGAGGTCTTCGCCGAGGTTCATCAGCGCGTCGGTGTAGAACGCCTGATGTGCGCGGTGAAAACCACCAACACCGATGTGGGCGATCCCCTGGCGAGTGTCGGCCGGGCTGTAGAGCGGGCGAGCGACGGTGGCGGGGAGCTGTGAAAGGTTCTGCTTGTTCAGTTTCATGAGGGCGGTCTCGAATGTTTAAGCGGCGGCCTGTAAAGCGCTGGTGATCACCAGGCCCTGAGCGTCGAACAAATGGCAGTGGGTGCTGTCCAGGTGCAGGTTCAGACTCTCGCCATGCTGGCTGGCCAGATCTCCGCGGATACGCAGGGTCAAGGCTTCACCTGATGAAGTGCGCACATGACAATACGTGTCGCTGCCCAAGCGCTCGCTGACGTCGGCGATTACCTGCATCTGGCAGTCTCCTTCCCTGGCGATGTTCAAGTGTTCCGGGCGTATGCCAAGGGTTACCGCGCTGCCGACACTCACGCTGGCGCCGGCCAATGGCAGGTTGATTGTGGTGCCAGCGTCCAGGGTGACTTCGCAGCCACGGCTGTCGGCACGGCTGACGGTGCCCTTGAGAAAGCCCATTTTCGGTGTGCCCAGAAAGCCTGCAACGAACAGGTTGGCTGGATGGTGGTACAGCTCCAGCGGCGAGCCGATTTGTTCAACCTTACCACCGTTGAGGACCACGACCTTGTCGGCCAGGGTCATGGCCTCGACCTGATCGTGGGTCACGTAGATCATTGTCGCCTTCAGCTCTTTATGCAGGCGTGACAGCTCCAGGCGTGTTTGAACGCGCAACGCTGCGTCGAGGTTGGAGAGGGGCTCATCGAACAGGAATATTTTTGGGTTGCGCACAATTGCCCGGCCGATGGCCACGCGCTGGCGCTGACCGCCGGAAAGCTGTTTGGGTTTACGCTCCAGCAGCGGTTCCAGTTGCAGGATGCGCGCCGCTTCGCTGACTTTGCGCTCGATATCGGCTTTGTTGCCACCGGCCAGATCGAGGGCGAACGACATGTTCTTGCGCACGGTCATATGCGGATACAGGGCGTAGGTCTGAAATACCATGGCCAGGTCGCGCTTGGCCGGGCTGACCTGGGTGATGTCTCGCCCATCAAGCTCGATGGTACCGGCAGTGACTTCTTCAAGCCCGGCGATCAGCCGCAATAGCGTGGATTTGCCGCAGCCGGAGGGACCGACGAAAACCACGAATTCACGGTCGCGAACGTCCAGATCGATGCCCTTGATGATGGCGTGGCCGTCGAAGCCTTTTTGCAGGTTTCTGATACTCAGGTTAGCCATGGTGACCTCCGTTCTGTTCTGTTTTTATTCTAGAAAGGTAGAAAGACTATTTGACGGCGCCAAAAGACAGGCCGCGTACCAGTTGTTTTTGGCTGATCCAGCCGAAGATCAGAATCGGCGCGCAGGCCAGGGTCGAGACTGCCGAGAGCTTGGCCCAGAACAAGCCTTCCGGGCTTGAGTAGGAGGCGATCAGGGCTGTCAATGGCGCGGCATTGGACGAAGTCAGGTTCAGCGACCAGAACGCCTCGTTCCAGCACAGGATCAGTGACAGCAGGGCTGTGGACGCCAGGCCACCTTTGCAGATGGGTACTAGCACCCGGAAGATCTCTTGCAAGGTCGTGGCTCCGTCCAGTCGCGCGGCTTCGAGAATGTCCGGCGGGATATCCTTGAAGTAGGTGTAGATCATCCATACAACAATGGGTAGGTTGATCAGGGTATAGATAATGATCAGGGCGAATCGGGTGTCCAGCAGACCGAAGGTTTTGGCCAGCAAGTAGATCGGCATCAGCACGCCCACCGGTGGCAACATCTTGGTCGAGAGCATCCACAATAAGGTGCCTTTTGTGCGTTTGGTCTCGAAGAAAGCCATGGAATAGGCCGCCGGTATGGCGATCAGCAGGCACAGGGCCGTGGCGCTGAAGGAGATGAGCACCGAGTTCCAGGCAAAATGGAAATAGCCGCTGCGTTCCTCGATGTGCAGGTAGTTCTCCAGCGTCGGGCTGAAGATGAACTGAGGTGGCGTGGCGAAAGCGTCGATTTCGGTCTTGAAGCTGGTCAGCACCATCCAGAAGATAGGGAAGAACACCAGCGCCGCTATGGCCCATGACAAGGTGCCGAGCACCAGGCTCTGCACGCGACGGGATTGTTTGAGCGTCATCATGATAAGGCCCTCATGACTTATCGGTGAGGTTTTTGCCAATCATCCGAATCAGGATGATTGCGGCAATGTTGGCGATCACCACGGCAATCAAGCCGCCAGCCGACGCCATGCCGACATCGAACTGCAGCAAGGCCTGGTTATAGATCAGGTACGCCAGGTTGGTCGAGGCATAGCCCGGACCGCCGTTGGTGGTGGTGAAAATCTCGGCGAACACCGACAACAGGAAAATCGTTTCGATCATGATGACCACGGCAATGGGCCGGGCCAGATGCGGCAGCGTCAGGTACCAGAAAATCGCCAAGGGACCGGCGCCGTCCAGGCGCGCAGCCTCTTTCTGCTCCTGATCAAGCGATTGCATGGCCGTCATCAGGATCAGGATGGCGAAGGGCAGCCATTGCCACGATACGATGATGATGATCGACAGCAGCGGGAAGTGGGCGAGCCAGTCCACCGGCTGCGCGCCGAAAAATTTCCATACAGCGGCCAGAATTCCGGAAACCGGATGGAAAATCAGGTTCTTCCAGATCAGCGCGCTGACCGTTGGCATGATGAAGAACGGCGAAATCAACAACACCCGGACGATGCCTCGACCGAAAAATTCGCTGGCTTCCAGCAGGGCTGAAATCAGGACGCCGAGAATCACGCTGATCGCCAGCACACTGCCCACCAGCAATAAGGTGTTGGTGGCGCCGGGGATGAAGCCACTGTCAGTGATGAAGTAGGTGAAGTTTTCCAGACCGACGAATTCGTTCTCGCCGGGATTCAGCAGACTGTAGCGAATCAGCGAGAAGTAGATCGTCATGCCCAGCGGCACAATCATCCACACCAGCAACAGCAGTATGGAAGGGCTGACCAGAAACCAGCCGGGTTTGACCCTCCGGCGTTTGGCCTTGGGTTGTTGGCTGGACGTAGCCAGACGGGGGTTAACGGCTGAGGTATTCATGATGACTCCGAGCCTGGACGCAAGCGTGAACACAGTGTCGAGGGGCAGAGGGCCTCTCGACACCAGCGATAGTCAGAGGACTACTTTTTCGGGTAACCCGCTCGTTTCATGTCCCGCTCAGTGGAGTTTTGCGCGGCGACCAGGGCGGCATCGACTGTCATCGTACCAACCAGGGCTGCGGAGAATTGCTGGCCGACCGACGTGCCGATGGCCTGGAACTCAGGGATGGTCACCAACTGGATACCGACATAAGGCACCGGTTTTAGCGTAGGGGTCTTGGGTGTCACTGCCTTCAACGATTCGAGGGTGATCTTGGCGAACGGTGCAGCCGTCATGTACGCCTCGTTGTAGGTCGAGGCGCGAGTGCCTGGTGGCACGTTGGCCACGCCATCTTTCTCGGCAACCAGTGCGGCGTACTCCTTGGAAGTAGCCCAGGTACTGAAGGTTTTGGCGTCAGTCTGGTTTTTTGCGCTGGTCGGAATGGCCAGCGCCCAGGAGTACAACCAGGCAGAGCCTTTGTCTGTGACCTCATGCGGCGCGTAAGTGAAGCCGACATGGTCGACGACCTTGCTTTGAGTTTTATCGGTCACAAAAGAGCCCGCAACGCTGGCATCCACCCAGATCGCACAGTTGCCGCTGTTGAACAGGGCCAGGTTTTCGTTGAAACCATTGCTCGATGCGCCAGGCGGCCCGGATTTTTTCATGGTTTCGACGTAGAAATTCAGTGCGTTTTTCCACTCGGGTTGATCGAACTGAGGTTTCCATTGCTCATCGAACCAGCGTGCGCCGTACGCATTGGCAACGGTGCTGATCAGCGCCATGTTCTCGCCCCAGCCGGCCTTGCCGCGCAAGCAGATACCGTATTGTTCTTTGTCTCGGTGGGTGAGTTTTTCGGCGAAGCCGGCGATCTCGCTCCAGGTTGGGCGTTCAGGCATCGTCAGGCCTGCGTCCTTGAACAGATCGGTGCGGTAGTAGGTCATCGAACTTTCGGCATAGAACGGCAGGGCATACAGCTTGCCGTCAACCGACAGGCCATCGCGTACCGATGGAAAAACGTCATCCAGCGCGTAGCTGGCAGGCAGGTCTTTCATCTCTTCCAGCCAGCCTTTCTGACCCCACAACGACGCTTCGTACATGCCGATGGTCAGCACATCGAACTGGCCCCCTTTTGTGGCGATGTCGGTGGTCAGGCGTTGGCGCAGAACGTTTTCTTCCAGCACCACCCAGTTGAGTTTGATATCAGGGTGCTGTTGTTCGAAGGTTTTAGACAGACGTTGCATGCGAATCATGTCGCTGTTGTTGACCGTGGCAATGGTGACTGTACCGGCGACGGCCGTGCTGCCAAGTACCAGGCAGGTGCTGGCGAGTAGCGCTTTTACTGAAGCCTTCATCGATCTCTCCTCTCCTGCGCTCTGAGAGCTGCAGAAGGTCAGTTATTGTTTTTGTATCTTCCGGAGGCAAGGAAGACTGTGAACTGATTACAACGGTCTGAGGGAGAGATGACAAATCCTGCACTGCACTCAAACTGATACTTTTTTGCACTCATGGCGCAAACGGAAATGCATTGAAATATCGCTCCGGCATAGCGTCGGGCGGTTTCAGCGTAGTTGAAGGGGGCGAAGGTGGGGTGAATCAGTACAGGTTTTGTTCGGTCAGTCGCTGGACGGCCAAACGACGATAGTGCGAGGGCGTCATGCCTTTGAGCTGCTGAAAACGCCGATTAAAATTGGAAATATTATTGAAACCGGACTCGAAACACACATCGGTCACCGGTTTATTGCCATCCGCCAGCAGCTCGCAGGATTTACTGACGCGCAGGCGATTGACGAACTCGACGAAGCAACGGCCAGTCGCCTGCTTGAACACCCTGGAAAAATACGTCGGTTTCATGCCCAGATACTCGGCGACCTCTTCAAGAGGCAGCTCGCGCGCGTAATGAGCGAAGATGTAATCCACGGCGCGGTTGGTGCGGTCGATGCTGTGTTCATCGGCCAATTGCGGCGAGGTCGTGCCAGAGAGCAGTTGGACGTCATCACTCGCGGCCAGAAGCTCCAGCAATATGAAAAAATGCCCCAGCCGGCTGATACCCCTGCTGTCGGCGATTTTTTGCATCAGCTTCATCGCCTGACGGATCGTGCGTTTGCAGCGAAACTCGATTCCGTATTGTGCGCGCTCCAGCAGTGGGGTCAGGGTCTTGAGTTCGGAAAACACCTGGTTGCCGCTCTCGAACAACTCGTCGGTGAAATTCACCAGCATGTCGCGTTTGACCACCACTTCGTCTTCGCCGACCTGACTGATCCAGTTATGTGGCAGGTTCGGCCCGGTCAAAAACAGGCTTTCAGGGTAGAAGTTACCGATGTAATCGCCGATGAACACCTTGCCCGAACTGGCGACGATCAGATGCAGCTCGTATTCCTTGTGAAAATGCCAGCGCACCAAAGGACAGGGAAAACCATGCTCGCGATAAATGATCGACAGCCCGTTATGGTCGTCCATCAGTTCGTAGGAGGGGTCGGTTATTCTTGTTGTTTTGGTCATGCACTGGTCGTCGATGGTGATTCGCTCAGGTCCTAATGTGCACTATTTGGCTGAGCGGTAACATGGACTTAACAAAGGGTCGTATGAAAGGGTACGAAATGAGGATGACCGTGGTTTTGGATGTGGGCTCATGAAGAACATTCTGCTGATCGGCATTGGTGCGGGTAATCCAGAACACATCACGGTTCAGGCCATTAACGCGCTGAACCGGACGAACGTGTTTTTCATCCTGGACAAAGGCTATGCCAACGACGATCTATTGCGTTTGAGGAAGGAGATTTGCCAGCGCTACATGACGCGCGACGACTACCGCGTGGTGCAGGTGCAGGATCCGCAGCGCGAAGACGATCCTCAGTCCTATCAGGCGGGCATCGAGTATTGGCATGAGCAGCGCGCGGTGTTGTTCGAGCAACTGATTGGCGATGAAGTGGCTGAGGGGGAGGTTGGCGCGTTTTTGATCTGGGGCGATCCGTCGCTGTATGACAGCACTTTGCGGATACTCGACCGGGTACTGGAGCGCGGCGCGCAGTCGTTTGAGTATCAGGTCATTCCGGGCATTACCAGCGTTCAGGCGTTGGTCGCCCAGCACCGGATACCGTTGAACCGCATTGGCGAGCCAATCCAGATCACCACCGGCCGGCGACTGGCGCAGAGCCCGGAGGGGGATATCGATAACGTCGTGGTGATGCTCGATGCCCATTGCACGTTTGACACCCTGACCGACACCGATTTGCACATCTACTGGGGTGCGTATCTGGGCACCCCGGATGAAATCCTGATCACAGGAAAACTCAAGGACGTCAGTGCTGAAATTCGCCGCGTCCGCGAAGCTGCCAGGCGCGAGAAAGGGTGGATCATGGATACATATTTGTTGCGTAGACCACGCTGAGGCCTTCGCCCGCAAGCTGGCGAAGAAAATACCCGGATATCAAACTGAAGTTCGATTCTTGGCTTCGATCCATTGCGCCATGTATTGGGTACTTTTGTGGTGGTGGTGACGTAGCATGGCACCGGTGAAGTTGTCGGTTCGATGCTGCTGCAGGGTTTGGCGGCAGGCCTCAATCCGCGCAATCAGGCTCGCGCAGTGCTGCTCGTACTGATAGCGCGCACTCACTATCGCCCAGCCATTGGCTTGCGCCTGTGCCCACAGGGTTTTGTCCCGATAGAGCTCGACGGCTGCAGCAGCGATGGCGCTGGCGCTACTGGCTATCGCGCCCGGCCATGGCAGGTCGCCGGCCATGGCTTCAGCGCCGATAGGCGTGGTGACATTCGGGGTGCCGCAGAGCATGGCGTCGACGATCTTGCCTTTGATGCCAGCACCAAACCGCAAGGGTGCCAGACAGACTCGCGCACCGGACATCACCTCCAGTGCATCTTCCGCCCAGTTCATGACATGAAATCCCTGTGCTGCGTTGTGCAGGGCAGTGGCTTTGGGGGGGGTGTAGGCCCCGTAGATGTGCAGTTGCGCAGACGGTAGCTGTTGGCGAATCCGTGGCCAGATCGCATTTTTCATCCATAACACCGCATCCCAGTTCGGCGCGTGGCGAAAGTTACCGATGCTGAGGAAGTGCGCGCGGTCTTCGAAAGGTCGCGCAGTGGTCGGTGTGCCATTGAGCATCAGTGGGCACCAATGCAGTAATGCCATGGGGAGCTTGAACTGATCGACGAGTAGATCGATTTCTACATCGGAGATCATCAGGCTGATGTCGGAGCGATAGATCGCGGCAATTTCGCGCTGAGCCAGGTCACTGGCCGCCATGTACGGGAAAATAGCTTGAGGTGAGGCACTGAAAAATTCATAAAAATCATCAAGATCAGAGTCTTTCTTCAGGTGATCCTTGAGCAGTTGATGCCGAGCGTCGCGCAGGCTTTGCAGGTCTGAGGTTTCGAGAATGCGCAGCGCGTCGGGGCAATGCTTCTCCACGCGCCAGGCAAATTGTTCTTCCATCATGAAACGGTCGAACAGCACGATGTCTGGCTTGAGTTCAGTGATGAACACATCGAAGCTGCTGTTATTGAGTTCGATGCTGACTTCGGCAATGCCGAGAGCGGCGAGATCAGCTTTGTGTTCGCCTTCGCTCGCAGGGCTGCTGAAGGTGATTTGCCAGCCTTGACTCAGGAAGCACTCGATCAACTGCATCATGTGACCACCCGCTGCCGACGAGCGCGGTTCTGGCCAGACATAACCAATGATGAGCACGTGGGTGGGAGTGCTTGAGTGGGGCAGGCTCATGGGAGGGGGTTCTGGGTGATCGAGGGGCGTAATTAAACCACAGGTTTTGGGAGGCATCACCGATACGCCGAAAGCGCGACAAAAAAAGCATCGACCCCTTGAGGGGGCGATGCTGTTTGTGATTACTCAGTCTTGAGTTTGCGCCAGTCGTCGGAGCCCGAAGTACCGCTGACTTCATGGGTCCAGGAGATTTTGCGATAGGTGAAGTAGACGTCTTCAAGGTGAGTGAAGTGCGACTGTTTCGGGTCCTGGCAGTTTGGCATGTGCGAATGCACTTCAACGATCAGTGCATCGTCCAGTTCGATGGTGAAGTAGTGCTGTTGAGTGCCCTCTGCCGAGGTGCGGAACCACTCCAGGCGGCATTTGCTCAGGAGTTCGCCGGAGGTCAAAGCCGCGAAAATCAAAGGCGAGGACTTGTCGAACACCTTGGTGATCATCAGAGGTTTGTGTACGCGTTGGCCGGTCGGTTGGCCGGATTGAGGGTCGCGTGGAATGATGATTTGATGGTCGAAGGCTTGAACCAGGATTTGGTCTTCATGACCTTCCTGATAGATGTTGCCGACCGAGTCCTGGGTAAAAGTGCCTGCGGTGATCAGGCCCTGTTTGGTGCCTTCGATCTTCAAATACGCGGGTGTTGGCATGAAACGCTCCTTTCAGGATAAACAGAGGGTGTCCGTAAAAACTAATGCGTTGCGGACACTGTTTCATCTATCAAAAGCCATGCCGTAAAATATAAATTGATATAAATCATATTGATAGCGTTATTAGTTAAAGCTATTTAGAGATGTATGGTGGGCGTTTAACTCCGGTTGAGCAAGTTCTTGCTCATGCCGACGGAGCATCCTGCGCATAGGATAAGGGCCCTTGGAAACCGGATCAGGCAAGTTTTCGGGGTAGTGGCGGGTTTGGGTTGTGCAGGAAATTGCGTATCAGGCCTTTTGGCCCAAAATCCCCTTCACCTTGCTTCGCAACTGATCGATGGAGAACGGTTTGCCGATGACGTCCATACCTTCCTGCACCTCGATACTTTCTGCATACCCACTGGCGAACAGCACGGGCAGGCTGGGGCGTAATTTCCGGGCCTCGGTCGCCAGATCGCGGCCATTCATATCGGGTAGTCCCTGATCAGTCATCAGCAGGTCTATGACTTTCTGACCGTCGCCCAGGTGGGCGAGCGCGTCTTTACCGTCAGCGGCTTCGAGCACGCTGTAATCCAGCTCTTCAAGTACGTCGACGATCAACATGCGTACGATGTTGTCGTCTTCGACCACGAGGATGGTGCTGGTGGGTGCGGACATAAAATGTTCCCTGAAAAAAGACAATAATTCGCAGCTGATTGTTTCTGACAGCATGTTAATGAGTATGTAAATGATAGCGACAAGTTCCCTCTAGCAGGAAAAACTATCCATTTGGGTTCCTTTCTGCTCTTTTTTCACCCTGATGAGATTTTTTGTAGGCCGTTTCATGGTGCTGTGCCTGAATTTTCTGCTTCATGTGCTAGAAAAACAGTCTTTTGCAGATGTTTCCTGCAGACTCTGTCGTTTCGATGAATTCGCCCGGACCTTTTGATGAACCCTCCGTCTTCGATTGACGAGCAACGCTTCCGTAAAATGTTGGGCCGCAACATCAGTCTGCCGTTGGGTGTCGGTGTGCTGAGCGCTGTTTTTTTTATCTCTCTGATTACCTATTTATTGACGGTGATCCAGTGGGTCGAACACACCGACCGCGTGATCAACAACGCCAATCATTCGCTCCGGCTGTCCATCGATATGGAAACGGGCATGCGCGGCTTTCTGCTCACGGGTGATGAGCACTTTCTCGATCCCTATGAAGTCGCCAAACCTGGGGTGGTGGCTGAACTCAAAAGTCTGGACCAACTGGTTGCCGATAACCCTCAGCAACTGGATCGCTTGAGGCGTCTGTCTGCCCTGCAGGATGAATGGAACGATTTTGCCCAGGAAATGATCACGTTGCGCCGAAAAAATGGTGATTATCAATCGGCTATTGCCGCCGGTCGAGGCAAGCGTCTGACCGACGAAATTCGCAGCGAATATGATCAGATCGTGGCGATCGAGCAGCAACTGCGCATCACTCGCAACGAAGACGTCACGCACACCACGATTCTCACAGTGACCTTGTATTTGATTTTTGTGGTGCTGATCAGCGGCTTCCTGGCCTACATAGGCCGGCGCGATATGTTTGCGTTATCAAAAAGTTACCTTGAGAACCTGAAGCTGCAAGAGAATAACGCTCAGCGCTTGCAACACGTGGCGTGGCTGCGCAACGGGCAAAGCGAGCTGGCAGAACAAGTGTTGGGGCAGCTGACATTGAACGTGCTGGGCCGCAATGTGTTGCAGTTTTTTGCCCAATACCTGGGCTCTGTCGTGGCCGCGATGTATGTCCGTCAGGAACATGGTGGCTTCACGCGTGTGGCATCTTACGGGTTTTCCCGCGAGCAGGAACAGCACGAGCAGTCGATCTACGGCGGCGAGGGCGTTATCGGTCAGGCTGCGCTGCAAGACAAGATCATCACCCTGGACGATGTGCCGGGTGATTACTTCAAAGTCAGCTCGGGTCTGGGCGATGGTTCGCCGCGTAGTGTCCTGATCGTGCCAACCAGCAATGACGACCAGGTCAATGGCGTGATCGAGTTGGGTTTTTTGCGGGCCTTGACCGAACGCGATGTCGAGTTTCTCGAGGTGATTTCCGACAACATCGGCACCTCGATTGAAGCGGCACGTTACCGCCAGCGCTTGCAGGACGTACTCGCCGGAACCCAGCAGCTCAATGAAGAACTGCAGGTGCAGCAGGAAGAGCTTAAAGCCGCTAACGAAGAGCTTGAACAACAGTCACACATCCTCAAGGAGTCTCAGTCCCATCTGGAAACCCAGCAGGCAGCTCTTGAGCAAACCAATGAGCAGTTAGCCGAACAGGGCCAAGCCCTGGCCGATCAGCGTGATGCGTTGGACCGCAACAACGAAGAGTTGAATATTGCGCAGGTTGAACTTGAAGCAAGAGCTGAAGAGCTGCAACGCTCCAGCAAATACAAGTCTGAATTCCTTGCCAATATGTCTCATGAGTTGCGAACGCCGCTTAACAGCTCACTGATTCTGGCGAAACTGCTGGCGGAAAACCCGACAGAGAACCTGACGGCCGAGCAGGTCAAATTCGCCGAGTCTATCTATTCGGCAGGCAACGATCTGCTGAACTTGATCAACGACATTCTCGACATCTCCAAGGTCGAAGCCGGCAAGCTCGACATGCGCCCGGAAACTACCAGTGTGGCGCGGTTGGTCGAAGGCCTGCGGGGTATGTTTCAACCCATGGCCGCAGACAAGAAACTCGACTTTCAAGTCGAATTACAGGCGGGCGCGCCAACGCTGCTGTTTACTGATCGCCAGCGCCTGGAGCAAGTACTGAAAAACCTGTTGTCCAACGCGATCAAGTTCACTGAGCGCGGCAGTGTCAGTTTGACCGTATCGCGGCAGCCGGGCGAGGGCATTACCTTCACCGTGCGCGACACTGGCATCGGCATCGCCGAAGAGCATCAGGAAAGCATTTTCGAGGCATTCCGCCAAGCCGACGGCACCACCAATCGGCGTTACGGTGGCACCGGCCTTGGGCTGTCGATTTCCCGCGATCTGGCCAAATTGCTGGGTGGCTCGATCTCCGTCACCAGTGCGCCAGAGCAGGGCAGCATTTTCACCTTGGTGGTGCCTGAGCAATACGTTGAGCAGGTCCAACTCGAATATGGCGAACAGCCGGTAGCGGTCGCAGCACCTGTCATGGTGATGCCACCGGTCATCCCCGTTGTAGTGAAGGTTCCGACACTGCCAGCTATTCCAGACTTTGCCGATGATCGCGACAAGGCACCGTTCAGTACCCGCTGCATGCTGGTGATCGAGGATGAGGTCAGTTTCGCGCAGATTCTTTACGATCTGGCTCACGAATTGGGTTATCAATGCCTGGTGGCCCATGCCGCTGACGAAGGGTTCAACCTGGCGGCACAGTTCATACCTGACGCGATCCTGCTGGACATGCGTCTACCGGATCACTCGGGTCTGACCGTGCTACAGCGCTTGAAAGAACTGGCGCCGACCCGACATATTCCGGTCCACGTGATCTCTGTAGAGGATCGCCAGGAAGCCGCGATGCACATGGGGGCCATCGGTTATGCAGTCAAGCCGACCACCCGTGAAGAATTGAAGGATGTTTTCGCCAAGCTCGAGGCCAAGCTGACCCAGAAGGTCAAGCGCATCCTGCTGGTGGAAGACGACGCCCTGCAACGCGACAGTATCGCGCGATTGATTGGCGACGATGACATCGAGATAACCGCCGTCGGGTTCGCTCAGGATGCGTTGGATCTGCTGCGGGATAACGTCTACGACTGCATGATCATCGACCTGAAACTGCCTGACATGCTTGGCAACGACCTGCTCAAGCGCATGTCCACCGACGACATCTGCTCGTTTCCGCCCGTGATCGTCTACACCGGGCGCAATCTGACCCGGGATGAAGAAGCCGAGCTGCTCAAGTATTCCCGCTCGATCATCATCAAAGGTGCGCGTTCGCCCGAGCGTTTGCTGGATGAGGTGACGCTGTTCCTGCACAAAGTCGAATCGAAACTGTCCAGCGAACGCCAGAAAATGCTCAGGACCGCCCGCAGTCGAGACAAGGTGTTTGAGGGCCGTAAAATCCTGGTGGTCGATGATGACGTGCGTAACATCTTCGCGCTGACCAGTGCCCTGGAGCACAAAGGCGCGGTCGTTGAAATCGCTCGTAATGGTCGAGAGGCCATCAACAAGCTTAATGATGTCGACGACATCGACCTGGTGTTGATGGATGTGATGATGCCCGAGATGGACGGCTACGAAGCGACCGTGGAAATTCGCAAGGATCCACGCTGGCGCAAGCTGCCGATTATCGCGGTGACGGCCAAAGCCATGAGAGACGATCAGGAGCGCTGCCTGCAGGCGGGCTCCAATGATTACCTGGCCAAGCCCATTGACCTTGACCGTTTGTTTTCGTTGATTCGCGTATGGCTGCCAAAAATGGAACGGTTCTGATTCATTGAACGTATCAGGCATTGAAGCCACTAAGTTGACTCCTGGAACCGAGTATCTGGATTTGTGCCATGTCGCTTGAGCGAAACACCGAAATTGAATTGCGTCTGTTAATGGAGGCGATTTACCTCAAATACAGTTACGACTTTCGTGATTACTCTGGAGCCTCGGTCAAGCGTCGGGTCAATCATGCGTTGCGCCAGTTCGATTGCAAGACCATCTCGGCGTTGCAGGAGCGCGTGCTACATGACCCATTAGCGTTCATGCAGCTCTTGCAGTTCCTGACTATCCCGGTCAGCGAAATGTTTCGCGATCCTGGGCATTTCCTGGCGATTCGTCAGGAGGTAGTGCCGCTGCTCAAAACATACCCTTCGATCAAGATCTGGATCGCCGGTTGCAGTACAGGGGAGGAGGTCTACTCCATGGCGATCCTGTTGCGCGAGGAGGGTCTGCTTGATCGAACCATCATCTACGCGACTGACATTAACCCCAGTTCGCTGGAGAAGGCGAAGATGGGCATATTCTCCCTGGAGAATATTCGTGCGTACACCGAGAACTATCAACGGGCGGGCGGGCAGCGGGCGTTTTCCGACTATTACACGGCGGCGTATGACCACGCTATTTTCGATAAGACCCTGCGCGAGAACGTCACGTTCGCCGATCACAGCCTGGCAACTGATAGTGTGTTTTCAGAAACCCAGTTAATTTCATGCCGTAACGTACTGATTTATTTTAATAAGAAACTTCAAGATCGGGCATTTGGGCTGTTTCACGATTCGCTCTGCCATCGGGGCTTTCTGGTACTGGGCAGCAAGGAAACACTCGATTTTTCCGCCTATAGCAAAAATTTTGAAACATTCGTCAAACAGGAGCGGATCTACCGTAAGTCATGAATACGACTGAACAATACCGCCACTTGCCCATTCGCGCGCTGCCTCTTGTCGATGCCATTGTCATCGGGGCGTCGGCTGGCGGCGTGGATGCCTTGATGAAGATTTTCTCTGCGTTGACGCCAGGCTTTGCTTTGCCAATTATCACGGTCTTGCATTTACTTGATGAGCGCCGCAGTCATTTGGCTGAAATTTTTCAGCGGCGCCTGCCTATCACGGTCAAAGAAGTCGATGACAAAGAGATAATTGTTCCTGGCACGTTGTATTTCGCCGCTCCCGGCTATCACGTGTCTGTGGAAGAAGATTTCAGCCTGTCACTGAGCCGGGAAGAGCGCATCTACCATTCACGTCCCAGCATCGACATCCTTTTTGAGTCGGCCGCTGATGCCTATGGACCTCGGCTGGCCGGGGTGTTACTGACCGGGGCCAATCAGGACGGTGCTCGAGGATTGGCTATGATCAAGCATCACGGCGGATTCACTGTGGTTCAAGATCCCCGGCTGGCTCATGCACCCACCATGCCCGAAGCAGCGTTGGCGTTACATATGCCGAATCATATCCTGCCGTTGCACGACATTGGCCAATTGCTAATCGAGCTGGAAAGAACCGCATGCTAAGTGAAATCCAAGCCAACCTGCTGATCGTCGATGATCTACCGGAAAACCTGCTAGCGCTTGAGGCATTGATCAAGCGTGAAGGCCGCACGGTCTTTAAAGCCCTGTCTGCTGATGAGGCACTTTCGCTGTTGCTGCAGCATGAGTTCGCTCTGGCCATTCTCGATGTGCAAATGCCAGGAATGAACGGCTTCGAACTGGCTGAGCTGATGCGCAGTACCGAGAGAACCAAAAATATTCCTATCGTGTTTGTCAGTGCCGCCGGTCGTGAGTTGAATTACGCATTCAAGGGCTACGAAAGTGGCGCGGTGGACTTTCTGCACAAACCGCTGGATATCCATGCGGTGAAGAGCAAGGTCAATGTATTTGTCGACCTTTATCGTCAACGCAAGGCGATGAAGCAGCAGGTCGAAGCCCTTGAACAGAGCCGCCACGAGCAGGAAGCTTTGCTTAAGCAGCTTCAGTCCACCCAGAACGAGCTTGAGCATGCAGTGCGCATGCGCGATGACTTCATGTCGGTTGTTTCTCACGAAGTGCGCACCCCGCTTAACGGGCTTATCCTGGAAACCCAGCTG
Source organism: Pseudomonas sp. MH9.2 (assembly GCF_034353875.1). Classification (NCBI taxonomy): domain Bacteria; kingdom Pseudomonadati; phylum Pseudomonadota; class Gammaproteobacteria; order Pseudomonadales; family Pseudomonadaceae; genus Pseudomonas; species Pseudomonas sp. MH9.2. The sequence goes on from NZ_CP133784.1 coordinate 264,129, forward strand.
CGCAAACTGCACTTGACCAAGGGCAACGTTGCTGCGTTTACCCTGGACAAACTGAGCGCCATGGTCGATCGCGATGAGCGGCAAATCAAGAGTTTGATTCGTTTGATCGAGGATATGCTGGATGTCTCACGCATTCGTACCGGTAAGCTGTCGATTCGTCCCAGTCGTTTCGATCTGGTGCAACTGGTCAGCAACCTTCTGGAGAGCTTCTCCGCGCAGATATCGAACGCTGAGTCGACGTTGTCTTTTACGGGCGAAGGGCCGGTCATAGGGACCTGGGATGAGTTTCGTATCGAGCAGGTGGTTGTGAACCTGCTGACCAACGCACTGCGCTATGGCTCTCATAACCCGATCGACGTGCGGGTGTATTGCGAAGGCGGGCAGGCGCGGGTGGATGTGCTTGATCACGGTATTGGTGTCAGCGAAGAAAACCAAAAACGAATTTTTCAGCAGTTTGAGCGGGTATCGGCCAATCATGTCATCGCCGGATTGGGCCTGGGTTTGTTTATTTCCGAGCAGATCGTCGCCGCCCATGGTGGGTCGATCAGCGTAGATAGCGAGGAGGGTAAGGGATCGTTGTTCAGGGTGAGCCTGCCGCTTTAAAAGCTGTTGGCAATTATCCGACGTACAGCGCAACCTACGCCGCGCGCCATGGTCGTAGTGGCAGCTATTTAGAGATATAAGGCACCCCATGAGCTCTGATGCAGAAGATGTCGTACTCATCGTCGAAGACGAACCGCTGATCCTGATGTTGCTCGCCGATTATCTATCGGGCGAGGGCTACCGGGTATTGAAAGCCGAAAATGGCGAACAGGCGTTTGAGATACTGGCGACCAAACCTCACCTGGATTTGATGATCACTGATTACCGCCTGCCGGGTGGTGTATCGGGGGTGATGATTGCTGACCCCGCGGTGAAGCTGCGACCTGAATTAAAGGTGATTTTCATCAGCGGCTACCCCGCCGAAATCCTGGAGTCCGGCAGCCCCATCGCTCTCAAGGCGCCAATCCTGGCCAAGCCGTTCACGATGGACAACCTGCATACGCAGATTAAAAAACTGCTGGCGTGATTGAGTGGTTGTGATGCTGGTATACCCAATTTCATTACGCCTCAACGGCCTCTTTGCGCGCTCGGACACCCATCCCGAAATACTCTAGTGTCTTCATCCTGCAGCATCGGATTGCTTTCTCCTGAACGATGTGGCGCTCCGCGCAGTACGCCTTGATCCTGGTGATTCGAACGGTCTGACTTCGCGCCGCCGAATGGGTTTTTGTCCTGCAAATGGCATAACCGCAGCCTTACGGCTGGTAACGCGTGCTTGTTATAGTCTGAGCACCATTACAACCAAAAAATGTGAGTATTTTCGAAGATGACAACCGTGTCCGATTACCAGGCTTTCCACGTCGAACTGACCGATAACATCGCTCACGTGCAGATTAATCGGCCGGAAAAGGTCAATTCAATGAACGCCGCGTTCTGGAGCGAAATCATTGATATTTTCCAGTGGATCGATGAAACGGATGAAGTGCGCGTCGTGGTCCTGAGTGGCGCTGGCAAACACTTCTCCTCGGGTATCGACTTGATGATGCTGGCATCGGTTGCCACTGAACTGGGCAAAGATGCGGGGCGAAATGCACGCTTGCTACGGCGCAAAATTCTGCAGCTTCAGGCCTCGTTCAATGCCGTGGACAGCTGTCGCAAACCGGTATTGGCGGCAGTTCAGGGATACTGCCTGGGCGGTGCCATCGATTTGATTGCAGCGTGTGATATGCGTTACGCCGCTGAAGATGCACAATTCTCGATCAAGGAAATCGACATGGGCATGGCGGCGGATGTGGGTACTTTGCAGCGCCTGCCGCGTATCATCGGCGACGGTATGCTGCGCGAACTGGCCTACACCGGGCGTACCATGGGTGCAGAAGAAGCGCGCAGCATCGGCCTGGTCAATCGCACGTTCGTCGACACGCAGAGCCTGCTTGACGGCGTGATGGCCATTGCTGGTGAAATTGCCAGTAAGTCGCCGATCGCTATTGCCGGGACCAAGGAAATGATCAGCTACATGCGTGACCATCGGATTGATGACGGCCTTGAATACGTCGCCACGTGGAACGCGGCAATGCTGCAATCAGCGGACCTTCGGTTGGCCATGGCCGCGCATATGAGCAAACAAAAAGCTGTCTTCGATAACTAAAGCATTCAATCATGAAGGCCGACTGGAACACTGAGCTGCAAGCGATCACCCAGACGTGCGCAAGCAGAGGAGATTATTCATGACACGCCCAAGGCGCTGGACAACGGCCGTACTGGATATCCAGGTCAGCGGCGGTTGGGCTGTGGTTCACAGTACCCAGGGATTTCTGCTCGACGGCAACGGCGTGATGTTCCCAAGGGAATGGCTCAAGCGTCAGGACTTGCCGTTGCTCAGCGAACACGGCATCGGCCATTTCGATGGTGAGCCGGTCTACCTGCTGGTGCTCAAACATCCGGTGGACGTCGAGGGTTGTACCTGGCAAGGCCTGCGTCAGTTCATGCTGGAAGGAGACTTCGACGTTTACAGAAAACTCGGCTATGCCGCACAGATAGGCACATGGGCGCGGGAGCATCGGTTCTGTGGCAGCTGTGGCCAAGCGATGCAGCAAGTGCCGGGTGAGCGTGCCATGTACTGCGAACACTGTGATTTGCGCCATTACCCGCGTATTTCGCCGAGCATGATCGTGCTGATCACTCGTGGCGATGAAATCCTGTTGGCACGCTCGCCGCGTTTTGTGCCGGGCGTCTACAGCACCCTGGCGGGGTTCGCTGAGCCTGGGGAGTCTGCGGAGGATTGCGTACGCCGCGAAGTGATGGAAGAGGTGCAGTTGGAGGTCAAGAACATCCAGTACATGGGCAGTCAGTGTTGGCCGTTCCCGCACTCGATGATGCTGGGCTTCCATGCCGAGTACGCGGGAGGCGAAATCGTTCCCCAACTGGATGAGATCGAAGATGCGCGCTGGTTCGACATCAATGATCTGCCGCCGTTACCGGCCCACCGCTCCATCGCGCGCTACTTGATCGATCTGTATCTGGCCAGGCGTTCAGGCGCCGCTGAACCAGTGTTGCCAGGCTAGGCGCACAGTCAGTCCCAGCACCACGATAATGAACACCGGGCGGATAAATTTTGCGCCGCCCTGAATCGCGGTACGAGCGCCAAAGAAGGCCCCGATCATCAGCGACGAACCCATGCTCAGGCCGATCAGCCAGTCTACCTGGCCAGAGAAGATGAACACTGACAGCGCCGCAGCATTGCTGACGAAGTTCATGCTGCGCGCCACACCGCTGGCCTTCACCAGATCCAGAGGGTAGAGCAGCAGACTGCTGACGGTCCAGAATGCACCCGTGCCCGGCCCGGCGACACCGTCATAAAATCCTAATCCCAGGCCTTGCGGCAGTTGCCACTTCTTCTTGATGGGCGCGTCGCTGTCCAGCGGTGCCTTGGGTGTGCCACCGAACAATAGGTAAAGGCCGCAACCGAACACAATCACCGGGAGCATCTGGTTGATCCACTCAGCGGGCAGGTAATGCGCAACCACCGCACCAATCGATGCCCCGACTGCCGTGCCAATCAACGCGTGAATCCATTGCTTGGGGTCGAACAGCTTGCGTCGGAAAAAGGTGTAGCTGGCCATCGCCGAACCGAAGGTCGAACTGAGTTTGTTGGTGCCAAGGACCAGATGCGGTGGGAGACCGGCAGTCATCAGGGCAGGGGTGGTCAACAAGCCACCACCACCGGCGATCGCATCAATGAACCCTGCGACAAAAGCAACGACTGCAAGAATGGCGAGGGTGGTCAGGTCAACACTGAGTTCAAAAGGCATGCGAGGGATCGACTTATACGGCTTGGGCAGAATGGCTGCTCCAGAAGGCGACCATTTTACGCATAACGGGTGATAAATCGATGTATCGGTTCGACCGCGCCAAGCCATTCGCGAATAAATTCGTTCCCACACAACGTGCAGGAAAAGCGCTTACAGCTCATCAATCCTGACCCAACGCTGCTCTGCCGCCGCCAGGCGAATAGCTGCGGCTAAACGTTCTACTTGCCAAGCCTCTTCGAAATCAGGCCCTTCATTGCCATGACCGCAGACCGCCTGAATCAATGCATGCACTTCCAGCGTCTTGAGTTCGTTGTACCCCAACTGATGCCCAGGTGCGGGACAGAAGACTGCATAACCGGGCAGTGTTGGTCCTGCGAGTATCCGCTGAAACCCGTCTTGCCCTGGGCGGTAAACCTGCAGCTCATTGAGTCGCTCCTGATCAAACGCAAGGGTGCCCCGTGTGCCGCTGATCTCGAAACTCAGGTGGTTTTTGTAGCCGTGCTTGAGCCAGCTGCTGCTGAACGTGCCGCGAGCGCCGTTGGCGAAGCGCAACAAGGCATGGGTCTGATCGTCGACGGCGATGGTGCGCTGTTCGCTGCTGCCCACGGCAACCGGACGTTGGGCGTGCACAGTATGAGAGTCGGCACATACCGCGTCGATGTCGCCGAGCAGGTGACGGGCCAGCGCCAGCAAATGGCTGCCCAGGTCTGCCAGCGCGCCCCCTGCGTGGGCAGCTTCACAGCGCCATGACCAAGGCGTTGCTGGATCCCCCATGAAATCTTCGCTGAACTCTCCCTGAAAGCCGATGATTTCGCCCAGCTCGCCGTCTGCGATCATCTGTCGCGCCAGACCGATGATGGGGTTGTGCTGGTAGTTGTAACCCACCCGCGTGACCACACCCGCAGCTTGGGCGGCTCGACGCATTTCACTCGCTTGACCGAGGCTGATCGCCAGGGGTTTTTCGCAATACACCGCTTTGCCGGCTGCCAGTGCCGCCATGGCCATGGGGTAGTGCAAGTGATTCGGTGTGGTGATCGCCACCAGGTGCACGCCGGGATCGTTGATCAATGATTGCCAGTCACCGTGAGCATGAGCGAAGCCCCAGTCGTTGGCGCATCGCTCGGCACGTGCGGCATCAGCATCGGCCAGTGCAGCGAGATGCACCTGCACGGGCAGTTGAAACGCGGCGCTCACATTGCGAAAGGCCAAGGCATGGGCACGCCCCATGAAGCCAGTGCCGATCAGGCCAATGCCCAGTGTGGGCAGAGCAGATGAGGGTACATAAGATTCGCGCATGACAAAGTCCGGTTAGAGTTGTTGTGCGGAAAATATATTCTTAAATCATTTTTTATGGAATATATATTCTTTTAGTGAGTCGTAAAAAAACAGCCCGAAGGCTGTTTTTTTCACCCGTACAGGAGAATCAGGACAGGTAACCACCGTCCACATTCAACGAAACACCGGTGGTGTAGCTGGATGCATCACTGGCCAGGTACAGAACGGCGCCAGCCATTTCGCTGGGTGCGGCCACACGCTTGAGCGGGATCTGCTCCAGCGCCATGTTCAGGATCGCATCGTTTTTGACCAGGGCCGAGGCGAATTTGGTGTCTGTCAGACCTGGCAGCAGGGCGTTGCAACGAATACCGAACGGCGCGCACTCCTTTGCGAACACTTTAGTCATGTTGATCACGGCCGCCTTGGTCACCGAATAGATGCCTTGGAACACGCCTGGCGAAATGCCATTGATCGAAGCGACGTTGATGATGCTGCCGCCGCCGTTTTCGCGCATCAGTTTGCCGGCTTCAATGGACATGAAGAAGTAACCGCGAATGTTAACGTCGACGGTTTTCTGGAATGCGCTCAGGTCCGTGTCCAGTACATTGCAGAATTGTGGATTGGTTGCAGCGTTATTGATCAGAATGTCCAGACGACCGAACTGTTCGCGAATCTGCGCGAACGCGTTATGGATCTGTTCCATCTCGCCGATGTGGCAGGCAATTGCAGTAGCCTTGCCGCCGTCAGCGATGATCGCGTCCGCGACGTGTTGGCAGCCATCGATCTTGCGGCTGGAGACAATGACGTGCGCGCCTTGTTGAGCCAGTAGCTTGGCGATGGCTTCACCAATGCCGCGGCTGGCACCGGAAACGAAAGCGATTTTGCCGTCGAGGTCGAACAGTTGGGTCTTGGACATGTTTTCTTCCTTATTGTGTCGCAATCAAAGGCTGGATTTATCGATCACTTGCAGGCTCATCTGCTCCAGCAGCTTGTTCATCTGAATGAACTGCGCGAAGCGTTTGTCCTGGGTCTGACCATGAAAAAAACGGTAGTAGATTTGTTGCACGATACCGGCCAGGCGGAACAAGCCATAGGTGTAGTAGAAGTCAAAATTGTCGATCTGGATGCCGGAGCGTTCAGCGTAGTAATCGACGAACTGACGGCGGGTCAGCATGCCGGGCGCATGGCTAGGCTGGCGGCGCATCAGTTGTACCGGTGCCGGGTCGCTGGCTTCGATCCAATAGGCCAAGGTGTTGCCCAGGTCCATCAACGGGTCGCCAATCGTGGTGAGCTCCCAATCCAGAACGCCGATGATTTTCATCGGGTTGGTCGGGTCGAGAATCACATTGTCGAAGCGATAGTCGTTGTGCACGATGCTGGACACGGGGTGATCAGCCGGCATCTTTTCCGTGAGCCAGGCCCTGACCGTCTCCCAACTCGGCGCATCCGGGGTCAGCGCTTTTTCGTAACGGTCGCCCCAACCACCAATCTGGCGTTTCACATAACCTTCGGGCCTGCCAAGGTCCGCCAGGCCGCACGCGGTGTAGTCGACCTGATGCAACTCGACCAGCGTGTCGATAAAGTTTTTACACAGGGCTTCGGTCTGTTGGGCGTCGAAGTTCAGTTCAGGCGGTAGATCAGAGCGCAGAATGATGCCGTTGACCCGCTCCATGACATAGAACTCAGAGCCGATCAGTGACTCGTCAGTGCAATGCACGTAAGCCTTTGGGCAATACGGAAAGCCGACATTCAACTGATTGAGAATGCGGTATTCGCGGCCCATGTCGTGCGCAGACTTGGCTTTGTGGCCAAAAGGCGGACGCCTCAGGACGAACTCCTGGTCCGGGTATTGGATCAGGTACGTCAGGTTCGAAGCACCGCCCGGAAACTGGCTGATCTCAGGCGAGCCCCTCAGGCCGGGAATATGCGCCTTGAGGTAGGGGTCGATGAGGCTGGCGTCGAGTTCTTCGCCAGAGCGGATCTTGGTGGACTGGTCAGTAAGCGCCATGCTTATCCCTTCTGCTTATTATGGAGTGCAGACATTATTGACTAATCTAATGCGACCACTCTTCGCTCACAAGCTGGAAACGGCCTTATAGGTGAGCGTGTTGCTGCCCAATCATTGGCTTTGATCGCTGGGTGTCCGTGAGTTGCAGGCGAAAAAAAACCGAGGCCCTGAGACCTCGGTTCTGCGTGCATTGCAGCCAGGTTTAAGCCGGGAACAGCTCGCTCAGCTTCATGGCCAGCATCATGTCGCCTTCAGCGCGCAGCTTGCCGCCCATGAACGCCTGCATGCCGTCGGTTTCGCCGCTGACGATGCCTTTAAGGGTCTCGCTGTCCATGACCAGTGTCACTTGAGCGTCAGGGTTCTCGCCTTCTTTAACGTCGCAAGTACCGTCTTTTACGATCAAGGAGTAGTGTGTGTTGTCATCGATCTTAAAGCCAAACACCAGGTCCAGGCCTGCAGCTGCACTTGGGTTGAACTTGGCTTTCATGGATTGAATGGAGTCAGCTACAGAAGTCATGGTGCGATCCTTTTTCTAGGGTTCTGGTGGATAGGTTCCAGCGACCATTCAGGTCGCCGTGGGCCGGTCTCAGCGATAAGTGATGAGCTCCGGCGCCTGCAACAGTTGCAGGTGCGCATGACTGTTGAAGGAAGCCAAGGCTACCTCGCGACCACGGAATTTAAGCTGGTTGAGCGAGGTATTGACGATTTGCCAGTTGAGTTCGAACGCCTGCTTCGCGGGCATCTGAGTGATTAAGTGGAGCAGCGCGGTGATTGTACCGCCTGAGGTGAAAATCGCGATCCGGTCTTTGTTGCCCGCCTGATCGAGAACCCGGTGCAAGCCCGATTGAACCTGCTCGACAAAGCCGAGCCAGCTTTGCAGCCCCGGAGTGTCATAATCACCCTTGAGCCAACGGTCCATGATCAACGCAAATAGTCGCTGAAACTCACCGCGGTTTTGCGCGGCATTACGCAGCACATGCAGGGCTTCCGGTTCATCGGGGAGCAGGGCCGGGAGCAGGGCACGGATCACCGCATCGGCGTCGAATTCATTAAACGCGGGATCGACTTCAAGCGGGGCCATGGATTGCCCTGCCGCCTTGAACTGGTCCATTACCGCCTCGGCCGTATGCTGCTGACGACGCAGGTTGCCAGACAGGCAGCGATCGAAGCTCAAGCCCAGCTGTGCCAGGTGGGTGCCGAGGATCTCGGCCTGGCGAATACCCATCGGAGACAGAACGTCGTAGTCGTCTGCACCAAAGGAGGCCTGGCCATGTCGAATCAAATAGATGCTGCCCACGTCGGCGTTATCCCGGGACGTTGAAGGTTTTGCGAGGTTATGAGGATGCTTGAAGCGTGTCAATGAAAAAACATACGCTTGTTTGAATGGTTGTTTCCGGGACATCCCTGGCAAGTGATCGACTGGCCGTCTGCAAGGCACGCCGGTATGCTTGAGTCATCCGCGGCTCCTTGATTGGAGGGGCGCAAAGTGTGAGAGGAGTATTTGTGGAGTTTATGGCTGAATACGCAATTTTTCTGGCCAAGACGGTCACCCTGGTGGTTGCCATTCTGATTGTGCTGGCGGCTTTCGCTTCGCTACGCAGCAAAGGCCGACGCAAATCTGCCGGGCAGTTGCAGGTCAGCAAGCTGAATGACTTCTACAAAGGTCTGCGCGAACGTCTTGAACAATCGCTGTTGGATAAGGACCGGCTCAAGGCGTTGCGCAAAGAGCAAGGCAAAAGCCTGAAGAAGGAAAAGAAACTGGCCGACGCCAAGCCTCGGGTGTATGTGCTGGATTTCGACGGTGATATAAAAGCGTCCGCAACCGAGAGCATGCGCCATGAAATCACGGCGCTGTTAACCTTGGCCACGGTCAAGGATGAAGTGGTCCTGCGCCTGGAGAGTGGCGGCGGCATGGTCCACAGTTATGGCTTGGCCTCATCGCAGTTGGCACGGATTCGTCAGGCGGGTATTCCACTGACCATCTGCATCGACAAAGTGGCGGCCAGCGGTGGCTACATGATGGCTTGCATTGGTAACAAGATTATCAGCGCACCTTTCGCTATTTTGGGTTCCATCGGCGTGGTAGCGCAGTTGCCCAACGTCAATCGTCTGCTGAAGAAGCATGATATTGATTTTGAAGTGCTGACCGCTGGCGAGTACAAACGTACCTTGACCGTATTTGGCGAAAATACCGAGAAGGGCCGGGAGAAGTTCCAGGAAGAGCTGGACATTACTCATGAGCTGTTCAAAAACTTTGTCGCGCGCTACCGTCCGCAATTGGCGATCAACGAAGTTGCTACCGGGGAAGTCTGGCTTGGCATGGCGGCGCTGGACAAACAGTTGGTGGACGAACTCAAGACCAGTGACGAATACCTTTCTGAGCGCGCCAAGGTCGCTGAAGTTTTCCATTTGCATTATTCCGAGCGCAAAAGCTTGCAGGAACGGATCGGCTTGGCGGCCAGTGGGTCGGTAGATCGTGTCTTGTTGAGTTGGTGGAGTCGGCTGACACAGCAGCGCTTCTGGTAATCGTAAGCGCCTTTGTCAGGTTTTCAGTGACAAGGATGGTTCATCAGATAGCAAAAAGCCCGGGGTTCAAATTGAACCCCGGGCTTTTTTTCAGGCCGAATCAGCGACGCCGGAACAGCGGCAACGGTTCATCAGTAGCGGCCTGGTAGGTCACCGAGAAGTCTTTAAGACCTTCAAGTGCTTCATACGGGTCTTTGTCGGGGCGAATCGCAAAGGCGTCGAAACCACAGCGGTGCATATAGAACAATTGGTCACGCAACACATCACCAATGGCCCGTAGTTCGCCTTTGAAACCGTATCGATCACGAAGCAGACGCGCATTGGAGTAACTGCGGCCATCGGTGAACGCCGGAAAATTCAGGGCGATAACCTGGAAGTTATCCACGTCATCACCAATTTGCTCAGCTTCTTCGTCGGCGTCCAGCCATACACCCAAGCCGCCGTCACGCGCTTTGAGGGCGTGACTATGGTCGAGCCATAAAGCCAGCGGCACAATCAGGTCATCACAGTTGGACAGGCCGTCAAGCGTCGTGTCCTTGGGCAGCAAGTGCCAGGTTTCGTCGATGACTTCGTTGTTCTTAATGATTCGCTGCATAGACGCGCTCCTTGAAAGGGTCAATGCCGATACGCTGGAAGGTGTCGATAAAACGCTCATCTTCGTGCCGCTTCTCTATGTAGACGTTGATCAGCTTCTCGATCACGTCGGGCATCACATCCTGGGCGAAAGACGGGCCCAGAATTTTACCCAGGCTTGCATCACGGTTGCTGCTGCCGCCAAGGGAGACTTGATAGAACTCTTCGCCTTTCTTGTCCACGCCAAGAATGCCGATATGCCCCACGTGGTGGTGACCGCAGGCGTTCATGCAGCCGGAAATATTCAGGTCCAGCTCGCCGATGTCGAACAGGTAATCCAGATCGTCAAAGCGACGCTGGATGGCTTCGGCGATCGGGATCGATTTGGCGTTGGCCAAGGAGCAGAAATCGCCCCCTGGGCAGCAAATGATGTCGGTCAGCAAACCGATGTTCGGGGTGGCGAAACCCTGTTCGCGGAGCTCGCCCCACAAGGTGAACAACTGGCTTTGCTCAACGTCGGCAAGAATGATGTTTTGCTCGTGGGACGTGCGCATCTGGCTGAAGCTGTAACGATCAGCCAGATCGGCAACGCCATCGAGTTGTTTGTCGGTGATATCGCCTGGGGCAACACCGGTCGGTTTGAGCGACAGGGTCACCGCTGCGTAGCCTGGCTTTTTGTGCGCAAGAACGTTGCGCGAGCGCCAGCGGGCAAAACCCGGGTGTTCTTTATCGAGGTGAGCCAGTTCAGCGCTTTGATCGCTGAGGGCTTTGTACTCGGGGTCGACGAAGTGCTTGGCGACGCGATGCACTTCGGCTTCGGTCAACGTGGTCTGGCCGCCCCGCAGGTGGACCATTTCCGCGTCGACTCGCTCGGCGAACACTTCAGGCGTCAGTGCCTTGACCAGAATCTTGATCCGGGCCTTGTACTTGTTGTCACGACGGCCATAGCGGTTATAGACCCGCAGGATAGCGTCCAGATAGCTCAACAGGTCCTGCCAAGGCAGAAACTCATTGATGAAGGCACCGACCACTGGCGTACGGCCAAGGCCACCACCGACCAGGACGCGGAAACCCAGTTCGCCCGCAGCGTTACGCACTGGCTCCAGGCCGATGTCGTGTACCTCAATGGCGACACGGTCACTGGTGGAACCATTGATGGCGATCTTGAATTTACGCGGCAGGTAGGCGAATTCGGGGTGGAAGGTAGTCCACTGCCGAATGATCTCGCACCACGGACGCGGATCAACCACTTCATCCGCCGCAACACCGGCAAATTGATCGGTGGTGACGTTACGCAAGCAGTTACCGCTGGTCTGAATCGCGTGCATCTGCACGGTTGCGAGTTCAGCCAGAATATCCGGCACGTCTTCCAGCGCGGGCCAGTTGAACTGAATATTTTGGCGGGTGCTGACATGGGCATAGCCCTTGTCGTAATCACGAGCGATTTTGGCAATCATGCGCAACTGCCGCGAGGTCAACTGGCCATAAGGCACAGCCACCCGCAACATCGGCGCAAAGCGTTGAATATAAAGGCCATTCTGCAGGCGCAGCGGGCGAAACTCTTCTTCGCTCAGCTCTCCGGCCAGGTAGCGTCGGGTCTGATCCCGGAACTGCTTGACGCGGTCCTCGATGATCCGCTGATCGTACTCGTCGTATACGTACATATAGGTCCTGTTCTCAGGCTGCTTACAGCAAATCTGCGCGCACGGCCGCGCACTCCCAACGGAGCCGAGGGAAGATACCAGTTTGCAGTTATGCGCAAAAGTGAAGTTTGAGTATATGCAAAGAACTAAAAGAACTATCCAGGTCGGGTTGATCGCATAACCCTGCTTGAGGAATGGGCAATGCTCGACTTTACTAAGGGCGTGATCGCGGCAATCTGCTGTCGCAGAGGCGGTCACGCTTCATGTGCAATCACCGATAAAACCGAAAAGAGGCGATGCAATGAGCAACCCTGTCAAAGCAGTGAAAGCCGATAGCAGCGTAGATGCCTGGGCCATTTTCTTTATTGTCATCCTGGTCGTAACGACGGCCGTATTCTGGGTGAGCCACCAATAACGCAAGCAACCTGCGCCTGTCCGACGTGACGGTCGGACAATGCGTTAAACGGTATCCAGAGGTCTGCACTTAGGCAGTTATACTGCGTGCCTATTTTTCAGGCCAGCATGAGAATGTTTAAACTTTTTTGTAGCGCGTTGCTGGTATTGAGCAGCGTGTGGATGACTGCGACCGAAGCAGCGACGGTGGTTTTTCTGAATCCGGGCCTGTCGACGGAAACGTTTTGGGTCAGTTATTCAAAGTTCATGGCGGCGGCGGCCAACGACTTGGGCATGACGCTGCAGGTGCGTTACTCGGAACGGGACCCTCATAAAACGCTGATCCAGGCGCGCGAAGCGTTGTTGGGCCCTGACCGGCCCGATTACCTGGTGTTCGTCAATGAATTGTATGCCGCCCCGGAAATTCTTCGTCTATCCCAAGGCAGCGGCGTCAAGCTGTTTGCCGTCAACAATACCCTCACCCCTGATCAGATCAACATGCTCGGCGACGTCCGCACTCGCTTTCCGAATTTGATCGGTAGTTTGGTAGGGAATGATGAGGAGGGCGGTTACTTGATGGCCAAGGAGCTGATTCGCCTGCACCCGAAGGTTGCCGCTGGTCATAGCATCGACATGCTGGCGTTCTCTGGAGCAGCAACAACACCCGTCGCTCAGCTTCGCGAGCAGGGTCTGCGACGCGCTCTGGGTGAGCACCCGGAAGTGCATTTGCGTCAACTCGTGTACAGCGGTTGGGAACGAGAGCGAGCGCAGGAACAGGCCCGACAGTTGTTTCAGCGCTACCCGAAAACAAGCCTGGTATGGTCTGCCAATGATGAAATGGCGTTTGGCGCCATGGCTGCATTGCGTGAACGGGGCGGAGCGCCGGGCAAGGATGTGCTGTTTAGTGCCTTGAACTCTTCGACAGCGGCCTTGCAGGCGCGTCTGGACGGAAGTTTGAGCGTTCTGGCGGGTGGGCACTTCACGTTGGGTGGGTGGGCCATGGTGTTGCTGCACGACTATGACGCAACCAGGGAACAGGATCGCCAGTACCTGGGGGCGCGTCAATTAAGCGTGTTGCAGCTTCTTGGCCAGCAGGATGCCAGGCGCCTGCTGCAGGCTGGCCGCCAAGACGACTATGGCGTCGATTTCCGCACATTCAGCATGACGGGGAACCCTAAGCCGGGTGCGTACCGTTTTTCCCTGAAAAGCATACTGTACTGAAGGGTCAACCCACGGCGAAGTGCAATACCAACTGGACAATGCCAAACAAGGTCAGGGCGAAGATCGCCGTGAACAGCACGCCCAGTATGACGAAGTGACTGGGTTTGCCGTGGGTAAAATCCCGAGCCCGGTTTTTCCCGCTCTGTACACCAAATGCCGCCGCTACAACGCTCAGCACCATCTGCCAGAAAGTAGGCGGCTTATTGTTTGAAGAGTCGTCCATACACCCTCGTGAATTCACATCAACGTAAAGAAAACTCACTAAGCATAGTCAAGTCAGAGGGATATGCCCTGCGCGGGTCACTTTGATGGGTGGCAGCGCCTACTGAAAAAGGAAGCAACCCATGGTCGGGCTGCCTCCTGAACGCGCTGTCTTAGTCGTCGTATCCCAGGTTTGGCGCCAGCCAGCGCTCAGAAACGCTCAGCTCCTGACCTTTGCGCGCCGTGTAGCTTTCTACCTGATCCTTGTCGACTTTACCCACGGCAAAATATTGCGCCTGTGGATGAGCGAAGTACCAGCCACTCACCGACGCCGCAGGGAACATTGCATAGCTTTCGGTCAAGGTGACACCGCTCAGGCCTGACTGACCCTCCTCGGTGCGGTCCAGCAGGTCGAACAAGGTGCCTTTTTCGGTGTGATCCGGGCAGGCCGGATAACCCGGTGCAGGGCGGATACCGATGTACTGCTCCTTGATCAGGTCTTCGTTGGCCAGTTGTTCGTCCTTGGCATAACCCCAGTAGTTTTTCCGCACCTGTTGGTGCAGCCACTCGGCGCAGGCTTCGGCAAGACGGTCGGCCAGGGCTTTGACCATGATTGCGTTGTAGTCGTCGCCTTTGTCTTGATAAGCCTTAGACACTTCTTCGGCACCGATGCCCGCAGTGGTGATGAAACCGCCGACGTAATCGGTGACTCCGCTGTCCTTGGGTGCGACAAAGTCAGCCAGGGAGAAATTCGGTTTGCCGTCGGTCTTGATGATCTGTTGACGCAGGTGATGCAGCTTGGCCAGCGGTTTGCCGTCGTTGCCGTAAAGCTCCAGGTCATCGTTGTCGACCTGATTGGCAGGCCAGAAGCCGAACACTGCGCGAGCGCTGATCAGTTTTTCGTCGATCAGTTTGCGCAGGATGTCCTGAGCATCGGCAAACAGCGAGGTCGCGGCTTCGCCAACCACTTCATCGGTGAGAATGCGCGGGTATTTGCCGGCCAGGTCCCAGGAGATGAAGAATGGGGTCCAGTCGATGTACTCGGCCAGCACATTAAGGTCGATATTTTCCAGGACCTTCACGCCGGTGAACGTAGGTTTGACCGGTTGGTAATCGGCCCAGTCGAACTTCGGCTTCTTGGCCACGGCAGCGGCGTAACTCAGGCGCTCGGTGCGGGAACTGCGGGCAGCGGTGCGCTCACGTACCTCGATGTACTCGAGCCGGGTTTTCTCGATAAACGCCGGCTTCAATTCCTTCGACAGCAATTGCGTGGCCACGCCAACGGCGCGGGATGCATCGGTGACGTAGATCACCGCGTCGTTGCTGTACTTGGGTTCGATCTTCACCGCGGTATGGGCTTTGGACGTGGTCGCGCCGCCGATCATCAGCGGCAGGGTAAAGCCCTGACGCTGCATTTCCCGGGCGACATGCACCATTTCATCGAGTGACGGTGTAATCAGTCCAGACAGGCCGATGATGTCGCACTTCTGTTCCTTGGCCACCTGCAGGATCTTCTCTGCCGGCACCATCACGCCCAAGTCGACGATGTCATAGCCGTTGCAGCCCAGAACCACGCCGACAATGTTCTTGCCGATGTCATGCACGTCGCCCTTGACCGTGGCCATGAGAATTTTGCCCTTGGCTTCGGGTTTGTCGCCTTTTTCCAGTTCGATGAACGGGATCAAGTGGGCCACGGCCTGTTTCATCACTCGCGCGGATTTAACCACCTGTGGCAGGAACATTTTTCCTGAGCCGAACAGGTCGCCGACGATGTTCATGCCGGACATCAACGGCCCTTCGATCACTTCGATCGGGCGCTTGAACGACTGCCGAGACTCTTCGGTGTCTTCGACGATATGGGTGGTGATGCCTTTGACCAGCGCGTGTTCCAGGCGCTTGTTGACTTCCCAGCCACGCCACTCTTCGGTTTCGGCTTCTTTGACGCTGCCGTCACCCTTGTACTTGTCGGCGATGGCCAGCAGGGCGTCGGTACCGTTTGGCGTGCGGTTGAGGACGACGTCTTCCACACAATCGCGCAATTCGGTCGGTATTTGGTCGTAGATCTCCAATTGCCCGGCGTTGACGATCCCCATGCTCAAACCGTTGCGGATCGCATACAGCAAGAACACCGAGTGAATCGCCTCGCGTACCGGATTGTTGCCACGGAACGAGAAGGATACGTTGGACACGCCACCAGAGGTCAGGGCATGGGGCAGGTTGTCGCGAATATAGGCACAGGCGTTGATGAAATCGACGGCGTAGTTGTTGTGCTCTTCGATGCCCGTGGCAATGGCGAAAATGTTCGGGTCAAAAATGATGTCTTCAGGCGGGAAGCCGACATCGTTGACCAGGATGTCGTAGGAGCGCTTGCAGATTTCTCTCTTGCGCTTCTCGGTGTCGGCCTGGCCGTCTTCATCAAACGCCATCACCACCACGGCGGCGCCATAGCGTTTGCACAGTTTGGCGTGATGGATGAACTGCTCCACGCCTTCCTTCATGCTGATGGAGTTGACGATGCCCTTGCCCTGAATGCACTTGAGGCCGGCTTCGATCACCTCCCATTTGGAGGAGTCGATCATGATCGGAACGCGGGAAATGTCCGGTTCGCCGGCAATCAGATTGAGGAAGGTCACCATGGCCTTCTTCGAATCGAGCATGCCCTCGTCCATGTTGATGTCGATCACCTGAGCGCCGGCTTCGACCTGCTGCAAGGCGACTTCAAGCGCTTCGGTGTAGTTGTCCTCACGGATCAGCCGGGCAAAACGCGCAGAACCGGTGATGTTGGTGCGCTCGCCGACGTTGATGAACAACGAACTGCGATCAATGGTGAACGGTTCCAGGCCGGATAGGCGACAGGCTTTAGGGATGTCCGGAATAGCCCGCGGCGGGTACTTGCTTACCGCATTGGCGATGGCCTTGATGTGCGCAGGTGTGGTCCCACAGCAGCCACCGACGATATTGAGAAAGCCGCTCTGGGCGAACTCTTCGATGATTGCCGCTGTCTGTGCTGGCTCTTCGTCGTATTCACCGAAGGCGTTCGGTAAACCGGCGTTCGGGTGCGCCGAAATGTAAGTGCCGGCTTTGTTCGACAGTTCTTCCAGGTAGGGACGCAAATCGCTGGCGCCCAGCGCGCAGTTCAAACCCACCGAAATAGGTTTGGCGTGGCTGACCGAGTTCCAGAACGCTTCAGTGGTTTGTCCGGACAAGGTGCGGCCCGAGGCATCGGTGATGGTCCCGGAGATCATGATCGGCAATTCAAAGCCGACTTCTTCGAACACGCCCTGCACGGCGAAAATCGCGGCCTTGGCATTGAGGGTGTCGAATATCGTCTCGATCAGGATCAGATCGGCGCCGCCTTCGATCAAGCCGTGGGTGGCTTCGGTGTAGTTTTCCACCAACTGATCGAAGGTCACGTTGCGGTAACCGGGGTTGTTCACGTCTGGCGACAACGAGCAGGTGCGGCTGGTCGGGCCTAGAACGCCAGCAACGAAGCGCGGCTTGTTGGGCGTTTCCAGGGTTTTAGCGTCAGCGACCTTGCGGGCGAGGCGAGCACCTTCTACGTTCAACTCATAGACCAACGCTTCCATACCGTAATCGGCCTGGGAAACCTGGGTGGCGTTGAAGGTGTTGGTTTCGAGAATGTCAGCGCCAGCATCCAGATAGGCCTTTTCGATGGCCCCAATCACGTCCGGACGACTGAGAATCAGCAGGTCGTTATTGCCTTTGACATCACTTGGCCAGTCGGCGAAGCGTTTGCCACGGTAGTCCTCTTCCTCCAGTCGGTAGCTCTGGATCATTGTGCCCATGCCACCATCGAGAATCAGAATGCGCTCTTTGAGGGCTTGCTGGAGAGCGTGGAGGCGAGCGCTGCGGTCGGACATAGGACTACCTGGAAAGGCCAATACAGAAGGTCCGAGATAATAGCAAACCTGCGCGCTTTTAGTGAGAGGAGGGCATTCTCATGAATATCGCTCATGTTGTAGGGAGTAAGCCACTGTAGAATCACCGCGTTTTAATGGTCGGGACACTGGACATGCCATATCGGGTACTCGCAAGCCTCTTTTTGCTGCTCCTGTGCAGTGGGGTACGTGCGCAAGATTCAGGGTCGAACCCTTCCTCGTCTATTTCCTACACCCGAGACGTGCAGCCGATCTTTACCGAGAAGTGTGTCGCCTGCCATGCCTGTTATGACGCCGCATGCCAGCTCAACCTGGGCAGTGCCGAAGGAGCTCTGCGGGGCGCGTCGAAAGTTCAGGTGTATAACGGCAGGCGCAGCGAAGCCGAGGCGCCTACCCGACTGTATTACGATGCCCATAGCGTCACGGCCTGGCAGCATAAAGGCTTCTATTCGGTGTTTGATGCGCAAGGCAGTCAGGCTGCACTGATGGCGCGGATGCTCGAGCTCGGCCATAAAACGCCACTGACGCCCAATGCCAAAGTTCCGGCCGAGATCGTTCTGGGGATGGACCGAGATAATCAATGCCCAATGCCGGCTGAGTTCGATACCTATGCCGGCAACCATCCCAAGGAAGGCATGCCGCTGGCAGTGACCGGCCTGACCGAACCGCAGTATCAAACCTTGCGGCGCTGGTTGGCGGCGGGTGCGCCGATTGATCAACAGGCGCTGGCCCCGAGCGCCAGCGAGACGCTGCAAATCACTCAGTGGGAAGACATGCTCAATGCCCGCGGCGCCAAGGAAGGGTTAGTGGCGCGGTGGTTATACGAGCATCTGTTTCTGGCACACATTTATTTTGAAGGCGGCGAGCCTGGGCATTTCTTTCAGTGGGTTCGTTCGCGCACGCCCAGCGGTCAGCCCATCGACCTGATCAATACACGACGACCCAACGATGATCCGGGCTCCGACGTGTATTACCGCTTGTGGCCAGTACAAGGGGTGATCGTGCACAAGACCCACATCACATACCCGATGAGCCCAGGCAAAATGGCGCGGGTCAAAGAGCTGTTCTACAGCGGTGACTGGACTGTCAGCGCTTCGCCTGGCTACGGCCCACGGCACCGCGCCAATCCGTTCGACACGTTTCAGGCGATTCCTGCCCAAGCGCGTTATCAGTTCATGCTCGACAACGCCGAGTACTTCGTGCGCACCTTTATCCGTGGTCCGGTCTGCCGTGGGAATATCGCCAGTGATGTCATTCGCGATAATTTCTGGGCTCTTTTTCAGGACCCGGCACATGATCTGTACCTCACGGATGCGGCTTATCGTGACAAGGCTACGCCCCTGTTGTCGATGCCCGGCCAGATCGACGACGTTGGCAGCGTTTTGACTCTGTGGCACTCCTATCGCGACAAGCGCAATGAGTACGAAGCACTACGCAGCAAAACCTATGCTCAGGCGCCAGCCCCCAGTTGGTCGACGTTGTGGGCCGGTAACGACAACGCCTTGTTGTCGATTTTTCGTCACTACGACAGCGCCTCCGTCAATAAAGGGTTGATCGGCGAAATCCCGCAGACGATGTGGCTGTTCGACTTCCCCATCCTTGAGCGAACCTATTACCAGCTTGCGGTCAATTTCGACGTATTCGGCAACGTTGCGCATCAAGCGCAGACTCGGTTGTATTTCGACCTGATCCGCAACGGTGCCGAGCAGAACTTTCTGCGGCTGATGCCCGCTGACTCGCGCGATGAGATCTTGAGCGACTGGTACCAGGAAGGCGGCAAAGTGAAAATGTGGCTGGACTATCAGGGCATCGACGACGACGCGCCAAGCGGTCTTAAGCTCAATGAAAAAGACCCCAAACGTGATTTCGCCCTTCAGTTGCTGGTGCGCTACGGCGACTTGAATGGCCGGCCGGACCCGATCAACCGCTGCAGTGGCGCGTACTGTGCCCGGCAAACCCTGGTGCCCGAATTGCGCTACGCCGAACAGGCTCTGAGTCGCCTGACGTCTCGCCCGGCGGCGGGTTTGCAGGTGATCGCCCAGTTACCGGAAGCAAGCATGCTCCGAATCCAGGCCAGCGATGGTAAGCGCGAGCTCTACAGCCTGCTGCGCAACCGTGCACACAGTAACGTCGCCTTTATGCTGGGTGAGGAATCCCGCTATCAACCGGGGCTGGACACCTTGACTATCTATCCCGGCGTGCTGAGCAGCTACCCGAACTTTATGTTCAATATTCCTGCTGTGCAGGTGCCCGCGTTTGTCCGCGCCATGGAGCAGGCGCGGGACGCTGATGCGTTCGAAAAAATCGTTCAGCGATGGGGCATTCGCCGGAGCAATCCTCAGTTCTGGTTCTATTTTCATGACCTGACACGCTATATCCAGGAGACCGAGCCGGTTGAGGCGGGCATGCTGGACATGAACCGTTACGAGAATCTGTAGCCGTTCTTTAAACGGCTTCGCAGGTAAGCCTGCGAAGCCGTTGACACGCTCGTATTGAGCTGAACGCCTTGACAAACATGGCCCGCAGCCATCTACCAGTCATCAATCCCGCGCAACCTTTTGGCCCTTGTCGCGGTCCGACGTATCGAGACGACCTGAAGTAGCAGTCTATTCGGGGTCCTTGATGTTGATTTGAAAACAGGTGAGTTGCGGATGTTGATTTCGGTTCAAGCCTTGCGGGCACTCGCCGCGTGGGCAGTTGTGTGTCACCACTTTATGCAGATTTTCTTTGATTTTCATGCCAAAGGCCCCGTAGGGCAGTTCTTCGTCGACAGGGGGGCGGTAGGGGTCGATATTTTCTTCGTGATCAGTGGGCTGGTGATCTATCTGTCCACGCAAAACAAAGACATGCCAGCTGGACGCTTCATGGTCAATCGGATCATCCGTATCGTCCCGGCATATTGGGTCTACACGGCCGCCATGGGGCTGCTGTTGGTAGTCGCCAGTCCGCTATTGCCGCATCAAGTGATCAGTTGGCAGAACTTTATTCTTT
This sequence comes from Pseudomonas sp. MH9.2, assembly GCF_034353875.1. Taxonomy (NCBI): domain Bacteria; kingdom Pseudomonadati; phylum Pseudomonadota; class Gammaproteobacteria; order Pseudomonadales; family Pseudomonadaceae; genus Pseudomonas; species Pseudomonas sp. MH9.2. The sequence continues at coordinate 284,713 of NZ_CP133784.1, forward strand.
CCCTGTTATTCATCCCTTCTGAAAACCCCGGCGGTTATGGCATGTACCCTACGTTGAACGTGGGTTGGACGCTGAATTATGAAATGTTCTTCTATCTATTATTCTCACTGGTGTTCCTGGTCCATCAACGTCATCGGCCACTGGTTGTCGCGGCCGCATTGTTCGCGGTGAGTGAGGTGTTGACCCGTTACGGCTGGATCAGCCATTTCTACCGCAACGACATTGTGTACGAGTTTCTGCTCGGCATCGGCATCGGTATTATCTACAGCCGGGGCTGGATCACTCCACGGCTATGGCTGCCGCTGCTGGCGATTGCCGGGGCCTTCGTCACTATTTACCACCTGCCACCCTCACAACGGTTTATGAACTGGGGGCTGCCCAGCGCGTTGATTGTCGTCGCCTGTATCTCACTGGAACCGTACTTCCAGGGCAATCGATTATTCAAGGTACTGGGCGACTGTTCCTACTCGGTGTACTTACTCCACGTATTGGTTCTCTATGGCGGATGGCTGGCGTCTGAACGCTATGGGCTCAATCCGTATGCGGTGTTTGCCGTGTGTGTACCGTTGATTGCCGTCGGAGCCTGGGGCAGTTACGAATTTATCGAAAAAGGACTTTATCTGCGCCTCAAAGGCTGGCTGGACAAGCGAAGAGCGGTGGGCGAGGCGGTCGCTCTTTCCCGACATAATTACTAGGACTTTGTGCGGCGCGAATGATTGGCGTAAACTGCGCCCACGTCTGCGAGGAATTTTCATGACCGCTATTACTATTACCGATGCCGCCCACGACTATCTGGCCGATTTGCTTGAAAAGCAGAACACTCAGGGCATCGGCATCCGCGTGTTTATTACCCAGCCTGGCACCCAATACGCTGAGACCTGCATTGCTTATTGCAAGCCGGGCGAAGAGAAACCGGAAGACAAGGCCATTGGCCTGAAAAGCTTCACTGCCTGGATCGACTCCTTCAGCGAAGCGTTTCTGGATGATGCGGTTGTCGATTACGCCACCGACCGAATGGGCGGCCAACTGACCATCAAGGCGCCAAACGCCAAAGTACCGATGGTCAATGCCGACAGCCCGATCAACGAACGCATCAATTATTACCTGCAAACCGAGATCAATCCGGGGCTGGCCAGCCATGGCGGCCAGGTTTCGCTGATTGATGTGATTGAAGAGAACAACGAAAATATCGCGGTGCTGAAGTTCGGTGGCGGTTGCCAGGGCTGCGGTCAGGCTGACGTGACCTTGAGAGAAGGGATCGAGCGCACTCTGCTTGAGCGTATTCCTGAGCTTAACGGTGTGCGGGACGTCACTGACCATACGCAAAAAGAAAACGCCTACTACTAAGTCGGGCGCCTCTACGCGATAAAACAGCTGCAAAAAATGCCTCGACTGGTTCGAGGCATTTTTTTTGGTTCTGCCAGTGCCTGGTTTAGCCAGCCTTGGCGCAACCAGCAGGGTTGAACACGCGCTGGCTTGAAGCCGGATTTTTCAGCAGTGCAGCCCCGGTGCGTGCCGGACGTGGCAGAAGTTGCCCGGAGCAATTGGGACAGCGACCGCCCAGACGGTCGTGCGCGCAATCGCTGCAGAAGGTGCATTCAAACGAGCAAATCAACGCGTCCAGACTGTCGCCAGGCAGGTTGCGGTCGCAGCATTCACAGCTCGGGCGAAGTTCAAGCATAGAGGTGACCTCGTTCGCAGGTGTTCGGGGGAAGGAAAGCTTCGGCAACAATGCCAAACACTGCGGGCTCTTGGCAATCAGGGCCGGTATAGATGCGCATGTCCGGCCCGATAGAGCGACGATTCGGCGAACTGGTCATTGGCCAATACCCTGCCTACCAGAATCAATGCCGTGCGGCGAAACCCTTTGGCGCGAACTTTCTCCTGGATGTCGGCGAGCGTTCCGAGTACCCAATCCTGATCCGGCCAACTGGCGCGATGGACCACGGCAATCGGGCAATCAGCGCCGTATTGCGGGGTCAGTTCGGCGACAATTTTTGCCAGGTTCTTGACCCCTAGATGAATCGCCATGGTCGCCCGATGCTGCGCCAGGCTTGCCAGCTCCTCGCCCGCAGGCATGGAGGTTTTATCGGCATAGCGGGTCAGGATCACACTCTGAGAGATATCCGGCAGCGTCAGTTCGGTGCCCAACAGTGCGGCGCAGGCAGCGGTGGCGGTAACGCCGGGGATGATTTCGAAGGGGATATCCAGTTCGCGCAGGTAACGAATCTGCTCGCCAATCGCGCCATACAGACTGGGATCGCCGGAGTGCACCCGAGCGACATCGAAGCCTTGTTCATGAGCGGATTTCATCGCGGCGATGATCTGCTCCAGGTGTAACTCGGCGCTATTGATCACCTGTACCGCCTGATGCCCTTCAAGGACAGCGGTCGGTACCAGTGAGCCGGCGTAGATAATCACCGGGCAACTGCGGATCAGGCGCTGGCCTTTGACCGTGATCAGTTCCGGGTCGCCGGGGCCTGCGCCGATAAAAAAAACGGTCATGGGTGCTCCAGAATCCAGCCTTAGGCTTTTGAGTGGGAGTGAAAACGGACAGATTATCGACGATTGAGTACGTCACCGGCCAAGGCAAATGTCGCTTGCTGGTTTTTCTGCCGGGTGATCAGTAATTCGCCATGACGTCCACCAAGGCGCTGTAACAGCGCCAATGCACTGCTTTCGGCCACGCCGTAGCAACCGGTGTGGGCGAACGCGATGGCAGAACGATGACTGAGTCGCGCGTCGAAACAGCTCAACTCTGCTGCACTGAAAAACACCAGTGGCAGACCCAGACGCTCTGCCAACGCCAGCAAACCCGGCTCAGAACGTTTCAGGTCAATGGAGGCGAGGGCAGTGATGGCTTCAATTTTCAGCCCATGACCCTGCAAAGCCTGTTCAATCAGTTCCAGCAGTCGGCTTGCAGGGCAACCGCGCTGGCAGCCGAGGCCGACCGCCAGGGTCGGCACCGAGTGCTGCCGGGTCATGCGCCGTGATTGACGTGTTGGGCGTTCACTTCATGATTATTGCGGCGGAACAGCCAAGCACTGATCAGACCCAAGGCGATCCAGAACAGCGCATTGGTCAGCAGCGAGGCGATCTTGAACTGAGCTTCCAGAGCTTCAGGGGCCAGGCTCTCATGCACGTCTGGTTGCGGTGCACCCATCACGTGTGGCACCAGCAGGATCGCTACACCCAGCACCTTCAGCAACCAATGTTTGCTGAACACGATCAGTGCCAAGGCGACGGCAGTAGATGCCGCTGTGCTCACCCACCAGATTTGTCGCTGAACCAGATCAGCCGCCGCAGTCCCCGGCAGCTCAGGTGGCAGGCCCAGGGTCGGCGCGAGAACGAACACGGCAAACCCGGCCAGCCCCCACAGTATCCCCTGAGACGTACGGCCCGGCGCACGTAGGGTGTAAAGCCCCGCCAGCATCAATGCAAAACCGACTGCGACCACCAGGTTGCCTCCGGTGGTGGACAAGACACGTTGCCAGCCGTCTTGAGGTTCCCATGCCTCGGCGTCGTGAACATGCCCTGCGCCAACGCCCTCAGCGTGTTCATGGGCCTGCTCTGTCGGTGCCTTCTCATAGGACTCCGCTTGCAGAATCAGCGGCGCAACCCAGACGCTTTGCAGCAGCGTCAACAACAGTGCGGCGAACAGACCCGTGAACCCGGCCGTTTGAGCGATACGCTTGAACATGGCGGCAGGTCTCAATGGCAAGGGAAGGCAGAGCTGTGGCGGGTGTCGTGCGCCGCGTTGTGGACGGCATTGATATGCGAGAAGCCGGCGAAGTAGACCAGAAAGGCACCCAGCAGAAGGGCGCTGACGGCAGCCGTCAGGCGTCGGGTCTGAGTGGATGTGGTGGTAGCTGAGTGGCTGATAGTGCTGATCGACATGGCGCTTCCCTCAAGTGTCGGCAAGTAGGCAAGCGCATGAAAACACCACTGACAGGCGTCAGTAGAGGTTCAACAGCGCCCGCCCACCGCGGGTTTGTCAGATGATTTGTCGGGCCGGTCTCCGGGCTTGCGAGGGGTCTGTGCAGACTGACCATCAAGAATCACCTTCCCATGCCGGACTGCTGGCACAGTGGATCTGATTCTTCACTCGCTTACCGTTGCGGGGGCAGCGCCGGACTTGCTTATGCCTGTTGGCATGAAGCGCACCGGTTTCCCGTTTCACCCTGTGAAGGGCACCCGAAACAAGGCCGTAGGAAAACATGAGCACGCACAGGAGTCAATCCAGAGCATCTGCGGCTTAGCCGGTGATTGACCTGTCCGCAGCCACTGCGTAGCCTTGCTCGTTCGAGGTGCTCCGGTATTGCACGGAGCTAAAAGGGAACGCGGTTCAAGCCGCGGCTGCCCCCGCAACTGTAAACGGTCATGTTCATTGCACTGCCACTGCACGCGTGCGGGAAGGCGCAATGAACGCGTGCTGGACGCTTTTTATAGGCTGCCAACACGCCACCGTCAGCCAGGAGACCTGCCTCGGAACAAGATTCTCACTACAACCGGGCGGGGTGATCCGGTGGCGAATTGATCTGCGTGCATGTGCTACGTGGTTATCGTCCTGTTTGCCCGCCGCTTTGCCAAAGGGCATCCGATGAAATCACTGGCCAAACTTCCCGTCACTATCGTTACCGGTTTCCTCGGGTCGGGCAAAACCACGTTGCTGCGGCACATCCTCGACAACGCGGAAGGTCGGCGCATCGCGGTGATCGTCAACGAATTCGGCGAACTGGGCATTGATGGCGACATCCTCAAGCAATGCACCATTGGCTGCACCGAAGAAGAAGCCAGCGGTCGTGTGTATGAGTTGGCCAACGGTTGCCTGTGCTGCACGGTTCAGGAAGAGTTCTTCCCGGTCATGCGCGAATTGGTTGCCCGTCGCGGCGACCTGGATCACATCCTGATTGAAACCTCTGGCCTGGCATTGCCAAAACCTTTGGTTCAAGCGTTTCAGTGGCCAGAAATTCGTAACGCCTGCACGGTCGATGCGGTGATTACCGTGGTCGACAGCCCTGCGGTGTTGGCAGGCACTTTCGCTGCATTCCCGGATCAAGTCGACGCACAGCGCAAACTCGACCCGAACCTTGACCATGAGTCGCCACTGCACGAGTTGTTCGCCGATCAACTGGCGAGCGCGGACCTGGTCATCCTCAACAAATCCGACATGCTTGATGCGGCAGGCTTGGCGACCGTCCGCGCTGAAGTCTCCGAAGAACTGCCACCCGCGGTCAAAGTGATCGAAGCCAGCAGCGGTCGTTTGCCCATCAGCGTGTTGCTGGGGCTGGGCGCCGAGTCGGAGGTGCATATCGATAGCCGCCGCACCCACCATGATCATCACGAAGGCGATGACCATGACGACCATGATCATGATGCGTTCGATTCGATCTCGATCAAATTGCCGCAGGCCGACGAAAGCCTGTTGCTGGACGCCTTGACGCAACTGGTGGTGCAGCACGGTATTTTGCGGGTCAAGGGTTTCGCGGCGATTCCGGGCAAACCGATGCGCTTGCTGATTCAAGGCGTCGGGACGCGCTTCGACAAGCATTTCGACCGTGCCTGGCGTACCGAGGAAGAACGTGCGACCCATCTGGTGTTGATTGGTCAGGAACTCGACGCCGGCGTTCTCGAAGCCCAACTGCACGCAGCGGTTGCCGGCTGACTTATGCATTTACTGAGAACCCAACCTGGCGGCTTTGTACCTGACGACAGCATCGCTGATCTGGGGCAAACCCCGGCCGAGCTGGTGATTCTCTGCAGCGGCGATTCACATTTGGCGTTGCTCGCCGAGGCGGCGCAACAGTTGCCTGAGGATTACCCCAGTCTGCGTCTGGCCAACCCGATGCAAGTGCAAAATCACGCGTCAGTGGACATGTACGTCGATCAAGTTCTACGGCATGCCAAGGTCATCCTGATTTCCCTGCATGGCGGCATTGGGTATTGGCGTTATGGCGTCGAGCGTCTGGTGGAGCTTGCGGGACAGGGGGTGCAGCTTATTCTGGTGCCGGGCGATGATCGTCCGGACCCGGAGCTGAGCGGCTTGAGCACTGTTGCCGCGGAAGAAGGCGAGCGGCTCTGGCATTTCCTTCGCCAGGGCGGTATGCACAACGCGCTTGAGCTGTATCGTTGTTTGGCAAACTGTTGGCTGGGCCGCGATTATCCTTGGGCAGAACCTCAAGCTTTGCCACGTACCGCGATCTACCATCCGCACAAGGCCAATGCCAAGCTGAGTGACTGGCAGGCCGATTGGCATACTGCTCAGCCCGTCGTGGCGTTGTTGTTCTATCGGTCCCATCTGCAAGCGGCCAACACCGGCTTTGTCGACGTGTTCTGCGCCCGTTTGCAGGCACAGGGTTTGAATCCTTTACCCATCGCGGTCGCCAGCCTGAAAGAACCGGGCTGCCTGACGGTGGTGGAAGACCTGCTTGATGAGGTCGGTGCCGCGCTCATCCTGAATACCACCGGCTTCGCTCAATCCAGCCCTGAAGCCCCCCATGTGCGACCGTTTCGGCGCAATGTTCCGGTGATCCAGGCCATCTGCGCCCAGGACAATGAACCCGCGTGGTCCGCCAGCGAGCAAGGACTGGGTCCACGGGACCTGGCGATGCATATCGCGTTGCCCGAGCTGGATGGGCGGATCATCAGCCGGCCGATCAGTTTCAAGGATCTGGCCTGGCACAGCGAGCGCAGCCAATCCGATGTGGTGTGTTATCGCGCCCAGCCCGAGCGCATGGATTTTGTTGCCGAACTGGCGCGACGCTGGATTGATTTGGCGCGTCTGCCCAATCAACACAAGCGCGTCGCGTTGATTCTGGCCAATTACCCCACCCGCGACGGTCGGATCGGTAATGGCGTTGGTTTGGACACGCCAGCAGCCGCGCTGAATATTTTGCGCGCGTTGCAAACCGAGGGTTATCCGCTGGCGCCGTTGCCTGAAAGTGGCACGGCCTTGATCCATGCGTTGCTCGGTGGAGTGACCAATGATCTGGACAGCATTGATCTGCGCCCGTGTCAGCAAAGCATGGGGCTGGACGAGTATCAGGCTGCGTTCAATGACTTGCCTGTTGCCAATCGCGAGGCAGTGACCGCCCGCTGGGGCGCGCCGCAGGGCGACCCGATGTTTCGCGCAGGCCGAATGATGGTCGCGGGGCTGCGTTTTGGCCTGACGTTTGTGGGTATTCAGCCCGCGCGGGGTTACCAAGTAGACGCCAGCGCGGTCTATCACGACCCCGACCTGGTGCCGCCCCATGGTTATTTGGCGTTCTACTTCTGGTTGCGCAAAGTCTACGGCGCGCATGCCGTGGTGCACGTGGGCAAACACGGCAATCTCGAATGGCTGCCGGGCAAAGGTGTCGGCCTGTCGCAAAATTGCTGGCCGGACGCCGTGTTGGGTGCGATGCCGAACATCTATCCGTTCATCGTCAACGACCCTGGTGAGGGCGCTCAGGCCAAGCGCCGGACCCAGGCAGTGATCATTGATCACTTGATGCCGCCACTGACCCGGGCCGAAACCTACGGTCCGCTGCGTGATCTGGAAGTGCTCGCCGATGAATATTACGAAGCTCAACTGCTCGATCCACGCCGTGCAGGCGAACTGCAACGAGACATCCTCAAGCTGGTGCGTGAAACCCGGATCGATCGTGAACTGCAACTGGACGAGGCGCTCAACGCCGATGCGGATGCTGCCCTCTGGTTGCCACGTCTGGACACTTACCTGTGTGATCTGAAGGAATCGCAGATTCGCGATGGCCTGCATATCTTCGGCGAATCGCCCAGCGGGCGTCTGCGCATCGACACCTTGCTCGCGTTGCTCCGGATTCCTCGCGGTGATGGCCGTGGCGCGCAATCGAGCCTGTTGCGCGCCCTGAGCAAAGCTTTCGAACTGAACTTCGACCCTCTGGACTGCGTGCTGTCAGAGCCCTGGAGTGGGCCTCGCCCTGCGTCACTGTTGGATATCAGCGCCGAACCCTGGCGCACGGCGGGTGATACGCGTGAGCGGCTGGAGTTGTATGCAGCGTGGCTGATCGAGCAGGTGTTGATGCTAAATCCTATCAGTGAGTTGACTGAAAACAATGACTTGGCACTTATTCTTTATAATTTAAGCGAAGTTGTTGCGCCACGGCTGGATGCCTGCGGTCCTGCGGAAATGCAGGGTCTACTGGACGCGTTGAGCGGTCTATTCGTTCCGGCAGGGCCCAGCGGTTCCCCCAGCCGTGGGCGCCTGGATGTGCTGCCTACCGGGCGTAATTTCTTTTCCGTGGACGTGCGTAATCTGCCAACCACGACCGCGTGGCGTATCGGTTTTCAATCGGCGAACCTGCTGCTGGAGCGGCACTTGCAGGATCACGGCGATCACCTGCGTCAGCTGGGTCTGTCCGTCTGGGGTACAGCGACCATGCGCACCGGCGGTGACGATATTGCCCAGGCCATGGCCCTGATGGGGGCCCGTCCAGTCTGGGCCACGGGCAGCCAGCGGGTCGACGACTTTGAAATCCTGCCTCTGAGCCTGCTCGACCGGCCTCGGGTGGACGTGACATTGCGCGTCTCCGGCTTTTTTCGCGACGCATTCGCCAACCTGATCCACCTGTTCGATGCTGCGGTTCAAGCGGTCGCCGCCCTTGATGAGCCGGATGAACTCAATCCACTGGCGGCCAAGGTGCGCGAAGAACGCCAGGCGTTTGAGAGCAACGGTTTGAGTGCCGACGATGCCGCACGACAGGCTGGTTGGCGCATTTTCGGCGCCAAGCCGGGTGCTTATGGTGCCGGCGTGCAAGGCGCTATCGACGGGCGCTTATGGCAAAGTCGCGAAGATCTGGCCGAGGTCTACCTGAACTGGGGCGGTTACGCGTATGGGGGCGCTGATGAAGGCACGCCAGCGCGCGAGCGTTTTGCTCAGCGATTGTCCCACGTACAAGCCGTGCTGCAGAACCAGGACAATCGCGAGCATGACCTGCTCGACTCCAACGACTATTACCAGTTTCAAGGTGGCATGCTCGCCGCCGTGGAAAGCCTCAGCGGACATAAAGCCGCCAGCTACCATGGCGACCACAGTCAGCCGGACTTACCAAAAATCCGCACCCTGAAAGAGGAGTTGAACCGGGTCGTGCGTGCGCGCGCGGCCAATCCAAAGTGGATTGAAGGGGTCAAGCGCCACGGCTATAAAGGCGCGTTCGAGATGGCCGCGACGGTGGACTTTCTGTTTGCTTTCGACGCCACCACGCATTTGATTGATGATCACCAGTACGCATTGCTGGCCGATGCCTATTTGTTGGACCCTTCGACCCGTGCATTCATTGAGCAGCACAACCCTGATGCGTTACGCGATATCACCGAGCGCATGCTGGAAGCTCAGCAGCGTGGGTTATGGGAGGCGCCGGGTGAGTACCGCCAGGCGCTGGAAAACCTGCTGCTGGATATAGAAGAACACTGATGATTTTCGAGAGACGAGCATGAACGATATCCCGCATTTCCCATTGGCTGCGGTGGTCGGTGCCGAAGAGCTGAAACTGGCGCTGTGTTTGACAGCTATCGACCCCAGGATTGGTGGCATCCTGATCGAAGGCCCGCGCGGCATGGCCAAGTCAACGCTTGCGCGAGGTTTGGCCGATTTGCTGGCCAGCGGGCAATTTGTCACGTTGCCGCTGGGCGCGACAGAGGAGCGCCTGGTGGGCACGCTGGACCTGGATGCGGTCCTCGGAGAAGGCCGGGCGCAGTTCTCGCCAGGTGTGTTGGCTAAAGCGAATGGCGGGGTGCTGTATGTCGACGAGGTCAATCTGCTGGCCGACCATCTGGTCGATTTGCTGCTGGATGTCGCGGCCAGCGGGACCAACATTGTCGAGCGCGATGGCATCTCCCATCGTCATCCGGCGCGGTTTGTCCTGATTGGGACGATGAACCCGGAAGAGGGCGAGCTGCGCCCCCAATTGCTGGATCGCTTCGGTTTGAACGTGGTGTTGAGTGGCCCTACGGTCCCGGCCGAGCGTGGAAAAATCATTCGCCGACGACTGGATTTCGATGCCGATCCTGTTGCGTTCTGTGAGCAGTGGGCGGATCAACAGAACGCCTTGAAACAGCGTTGCGAACAGGCGCGCGCGCTACTGCCGACAGTCCCTCTGGACGATCAGGCGCTTGGGCAGATTACCGAGCGCTGTTTTGCCGCGGGTGTGGACGGGTTGCGTGCGGATTTGGTCTGGCTACGTGCGGCACGCGCTCATGCAGCCTGGCGCGGTGCCCGGCAGATCATGGTTGAGGATATCGATGCGGTCGCTGAGTTTGCCCTGCGTCATCGCCGTAGCACCGGCTCGCCATCTGCAAAAGCTCCACCGCCTGCCGAGGCTCCGCCGACCCCGCCGCAAGCAACGCCTGGCAATACCCCGCCTGACGAGCAGAGTGAGAGTCTGGAAGGCGGGCAGGGCAGTTGGGGCGAGATGCCCGCGCAGGCGATGCCTGTCGGTATGCGCCGAGAAGTGCCGAGCTGGCCAAAAAAGCCGTAGGCATCCGCCCTCATTCGACACCGGGGGCGGATGCCACGCCTCAGCCAGGAAGACTCAGTGGCGGCAGAACCGGTGCGGCCCGCGACGGGTCCGGTGGCGCCATCGATTGGTTGCCGACCCTGTTGCGCGGACGCCCTAAACGGCGCAAAGACCTGATTCGAAAGCCGCGTAGCAGTCGTCCTCAGGCGCTATGGCTGGTCATTGTCGATGCATCCGCCTCGACCCGGCGCTATCAGGCCTTGAGTCAGGCCAAAGGTCTGTTGAGTCAGCTGTTCGATGATGCTTACCGTCGCCGCGTCCGCTTGGCATTGCTCACCGCCAGCGGCAATGCCCCGCACTGGCAACATCAAGGCCTCAAAGCATCCGCCGCACTACTGCCCTGGCTTAACGCACTGGGCGCGGGGGGTGGCACGCCGCTGCTCGACGCACTGGAACAAGCTGCACACTGGCTCACTTTGCGTCAAAAACAGCACCCGACCGAACAGCAACGCCTGTTGCTGTTGACAGATGGCCGCATCAAGGCTCTGCCGGTTGTGCCTGAGCTGAGTTGCCCGAGCCTGCTGATAGACATAGAGCAGGGGCCGATTCGCCTGGGGCGAGCGGTGCAACTGGCCTCAGCGTTAGGGGCCGAGTATTGTCATATTGAATCGTTAACTAGGGTTCCCTGAGAGCTGGGGGTGCCGTCGCTGCCCCTGTAGATACCGTCTTGACCCTCAATGAGCAAGCGCCAGCTTTGGGTCAAACGGCTTCCTTGACTTAAGCACGTCATAAACGATATGCGGCAGCTTACGCATCGCCGCGCAGACAATCTGTTTCGGGGCTTTGCCTCTGGCTTTCAGGCGGTCTGCTAATGTTTTTACCGCCGGGATGTACCGCATCGCGACAATGCCAGGCATGTAAAACGCAGTGCGCAGCCTCGTCGACCCAGCTCACCCAATGCTATGGCCAGGCCGTTCTGGTGTGGATAGCTGCCCAGCTTTCGCAGTATCAGCGAGGCGGTGACTGTACCCTGCTTAATTGAGGTGGCCACGTAGAATTTCGTCCCAGTGGGCGCGGACGTGCTTGATGTTCAGGGTGCCGCCGATCATTGGGCGCAGTGTCGGGTAGTCCTGGACAGTTTTTGGCACATACAACTTGGTGTCGCCGAGGTCGCGGATACGCGGTGCAAAACGAAAGCCTAGCAGGTGTATCAGGGCGAAGACGTGATCGGTGAAGCCTGCGGTGTCGGTGTAGTGCTCCTCGATCCATAGATCTGACTCGTGATACAGCAAGCCATCGAGCATGTAGGTCGAATCCCGCACGCCGACATTCACCACATGGGTGCTGAACGGCGCGCACTGGTCGGAGATATGGATATAGAGGAGACGCCCAGGTTCGTTGCCGTACTTCGGGTTGACGTGCCCAGTGCTTTCGCCTCGACCGCCTGCGCGGCAGCGCTGGCCATTGGAGGAAGAAGTGGTGCCGTCCCCCCATCAGGGACGTTCATGCTCGCTTCCCAAACGCTCCTCAATCGAATTTTGCTTCCCGCAGGAAAGACCTGCGATCCTCGTTCTGCTCGGCCTTCAGCATCAACTCCGCGCCCACGAGTTTGCCGGGTTGACTCCGCCCTAACACAGTCATCGGATCCTCGAACCCGTGGACGTAGCCCAGGGCGAACGCTCCGCACTGATAGCCCATAAGACGCAGCAATTCGTCTGGTAGCGTACGGGCAATTTCCAGCGGACAGGACAGGAACTGGTTCTCCTCTTGCCGAAGCCAGCCGAGCGCATAAGTCAGGTTGATGGCCGACCGAACTCGGTCGGAGCGATTGGCTCCGCCGCCGTGATACACCTTTCCGTCGTAGACGAGCACTGATCCCTTTTCCATCTCCGCAGGAAAGCTGGCCGCAATATCAAACTCGACGCTGCGCCCCGCTCGGTGACTGCCGGGTACGATGCGCGTGGCGCCCATCTTCTCTGAGTAGTCGGTCATGGCCCATAACGTGTTGCATTGCACGTGATAGTCGTGGGGAAAGGGGAACATGTCCCAGGCCACCTCGTCTTGATGCAGCGTCTGTGCTCTTGCGCCAGGATGAATGGACACGACCTGCGTGCAATGGATCTGAAACGTCGTAGCGTGAGAGAGAAAGCGCCGTGTAGTCTCAAGAATAGTCGGATTGAGGATCAACTCACGCGCCCCCGTAGATCGCGCAATTAGGCCGCCGGTGCGTTTGGTTCGTCTGCCGAGAATGCCGTCTGGCCCGAAAGGCGTCACTGACGTGTAGGGTTCGAGTTCTTCGGCGATGCGATCCATAGCGGTGCTGGGCACGAGTTTGTCAACGATGGCATAGCCGTGCTCGCGCAAGCACCGCACCACTTCCGATGCTGAAGCGGTGTTGGGAAGGTGAATCAGCGACATCGAGAATCCTCCGTGGCGGGTCGTTTTCCGTTGGGCAAGCCGTTGCCGATGCTGCGCAGCGCCGGGCACTCACGGTATGACAGGTTTCGTAGAGTTGATTAGCGCCAACCGGTATAGATTCACGATTCGGGCGCCCATTGCGGACGGGGCATAACGTTTCTCAACATAGGCACGCAACCGAGCCGGATCGATACTTTGCGAATGGCGCCCGGCCAGCACCGCATTGACTCGTGCAATCAGTTCGGGCGTATTCTCCGGTTCGATCAGCAGGTCGGGAGTAATGCCGCCTAGAATTTCCGGAAGGCCGCCAACGGCAAAAGCCACTACCGGGACCCCTGTAGCCAGCGCTTTAATGCTGGCTCCCCCGAACTCTTCATACGCTGACGGCATCACGATCAGACGGCAGGCCGCCATCGCCAAAGGCACCTCATGATTGGGGATGAAGCCCGTAACGGTCACCCAGTCCTGCAGTCCGGCCTTGTCAATGGCATGCCGCAGCCGACCCCGTTGTGTCCCGTCGCCGACTATCAGAAGCTCGCACTCTTGCTCGCGAAGTGCTTGAGCGAGCGGGATGAGATGCTGCCATCCCTTTTCTTTCGCGATGCGGCCGACAAAGCCCACCGTTTGCCGTCGTAGATTATGACGTTTGCGGAACGCAGTTACGTCATCTTGCGGTGGCGGCGCAAATTGCGTGGTGTCGACCACGTCGGGAACGATCTCGACATGACGAGCATCGCGAGTGAATTGAGAGGCGGTTCGTTGGGTCAGGGCGACTACCGCGAAGGCCGTGTGCACGGCTTTGCGTTCCAGCCACCGGGCCAAGCGGTGCTGAAGCATGTCTAGCCAGGAATGCGGCGTGTAAACCGCAAGACGAGAGCAATGAACCGTCAGGATTAACGGGCGTCGTAGCAATCGAGGCGCTAAACAAGCGACCAGCAGCGCCGGAATTTGTCCGTCGAGGTGCGAATGAATGACATCGAAATCATGCGTACGCCGTTTTCGGAGCAGCGCAGACAGTGTTGCCACGGCCCACGACTGAGTCAGCCCTATCAAACCGCTGAATTCGGACCGTATCTGCGGCATGGGTAGTAGCATGCGCTCCACCCACAGAAGCGGATGCAACTGTCGCAGCTTGGGCAGTCCGGGGAAGCCAATGGTCATGACATGTTGATGGATACCTTCCTGAGCGAGCCAAACTGCTTGTCGCCAGGTCTGAACCTGCATACCTCCCACCGAGTCGTACGCCGCTGGCCACGAGTCAGCATCCGGATGATGAAAAAAGGGTGTCAGCTTCAAAACTTTCATATGAATCAGGCCTTTGGTAAATGAATTAGGGCCGAGGGCAGTTCGAGAGTGCAGATACGTCAGGTTATGATTTCGTCTGTTAGCCTGGCGTGCAGTACACGCATCAACGCGTCGATGGAGATCGATCGTTCGGCCGAAGTCAACATACCGATCTGGATGTCGAGCGTCGCTTCCAGCCGGCTGAAGACCTGCTCCCAGTCACGTGTATTCAATTCAATCCTGTCGAGGGCAGTAACATCTTTTGGGGTTTCGCCGGTCACGTTGCAGATCGTGTGAATGACGAGTTGGCGAATGAAGTGGGGTGTCATGAGTGTGGTCACCTTCTGATTGAACTTCAGTTAGGGAAGGGCTGTAGTGCTCACGAGGCGCTCGTATGACCCGTTGCGTCGCGGGCGATCTGACGAGCAATTCTCAAGGCGTTGGCCTGGATCGTCAGAGTGGGATTTACTCCACCGGGGTAGGGCATGTAGCTACCGTCCACAACGTAGACGTTATCCAGCGAATGGAGCTTGCCATCCCGATCTACCACGGACGTTCGCGGATCGTCACCCGCGCGGCAGGTGCCGTGTAGGTGAGTGCTGCCCATCGCGAAGTTCGAGGCCTCATGTTGAATATTCCGCGCGCCGGAGGCCTTGAGCCAGTCGGCTGAGCGCTCCACCATATAAGCTAGGCGAGCCAGATCCTGTGGATTCGTCGTGTAGTCAATCATCAAACGCGGCAGGCCCCATGAGTCCGTATTACTGGAGAGCCGGATCCGATTCCCGAGAGATGGATGGTCAGCAAGAACGGTTTCCACACGTAGTACCAAACCATCGCCCTGCAGAAGGCTCCAGTCGTCGTGCTTGGCTTCGTAGATTAGTCCGCCGACACCGGTCGGACAGCGCTCGTCCAGATAATGGTCAAGCGCGCAGACCGTCGAGAACGGACCGCGATAACCTATTGGATGATCGTCGATTCGTTGCCGTTCTGCATGCACCACACCCTGTGAATACTCGCTGAGTTTCATGCAAAGGCCCCGACCTACTATATCGTGCTCATTGCCAAGACCCCTCGGCGCATAGGGCGTGATCGAGCGCAGCAGTAGCGCGGCAGTTTGAATTGCATTGCAGGCCAGCACAAAACGGTGTCCACGGATGGAACGAATTTGACCAGTTGCGGTGTCCATGCACCGCACCGCGCTGGCGCGATTGCATTTTTCCTGCGTTAGTGCAACGGCCTTCACGCCGGTTAGCAGCAGCAGGTTGGGCATATCGGCCAATGGGCCGAGTAGGGAATTCACCACATCGCGCTTAGCGCCGCGAGTGCATTGTGCCGTGATACATAAGGAGCAGTGGTCGCAGCGGCTGCGGTCGATCGCTACGGGAGTAGGGCGAGGGGACAGGCCGAGGCGGAGCGCCCCTTCCCACAGATGTTCCGCGGGCAGGCTCAACGTATTTGGAGCTTGTCTTCGCCTACACTCGAACCCAGCATGGTCAATGGAAAGAATCGACTCTATCTCGCTGTAAAAAGGAGCGAGATCGGAAGCGTCGATGGGCCATTTCACCGGTAGTCCCTCGACACGGATGCGCTCGCTGGGGTCGAAATCGAAATCGGTATACCGAAACGAGGCACCGCCGTAGAAAACCGTACCGCCACCAAGATTGCGCGTGCTCCATGGCCATCCACGTGGATTCCATCCTTGCTCGGAATTGCCCGCCAATGCGTGCTCGGCCTGCGCGTCAACGTCCGCGTTCTTTGCACTGGTCTTAAGTCTCGCTCCTTCCTCCAGCAAGAGGGTGCGAAGCCCGGCTCGAACGAAGGTGTCGGCAGCAACCGCACCAGCGGCCCCACTACCAATGATGACCACGTCGAAAGGATCATCTAATAGGGTATTTGACTGCAGCCCATGTGCATGGGACGTACCGAGCGGACGGTCTTCGGCATACGGCTCTAATGAATAAATCATCGTTATGGATCGCCCTCTGAGGTGGTTACATGGAGGCGCGCAGATATGTCGCCTTCCTATCAAGTGAATGATCTGCTCTTTACAGTAAATGAATTGCAGGCGCGCAGTTGCCCGCCTATGGGTTGGCTCTGCCCCATCGCGCATTGCACTGGGCTTGTCATAAAAAAAACAACTAATGCCTTTGAAAGCAAGTGCGTCATATCGCTCAAGCAAAGTTACCCTAGCAGAGAAACTGCGCGCGGAAAATATCAAAGTGCAAATTTTATTTTTGCAAAAAGTAGATCGGTAATGTTTTTCCTGAAAGCTTGTAGGAAACTTCTTTTTCAAGATTTTTGGCTTTACAAATATTAAATAAGTGCCAGTCATTCAGCAACTTAAACTTACTGCGTTAACTTGTTGACGGCATCAAAAAAACAACTATATTGATATCCAAGTGTTCGTGCCTTGTTCGGCGCGGCGCACATGAGCGAAGGGCAAAGTTTGGTTCATTAAGCTTGATTTTCTTATGCGTGACGCGCTTGCCGCATGGCTATGATTGGTGCGTCGGGGTTCCGTGATGTCATATATTTTGCGGGCAGAAACCTATGGTCGTGTTGGCTAGAGCGATGGCGATGAGCGCCAGGTTGCTATCAACGCTCTTGTATAACTGAGAGAGTCTTATGCGTAACGTGCGACTTCAATTCGAAGATGAGTGCTATCCGGTATGGATTGGCGTTCGATGTATGGATAAAATTATATCGAACTTGCGTGAACTCAGCGCCTCAAGCTATCACTTAATTACCGATAGAACAGTCAGTCAATTGCATGCGGGCATATTGTTCGAACAGCTTTCGACTCAAACTCCTGCGAGCCTTTGGGTCATCGACAACGGCGAATCATTCAAATCCTTGGAAACTGTCGAGTATCTTGCTCGAGAGATGGTGAAAGGTGGTATCGACCGGGGAAGTGTCATCGTCGCGGTGGGTGGCGGGGTCATCGGAAATCTCTCAGGATTAACAGCCGCGTTGCTGTTTCGCGGCATTCGCTTCGTACATGTGCCGACGACATTAATTGCGGCAGCGGATTCAGTAGCCTCGCTCAAACAGGCAGTGAATCTCTCTGTAGGCAAAAATTTGCTGGGCTGCTTTCACAAGCCTACAGCTGTTTTGATTGACCTTAATTTTTTGCGGACGTTGCCGTCGACGCAAATCCGGTCTGGCATGTACGAGATCATCAAGAACGCATTGACCGTGGCAACCGAGAACATCCCGCTGCTCGAAAGTGGATTGAAGCAGGACGCAAATTATTCCGATACGGAACTCATGGTCATTGTCGAGGCAGGTTTGCTTGCAAAGCAAAAGGTGATGAAGGCCGACAAATGCGAACGCAAAGAGGCCCTTGTGTTTGAGTATGGCCACACGGTCGGCCACGCAATCGAACTGGCTGCTGAGGGTCGAGTACCGCATGGTGAAGCCGTCGGTCTCGGAATGATCGTGGCGGCGGAAGTTGCCAGTCGCTTAGGGCGGCTGAGCGAAGCAGACCGGAGTCTTCATCATCGGCTACTCAGACGTAACGGGCTGACAGTTCGGTTACCGGTCGGAGTTACTGTTGCCGCAGTGATGGCGCTGGTGCGCATGGACAACAAGCGAGGCTATGTCTGCACTCGTCCTGACCAGGTTGCCATGATCCTGCTTGACGGTCTGGGGGTTCCGGCCGGACCGATTGGTAGGCCTTTGATACTGGTCGACGCCTCACTAATTCAGTCTTGCATTGAGGATTGCTTAGCGGGGGTCAAGGATATCGCCGTAGAGGAAAGTCGTCAGTGACAAGTGGGCCTCACATGTGCTGGCCCATGGCGGGCCAATCTCTAACTCCGTCGGTGGTTCGCGATCTACGCGCACACGGATCTCGGTAGGTGCGATAACTATGAACAACCAGCCTGTCCAAGCGGGCCCTTTGGGACTGATGCGCATCGATACTGGGCGAGTTCTGAGTGACCTGCGTACGGCAGCCGCCCCAGGAACCGTTGACCGATACCTGGTGGCCTGCGCCAGCGTGCAATTCTGGGCCGACCTGCTTGCTGTGGGAAAACTGAACGGCGTGCTCGGCGATACGACGATAGAAGAGCTCGAAGAGCAGCTTCGTCGCGCCGAATGTGAAGCCGATTGCGCCGCGCAGATGATGCAGGGGCGGATAGCGGCTGCGTCCGAAGACATCGATCACATCGCATCTGCGATTGTCGCGCTCCATGTAAACTCATCGGCCGATTTCCTGAGCAAAGTGCTCCACCTGCCGGTGCCGGAGTGCTGCGGCTATGACCTTGCCGATCTCGCGTTGATTGCCGGCGACGTCGACCGATTGACCGCGCAGGTGCGTCTTGATCGGGCCTTCCTGATTGTCGGGATACGCACCGGTGGAACATATCTAGCTCCGCTCTGGAAGGCAGTGCTGACCGGATTGGGCGTCGCCGATGTGCATTGGTGTACGGTGCGGCCACGGGAAGGATGCGCAACGGCTGATGGTTTGGAAGCCGCTCTTGCCTGGTTGAAACATCGATTCGCCCCAGTAGTCGTGGTGGTGGACGATCGGCCGGATACCGGGGCTACTATGGAACGTGTAGCAGCGCGGTTGCGCGAGCCCGGCGTCGATCTATGGTTTTCGAGCGTCGGAAAGCTTTGGCGTGGCCCGGCGGCGCATCCGATGCCGTCACACCCACCTGCCTATGTGATCCGCGACTCGCGTGCACCACGGCTTTGGGAATGCTTGCTGCCTGATGAACAATCCGAATTCATCGCACGACTGCGAGACGTAGCGGGCATACCTGCGTTCCCTGCCCAGGCGCGACTGCACTTCCGGTGCCCACAAGGTGAGGCGCTTTACGGGCGCGGTCGCGCTTGGCTCCCGTGGAACGATCCACGGGTCCTGAATGGGCATCGGCCTTTGGTAAACCCACGCAAGACTCCGATCGAAATTCTCGGACCTGATGGTGATGCGCTGTTACATCTGCGTTTCATCGGTGAGGGTGTGTTCGGACGTGCGGAGTTCGAACGCGTGCGGAGGATGGGCGCCACGGGTACAGCCTGGCTAGTTGACGGTTATGCCATTACCGTCGACATCGGGCCCACACTATCATTCCAAGAGCAGTTTCATGCCGCGAGCCCGTCGAGACGAGCCGACCTACTGCTTCAAGCGGCGAACTGGCTGGCTGCCCCAACATGCGAAACCATTGCCCATGCACACCACAGCCCCGTGGCAATGGCACTTGGTCCGCGCTGGTCAGCTATGGCAGGCGCCATGCGGAACCGGTGCGGTTACGATCCACTGCAGGAGATATCTGAGCCACTAAGCGCGTTTCTAGCGGCGCCGGTACCGTGGCCGGGACGGGCAGGAAGGGCATTCCGTTCGTCGCTGCGTTATAGCAGTGGCGGTTGGCATTGGCAGGTTGACCAACACGGAAATCTTCATCGTTTTCAACTGGAAGCGAGCTGGGGCGACATCAGCTTTCTCGAGCTGGAATTGGCAGCTTTCATTCTCGAAAATCGCTTGTCTATCGAAGACGCTGGGCAGCTCGCATTACTGTGCGGTCTTGCCTGGTCAAGCGTTCGGGAGAGCTTGTCACTAGCTGCTCTGATAATCGTCGAGTCTCGGGTACGCAGCGTGAGAGTGCCTAGCGACAAGGGGCGCATCACACTTTGTGACGATTTCCATCAATTGATAAGGACAACTTCCGAGTTGGCCGAGATCGACACACCTTCATGGAAGTGACATGACATGGACAGACCTCAACACATCGTTACCGACATCTATACCGCACAGCCCAGGCTACGAGCCATCAGTTCCAGTGGCGCCACAGTGACCCTCTCGGACGGCAAGCAATATATCGACCTAATGAATGGCAAAGGCAGCGTTACTCTCGGGCATCACCACCCAGTAGTGAACTCAGCGATTACGCGCCATTTACAAAGCAGGCAGGCATCGGCGACCTGCTGGAGCAATCTGCATGAGGCGCTCACCAATCGGATCATCGACGATCTTGGAATGGACGATGCGCGGCTTGCCCTATTCAGTACGGGGACGGAAGCCTGCCGGGCCGCCGTTCAGGCTGCGCGGCAATTCTCGGGTCGGCACTTCATTGCGAGTGCGGGTTACCACGGCTGGGGCGACTACTGGGCCAGCAGCGACCACTCGCTGGAAGCCAATGCTAGTGGAGTCGTTGACTTCTACTTTGTGCCGGAACTGCTGGAACAGGTGCTCGAACGGCATCGCGGACAAATAGCCTTGGTTATTTTGTCGCCCGACTACGTCCACTTGCAGCCGGAGACACTTCGTCGTCTGGCGCAGATCGCTCGGCATGAGGGGGTGTTGCTGTGTTGTGACGACGTCAAGCAAGGCTACCGCTCGGTGCGCGCTTCCCGATTTCCTGGGACGGTCGGCTTCCATGCAGATCTGTATACCTTCGCCAAAGGATTGGCGAATGGCCACCGACTGTCATGCCTGGTGGGTCGATCCGATGTGATGGCCGCGGCGAAGGAGTTTACCTATACCGCGTACTTTGACACGATCCCGATCGTGGCCGCATTGGCCACACTGGACTATATGGCCAGTCACGACGGTTACCAGCGATTGGTCCAGTGCGGAGCCACCCTGGCTGCGGGGATGCGTAATATCGTGCAGCGCAGGGAGCTGCCGATCATGATCTACGGCGATGGTCCAATGCTGCAAATAGTGGGGGCCACCGATGCCTTGGACCAAGCCCTATACACGAATTGCGCCGTGGCGGGATTACTTCTATACGAAGGGGACAATCAGGCTGTCTCGCTCGCGACCGGCGACGTGCTTGACGAATTGCTCGAGCGTTTCGAAAAAGCGCTCACTGCCACTTCGCAACAGTTCGGAAGAGGCGACCCCGCGTCGATCAGCCGGCAGCGGCGCTTCCAGGCAGCATTTCGGATGATAGACGGAGCCAACGATATCGTTTCTATCGAAGAAGCGCTGCGTTGGATCAAGGAGGAGCAATGATCCCGTCATCCCTGGAGTCGATGATGGGCAGGCGAATCCTGCTGCTATCACCGCACGCGGATGATGTTGCCTATTCCATAGGCGGCATCGTTGCGCGGCTTTCCATGCGAGCGGATCTCTGTCTCATGACAATCTTCGGCCACAGCGGTTGGGCACTGCCGCAAGCTTCGTGCGAGAAATCCGCAGATGCGATATCGGCGGAACGTGAGCGAGAGGATCGTGCGTATTGCGCGCGACGGCGGATCGATTACTACCTTCTGCCCTGCCCGGACAGCTTTGTGATGGGATATGACAACGCTACGGAACTTAGCATCGCCGCCACCGATGATCCCAGGACCGAGAGCGTCGTGAGCTTGATCCGTAACGCTGTGGCGCGTCGGATGCCTCAGGTCGTGCTTGCTCCGTGCGGGCTTGGCGGGCATGTCGATCATCAGATCGTACGAATTGCCGCAGATGGGCTGCATCACGTCGAAGTTCTCTACTACGAAGACATTCCCTACAGCTCAAGCTTGCCGCTTCCCGAACTTGAAAGACAACTTGCCGTTCAGGGCCTAACACCGGCCATAACGGCCGACATCGAAGTTGTTTTGGAAAGCAAATACGAGGATATGTGGGGCTACTGCTCGCAGACCAGTGCATCCACCATCGCTGAGATGCTGCTACATGCCGGCCGTGTCGGCATCGGCACCGCACGATATGCGGAACGCCTTTGGCGCCGCGTGAAATGAATTCGCTCTAGCAAAAAAATGATCCGGAACAACTGCTGGCCAAGTCCCGTGGCTGTCTTGGACAAACCGAATTAACCCTGATTGACGGAGGCATCAATGTTGGAAAAACTAGCCATTTACGGCGGGACTAAGGTCTACGATGGGAATTGGCCCAATTGGCCGCAGAGCACTGAGAGCACGCAGCGTAATGTTAATGCCGTGCTGGGCAGCCATCGATGGTCCGTCAGTGGTCAATACCGTGGGCAGCCGTCTTGGGAAGAGCGTTTCGGACAGGAGTTTGCCGTTTACACCGGCGCCGGGTACTGCGTACCGTCCTCGACGGGCACCGCCAGCTTGAGCATGGCGTTGGAGGCCTGCGAGGTCGGGGCATACGACGAGGTGATCGTGCCAGGTGTGAGCTGGGTCACATCAGCGTCTGCGGTACTCGGGATCAATGCTATCCCCGTCTTAACCGACGTGGAGTCCAAGACCGGTTGCCTGGATCCAGTGGCAGTTGAGCACGCAATCACATCGCGTACGCGAGCGATAACTGTGGTACATCTTGGATCGGCTGTCGCCGACTTGGATCGCCTAGTGGCGATCGCCCAGGCGCACTCCATTCCATTGATCGAAGATTGCGCACAGGCACATGGCGCCCGATACGCCGGTCGGCATGTGGGTTGCTTCGGCGCGGCAGGTACTTTTTCGATGCAGCACAGCAAGCTGCTGACGAGCGGTGAGGGTGGGGCGGTGATTACTGACAACCCGGGTCTCGCACGTCGCCTGGAGCATCTACGCGCCGACGGCCGAACGCTCTCCGTGCAGCCGCCTGGAATGGACGAGATGGCGCTGGTCGAGAGCGCGGAGATCATGGGCAACAACCACTGCCTTTCGGAGTTTCATGCCGCCATCCTGGTGGCGCAACTGGAGGTATTGGACGAGCAGTTGGCACATAGGCGTCGGAATGCCGCCGTTTTGGACAGCTTTCTGGTTTCTCTTGGTTTCCTGCCACAGGCTACTGCCCCTCGGACCACGGAGCGGGCGTATTACACCTACGTAGTGCGATTGCCTCAGTCGATTGTCGAGACGCAGGGCGCTGAGCGATTCGCTGCGGCGCTGTCTGCGGAAATCGGGTTGCCCTGCAAGACGATGTACAGCGCCCTTAACCATAATCGTCTTTACAAGCCCTTCTCGCGAAACCGGTTCGAGCTGGGCAAGGTATTCACCGACGCGGTCGATCCATCCCTTTATCAATTGCCTATAGCGCAAGAGTTTTCCAGGTCTTGCATCGCTCTGCCTCACCGCATGCTGTTGGCCGATACGAGCGCGATGGAACATGTGGCTGCCGCTTTCGAAAAGGTAGCCAGGTTGATCGACAACCGGCGCACTTGAGCGGACGCGCAAGCGGCGCATTTATCGCATTGTCTTGGTATGTCAAAGCATCGCCCGCCATCCGGTAGGGCGTGTCGCATCAGTCGCGGACTGTCAGTGAGGCTATATTTTGCTCGGCTTCTTTGAAAAAATGCTCTACCCGTTCCCCGCCACCGAGCCATCGCCGCCGCCCCGGGGATTTTTCGCCTTTCTTTGGGCTTGCACTCAGGGCGTACGCGGCAAGATCGCCGCTATGGCGGTACTTACGATGATAATGTCCGCGTTAGATGTGCTGCTGATTGGCATGCTCGGACGCATCGTCGACTGGCTCAGCGTTCAGGTGCCGTCGCGCCTGTGGGCCGAGCGCGGCGAGACATTACTTTGGCTGGTCGCCGTAATGGTGGCCAGCATCGCAGTAGTGGCGCTGCAGACTGTTGTCAAGCATCAGACCCTCACGGTGAACCTGCCCATGCGACTGCGGTGGAACTTCCACAGGCTGATGCTGGGGCAGAGCATGGCCTTCTATCAGGATGAGTTCGCGGGTCGTATCACGGCCAAGGTGATGCAAACCTCACTTGCCGTGCGCGAAACCATTTTCGTGCTGGCCGACGTCATGGTCGCTATGAGTGTATACGTGACGACCATGATCATTCTGGTTGCCGTGCTCGATGCTCAATTGATATGGCCTTTCTTGATCTGGCTCGTCCTTTACGTCGCCGCGTTGTTCTATTTCGTGCCTCGCCTTGGCAAGTTAGGCAAGGAGCAGGCTGATGCGCGCGCGCTGTTGACGGGACGCGTGACCGACGCCTACACCAACATCGCCACTGTCAAACTGTTCTCGCACACGCAGCGCGAGGCAGGGTTCGCGCACGAGGCGATGCGCGAATTCATGCGCACTGGCTACGGCGAGATGCGGCTAGTGAGCGCCTTTGAGATTGTCAACCATCTCCTGAGCATTGGGCTCACGATTGGCACGACGGGTACCGCGTTGTGGCTGTGGTCGCAAGGTGCAGTGGGAGTGGGCGCCGTTGCCGCCGGCACCGCTAT
The DNA here is from genome assembly GCF_034353875.1 of Pseudomonas sp. MH9.2. NCBI lineage: Bacteria > Pseudomonadati > Pseudomonadota > Gammaproteobacteria > Pseudomonadales > Pseudomonadaceae > Pseudomonas > Pseudomonas sp. MH9.2. The sequence continues at coordinate 308,979 of NZ_CP133784.1, forward strand.
GGCGTTGCGGCTGCAGGGTATGTCGCAATGGCTCATGTGGGAGATGACCAGCCTGTTCGAGAACGTCGGCACAGTGCAGGACGGCATGGAGACGCTATCGATCCCACCTGCGGTTCTCGATGTACCTGACGCCGTCGCGCTAGTAGCAACGCGTGGGGAGGTATGCTTCGAACGAGTGAGCTTCCGCTACGCCGAAAACGGTCGACGCGTGATCGACTATCTGGACCTCACGGTCAGGCCTGGTGAAAAGATTGGTTTGGTTGGCCGATCGGGGGCAGGCAAGTCGACCCTATTAAACTTGCTGCTGCGATTCCACGATCTAGAAAGCGGTCGCATCCTGATCGACGGGCAGAACATCGCACACGCTACGCAGGATTCGTTGCGCAGCCAAATCGGCATAGTCACGCAGGACATCTCGCTGCTGCATCGGTCGGTAGCCGACAACATTTCCTACGGCAGACCCGATGCGACGCCGGCGCAGATCGAAGCGGCTGCCCGGCGCGCAGAGGCACACACGTTTATCCAAAATCTCGGCGATGCGGGCAAGCGCTGCGGTTACGAGGCGCATGTGGGCGAACGCGGCGTCAAGCTTTCGGGCGGGCAGCGTCAGCGTATCGGCATTGCGCGGGTGATGTTGAAGGACGCACCGATCCTGCTGCTCGACGAGGCGACTAGCGCACTTGATTCCGAAGTCGAAGCCGTAATCCAACAAAGCCTTTACCGGTTAATGGAAGGCAAGACCGTGATCGCGATCGCGCACCGGCTGTCCACCATCGCGGCGATGGACCGTTTGATCGTGCTTGATGAGGGGCATGTTATCGAACAGGGCGACCACACGACGCTGCTTGCGCAAGGAGGTCTTTACGCAAGGTTGTGGGCTCACCAGAGCGGTGGATTTTTGGAGGACCCCAAATGAAAGTGCGCGGCCCATTAACGACGCACCTGCACCGAAAGTGTAGCGAGGTTGATATATCCCAGTTGCTGGCCCGCCTCCGTGCTGCACCATCCCATTCATCGAATCTTGCGTGCTGAACCATGACTACTGACGAAGAACAGCTCTACGGACCAAAAGTGGATCGGCTCCTGCACATTAGGAAGATCGAATCCTTGGGTAATCTTGTCCTGCCCGTCTTTCCGATCACCCCATTGCCGACCACAGTGGCGGGCGGCGTGGTACAGGCGGATGACGCGGTATCGATCTACGTAGCCGCTTTGGAGGGGGCCTTTCCGCGGCTGACGCGAAGCGTGGAGGATGTCTGTGGGCCAGCGCCCTGGATCGTGCGTAGTGCAGGCAACGAGGATCTGGCGGATAACATCAATGCCGGCAGCTACGAGAGCCTGATCTGTCCCGACCCACAAGCGCTGATGCAGTGCATTGCCGCGGTCGCCATGAGTGGTTCGACCGAGCATGCACGACGGCAGCTTGCACTTTCGGGGCATTACGATCATGTCGAGGCCATTCCATGCTTCGTACAGCCACTGCTGAAGATCGATGTCTCCGATGATGTCGATTACGATCATTCGCCATATCTGGAAACGGAAGTTCTTGATCGCATGGAGGCTGTATGTAACGAGCTGATGCAGACGTTTGACTTCATAGCGATCGATTGCGAATGGGGCCTCGAGACGACACTTGGCTTCGTGTCCGTGACCACCGTCATGCCGAGAAACCCTCGGTTGATGAACGTCGCGCATACTATCGGCTTCGGTTTCGCCAGCGCTCAGAATACTGGCTCGCTAGCGACGACTTTGGTGTTGCGTCCGGCTTGCTCAGATCTTAGGCTTTGGCGCGGGCGCCATCTGCGCGCGACGACGGTGCGACGCTTGCATCTGCTGCAGGTGCGGCCAGCGTATCCTGATGATGCCTTTCGCGACCGTGATGTGTTGACCGATGTATGCCGTGAAACGTTGCTCGGGCGCTACGATGCAGTGGACGCCGGCTTGTTGATGCTGGGTGCACAATCCTCGGGCCGCGCATTGGTGGCACCGGATATCATGAGCGCTTGGCGCCGGTATCTTGCGCTCAGCGCACGGGAGCAGGCCGACGTCGCGGTGGTAATAGTGGACGAAGGCAGTGCGGAGGAGCACGCGGGTATCATGTTCCGTCAGCAGAAAATTACCTGCGTCAGGATGGACACTCGACGCATGCCAGCCGGAGCAGACTGTGTTGTATTTGACCGCGGCACCTGCATTCTCGGCGACTCGACGATGCTGCGATCCGTTCAGAGTGAGCGTTGCCGAGAGTTGGTGTTGCCCGACAACTGTGCTCTTGTCTTCACCGATGAGGTGCTGGCACCGGGCGGCGAGCTGACGCAAGACTGTATCGAGGTCCTTTCCCAGTTGCGTCATCTGCCGATTGCGAAAGAAGTCATGGAGCGGCTGTTCGCCTGCACAGAACAGCCGATGCCGACAAGGTGGATGCAGCGCGCCGACGGCGTAGTGGAGTCACACTCTCTGCTCGCGGCAATCTGGCGGTCACAGAATCCAGGGTATGCTGACGAATGCTGCACGCTCACTGAATTTTCGAGGCATTACAAACGTGCCGTTCAAGTGTCACAGGGTGAGTCGCAGCACGAACTACGCACACTATTTGCGCTGACTTCCGTGATACACACGTTGGTCGCGAGTGGTGACCTTCGAATCGTCATGGCATTGCTCGACTGTGAAGCGGCGACGTCTTGGGTACCGCCGCAAACGTTGCGCCGCTTGCTCGATTCGGCCGCCGTGCAACTGACGGCGCTTCGGCGCGACAACGCCGTGTTGGTTCTTGAAAGCGTGACCTTCGTCAGGATGGAATGTGCGCGACTGCCGGTTTATGCGCTGGACGACGCCGTCTCCTACCTTGACGCATTGGCGCACGATCTTGAAGACGGCTTGTTTGTCGAGGCGATGGTATCCGTACGCTCATTGGAGTTGCCGATCGCAAGCGGGATCCTGATTATGCGGCAGGCTCTCAATAATCCCTCGGTCCTTGAGCCGGTGGATGCATTCCGGCAGTCAGTAGCGTCGTTTAGAGGCATTGTGTCGGGTGGCGACGCGACGACGCGGCTTCCTCAACAACTTAACGATGCCTATCTAACGCTCCGGGGAGCGCTGTACGAGGCAGGTCTGGCTAACGTCGCTGAGCAGATCAGAGGATCGCTAGTCGAAACGTACGACGCCTCATTGAAAGGGCTGCTAGGGCGCGCGGTGGAGGAGGGCGACGCTAGCAGCTACCGTCGCTACCTCATGGTGATGCAATCGTGGATCGGATTTCTGAGCATGGGATCGCTGTCTGAGCGCGATGCTGCAGTGCTTCAGCGCTTTCAAATTTGGCTGCGTCAGTGGACTGGTGAAGCGATCCCGGAGTCATTCGAGATACAGGGCCGCAACTGGCGGTTCGAGTTTGACGCCATTGTGGTTTCCTGCGGGACGCAGCAGCGGTATGAAAATCCGCACGTTCTACACAATCTCCTCCACCAATACTCCCTAGCGGGACTACGGCTTGATACGCTGGGGCTACCACGACGCGTACAAGCGCTCGAACACTTCTGCTCGACGTTTAGTAGTCGCTCGACGAAGGTTCTGCGTTTCGAGCGAGAGTTGCTCGAGATCCAGATTCCGATGGGAACGCACAAGGCGAGCTACGTGTTCACGCCGCGGCAGATCTCGGTAGAGTGGACGGAGCCGCCTGATTGCCCCGGGGGCGAAATCGCGCGGATCCTGGCGTTTGAGGTATTCCTGGATCGATTTCGCACTTGGATGTTCCCCGCACTGACGGTCCGGCGCGAGCAAGTGCTGGGTACCTGGACACTGTTCATCCGCCTCAACGCGCAAGGATCAGATCCCTGGGATTACGAGGATCTCAGGCACTTTGTGGTCGCCACGCGTTTGCTATTCGACGCCTCTTACGATTTCTCGTATGTCGCCAACGAAGCTGTCGACGGCTTCGCCGAACGTTTCGATGGGCTGGAGTGGAAGGCGATACTCACCACGCTGGTACGGCATCGGGCGGTGATCGAGGACGCGTCGCAGTACGTTGCCTTGCACGCCCTGCCGATGTCGTCTACGGTCGCCGCGATAGCGCGCAGCCGACTCGTTCGTGGTCTGCTCTTGCGTTGTCTGCGCAGGGGGTTCGATTATTGCCGGGGCTTAATTGACGGGTATGCGCACTGGCTGAATGAGGAGTCCAAGGACGATGGGCTGTGGTCCGATCGCTATGAGTCGCTCCGGCAGGCGAGCCTCTTCGTGGCAGCTAAGTGGCCAAGAGAGGCGCTTTCTGAACTTGCCGGGCGGGGCGTCTTCAATGTCGGCGATGACCTGATCGCAGCCTGCCTGTTCAAACGCTCAGACCTGGCGGATGACCTCCGGCAAGTCGTGGCGGCAGGATCGTCAACGCTATCAGGAATGCAGGGGATGATCGTGCGGCATGCTCCCGAAATTGCTATGTCGGGCCGTGGCGCATTGCCCTTGGCTGCGCAACTGATCGGCACCGGAATTCGATTTCGCCGCGCGAAACATTTTTTAGTCGCTCGATTCGGCGATTGCCTTGATCAGGACATATTGGCGGGTCTACTACGAGACTTGGACGCGGTTCCGTGGGGACATACCGCCGACGCTGAGCAGGCCATCCAGACGCAGATATTGATACGCGGGCCTGTCTGTCGATTTGAGCTAGAAAAAGGCATCGATTGGACGACGTTGGATTCCTGGTCGACGCTTGTGCAGAGGCGTCCCGCCTCCTTGGGGCCGACCGAGTGTTGATTTACCGTGCGGACCCGAGACCCTGTGCCGAAATTCGTCTTGGTCTGAAATGGAGATTTCCGGCTTAGCGAATCGAGTTCTCGTTTGCAAGTTGGCCGTACCGTCGCGAATGACGGCAATGTCTTGCTTGTCTCATGTTTGCACTGCGGGTGGACCGTGGGAACGACTGCACCTTGCAGCCATTGATTCGACAATGTTCACACGCAACCTCACATAAGCCGGGATCGAAGACATTGCAGAACCTCCTACAGGGTTCTGCAGTGTTTTCGGAGACACGTTATTTCATGTTACTCAGGCATGGTCCAAGGCATCAGGCGGTAGCCTTCCTGACTGATTTCTGCCCGGGCTTGCTCCAGCAGACTTTCCAGTTGAACAGGGTCACTATAGGTGCTGCTTGGGATCTGTTTGCGCCCGATTCGGGTATTGGTGCGGTCGATGACGGTCAGGCTCAGCTCGCCGTTACCGTCTTGCGGTGCCCAAGCGACGCATTGAAAGGGTTCGAAGGCATGACCCGCGATCAAAAGAGCTTCGTTAAAGCGCAGTGGGGTGTTCATGAGCGTTTCTCTCCGTGCCCAAATAAATTCAATCGCCGCCGAGGGGTGGGCTTACCGTTCGGCTGGTTACTTGTACTGATGATGCAAGAGGTCAGATAAGTCACAATAGTCTGTCGATAATTTAATAATTCCCTACCAACGGTACCCCTTGCCGCTTGCGGCCTGCCGCGCATCGCCGACGACTGTGTGGAGCAAAGTCAGTGCGCATAATTAGTAGACTGAATAATTGAATGAACCACCTGATTTTTTTAGTTCTTTTTGGAATGACGCTTATAGTTAAACGGTACAAGCGTGTGTCAAATTTTTGCTAATGTAACAGCCAGCTTTGCCAACTTACTGTTTATAAAACGATTTCTAAATATTGGCGCCAAGGAACCTCTATGCATGAATCGGCTCCACTACGTCGCCTATTGGTCGTCGACCCTTGCGATGATTGCCATCGTTTGATTCCCGCACTCCGTGAGGCTGGCTGGGACGTGCACAGCAGTACCCTTGAGTTAGCCGCAGAGCAAACCTGCGACGTTGGTTTGATCCGTCTGATGCCTTACCACGTTGAACACCCTGAAGCAGTCAAGGAGTTGATCAGCCGCAGTAATACTGAATGGATTGCGGTGCTCAGTCCCGATGAGTTACGTCTGCAAAAGGTGGGTGATTTTGTTTGTGAGTGGTTTTTCGACTTCCATACCCTGCCGTTCGATGTTTCAAGGGTGCAAGTAACCCTCGGCCGCGCGTATGGCATGGCGAGACTTCGCGGGCAGGGAGCGGCCCATGTCCATGAGCCTGAACATGAGCTGTTGGGCGAAAGCCGCCCGATTCGTGAATTACGCAAGTTATTGAGCAAGCTGGCGCCGACCGAGTCTCCAGTTCTGATTCGGGGGGAGAGTGGCACCGGCAAAGAACTGGTAGCCCGGACCTTGCACCAGCAGTCCCAACGCAAAGGCAAGCCGTTCGTTGCGATCAACTGCGGCGCCATTCCTGAACATTTGATTCAGTCCGAGCTGTTCGGTCATGAGAAAGGCGCTTTTACGGGCGCCCATCAGCGCAAGATCGGACGAATCGAAGCCGCCAATGGCGGGACTCTGTTCCTTGATGAGATCGGCGACCTGCCACTGGAATTACAGGCCAATCTGCTGCGGTTTCTCCAGGAAAAACATATCGAGAGAGTCGGCGGGCGTGATCCGATCGCCGTTGACGTTCGTGTGTTGGCCGCCACCCACGTCGACCTTGAAGCGGCTATTCGCCAAGGGCGGTTTCGTGAAGATCTGTATTACCGCCTGAATGTCTTGCAAGTGGTCACCGCACCTTTGCGTGAGCGGTACGGAGATCTGGCGATGTTGGCCAATCATTTCGCCCACGTCTACAGTCAGGAAACCGGCCGTCGCCCACGTAGTTTCAGTCAGGATGCGCTGGTCGCGATGGGCAAGCATGACTGGCCCGGTAACGTTCGCGAGTTGGCTAATCGGGTACGGCGTGGCTTGGTATTGGCCGAGGGGCGACAAATCGAGGCCGCCGACCTGGGGCTGGTCGGCAACCAGGAGGTCACTGCCGCCATGGGCACCCTTGATGATTATAAGTCCCGTGCGGAGCGTCAGGCATTGTGTGATGTGTTGACTCGTCACAGCGATAACCTGAGTGTTGCCGCCAAAGTATTGGGTGTGTCGCGGCCGACTTTTTACAGATTGCTGCACAAACATCAGATTCGCTGATGTGTTCAACTCCCTCCTAAAAAACCCGCGATCATCGCGGGTTTTTTAGTTGAGGCGGCGGACAAAGGGATCAGAAGTAGTACGGGAATTTCAGGCTGAAGGTAAAGTTCGGCGCATCGTTGGTCAGGCCAATGGAAAGATTGGGCACGATGGTCAGTTTGTCTGATACAGCCATGGTCATGCCAATGTTGAAGTACCCCGCATTGGCATCACTGTTGCTGACTGTTTGCCATCCCTGGCCTTGCTGCTGGATCTTGCTTTTCATCGCGATGAGATCAGACACCGAAAACGACATGCTCATTTTCTCGTTCAGGGCGAAGGCAATACCGGCCCCCACTTGGAACGTATCGCCCAGTTTGACGTTGCCTGGGACCTTAGTGCCTTGAGTGGGGCTGATATCGCCGAATGACTCTTCCATGTTGTAGGTATAAGCGATGCTGCCGAACAGGACCGCAGGGTCGATGGTTTTGATCAGAGAGAGGCCCGGTGTCAATGACCATACGCCATTGCCGGTTGGTAGACTTTCAGGTGTCGAGAGGTTGTCGTTCTGACTGGACGTATGCAACTTGATGCCATAGGGCTCTTTGCCGGTAGGCGCCTTTAGACGCAGGGTAAAGATCGCATCCGGCGTGTCGGCGGTTTCATCAAGAAACTTATAGGCGATCCCGGCGTTGATATCACCCAAGGTCGGATCACGTTTTTCGCTGACTTCGGATATCTGACTTGTCGAGTTGCCAGCACCGGATGAAGAGTAGGTGGTATCCCGGTAAATAACGGGTACGTTGAGATCGACTTGCCAACGCTGGTCGAAGTTGTAGCGTCCGGTCAAGTCCAGGGTCCAGTTGTCGGCCTTGATCTTGTCGATACCGATATTGCCCAGAAAAATCGAATCCAGTGCCAGAAAACCATTAAGGATCAGTTGATTAGTGTCGTAGTGGGCATAGGTTATGCCGGTTTCCAGGCTGAACTTACCCCCACCAAAAAAACCGCTGGCTTCGTCGTACAGGTTGCTCACGCTTTGTGCCGGTTGCGAGTCATCTTTAAGTGCCTGACCGTAAGAGCTGCCTGTCCCCGTCGCACGGCCATCGCTGCTGGCAACGGCAACACCGCTGCCCTTATTTGCAGGATTTGCAGGGGTCGCCGGCGAGCGCACCAGTCGTTTGGGCTGAGGCGTCGCTGGCTGATCTTCAACTTGGCGGACCCGCTGTTCAAGCACCATCAGTGCCTTTTGTTGCACATCGTAGCGTTGTTTCAACTCAAGAAGTTCTTGCTTCAATGTCTCGACATCAGTGTCTGCTGCCTGGGTAAATGTCGCGGGCAACAGCGCACTCAAACAAACAACCGCGCGAAACGAGAACGAACGATACATAAGAGTAGCCATCCCTGTGAGCTGTTTTATGAATCAGAGCGTAGATCAATAACCCGCAGACCGGAGGTTCTTTAATTGATCCAGATTACAATTCAGCGTACCAGTGGAGGGTAAGTCGTTGCGTAGCACAATATTCAATTGCGTCAAGTTTTGAACTTGATTACTCGTCCCTATTAGATTGGTCGCCTGCAGAACACCGCCTGCGGCAATACGTTGCATCGAGTCGCCCTGGTTATTGCCGGCCTGAATGGCCAATTGCACGCCACCATTGCTGGACGAAATCGTCAGGTTGCCAGCGCGGTTGGCCTCCGTGATCGTTGCGCCGCTGGTCAATACCTGACCCTGGTTTGCGGTTAGAGCTGGCGCCAGGCCGTTCTGCTGGACGTTGATAGCAACGTTGTTACTGGCACTGTTACCGTCGCCAGCAGTGCGTGTACTTTGCGTCACGCCCTGATTAGCGGTGAGTCCTCCACCCCCAGTGATTGAGCCGGTACCGTCAGTAGACGTTGACCCATTCCCCTTTTGGTTGATGAGTGACACATAAAATTGCGGCTTTATCGTGTTTTGTTGCATGTGCAGTGTGGTTTGTGCGCCGAGTACATCGCCCGCGGCATTTTGCCAAGTACTGGTCATGGTCATGCCGAAATAAACAATGCGGTCCGGCATCACATAACGACCGCGTAACTGGGCCAATTCTTGATCCTTGAGTTCTATGGGCTTTAAGACCGACGTGGCATACGTCGGCAGGCTAGCAACCATGCAGGCAGCAGCCAGCCAGTGGTGGATTTTCATGTGCGGCTCCCTTTTGCCCTTTTATTATTAGAAGAAATCACTTTGCAAAAAGCCAAACTCCATTAACTCCGCATCCTTGACCGGGTTAAAGGTATCCACGCGACCTCTGGCAGTTAATGGCAACGGCGGATCCAGCAGGGCATTATGTTTGTCATACCCAGGCCCGATGATCGCGAAAATGATGCCGTTCCAGCCTTTGGTGAAGTCTTCACGGGAATAGCGTTTGTGGCCGAGCACGGGATCACCGATGTACACCCAATTCTTCTCAGTCTTTTGCAGCACGACGAAATGCTTATAGCCGCGAATGTCCATCAGCACCACGACCGGAATGGTCAGGCGGTCCAGGCTTTCCGAAGGAATTCGGTAGCCACGGGCACGCATGCCGATGCTTTCGACGTAGCGTTTCATATCGAGCATGGAGAAACCCTGTGTACGCACAAGGTCCTGGTCCGCAGTGAGCAGCATGCCTTCGATAAGCTGGTTCTCGGTCACGTCCAGCCAGTAGGCCTGACGCAACACTGTCGCCAGCGCGGCAGCGCCACAGCTGAAGTCAGTTTTTTGTTCCACCAGATCGCTAAAACGCCGTTCGCGCATGCTCTGAACGTGCTTGTAGACTAGATTGGCACCCGGCAAACCGGGAACCGCCATTTGACCTGCTTGTGACAGGCCGGCAATCAATAACAGGCAGAAGAGGGCGATACTGCGCATGATCATTACGCCTTGGACGTTTGAGTCTCTTTAGCAAAGTAAGACTTCCAACAACGCTTGGGAAAAGGGGTTCTCTTGCGAGAACCCCTGATTACCGTCGCGCTTACATGCAGGCTTTGCAGCCTGCGGCGATGGACAGCGAGTTGCTTTGTTGGTTGCCGATGCCCGAGGAAACGTTGGCGCCGACGTTACCCGACACATTGTTCAGCGAGTTGCTCAGGGTCGCGCTGTTGGTCACAGGGTTTGCCCAACCGGTAGGGGTCAACACCTGATAAGTCGCTACGCCGCTCAACTCCACAGTGCCACTTTCAGTGAAGGCCAATTTGTTTTTGTCATTGTTACTGCGGCTGTCATTGTGGCCCCAACCACCACCATGGCTGTCGTTGTCGTACACGTAGCCTTCCCCTGTACCTTTATAGCTGCCTTTCACATCGACAGTGGATTTGAGGGTGGTTTTTTCATAACTACGATCAGCATAGTTATTAACCGAGGTGCCGCTAGAAGTTTGGTTGGCCGACGCCGAAGCTGTTGCCACCCGACCACCGGACACTGCAATCGCCAGATTGTTTTTCTGTTGGTTGTAGTCGCCAGACGTCACGTTGATACCAATGTTGCCGGAGCTGCCATTGGCCGAGTTCGAGAGGGTGGTGGTGGTCTGGGTGGAGTAGTTGGCAGCAGTGTTACCACTGTTGGTCTGGGTGGCACTGGATGCAGAGATCGCGCTACCGAAAATGAAAGTTTGATCGGCCGTGGCGATGGCGGCAGCGTTATCCTGTTGGTTAGCGTCGCCGCCCGCAACGTTAATCCCCAAATTGCCATTGGCGTTGGAACCCGAGCTATCGACCGTGGCACTGTTACGAGTGCCTTGGTTGAGGGTCGTGTTGTCATGGCTGCTTTGTGAATCCATCACCGTTGCGGCAGAGCCTGCATTGATCAGAAGCCCGAGCAGGGGGCTAGGATCATTGTTGTCATGGCCGTTGTTGTTGCCACCGCGCCCGTCGGCTTGTGCTGCTACAGCCATGATTGCTGCCAGTGCGAAGACCAGAGGCTTGATTGCCATTGTAGGTTTCATGGTGTTTCTCCATTCTTATGGGATTGCTAAGTGTTGGAACGTTGTATTGCTGTATTGCTGTATTGCTTTGGGTCAGTTGGAGACCCTTACGCTCAGGGTGTTGACCGATTGGTTCCCCACCCCAGCGCTCTGGTTCAACTGAACAACCCCTCGACTACCGGTGAAGGCCTGATCGCTGGTAGCGACCTGGCGGTTGCCAGGGGAGTGCTCGGTTGTGCCGGAGCCTTGCAACAGCGCCACGTTTTGCTGTGACAGGACGCTGTCGTCGATGCTTTGCGCCTGGGCACTGATGCTCAGGCGCACTGCGTTAATTTGTTGGTTATTGGCGCCGGAAGACTGGTTGACCCCCAGGATCCCGCTGCCATTGCTGAAGGCGTTGCCTTCGATGGCTGATCGCGGGTTTCGTAGCGGATCGATCCGGGTATTGAGTTGTTGATGATATTGGCCAGTGGCCTGTGCTTCAGTGCCAATGGCGATGGCCCGACCGTTGATTTGTTGCTGTTGATCGCCAGCGGCCTGGTTTACGGAAAAGTTGCCTTGATAATTCTGCCCAACACTGCCGATGACCGCCTGATCAACCACCGGGGCGTTCGAGTCGGCCAAAACCGCACAAGAGCAGAACATGGCTACTATGAGGAATGAGCGGGTCATCTCAGTGGTCTCCCGTCATCATGCGCAATGGAGCAAGACCTTGCTGGACGGCACCGGTGACCTGACCGCCTATACCGCTGGTGGCACCGCCTGAATGACCGGCACCCAAGCCTGCGGTTACCCCTCGATCGACAGTATTCAAGCCGCGGAGGGTGCCGTTGGGCATAAGCATGTGATTGATAGTTGCGCCGCTGGTGACAGTGGCGAAGTCACCGTCTGACAACTCACCATTGTTCAGTGCCCCCGTGACCCGGCTGGAAACGTTAGTGTTAACCGTGGTGGGATTCGGGTCTGGACGCATCAGTGAGCGGGTGGCGACGTGGGGCTGAACTGTGCGCTCCAGAACAATAACGCCATCGCCTGCATGTGCTGAAGGAATAAGGGACGCGCCGCTGACGCACCCGATGAATACGAGGCCAAACATGCCCTTTTCTAAACGCCCCATGACTGTTCTTCCTTAGTTGATGCGCTGGCCCTAATCAGCGATGCAAGAAAGAGAGCAGGAGCTGTGCCGCTTTTAATAGTGTTAGATAAATCAAAGGGTTGAGCGTGATAGCTCAAAGACTTTCAATGTCAGTGTAATGATTGTGAAACAGATTCAATTGGATAGAAGAAGCTGTGCATGAGGGCTTGAAGGCGATTACTCTCGTTGCCTGTTGTATCAGCGGCTTAACAGATTTATCGTTAAATCGCTGAACCGCTCTGGCTCGGGCTTTTAACGTGAGCGGGGTGTTTCATAAATGGACAATCAATACGGCGTATTGATCCTGGCGTAGCTTATTGCACCCTCAATAAGGCACTAACGGCGGCAAATACCTGTTCGCGCCGACTGTTCTGCTCGCCATTGATTACGCAGTACGGTTGTTGATTGAGATTCAGCCAATGCTGGCTGGCTGCAAAAAACGCCTGGCGTTCACTCAAGGTCGGCTGGCAGCGCTGACCGTCGCTGATCCAGTCGACTCCTTCTGGCGCCAATAGCACGTGTAAATCGTAATGGCGGGCTAATAGCTGTTGTTCGACCCAGCCAGGGCAATCGCCGAATAAAGTTTTGCTCCAGAGCATATTGCTCAGCAGATGGGTGTCGAGAATAAGCAACTCAGGCTGCCTCGCTCGAGCAGCGTCTTCCCAAGCCAACTGACCTTCTGCAATGCGCTGGATATCGGCGTAGCAAGTATCCCGGGCCTGTTGCTCGATGAAGTAGCGAACATATTCACCCACCCATTCACCGCCGAAGCTGGCTTGTATCTGGGCCGCGAACCAGCTTTTGCCACTGGACTCAGGTCCCGTCAGCACCAGCACTTTCATCGGGCTGCCACAGCCTGATGATTGCGCCATTCGCGCCAGCCCAGTAAGGCGATCAGCATAAATAGCGCATACAGTGCCGCAGTGAGGTACAGGCTCTTATAAAGGAACAGGCCAACGAAAATCACATCCAGCACCATCCACAGAGGCCAGCACTGGATGCGTTTTTGCGCCATCCATACCTGGGCCACCAAACTGAAACCGGTCAGCGCGGCGTCCAGCCAGGGTTGTGCTGCGTCGGTAAAGTGGGCCATTGCAGCGCCTAACGCCAGGCTGAGCAACGCGCCCAGTGCCAGACTGAACAACAGCGGACCGGTTCCCAGATACGTGATGACGCGACCCTGTTGCACTTCGCTTCGCCGGGTCCATTGCCACCAACCGTAAAGCTGCAACACGGCATAGATCATTTGCAAAAGCATGTCCGAGTACAGCTTCACCTCGAAGAAAACCCAAGAATAAAGCAGCACCATGACCAGGCCGATGGGCCAGCCCCAGGCATTCTGTTTCACTGTCAGCCAGACGGCGATCACGCCTAGTGCAGCCGCGAACAGTTCAAGCCCGGACATGACTACTCCTTAGGGGGCAACGAGTGGGAATCGGAGGGCGATTGTAAGCGGATAAGCGCAAGGCAAGGGGGATGGTTGTACAACAACGGGTGTGAGGGGGTGTGAGGCAGGGCACTTATAACAAGTGCCCTCATACATCCTGTGAGATAAGGTCTATACCCGGAACTGCCCCAGCAATCGATTCAACTGATTGCTCAGGTCCCGCAGGTGCACACTGGCTTCGCTGGAACGTTCCGCAGCGTAGGTGGTGTTCTGTGACAGACCAGCCGCCTGAGTGACGTTTTGATTGATGTCCTCGACCACGTGCGCCTGTTGTAGGGTCGCGCTGGCGATCGAGGCGTTCAGGCCATTGAGGTTGCGCAATGCCTGAGCGATCGAGTTCAGGCTTTCACCAGCCTGGCTGGCTTGCTCGATGGTTAACTGCGAAGCGTGACTGCTGTCGCCGATGACTTTGACTGCCGCATCGGAATGGTGTTGGAGGCGCTCAATCATCGACTGAATTTCAGCCGTCGATTTTTGCGTGCGTTGTGCCAACAGGCGCACCTCATCGGCTACCACAGCAAAGCCGCGCCCTTGTTCGCCGGCGCGGGCGGCTTCAATGGCAGCATTCAACGCCAGCAGGTTGGTCTGGTCGGCGATAGAACGAATCACCTCCAGGACACTGCCGATCTGTGTGCTTTCTGCCGCGAGGGTTTGAATAACGGTCACCGCCTGGGTGATGGTGCTAGACAATTGATCGATCTGGCGCAGGCTGCTGTCGATATTGATCTGCCCTTGTTTGGCCTGGGCTTCGGCGTCGCGCATTTCGCTGGCGGCCTGTTCGGCGTTTTTCGCGACATCCTGTACGCCATAGGTCACTTCATTGATGGCCGTGGCCACCAATTCCATTTGTTGCGACTGTTGCTGACTGTGAGATTGAGCCTGGCTTGCATTGCTGCCCAGTTCAGTAGCTGCCTGGCCCAATGCCGCAGCAGCTTCCAGCAATTGGCGAACGACCGTATGCATTTTTGTGGTGAAGGCGTTGAAGTGGGTCGCGAGCTGCGTGACTTCGTCATGACCGTGAGTATCCAGACTCCGCGTCAGATCACTTTCACCACTGGCGATGTTGGCCATGGCGTCGACGGCATCCTGTAATGGCCGGACAATGCTTCGGGAAATCATGACCACCAGCAGCGCCATGACCAGTGCAATGCTCAGGCCAGCTATGGATGCTTTCCATACTTGGCCGTAGAACTCGGCCTGCATATCGTCGATGTATACGCCGGAACCGAGTATCCAGCCCCAAGGCTCGAACAATTTCACGTAAGAGGTTTTCTCCACGGGTTCGCTGGAGCCAGGTTTCGGCCAGCGATAGCCGATGTGACCTGCACCTTTGGTTTTGGCGACAGTCACCATCTCGTTAAATAGAGCAATGCCATCCGGATCTTTGATGCCAGACAGGTCCTGGCCCTCAAGCTTCTGATTGACCGGGTGCATGATCATCACCGGTCGCAGATCGTTGATCCAAAAATATTCGTTCTGGTTGTAACGCAACCCGCGTACCGCAGCCTGGGCTTGTTGCTGAGCTTGTTCACGAGTGAGCTTGCCGGAGGTTTCCTGGTCGTGGAAGTACGAGAGGATGCCACCGGCGGCCTCTACAATCTGCTGGGTTTTTTCCGCTTTGGCGGCATACAGGTCAGTGTGGATCTGCTTGAGCATCAAAGCCCCAAGCGTCAACAGCATCAGCACAGAGACCACTAGGATCAGCCACAACCGACGGCTGATCGACAAACTGCGCAAGCTATTCATGAAACTCCACTCCTTCAAATATTGTTCTTTTTTTGCCGTGCAGCCGGATCAAAGTATGCACCACACGGGTCACGCTAGAGCGTTAATTCATCATGTCTGATAGGCTTTCGGCATTGTTCGACTAAACATGAGTGGCTCACGTGTTTTTCACGTTATGGCAATCATCATGTTGGTCCTGCGCACATAGCATGTCTTGTCTGCAATCGTATTGAAAATACTAAAGGGGCATGCCCAGAGCATTGCTTCATGGGGGAATGATGGATATTTGGACTGCCGCACAGGCGTTAATTCTTGGGGTTGTAGAAGGGTTGACCGAGTTTTTGCCGGTCTCCAGCACTGGCCACCAGATTATTGTTGCGGACTTGATCAATTTTGGTGGTGAGAGGGCGATGGCCTTCAACATCATTATCCAGTTGGGGGCGATTCTGGCGGTGGTCTGGGAGTTCCGACGCAAGATTATCGATGTGGTTATCGGGCTGCCTAAACAGTCGGAAGCGCAACGTTTCACGGTCAACCTGATTATTGGTGTCCTCCCGGCCATTGTACTTGGGGTGTTGTTTGCCGATTTGATTCACAAATACCTGTTCAATCCGATCACCGTCGCGACAGCTTTGGTGGTGGGCGGGGTGATTATGTTGTGGGCCGAGCGCCGCCAACATGTCGTGCGCGCTGAAACCGTCGATGAAATGACCAGGGTCGATGCCCTGAAAGTGGGTTGTGCTCAGTGTCTGGCGATGATTCCCGGCACCTCGCGTTCTGGCGCAACCATCATCGGTGGGCTGCTGTTCGGCCTGTCACGCAAGGCGGCTACCGAGTTCTCGTTCTTCCTCGCCATGCCAACCATGGTCGGTGCGGCGGTCTATTCGGCCTATAAATATCGCACGTTGTTTCAGCACGATGATTTGCCGGTGATTGCCATTGGTTTTGTGACCTCGTTTATTTTCGCCATGATCGCGGTTCGCGCGCTGCTCAAGTTCATCTCCACCCATACCTATGCGGTATTTGCCTGGTATCGGATCGCTTTCGGTCTGGTGATTCTGGCGACCTGGCAGTTTGGCTGGATCGACTGGTCCTCCGCGGCCGCTTAAGGATCAGACCTATGGAGCAACGCACGCAGTCTCAAGGAACGTCTGGACAGGGCAAGCCGGGCGCCGATGCACGCCGGCCTAAACAGTCGGTACAGCATGTTCGGCTCAAGCTCTTCATCCTCTTGGGATTGTGCGCGTTGCCAGGCTTCGGCGCACTGTCGATGGCAATCAGGGGCGTTTCGGCGATCCCGGCCAGCGGTTACGCAGTGATGAGCTTGCTGGCGTTCTTTCTCTATTGGCACGATAAAAACAGGGCCCGCAATGACGGCTGGCGCACGCCGGAGAAAGTCCTGCATGGCGTCGAGTTGCTGGGCGGCTGGCCGGGAGCCCTGCTGGCACAGCAACGCTTTCGGCACAAAACCCGCAAACTCTCTTATCAAGCCGTGTTCTGGCTGATCGTCATGCTGCATCAGGTATTCTGGATCGACCTCTTGTTTCTGCAAGGCAACTTCCTGGCCCGCCATTTCTCATGACACCTTCAAACCAACCTGTCGGATTTTGGCCAATTTGCTCACCACTGACTGATGCGAGCGTGTCAGCAGATCGCGCAACTCGTTGTCGCTCAGGGGGTAGGGTGGTGCCACGCTGATCCAGTATGCACGCGCCAGATAGGGCGCGGGGCGGATACCCGGCCGATCGACATAACCTAGAAAGAGCTCGGCACCTATCTTGAACGACAGCCCGGCGCCTGCCAGATCAAGCACGGCGAACATCTTGTTTGTGGCCACTGAAAACACTCGGGTGCCCCCCCATTTGTAATCCTCGCGAGCACCGGGCAGTTGCAGGCAAAACTGTGCAACTTGTTCAGGATTCATCCTCGCCTTCCTCTCTATCGGTGGCAGTCAATCATGACCGTGCAAGTCATCAGTGAACGCGCTGCTGATGTGATCAATCCACGCCCTCACCGCCGGAAGCATGCCGCGCCGCTGAGTATAAGCCGCTTGCAGGTGTCCTCCCGGCAGTGACCAATCGGGCAGCAACTGAATCAGACGACCGTCAGCCAATTCTTCACGGCAGTTCATCATCGGCAACATGGTTAGACCCAGGCCACTCAAGGCGGCGCTTTTGCGGATAGGGAAATCATCGATGGCCAGGCGCGCCTCAATCGCGACTTCACATCGCTCGCCGCTGCTGTGGACCAGATCGTAGTGAACCATCCGATCAGCCTCGATAGCGCCCAGTACCGGCAGGCTTGCCAGGTCCCGAGGTGTACTGATGACACGGCCGGCCAGCAACGTGGGTGACGCTACCAGAGCGGCGAGAGCCGGTGCCAGCTGGCGTACGATCAGGCTGGGGTCTTCATCGCCGATGTCGCGCACCCGTAGCGCGACATCAATGCCCTCATTCACCAGATCGACACGTCGATTGACCAGCAACATTTCCAGCTGGACCTGTGGGTGACTTGCCAGAAACGAGCTGATCACGTTGGCGAGATTCCAATGGGTCAAACCGACCGGGCAGGACACCCGCAGCCGCCCGCGAGGTTCGGCCGACAGTGATGCGACCGCTTCATCGGCCATTTCCGCTTCCAGCAACATAGCTTGGCAATGCTGCAGATAACGCTCGCCAACCGCCGTCAGCGACAGCTTGCGTGTTGTGCGTTGCAGCAGGCTCGCGTTGAGGCGGGTTTCCAGCTCGGCGATACGTCGAGACAGGCGGGACTTGGGAATGCCAAGCAAACGCCCCGCAGCCGCGAAACCTCCAGCCTCAACGACTTTTGCGAAGTAATAAAGATCGTTAAGGTCTTGCATACAGATGCCTCGACTGTTCTATACATAGGACAATCTATCGCATTTACGCTGACTAATCAGGAATTGGTTTGCCCTGTAGGATTATCCGCACTTGATCGCCCGGCGGCGATCCCTACTTGGAGAGCCCTATGAAACTTCTGCACCTCGATTCCAGCATCCTTGGTGACCACTCTGCTTCTCGCCAACTCAGCCAAAGCGTCGTTCAGGCCTGGCAGGCAGTCGAAACTGACGGCCAAGTGACTTACCACGATCTGGCCAGTGATGCGTTGGGCCATTTTTCCGCTGCCAGTCTTGCCGCTGCCGGCACGCCAAGTGAAGCTCGCAATGCTGCGCAGCAGGCTGACGTCGACCTGAACGAAGCCACTCTGCAGGAGTTCCTGGCCGCTGACGTGGTAGTGATCGGCGCGCCGATGTACAACTTCACCATTCCAAGCCAACTCAAGGCCTGGATCGACCGGGTGACTGTCGCTGGCCGTACCTTCCGCTACAGTGAAACCGGGCCTGAAGGCCTGTGCGGCGGCAAAAAAGTTATCATCGTCTCCACTGCCGGTGGCTTGCACGTTGGCCAGCCGACCAGCGTTGGTCACGAGGACCTGCTCAAGGTACTGTTTGGCTTCATCGGTGTGACTGATCTGCAATTCGTGTTCGCCCATGGCCTGGCGTACGGTGACGAACCACGCGCCAACGCAATGGCTTCAGCCCGTATGCACATCAGCGAAGCGTTGTTCGCCACCGCTTGATCGTTGCCCTGAACGGGGCAACACCGCACACCAGAAACTCTGCAGCCCTGCGTCATGACGTAAGGGCTGCAGGTTTTTTTGCGTTTGGCGCCAATCACGAGCGTCATTGCGACAAACCTTCATCTTTGACGATTTCCTTACGGGTAAGCGGACTGCAATCAAAGTAAGATTGCACTTATTAGTTATTGAACAGGCAAAAGGTCATTTTAGATCTCGTTTCATGTTTTTTAGTATGTGGCTCGGCTTATGCACTAGTTTGTCGAGCAGCTACTCTTATAGCTATCGGCGCCGGGAGCGCGGATCGGTGTAGAGCGCTGCAACCCGCAGCGGACTTCACCGTTCGCTTACTCGGATCTACAAAGGTGGGGCCTTGCGATGGTGCGTCTTTGTGCGGTTATGTTGGTATGTCTGCTTGGGAGCCTGATTTCGGTGCAAGTCGAAGCAGGTACTCACTGGAGCGCGGGATTTCATCGCCTGACGTTTCTTGATCCGCTGGATTTGCAGCCGATGAGCGCGATTGCGTTCTATCCATCGACTGACTCAAAAAAAATCAGCAAAGTCGATGGCTATCAGATTGCTGCCGGTGAAGATGCGACGATCGCCATGGGGCGTTTTCCCCTGCTAATGCTATCCCACGGCAACACCGGTACCCCGTTGGCGCTGCATGACCTGGCAACTTCTCTGGCGCGTAAAGGCTTTGTTGTGGTTGCAGTGATTCACCCTGGTGACAACTATAAGGACCACAGCCGTCTCGGTAGTCTTAGCAATTTATATGGACGGCCATTGCAAATATCCGAAGCCATCAGTGCTGCGCTCATGGACCCCATGCTTTCTGCTTATGTAGATGGGCGGCACGTTGGCGTGATTGGTTACTCCGCCGGTGGTGAAACCGCGTTGATCCTGGCGGGTGCTCAACCTGATCTGCAACGCCTGCGTAAATATTGTGCTGAACGTCCAATGGACCGCGATGCTTGTACGAGGCAGGGCGAGCTGATTGCTGATCGGGACGATTTACGTGCGGAAGCGGACCCACGTGTAGGGGCGTTGATGCTAATGGCGCCATTGAGCTTGATGTTTGGCCGCCATACCTTGGCTGACGTCCATGTACCCGTGCTGCTCTACAGCGGTGACGGGGATCAATTGCTGGCCCTGGACAAAAATGCCGAAGCCCTGGCGCGCAAACTGCCTCAGGCACCGAGTTTCAAGCTGTTGCCCGGGGCAGGGCATTTCGTGTTCCTGGCACCGTGTACGGATGAGCAACAAGTGACTACTCCAGGCCTGTGTACCGATGCCGAAGGTGTCGATCGAGTCGATATTCACCGCAGCCTGAGCGCCGACGCCGTGCGCTTTTTCAGTGACACACTGAGTCAGCCGAGTCCTGCAGGGCTGCAAACGGCGCATCAGGAGTGACGCGTAAGCGGCGAGGGTGATAGCGCTCGTCGCAACTCATAGAAACACTACTTCGAAAGGTCGCAGCAGGCGCTCCAGCACCGGGGTAGCTAACTCTGGTACCAGGCCCGTCTCGGGATCATCTTGCAGTTGGCTGGCGAATGCGTGCGCGGCATGCCGTTTACGGGCCACCGTCGCAGGGTCCAGCAAAATCTTGCGCGCACGTTGCCAAGGGATAAGGTCGTCCTCCGGTTGCGCCCAGTGCCAGGCCCAGATCGGTACTTCGTGGCATCGTGCTCCTGCGGACTCAACCGCTTTAGCAGTCGCGCGGCCCACCGCATCATGGTCGCAATGGCCGTCGTGATCCCATGGGGTGAACACCACGTCAGTTGTGCGCAGATAGCGTCGAATGAAATCGGTGAGTGCGTCCTCCTGTTTAGCGACAGCGTTATCGGTAAAACCGCCACGAATCCATTGCAAACTGTGCAGTGGCAGGTCCAGGCGATGCAGGGCTTCGGCGCTTTCTTGCGGGCGGATCACACGTAAACGCGCCACTGGCCAACTGCTTGACCCAGGGTGACTGGCGCTGCCGTCGGTCACCGAAATCAACTGAAGTGGCCTTCCCAACTGCGCCAGTTGTTGCATCAGGCCGCCAAAGCCCAGCACTTCGTCTATGGGATGAGGCGCAATGATCACGGCGCGAGAACCGGGCGGCACCAGCATGTGGGTGCTGATGACGGGCAGTTCGGCCAAGTGTTTAGAATGTTTCCAGGCATGGCGAGAGGCACCACTGCCCACGATCAGATTTTCGCTCACAGGTTTCACATCCTTGTCGGCGGATGGCCAACGCCTTGACTGCATGCTGGTTGCCCGAGCGCGGCCAGTAGAGGCCGCCCGGGTACAGCGTTCGTCTATGATTGTCAGCGCGTCTGTACGTCCTTGCCCAACGCCTGGCTCATGGTTGCTCTTCGCGTTGCAGTTCGAACAGCAGCAGGGAGCGCCCCGTGATTGTGTATTCCGTGCCGAATGGCAACTCCCCATGGCTATGGTTGTCGGGCTGATTGGTGTCTATCAGGCATGTCCAGGAGATGCCCTCGGGCACTTTGGGTAGTGTGAAATTGACTCCGTCGTGGTGCGCATTGACCACTAACAGCAGCGTGGCGTCCTGGCCGGGGCGACGAATGCCTGAGACTTGTGCGCGGCCGTCCATCAACATGCCAAGGCAGCGACCGTTACCGTCTTCCCATTGTTCAACGGACATCTCAGAGCCGTTTGGAGACAGCCAAGTGACATCCTTCACGCCGATTTCTTCATTGTAATTGCCGACCAGAAAACGACCACGGCGCAGGATCGGATAAGCTTGGCGCAGCTTGATCAGGCGCCGTACGAATTTCAGCAGCGACTTGCCGTCGTCATCCAGTTCCCAGTTGACCCAGCCAATTTCGCTGTCCTGGCAATAGGCGTTGTTATTGCCGTGCTGGGTGCGGGCGAATTCGTCCCCGGCAACCACCATTGGAGTGCCCTGAGCGAACAGGAGTGTAGAGAAGAAATTACGCATCTGCCGCAAGCGTAGCTCGTTGATTTCCGCATTATCGGTGGGGCCTTCGACGCCATGGTTCCAGGACAGGTTGTTGTTGCTGCCGTCCTGATTGTCCTCGTCGTTGTCTTCATTGTGCTTTTCGTTGTAAGACACCAGATCGTGCAGGGTAAAACCGTCGTGGGCGGTGATGAAGTTGACGGACACATAAGGTCGACGCCCGCGTTGGTTGAACATCTCGCCCGAGGCAGTCATGCGGCCAGCGAAGTCGGCCAACTGGCCGTCGTCGCCTTTCCAGAACGCACGTACGGTGTCACGGAACTTGTCGTTCCATTCCACCCAACCAGGTGGAAAACCACCGACCTGATAACCACCGGGACCACAGTCCCACGGCTCGGCGATCATCTTCACCTGACGCAGCACGGGGTCTTGGCGGCAGGCCACCAGGAAGCTGTGGCGTTCATCAAATCCGTTGTGATAACGGCCAAGAATCGTCGCCAGGTCAAAACGGAAGCCATCGACGTGCATCTCTGTCGCCCAATAACGCAACGAGTCGGTCACCATCTGCAACACGCAGGGGTGGCTGAGGTCGAGGGTGTTACCGGTGCCGGAATCATTGATATAGAGGCGTTTGTCGTCGGGCATCAAACGGTAGTAGGAGGCGTTGTCGATACCGCGCATCGACAGAGTCGGGCCTAGCTCGTTGCCTTCCGCAGTGTGGTTGTAAACCACGTCGAGGATCACTTCAAGGCCGGCATGGTGCATGTGAGCGACCATTTCCTTAAACTCGGCGATCTTATCGTGGGCCAGGTAGCGTGGGTCAGGGGCAAAGAAGGCGATGCTGTTATAGCCCCAATAGTTGGTCATGCCTTTCTGTAGCAGATGCTGGTCATTGACGAACGCGTGAATCGGCAGCAATTCCACCGATGAGACGCCAAGCTTGCGAATGTGCTCGATGACTTCATTGACCATGAGCCCGGAGAAGGTGCCGCGCAACTCCTCAGGCACCGCAGGATGGCGCATGGTGAAGCCACGCACGTGGGTTTCGTAAATGATGGTTCGGTCCCACGGCACACTGACCCTCTGGTCGCGACCCCAAGTATAGGCAGGGTCGATTACCTTACTTTTCGGCACGAAAGGCGCACTGTCACGCTCGTCAAAGCTCAGGTCGCCATCCGGGTGGCCGATGGTGTAACCAAACAGCGACTCAGACCATTTCAGTTTGCCAACCAGTTGTTTGGCATAGGGGTCGATCAGCAGTTTGTTGTGGTTGAAACGATGACCGTTCTGCGGGTCATACGGGCCATACACGCGGTAGCCGTAGATCAGCCCTGGGTGGGCGTCGGGCAGATAACCGTGAAAAATTTCGTCGGTATACTCGGGAAGCTCGATGCGTTCCAGTTCGACTTCGCCAGCGGCATCGAACAGGCACAGCTCAACCTTGGTGGCGTTGGCCGAGAACAGCGCAAAGTTTACGCCCAGACCATCCCAGTTGGCGCCGAGCGGGAAGGGCAGCCCTTCACGGATTCGCGACACAACAGTTTCTGGCTTTACGTCTTCTGGCTTTACGTCACTTTCATGGGCTTTTTGATTAGGGGCGTGTTGAACGTTCTCTTTCGGGGTCTTGGCGTGCGGTGTACTCATATTCATTCCTGACGTCGGATGATTTCTTGAAAGCGGTCAAAGCCGCCACCGCAGCTTAGAGCGCTCCGATGTATGTAGGTCACCTGTTAGAGCTACCGCAGTCAATGGCCGGGTTTAAAGCGACTGCTGCGGTAGTACACGTTGCGGCACCCAGGAATATCAGGCCCCAGCGGGCTTGCCCGGCGATTTTGGTTTCTTCGCGGGCGTGGTTTTCGGTGTCGGGGGTGAGGTAGGCTTGGCCGCTGATTTAGAGGCGGCTTTGGGCGCAGCAGGCTTGGCATCGCCCGGACCGTCAACTTTTGGCAGCTTGGGCTTAACCGTCTTGCTCACGTCTTTTTTGTTCGGCGACAACGCCTCGGCCTCGGCCAGTTTGCGGGCCATTTCCCAATGCCGTGCTTCCTGACCGTGAGGTTTACCCTCGGACTCCCAGATTTGATAGGCAAAATCGCGGATTCGTTTTTCGTCGGCACTCATCTCGACACTCCTAGGTATTACGCAGTTTGAATAAACAGGTTTACAGAAAAACTCTTGAGCGCTGCGCTGAGCATCAGCGCGTTGTTAGTTGTAACTACTGTCCCTGAAAAAAGTCCCTTCCAGCAATGATCTGAGCCCTTGAACGGCAACATGACCTGCGTGTCGCCCCAACTGCTCGCATTGATCAATGGAGTTTGGGCAGTGCCTAATAGTTCACTGCTCACTCTGGGGACTACAACGATGGCACGGTGTCCGTCGATAACTCGAGCAAACGCCAAGACCTGATCGGCACACAGACCGACCACGCGCAAAGGAATATAGCTCCCCCGGCTGAAAAGCGCTGAGTGTTCAGCGCGCACATTCAGTACCTTGGTGATCAGGGCTTGTTTGATTCGCCCATCCTGCCAGTTTGCCAACAGTGCATCGGCGTTCAGGGTGTGTTCGAGAGCGTTTACCCGAGCGGCGTAATCCACGGGGCGACGGTTGTCAGGGTCGACCAGGCTGAAGTCCCAGAACTCAGTGCCCTGGTACAGATCAGGTACGCCGGGGACCGTCATGCGCAACAGCGTTTGCGTCAGGCTGTTAAGCGCGCCAGCGGTTGCGATACGGTTCGCAGTGGCGCCGACCGACTGGCGTAAGGCCAGACCCTCCGGTGCCAACAGCACGCGATTGAGAAAGCTCCGGCATGCGTTTTCATAAGGCTCGTTCGGCGCGCTCCAACTGCTCTGCAATTTGGCTTCACGCAGGGCTTTTTCCTGCCATGTCACCAACCGTTCGGCGTAGTCTTCGAATGCGTGCTCGGCTTCCATATTCAGCGGCCAACTGCCGAGCAGCGTCTGATAAAGCATCAACTCATCACCGGCGCTGATGCTGATATCTTCATCCTTGAGGGGGATCGCCAATTGTCGCCAACGCTCAACCTGTTCGGCATACCAGCCCGCGCATTCGCTCAACACTGCCAAGCGGGCGCGGCTGTCTTCGCCGCGCTTGTGGTCATGGGTGGCGGTCGCCAGAAGATTGTCCGGGAACGTCTCGGCGCGGCGGGTACAGGCTTCATGAAAACGGGTGGCCGGGGCACTGAAGTGCTGCGGGTGGAAACCTACGTCATTACGTGAGAGCAGTACCGCCGAGCGGTAGAAGGCGGTGTCTTCCACTGACTTGGCTGCCACGGGCGACGTCAGTTGCTGGAAGCGCACGCAGGCATGGCGATGAATCTTGCGTAAGCGGCCCAGTGGCAGTGCACGCCATGATTGACCCCCGAGCCAGCATTGCAGGTAATCAAGTACAGGCCAGTCGGCTTCGCTGAGGTTGAGTCGGGCACCTTCAAGGGCTTGCTGGAAGAATCGATCGTCTTCGGCCGAGCGTCCGCATGCGCTGATATAGGTGCGGTAAATCGGGAAGTTGACCACCAATGCCAATAACGCTCGACGAATAGCACCGTAGGTCAAATCACGGCTCATCAGGTCGCTACGGGCCACTTGCAGCATGGCTTGAGCAACGCTTTCGAAGTCCCCTGCCAGACTGCCCTGTAACACCAGGTTGCGCGCTTCCAGCACTTCCAGGTTGAAGTCGGCGCTACGTCCACTGAGACGACTCCACAACTCGCCTAGAGGGGCTTCACCTTTGGCGTCGTGCTGCAATAACGACACCTGATTCATGAACTCGTAACCGGTGGTGCCGTCAACGGTCCAATCCTCGGGCAGTTGTTCATCGGGACCGAGAATCTTCTCGACGAAGATGGGCAGGTGACTCAACGGCGCAGCAGGCGGACGCTGAGCCAGCAAGCCTTCTACCCGGCGCCGCAACTTGCGGCAGTAACCGCGCGGGTCGGCCAGCCCATCAATGTGATCAATCCGCAGCCCATCCACCAGACCCTCGCTGATCAGTTCGAAAATTTTGCCGTGGGTGGCTTCGAACACGGTAGGGCGCTCGACGCGCAGTCCGCCAAGTTCGTTGATATCGAAAAAACGCCGCCAATTGATGTCGTCTCCCGCAGTACGCCAACTGGCCAGCCGGTAGTGCTGGCGTTCCAGCAGCTCATGCAGGCGTTCAAAGCCCTCTGGCGTGCGCGAATCGAACTGTTTCAGCCCGTGGTCGATGGCCCGCTGGATACCCGTCTGTTGCGCCAGCGTCGCCAATTCTGCGCGCGCCTGTCGGGCTCGTTCGTACGCTTGCGGGTAGTGATCGAGTACCGCAAAGCGCTGCGCCAGTTCGCTCAGTTCAGGGTCATTGGCCGCGTTGAGCAACGGCGCATAGGTCGCCGGGTTGATGGGAAAGTAATGCTGATAATGCTCGACGTAAAACGCACCCTGCCCGGCATCGAAACGCAGGGGTATTTCGCCCGCCTTAAGTACGGTGCCGTAATCGCTGCTGAGAAAGGGCAGCAATAATTGACCTTCCAGCAATGGGTCCGGGGAGTGCCACTGGATGTCGAAAAAGTCGGCATACGGGCTGCGACGTCCCCATTCCAGAAGGTCGAGCCACCAGGGGTTGTCCGCACCGCCGACCGCCATGTGATTGGACACGATATCGAGGATCAGACCCATGCCCTGCGCACGCAGGGCACTGACCAGGCGCCGCAACGCCGGTTCGCCGCCCAGCTCCGGGTTGATGACGCGCGGATCGACCACGTCGTAGCCGTGCATCGAACCGGCGCGCGCTTTGAGCAGCGGCGAAGCATAGAGGTGACTAATGCCCAGTCTGGCGAAGTAGGGCACCAGCGGCACGGCGTCATCAAGGGTGAAGCCCTTGTGAAATTGCAGGCGCTGTGTGGCTCTCAGTGGTTTGAGTGGAGCGTTCATCGGTCCCGCTCCGCCGCTTCCTGGCGTGCTTGTGCCAGCAATGCCAGGCGTCGGATGGCACTGTCGCCCTCAAGCAGCGTGGCGCAGCCACCGGGTAGACGCCGACGCCAGTTGGGATGGCTATCGATGGTGCCTGGCAGATTGAACTGCTCCTCGACGCCCAGCAGATCCTCCATGGGCAGCAATACAAGCGGGGCACGGGTGTGACCAAGGTAGCGAACGCTGGCATCAATGATTTGATCGCTTTCGCTGAAGTCATCGCGGAAATTGGCTGCATCCTGACTCAAGGCCTGCCGCAGGCCTCGGCGTTCGCGTTGCCGGCTTTCGCGCCAGTTGCGTTCGGTCTGTTCGTCAATATGACCAAGCTTGCTGTTCCAGTCGATATCACGCTCGCGCCACCAGCCCGCAAGGGTGGGCAAATCGTGGGTGCTGGTAATCGCAAGCGCCTGATCGGACCATTGCAGAATGGGTTTGAAGTGGGCGTTGTCTTGTTCAAACAGCAGCACGCGCATGCCAAGAATTGCCCGCGCCGACAATCTGTCGTGCAAGCCGTCCGGAACGGTGCCGAGGTCTTCGCCCAGCACAATGACCTTGTGCCGCCAGGATTCCAGGGTCAACAAGCGCAGCAGGTCGTCGAACGGGTAGTTGAGGTACGCCCCTTCGCTGGGTGGCGAACCTACAGGTACCACCCAGAGCCGTTGCAGGCCCAGGACATGGTCGATGCGCAAGCCTCCGGCGTGGGCCAGGTTGGCTTGGAGCATCTCGATAAATGCGCGAAAGCCGTTGCGTTTCAAGCCATCCGGCGAGAACGCTGAAATGCCCCAACTTTGCCCGGAGCGATTGAGAATGTCGGGCGGAGCGCCAACGCTAAGCGCCGAAAGCAGCTCATCCTGCCGGCTCCAGGCTTGACTGCCGCCACCGTCTGCGCCTACCGCCAGATCGGCGATCAGGCCGACGCGCATTCCACTGCTGCGGGCCGCCACCTGCGCACGCTCCAGACTGCGCGCGATGAGCCATTGGGCAAATGCATGGAAGCTGATTTGCGCCCCATGACATGCGGCGAACTCCGTAATGGCGCCGCTCTGGGGATTTTTGAATTCGTCCGGCCATTCGCGCCAATCCTGACTCATGCCAAGCTTGGGGCATTCGGCCTGCAAGGCTTCGAAGCGGCAATGGTTCTCCAGTGCTTCGCCACCGCAATGGCGGAAGTGGGTGAAGTCGTCATACAGCGGGTGCGCTCCGCTGCAAAAGCTTTTATACAATGCATGCAGTAACGTCCACTTGGCTTGAGCTGCCCTTGGCCAGTCAATTAGTGGCAATGCCTCGAGACGCTCAAGCTCTGCGCCCAGTCCGGTCTCGTTGATGGCCATGCGCAGTGCTTGTTCGCCAAGAATGGTCTCGGGTGATGCATATAACGCATTGAGAAACAACCGGCTGGAAGGTGAGTAAGGGCTGTAGCGCAGGGTGTCGCAGGCAAACATGGCGTGAACCGGGCTGATAGCCAATGCATCGGCACCGCGTTCACCGGCCGCGCGGGCCAGGGCTTCCAGTGCCTGGATGTCGCCAAAACCACCATCGCCCCGACGACGTAGCCCATACAGCTGTACGGTCAGTCCCCAGGCGCGAGGGACGTCAGTGTTGGTCGCCATGGCCATGCTGTAGCAGGTTGCAGGCGCGACGGCCAAGGTCACATGTTGACCGGCAATGCGCAGTTGCTGATACCCCACAGGTGCCACGGCGGGCAGATGGGCTGTATCCGTCAGCGTTGCAGTGACGGTGGTGCCGTCTTCGAGGTTTAACACGAAAGGTGTTTTTGGCGCGAACCATGTCGACAAATCCAGCAGGCTGCCATGATCCAGCGTCAGCAGCGGCGGGACCGCGCTTGGCGTACTGGACTTGTGCAGGCGTTGCAGGCTGATGCAAATATCCTCGGCACTTTCGGCGGGGTAGCCCAGGCCGTCGAGTACCTTGCGTAGCGCCTCAGGGCTGACAGTTTGCAGCCGCCCGTTGGCATCGATCCAATCCACAGACAGCCCGGCCCGGGCAGCCAAAATATGCAGTTGCTCATTACTCATCCTGTTCCTCCAAAACATCAGTCGTTATCAGGCTGACAATGGCCGTGTAGGGGTTGAGGGTTCCCCGCCGGGAAAGTTCGGCCGCCCCAGGCAGGGTTTCATACAAAAGAGTGTCCCGATGAGCTGCGGCCAGCTTGACCGGGCGCTCGCCGAGGTTTAGGTCGATGCGCAAGACACTGCCGTCACCCATACGCCAGCGAGCCGTAAGGGCTCCTTCGTCCAGCACGTGAGTGTCCAGCGCCTGCGCACCTGACAGGCGTGGAATGATTTCGCGATGGCGAATGCTCAACAATTGTTGGTATAGCGCTAGCCAGCGTTGATGATCAATGCCTTTGTCCGTGTTCAGGTGCATTGTCTCGTAGGCGGGGCGCGATGCCTCGAACGTGCTGTGGGCATTTGGGTCGGGGATGCACTCACGCTGCTCTTCATCGGCAAATGCCGGGAAGTCGGCAAACTCGGCGCGACGGCCCTCACGCACGGCATCGGCCAACTCGTCATGGTGGCTGGTGAAAAAAAGGAAGGGTTCACTTGCGGCCCATTCATCGCCCATGAACATCAACGGAATCATGGGCGAGAGCAGGAGCAATACCGTGGCGGCCCGCAATGCGGGACCGGCGCTCAGTTGCGGCAGACGCTCGCCGAAGGCACGGTTGCCAACCTGATCGTGATTCTGCAGGAACAGCACGAAGGCGCTAGGGGGTAAATGCCCACTGGAGTGCCCTCTGCTATTGCCGTGGCGATTACTCTCGCCCTGGTAAACGAAGCCCTGGCTCAAGCAGCGGGCCAGCTTTTGGGTAGGTTCATGGGCGAAGTCGGCGTAGTAGGCATCGCTTTCTCCTGTCAGCAGAACGTGTAAGGCGTTATGACCGTCATCGTTCCACTGCGCATCGAAGGCTTGTTCCAGCAAGCTGGCTTCGTTGAATTCATTTTCCAGTGTCAACCAGACCTGTCGGGACGGGGCAATCTGCTCGCGAACTCGTCGGGCGAAGTCCTGGAGGAAGGTGGGATCATTGATTGCGTGTGCCGCGTCCAGACGCAGACCATCGAAGCGATAGTCGAGTAACCACATCAAGGCGTTATCAATGAAAAAGTCGCGCACTTCCTCGCGTAGGAAGTCGATGGCTGGGCCCCAAGGGGTTTTCACATCATCGCGGAAAAAGCCTTTGGCATACTGGCCCAGGTAATTGCCATCCGGCCCGAAGTGGTTGTAGACCACGTCAAGTATCACCATCAGGCCATAACCGTGCGCGGCGTCGATCAAGTGTTTGAGCTGGTCGGGTTTGCCGTAGGTCGATTGCGGTGCATAAGGCAACACACCGTCGTAGCCCCAGTTACGCCCGCCAGGAAACTGTGCCAGGGGCATCAACTCAATCGCGGTAACACCCAGTGCCGCCAAACGGGGTAAATGTTTTTCGACTTCGGCGTAGCCACCCAGTACCCCCACGTGCAGTTCATAAATAACAGCTTCCCGCCACGGCCGTCCTAGCCAATCAGTGTGCAACCAGCAATAGGCCAAAGGATCGACGACAACGCTGGCGGAATGCACATCGGACACCTGGGCACGGGAAGCTGGATCAGGGACTTTCATTTCTCCATCGATGTTGTAGTAATAGCGACTGCCCGCAGAGCAGCGAGTCTCCAACACAAACCAGCCATTGTCCTGCGGCAACATGGTCAGCGACTGCCCGCTTTCGAACTCGACACTGACGTAATAGGCATCCGGTGCCCAGAGGGCAAACCGGGTGTGTTCAGGGTCCAGTAATACGGCGCCGTGGCGCCAGTTTTTATCCGTGCGCAGAGGCATCCGTTAACCCCTTTAATAGTGAACAGAAGCACCTACATTTTTTTTCAGCAGGTCTTGGTACAGATCGGCGTAAGGCTCCACGGCCTTATGCCAATTGAACGGAGCGGCCATGGCGCGGCAACGCATGGCATTGAGCAGCTCAGGATTGGCGAAGACCTTGATCGCCCGCGTCAGCGCTTCGGCGTAGCTTTCCACAGTCGATTCTTCGAACAGAAAACCAGTCACGCCATCTTCAATGGTGTCGGCCAACCCCCCTGTTTTACGGGCCACCGGCAAGGAGCCAAAACGCTGGGCATACATCTGGCTCAAGCCACAAGGCTCATAACGCGAAGGCATCAGCAAGAAATCGCTGCCGGCAAACATGCGTCGGGCATCCGTTTCGTTGAACCCGATGCGCACCCCGATCTGGCCCGGGAAACGCAGGGCCAGTGCGCGCATGGCATCCTCTTCCTCCGGTTCGCCGCGACCGATGATCGCAATTTGCCCGCCTTGATTGACGATATGCTCGGCAACACCGATGGTCAGGTCCAGGCCTTTCTGGAAGACCAGGCGCGATACCACAGCGAACAAAGGACCCGTGGAAGGCTCAAGCTCGAACAACTCGCGTACATGGTCGGCGTTGATTTCCTTGCGCTGCCATTCGTTTGGGGCAAACCGGCAAATCAAGTGTTCATCGGTTTCCGAATCCCAACTGGCGTCGATGCCATTTGGAATCCCGCTGAGCAGTCCTTGCCTGGCCTTGCTTTGCAGAAAGCCTTCCAGACCACAGCCAAAGGCCGGCGTGGTGATTTCCTTGGCGTAAGTCGCACTCACGGTGGTGATGTGGCTGGCATAAGCCATGCCTGCCTTGATGAATGAGAGCTTGCCGTAGAACTCCATGCCGTCGGCGCCCAACGCCTGGTCAGGAATACCCAGTTCGCGGCTGGAGCCGGTGCTGACCGTGCCTTGATACGCCAGGTTGTGGATGGTGAAGATGCTCGGTGTGGCCTGACCCCGCCAGCGCATATACGCCGGCGCCAATCCGGCAGGCCAATCGTGGGCATGCACCAGTTCCGGGCACCACTGGGTTTTTACCGCGCCGGCGGCGAAGTCGGCTGCGGCCAGGCCGAGGCGGGCAAAGCGGATATGGTTGTCAGGCCAGTCACGGCCGTTGTTATCACCGTATGGCGTGCCTTCACGTTCGTACAGTTCGGGGCAGATCAGCACGTAAATGACCAGACCGTCTTTCATGTCCATGCGCCCGATCTTGCACGGTGGCAGGGCTGCATGACCGCCCAGCTCGCTGATGACATGGATCGGGTTACCACTGTTGAGCACTTGCGGGTAGCCGGGAATCAGCACGCGTACATCGTGCAGGTGGCGCATGGCTCGCGGCAGTGCGGCAGACACATCGCCCAAACCTCCGGTTTTCACCAGATCAGCCAACTCTGAGGTCACGAACAGAACTTTTCTTCTGTGGGTCAGGGTAATACTTGGCTGTGAAGTCGGCAGTTGCAGCAGTGGAACGCTAGTCGAAGCGAAGACCGGCAGATGGGTCAGCTCGCTGGCCGGCTGGTTAAAACTCTCTCCCTTCTGGGTTTTGGCAGCGGCGCTAATCATCTTTTTCTCCCATTCAATTCAGTGTTGGTGCAGCACTTGAGTTGTTATGGGCCATGTCCTATGGCCGGGCACACAAGCACTACGCAAGATCGGTACCTATTTACCGGTTGCGTGGTAGTAGGACGGGTGGTAATGCCCAAACTCGGGTTACGCCAATAGCTTAGGCTCTCTTTAATGATGACCCCATGGCAGAGGGCAAAGTTTCGACTTTTTTTTTACGCAGGTGTCTGGATTGCGGATCAGCGGCATTTGATTAACCACTCAAAGTGGCAGATAACAACGCATTTAACCGTCGAATCGCGCTTTTATGGGGCACGCAAACGTACAAAATCGACGCCATACCGTCCGTCTGATTGTTCGACAATCTATCCACGCGGTTCGGTTTCCAGACAAAATCACTCGATTTCAAGGACATTTAACCCAGGAAAATAGAAGTGCCTGCGCCATTTCTCGGTGCGCCGTGGGTGCTTATTGGGGCGGATATGGTTTGTTTTTTGAGCGCGGAAGATTATTTCGCTCGTGACTCAGGTCGAGCCGGCAAGGAAATGAGCGTGTATGGGGAATATAGAATTGCCTGCCGGATTGGCAGGCCTTTGGACAGTATTACTGCTGGACCACTTTAGGTACGATCGACGCAGGGGGATTGCCCCGCATCAGGCTGAAATCGTTCAAGCCTTTTAGGGGGCGCCGATGAGCCGAGGGCGCTCTTTGAAATCGAAACTGACCAGGCTTTTAGT
This sequence comes from Pseudomonas sp. MH9.2, assembly GCF_034353875.1. Lineage (NCBI taxonomy): Bacteria > Pseudomonadati > Pseudomonadota > Gammaproteobacteria > Pseudomonadales > Pseudomonadaceae > Pseudomonas > Pseudomonas sp. MH9.2. The sequence goes on from NZ_CP133784.1 coordinate 341,869, forward strand.
GCAGTACAACTCATCGAAGCTCTGACCTGCCAGGTGAGTATCAAACCAGCGCTTCAATCGGGTGGTGCGTGGCTTACGGCGAGCCTGCAAAGTGATGTCATTTGCAGGCTTGCAGACCGTGAGTGGGTCCAGCCAGCAGAGGCTGAGACTCTTGCAGCAGCAAGATCAAATGGGCGACTTTATTCTGCAGTTGATCGCGTTCATCTTTCAGCTGCTTGAGCTCATCACGACGGATGCTGACATACAGGGTCTGGGGTGGACGTGCTGCTAGTAATGTACCCATTGCTCACCTCGCAAATGGTGTGTTTCAACAACGTTAGCGGGAGGGGGGCGGTAATCATCCAAGCCTTAGCCACCTTTGCCAACCACTCTCGCTGCCGATTCTGATTTATTTTTCGCAAGAATGGAACTTTTTTATTTTTTATTGTCATGAGTGTTTCCTGATCGCGGAAGCGCGCGTTATCAGGCAGGCTCATCCCGACACCCCAGCCTGTTGCGAACTATGTCCGAGCCCTCTGGACTAACCTTTTATGTACTGCCGGGTTATCAGGTGAGGCATTCCCTTTTCTTTGCATTAAGGAGCACCACCACATGCAACTTGGAATTATTGGACTGGGCCGCATGGGCGGCAATATTGCTAGACGGTTGATGCTCAAGGGCCATTCAACCGTGGTTTACGACTGGGATGAAGCCTCCCGCACCACCCTTGCCAAAGAAGGCGCTACCGCTGTTGCAGATATTGCCGCGCTGGTGGCCGCTCTGGAGAAACCGCGCGCAGTGTGGGTCATGCTGCCAGCCGGCGAGCCGACGGAAGAGACCATCGACGTCCTCAGCCAACTGCTCGAAGCGGGTGATGTGATTATTGATGGCGGTAACACGTTCTATAAAGACGATATTCGCCGGGCCCAGGCCCTCACGCAAAAGCATTTGCACTATATCGACGTGGGTACGTCCGGCGGCGTCTGGGGCCTCGATCGTGGTTACTGCATGATGATCGGCGGCGACAGTGCGGTGGTCCAACGTCTCGATCCATTATTCGACAGCCTCGCCCCTGGCTATGGCTCGGTGGCGCGGACCAAAGGCCGCGACGCTCCCGATGATCGGGCTGAACGTGGCTACATTCACGCCGGCCCCGCAGGCTCCGGGCATTTTGTGAAGATGATTCACAATGGCATCGAGTACGGGATGATGCAGGCGTTTGCCGAAGGTTTTGACATTCTCAAAACGAAAGGCTCCGACAACCTTGCGCCTGAACAGCGCTTTGATCTGAATGTGGCTGATATCGCCGAAGTCTGGCGCCGCGGCAGCGTTGTATCCTCCTGGTTGCTGGACCTGACCGCCGATGCGCTGGTTAGCGATCCGCAACTCGAGGCCTATTCCGGTTCAGTGGCTGATAGCGGCGAAGGACGCTGGACCATTGATGCGGCCATGGAGCAGTCGGTGCCTGTGCCCGTATTGTCCGGCGCGCTGTTTGCACGTTTCCGCTCACGCCAGCAGAGTACCTATGGTGACAAACTGCTTTCTGCCATGCGCTTTGGTTTTGGCGGACATAAAGAAGGACCAAAATAATGGGGCTGCTGCACTCCAAGTCAAAACAAAAGCCTGAGGTTGCACCACCTACGACCTTGTTTCTGTTGGGCGCTCACGGTGATCTTGTCAAACGTTTATTGATGCCCGCGCTCTACAATTTGAGCCGGGACGGGTTGCTGGGCAGTGGCATTCACATCGTCGGCGTGGACCACAACGCAATCAGTGACATCGACTTCGCCAAAAAACTCGAAGACTTTATCCGCCAGGAAGCATCGGGCAAGGTCGCCGAGGGTGGGGCTGAGCCACTGGACCCGGAACTGTGGCGTCAACTCGCCTCGCGGATCAGCTACGTGCAGGGAGACTTCCTCGACGACTCCACCTATAGCGATATGGCCGAGAAGATCAAAGACACTAACACAGGGAATGCGGTGTTCTACCTGGCCACGGCACCCCGTTTTTTCAGCGAAGTCGCCAAGCGCCTGGGCTCGTCCGGGTTGCTGGAGGAGCCCGATGGTTATTTCAGGCGTGTGGTGATTGAAAAGCCATTTGGCTCCGATCTGCGTAGCGCTGAAGCCCTGAACGCCTGCCTGCTCAAGGTCATGACGGAAAAACAGATTTATCGAATCGATCACTACCTTGGCAAGGAAACGGTGCAGAACATTCTGGTCAGCCGTTTCTCCAACGGCTTATTCGAAGCCTTCTGGAATAACCACTACATCGACCACGTACAGATCACCGCTGCGGAAACCGTAGGCGTGGAAACCCGGGGCAGTTTTTACGAACATACCGGGGCGCTGCGGGACATGGTGCCCAATCACTTGTTCCAACTGTTGGCGATGATCGCCATGGAGCCACCGGCCGCCTTTGGTGCTGACGCGGTGCGTGGGGAAAAGGCCAAGGTCATCGGTGCGATTCGCCCATGGTCCGAGGAGGAGGCATTGGCTAATTCGGTGCGCGGTCAGTACACCGAAAGCACGATCGGCGACAAAAGCATTGCTGGCTACCGGGAAGAGCCCAACGTGGCAGCTGACAGCACTACGGAAACCTTTGTTGCCTTAAAAGTCATGATCGACAATTGGCGCTGGGTTGGCGTGCCATTCTATCTGCGTACAGGCAAACGCATGAGCGTCCGCGACACCGAAATAGCCATCTGCTTCAAGCCGGCGCCTTACGCACAATTTCGCGACACCGACATCGAAAGGCTCAAACCCAATTACCTGAAAATCCAGATTCAGCCTAACGAAGGCATGGGTTTCGATTTACTGGCGAAACGCCCGGGTCCGACGCTAGAACTGGAAAGCATCCGGCTTGGCTTTGCCTACAAGGATTTCTTCGAAATGCTGCCCTCCACAGGTTATGAAACGCTGATCTTTGATTGCCTTGCGGGGGATCAAACCTTGTTCCAGCGCGCCGACAACATTGAAAATGGCTGGCGTGCGGTGCAGCCGTTTCTGGATGCATGGAGCAAAAACAGCAACGTCGAGCTGTACAAGGCCGGTGAGGATGGGCCCTCTGGTGCCGATGACTTGTTGACCCGCGACGGACGTGAATGGCACAGCATCGGATGAACAGTCAACGACGACCCCTCATCCAGTTTGTGTTGTGCGATATCGACGGCACCTTGTTGCGCCCCGATCACAGTTTGAGCCCGGCAAATATCGAGGCCATCGGGCAATTACGAGCGGCTGGTATCCAGTTCACCCTGGCCAGCAGCCGTCCGCCCAGGGCGATGCGTCAGCAGGTTGAAGCATTGGGTATCGATCTGCCGACCGTGGCGTTCAACGGAGGTTTGATTACCCACCCCGATGGCCGTGTGATGTCGGCCCACCGCATTCCGCAGGCGGCAGCTATCGCCAGCCTGGCAATGTTTGCCGATCACGCGTGTGCCGTTTGGGTATTCGCCGACGATGAGTGGTTATTGCTCGATCCGAATGGCGCTTACGTTGATCACGAACGTCGTACGCTGGGCTACGACCCAATCCTCGTGCCCAGTTTCGAACCCTACCTGGACCGGATAGACAAAATCGTCGCCGCCAGTGCCGATCACGCGTTACTCAAACGTCTCGAAGCACAAGTGAATCCACACATCGCCGGGCTCGCGCTGGCCTCGCGCTCACAAGTGTATTACCTGGATGTCAACGCCGTGGCGGCGAACAAAGGCGCGGCGCTGGTGACATTGGCTGAGTATGTGGGTGTATCGCTGGCACACACGGCCGCCATCGGAGACGGGGGCAACGATGTCGCGATGTTTCATAAGGCGGGACTGTCGATTGCCATGGGCCAGGGCGAGGAAAGCGTGCGCAGCCAAGCTGACTACGTCACCGGCAGCAACTTGGAGGACGGCGTGGCGACGGCAATCAAACGCTACATTCTGCCAGCCTGAATTTTTGGATACCTACTATGGCCGCACTGATTGAAGACTATGCATTGCTCGGCAATTGCAGGACTGCTGCGCTAGTCACAAAGGACGGTTCGCTGGACTGGCTGTGCTTCCCTCGATTCGATGCGCCAGCCTGTTTCGCCGCTTTGCTGGGTGATAGCGATAACGGCCGCTGGAAAATCAGCCCGAAAGATCCGATCAAGCACACCGAAAGGCACTACCGCGAGGGCACGTTGATTCTCGAAACCTTGTTCGAGACCGACACCGGGCGCGCCATGCTGATCGACTTCATGCCCACGGAAACCGCCAGCAACGTGGTACGCATCGTGGTGGGACTGGAAGGGTGCGTGGGGTTCGAGCTGGACCTGTCCATACGTTTTGATTACGGCAGCAGTGTGCCGTGGGTTGAAATGCGCGATCCGCATACCCTGACGGCTGTTGCCGGGCCTGAAATGTTGGTGCTGCGCACGCCGACAGCATTGCATGCGCTGGATCACCGCACTGGCAGCGACTTTCTGGTCGAGGCTGGACAGCGCAAGGTGTTCGTCCTCAGTCATCAAGCGTCGAATCATCCAGTCCATACCGTTATCGACGGCGAAAAAGCGCTGAAAACAACTGAGCAATTCTGGCGGAAGTTTTCTGATCGATGCCCGGAGGTCGGCCAGTGGTCAGCTCAGGTCAAGCGTTCGCTGATCACCCTCAAAGCACTCACGTATGAGCCTACCGGCGGCATCGTCGCGGCGGTGACAACGTCACTGCCAGAGCAGTTGGGCGGAGAACGGAATTGGGATTACCGTTATTGCTGGCTGCGAGACGCAACAATGACCCTCCTGGCATTCATGAACCTGGGTTATTACGAAGAGGCCAGCGCATGGCGGGAATGGCTGTTGCGCTCCGTGGCCGGCAATCCGGAACAGATACAGATTATGTACGGCCTGGGCGGCGAACGGCGTCTGCCGGAATACGAGCTGCCTTGGCTCGGAGGCTACGAAAACTCACGTCCGGTGCGAATCGGCAACGCTGCGGCGACGCAAATGCAACTGGATGTGTATGGCGAGGTCGCCGATGCCATGACTCAGGCCAGTAAAGGTGGTTTGCCAAGGCCGCCACGCAGCACGGCCATCATCAAGGTGATCATGCCGTTTCTGGAAAATGTCTGGCACCTGCCTGACAAGGGCATATGGGAAATTCGTTCTGAGCCAAGGCACTTCACCCATTCCAAGGTCATGGCTTGGGTTGCCTTCGACCGCAACGCGCACTTCGCTGCCCAAGTGGCTGAAACCGAAGAGGACCACGCATTGGCGCGCCATTGCCGTGCGGTTGCCGATGAAATTCATGCGGACGTGTGCCTCAATGGCTTCGATCCGCAACTGGGCAGTTTTGTACAGACCTATGGTTCGACAGCGCTGGATGCCAGCCTGTTGCAGATCGCCTTGACCGGATTTTTGCCGGCAAATGACCCTCGGGTAATCGGCACCGTTGCCGCGATAGAAAAGGCCCTGATGCAAGAGGGTCTGCTGCTGCGCTACGACAGTGATCGGACGCAGGATGGGGTCTCCGGTAGCGAGGGGACCTTCCTGGTGTGTTCGTTCTGGCTTGCCGATGTATATGTGCTGCTGGGCCGTCATGCTGAGGCCCGCGCGTTGTTTGATCGATTGTGCGGCTTGTGCAATGACGTTGGGTTGCTGGCTGAGCAATATGACGTCTTGGGGAAGCGCATGCTCGGCAACTTCCCTCAGGCGTTCAGTCACATCGGCATTATCAACACGGCGCTGAACCTGCACCGCACGGCGTGCCCGGCCAAGGCACGAGCCAGCGGTTGTGCTGCTACAACCAATAGCTGACCGCGTACCAACCCAAAAGGCCCATGACCACGGTGTAGGGCAGGGCCATCCAGACCATGCGCCCGTAGGACAGGCGTATCAGGGGGGCAATCGCCGAAGTCAGCAGAAACAAAAACGCTGCCTGACCATTCGGTGTGGCAACGCTGGGCAGGTTGGTCCCGGTGTTGATTGCAATAGCCAGTGCCTCGAAGTGTTCACGGCTCATGTGCCCGGAAATAAACGCCTGCTTCACTTCGGTGATGTAAATGGTGGCAACGAACACGTTATCGCTGATAGCCGACAGCAGGCCATTGGCAATGAATAGCATGCCTGGCTGTTGCTCGGGCGGCAGGCTCAGCACCCAGTGGATCAGCGGCGTGAACAGTTGCTGATCGTGAATCACCGCGACGACAGCAAAGAACGTGACGAGCAGGGCCGTGAAGGGCATTGCATCCTTGAATGCCTCGCCGATGCGGCTGTCTTCGGTGATCCCGGTAAACGCCGTGATCAGCACAATTACCAGCAGGCCGATCAGTCCCACTTCGGCGATATGGAACGCCAGCCCGCCAATCAGAATCAGCGCTGACAGCCCCTGCACGATCAAGGCTGCGCGTTGGTCGTTGGTTCGTTCGGCATTATCTTGAGCTGCGTAGTCAGCCAGCACCTTGCGCACGCTGACGGGCAACAAGGCGCCGTAGCCGAACCAGCCCAGTTTTTCCAGCAACACACAGGTCACGAGTCCGGCCACCAACACTGGCAGTGAAACAGGTGCGACATACAGGAAAAACTGGCTGAAATTCCAGCCCATTTCATGCCCGATCAATAGATTCTGTGGCTCGCCAACCAGGGTGCAGACACCGCCGAGTGCCGTACCGACTGCGCCGTGCATTAACAAACTGCGCAGGAACGAGCGGAATTGGTCCAAGTCGGCATGGTGATCGGTGTGCAGGCTCTGATCATCGTTGAATGCAATCGGTTCGCGTGGATTGTTGCCCGAGGCGACCCGGTGATAGACCGAATAGAAGCCAACCCCAGCGCTGATGATGACTGCCGTCACGGTCAGCGCATCCAGAAATGCCGAGAGAAACGCTGACAAGAAGCAAAACATCAACGCGAGGATGCTTTTCGAGCGCACACCGAGCAAGAGACGGGAAAATAGGAACAACAACAGGTCTTTCATGAAGTAGATGCCTGCGACCATGAACATCAACAGCAGGATCACCGGGAAATTGTGCAGCAGTTCGTCATACAGTGCCTGCGGGCTGGTCATCTTCATCAGCAAGGCTTCGATCATCAATAACCCGCCGGGCAGCAGCGGGTAACACTTGAGCGCCATCGCCAAGGTGAAAATAAACTCACCCACCAGCAGCCATCCTGCTGCAACCGGGCCAGCCACCCACAGTAACAGTGGGTTGACGACCAAAAACAGCAGCAGACAAAGCTTGTACCAGCGCGGTGAATGTCCGAGAAAATTGTGCGCGAAGGCGCTGGCCAAAGAGCGGAGCATGGAAAGTCCTTGAGGTAAGACGTGCCGGCAAAGTGCCGTATGCGATGGTCAAGATCAAGCGCGGGGTTTAGTTACAGTCTTTCGGGGGCGGCGCGCTTTACCCGGCCTTGCGAAAGGTAAAGTTGATACGCTGTTCACCCAGCAGCGGATGCTCAGCGTGTTTGAGTGGCAAGACGCCATGGTAGCGCAGTCGGTCTTCTCCGCCCCACACCACCACGTCGCCATGAAACAGCGGGACGCGTTGGGCTTTGTCGCTACGCGCCATGCCGCCAAACAAGAACATGGCCGGGATGCCCAAGGACACCGAGACGACCGGCCACTCATAGTCGAGTTCGTTTTTGTCCTGATGCAAGGACATTTTTGCCCCAGGTGCATAGCGGTTGATCAGGCAGACATCGGGCACGAAGCCTGCAAATCCGGTCTTGCTCGCCGCCGCCTGGGCCAGTTGCATGAACACATCAGGCAAGCCTGGCCATGGGTTGCCGGAGCCTGGATCGATTGGGGTATAGCGGTAGCCGCTGCGGTCAGTGACCCAGCCGAGACTGCCGCAATTGCTCAAGGCCGCCGACATAGTGAAACCACCAGGGGTGACCATATGCCTGAAAGGGGCCTCGCTGAGAACACGCTCCAGCGCAGGCAATAGGTGTTCGCCCCGCGACAGAGCGAATCCCCTGAGGACAAACGAGCGCGGGCCGATGTGTTCAATGCAGGGCGCCGGCAGAGTGTCATCGGCGAACAAGTCAAGGGTGGCAGGCACCGAACGCTCACGTCGAATCATGGGAAGTCTCTGCTGATTCGTCTGTGTGCCCGTCGCTCAAGCGCGACTCAGAGCGCCTTACTGACTTTGACGTCGGTCACTTTATCGTCGCTGCCGTTGTGCATTTTTTCGAGAGTCGCCTTAGCTTCCTCGGAGGAGGCTGATTGCAGCTGAGCAAACTCAAACCGGCGTTCGCCGTTGAGTTTGTAGCTGATAGCGTATTTGGTGGTAGCGGTGGGAGTGCTCACAAGGGATTCCTTTTCTGACACGATTCAAGCGTTATCAGCTCAGCCGGGTTGCCGAACGACGAACAATCTTGATGGTGTGAGTGAACGACGGCTTGCGGCCACCGCCCGTATCGACTTTTCGCCCCGCGGTATCAATGGTGATGTTCCAGAAACCGGTGCTGGGTGCCACAATCTTCGCCGGGAATCTGTCGAAAGCACCGCCGTGGTAAGTGTGGCGGCCGCCGTTCTTGAAACTGCGGAAATTCGCGTCATTCATCAAGCGGATATTGCAGAGCTGGGAACACTCAATGACGACGATGTCGTCTTCGTTGAGATGCTCGCGCTGGTGTACAAATTTCATGGTGTCTCCGAAAAAGGCTTTTTCTGCAAAATCAAAACGATAGCATGAGCGCGCAGGCATTTAATCGCCGATACCCATTTTATTACGTTAATACTCGATAAAAAGTGCCTAAACCCGGATCTAATCGTTCTCAGGCTTGTCGTAGGATTCTAACTGGAGGGATTGTATGAAATTGGCAGTAGTTTTTTTGGCTCTCGCGATGACCGGCTGCGCGACTCTTGAAGAGATTGAGCATACCCCACCTACCATGAGCGTAATTTCCGGCAAGAGCCCGAAAGCCTATGCCGATTGCTTGGTGGGTAAGCTAGCCAATAGCCGCAAGCCGCCGTTGATCGAGGCAAACAATGATGGCTTGCGCGTCATCATTGCGCAAAAATTCAGCTCGGACCCCGCAGCAGTGGTGATGATCGAAAACCGTTCCAGTGGCAGCTCAATCAAGGTCTACGAACGTATCGCGAACATGCCGCTGCGGCCCATGGATGTCCAGAAAGCCGCCACAGATTGCATCTCCGGCTGAAGCCGGAAGCAGGTCTGACGGGGTGGAGAGTTTCGATTGTTTGAGGGATGTATGAAGCGAGAGTTGGTGACGCTGCGGCATGCAGAAGGGAATATTTCGACCACTCACATCATTCAGAATCCGGCCACTGCGGGGGAGTGGATCGTATTTTTCAAGACAAGCGCGGGCACAAGCTTTTTTCTGGTAGATGATGACGACGAAGTCGAGTCTTTCTACCAGTTGGACGAGTTGGTGGTAACCATCCGCGGGCTGGGTATCAAGTTTGCGGAAATTCACCTGTAAAAGCCCTGTCAGTTCAAAAAAACAGTCGACGGGGCATTTTCTGGTGGACGTGAAGTCAGTGCTACTTACAGGTCACGATTACGTTGCGGCTTTTGTAGTTGCCTACGTCGACGCCTAGCGTTTTGTCGCTTTCTTTAGGTTGCGCCGTCCCATTAGTCGCAACAATGTTGTAGCCCGTGCCTGCGCAGGAGGCGTCCGCTTTCTCGTAGCAACTGCTCCAAGACATGGCTTCTCCTGAACAGTCGATGCTCAGGCCCTGCTGGCCGTTGTTCAAGTAGGTATTAGACGCGGTCGCACAGCCGGTGAGCCCCAGTACAGCGATAACTGATAAAAGTTTGTTCATGGTTTCATGCTTCGTGATGAGCGCTATCGAGGAGTGTCTGCCATTTTTTCGACCGACTGATGGCGTAATAGTTGCACGCGAATCATGCGAGATTTACGTCCCGCACACATCGGCATCGCGACCATCGACGATCAGGGTTTAGGGTTGGAGCGGCGGCGCGGGGCTTTGGGTTGGTCTTGCAGGACTGCGGCGACTTCGATGGCTGCGCTTTCCGAGGCGAACGGACCCGCAATAGCTTCGCCAAGGGCATCAGACACCCACCATTGGCCGTCCTGCAATTTGTTGATCAGGTATCCATTAACGCTTTTCACTTCCGACATCATCAATCTCTTTGGATGTTCCAGGCCGTGCATGATAAAGCGCATGTCCACACGCTGCACTTTATTCCCGCACAACCAAGCGGGGTCAACTACGCTTGAGCGAGTCACGGCGCACCGTGTTCAAGGTGTAGGGGCCTTGGCTCAAGTGATTGAATGTGCGCCGTCCGGCAGACAGATTTCGATCATATATGTGATTTGAAGCGTGGACCAACAGTCTTTGAAGCGTGCAATATCTACGATGTTGCGGAACTATATGTGCTGAAATTCCTCTACCAAAGCAGCGGACGGCCAGTGACGGGGCATTGTAAGGTTGCCGCCGCCTGATTAGACTGCGCCGCAAACAGCCACAGCCTTTTTTATTAGGGACTTATATGATCAAGAAATGCTTGTTCCCAGCAGCCGGTTACGGCACTCGCTTTCTGCCAGCGACAAAAGCCATGCCCAAGGAAATGCTGCCGGTGGTCAACAAGCCACTGATCCAATACGGCGTGGAAGAAGCACTTGATGCAGGTCTGAATGAAATCTCCATCGTCACGGGTCGTGGCAAACGAGCTCTGGAAGACCACTTTGACATCAGCTATGAGCTGGAAAACCAGATCAAGGGTACCGACAAGGAAAAATACCTGGTCGGTATTCGTCGCCTGATCGACGAATGCAGCTTCTCCTACACGCGCCAGACCGAAATGAAAGGCCTAGGCCACGCAATCCTCAGTGGTCGCCCTTTGATCGGCAACGAAGCGTTTGCTGTCGTACTGGCCGATGACCTGTGTGTGAACCTTGAAGGTGAGGGCGTTCTGGCTCAGATGGTCAAGCTGCATAAGCACTATGGCTGCTCGATCATTGCGATTCAGGAAGTCGATCCACAGGAAACCAACAAGTATGGTGTGATCGCTGGTGATGAAATCAAGGACGGTCTCTACCGCGTCACTAACATGGTAGAAAAGCCGGCTCCTGAGGACGCACCGTCCAATCTCGCGATTATCGGCCGCTATATCCTGACCCCTGACATCTTCAAATTGATCGAAGAGACTCCGCCGGGCAAAGGCGGTGAAATCCAGATCACCGACGCCCTGATGAAACAGGCCGAGCAAGGCAACGTGCTGGCCTACAAGTTCAAGGGCAAGCGTTTTGACTGCGGTGGCGCTGAAGGCTACATCGAAGCGACCAACTTCTGCTTCGAGCACTTCTACAAGAAGGGCAGCTAAGCATCTGAGTTTCTTTCAGGCTTGCTTATAGGACAAAGCCACCTTCGGGTGGCTTTGTCGTTTCTGGCCAACAGCGCTGACCGACAATGCCGAAGCGGTTATGCTGTTGGCCTGCTAAGGAGACAGCAATGGCCTACGACTTCGACCTTTTTGTGATTGGTGCCGGTTCCGGCGGTGTACGAGCGGCACGTTTTGCCGCCGGTTTTGGTGCGCGCGTAGCGGTTGCGGAAAGCCGATACCTGGGTGGTACCTGTGTCAACGTGGGTTGTGTGCCGAAAAAATTGCTGGTCTACGGCGCTCACTATTCTGAAGATTTTGAGCAAGCCAAAGGCTTTGGCTGGTCGGTCGGTGAGGCCAGGTTCGATTGGCCGACCTTGATTGCCAACAAAGACCGTGAAATCCACCGCCTTAATGACATCTATCGCAACCTGCTGGTTAACAGTGGCGTGACTCTGCTTGAGGGGCACGCCAAGCTGCGCGATCCGCATCAGGTTGAAATCGGCGGTCAGATTTACAGCGCCGAACACATTTTGATCGCGACCGGCGGCTGGCCACAGGTCCCGGAATTCCCTGGAAGCGAACTCGCGATTACCTCTCAGGAGGCTTTTTTCCTCAAACAGCTGCCAAAACGTATCGTAGTGGTTGGCGGTGGCTATATCGCCGTGGAGTTTGCGTCGATCTTCAACGGTCTTGGCGCTGAGGTCACTCAGCTGTATCGCGGCGAATTATTCCTGCGCGGTTTCGATGGTGCCGTTCGGACGCATCTGCAGCAAGAACTGACCAAGCGCGGCATTGATCTGCAATTCAATTCCGATATCGCGCGAATCGACAAACAAGACGACGGTAGTTTGCAGTTGTCGCTCAAGGACGGTCGTCAATTGACCGCCGACTGCGTGTTTTACGCCACCGGGCGGCGGCCGATGCTGGATAATCTGGGGCTGGAAAATACCCGGATCAAGCTCGACAAGGCTGGCTATATCGAAGTCGACGAGCGCTATCAAAGCAGCGAACCGTCGATTCTGGCGATTGGCGACGTCATCGGTGGGGTGCAGCTGACGCCAGTCGCGCTGGCCGAAGGCATGGCGGTTGCTCGGCGCCTGTTCAAGCCTGAGCAGTATCGTCCGGTTGACTACACTCATATTCCAACGGCGGTTTTCAGTCTGCCGAACATTGGTACCGTGGGCCTGAGCGAGGAAGATGCCAGGAAAGCAGGGCACGAGGTTCAGATTTTTGAAAGCCGTTTCCGCCCAATGAAGCTGTCGCTCACCGACAATCAGGAGCGCACGCTGATGAAGCTGGTGGTCGACGTCAAAACGGATAAGGTGCTCGGTTGCCACATGGTCGGGCCAGATGCCGGCGAAATCATCCAGGGCTTGGCCATCGCGTTGAAAGCCGGCGCCACCAAACAGATATTCGATGAAACCATTGGTGTACACCCGACGGCAGCCGAGGAATTTGTCACGTTGCGTACGCCCGTCGCCAGCTAAGCTGGTTAAATATCGCCAGTCATCACTCGAGCTGCAGGATGAGGATTGAGCCATGCAGAAGAAATTTTCAGGACGTGGGTCAGTTTCTTGAGTAGCCACAACCTTTGGGGCGCTGTGCCCTGGAGCGAGGAGGCGCGGTTAGCTGCGCTTGCTCACTTCAACATCCTCGACACGTTACCAGAGCAGGCATTCGACGATATTGCCTGTCTCGCGGCCCAACTGTGCGAGGTGCCGATGGCGCAGATCAATCTGATCGATGCCGGGCGCCAGTGGCCAAAGGCTCAGGCCGGGCTGGCGTTGCCGGAAGTGCTCTTCGCAGATTCCATTTGCGTTCAGACGATTCGTCAGCCCGGCGTGATGATGGTCGCCGATCTGCGAGTGGATCCACGTTTCGCCGATAACCCTCTGGTCGCCAATGCCCCAAACCTGCGTTTTTATGCCGGGACCGCGCTACTCACCGCTGAAGGGCTGCCGCTGGGTACGCTCTGTGTCTACGATGTAGAGCCTCGACATCTTTCCGAGTCGAAGCTTGCCGCTCTGGTCGCCTTGGCACGACAGGTGGTCAGCCAGTTGGAGTTGCGTCGGGCTTTGTACGATCAGCAAGAAGCGCTGCGTGATCTCAATGAGGGTCTGGAGCGGCGGGTGGCAGAGCGCACCCTGGAAATGCTTCGGATCAACGAATTGCTTCAAGTCGAAATGAGAGAGCGTGAAAACGCTGAAGAGGCGTTGCGCCATGCACAAAAAATGGACGCTATCGGGCAACTGACTGGCGGTATTGCCCACGACTTCAACAACATGCTGACGGGCGTACTTGGCGCGCTTGAGTTGATTCAGCGACGCGTCGCCGCCGGGCGCGTAGGGGAAATCGGTCGCTATATTGATGCGGCGATGACCTCGGCCAACCGTGCGGCCTCGTTGACGCACCGACTACTGGCGTTTGCCCGGCGTCAGTCGCTGAACCCGAAGGCGGTGGACGTGAATCGGATGGTGATCTCCATGGAGGAGTTGCTGCGGCGCACGCTTGGCGAAAGTATCGTATTGCGCACTGACCTTCAGGCTCGCTTGTGGCAAGCCAACACCGACGAACATCAGTTGGAAAACGCCTTGTTGAACCTGGTGATCAATGCCCGCGACGCGATGCCTGGCGGTGGACAGCTGACGATCAGAACAGCCGTCGCGCGCATCGATATCCAGCAGGACACGCTGGCGCCCGGTGAGTACGTGCTGCTGAGCGTTGAGGACAGCGGTAGCGGAATGTCGGCCGAGGTGCTCGGTCGTGCCTTCGATCCCTTTTTTACCACCAAGCCGATCGGGCAGGGCACCGGGCTAGGGTTGTCCATGGTTTACGGGTTCATCAAGCAAACCGGTGGTCATGTGCACATCGACAGCGCCGAGGGGCAGGGTGCGCGTATTCATTTGTATTTGCCTTGCCATCTGGAGCGGGGTGAGCGGCATATCGCCGAACACGAAAACCCGAGCCCGCCGCGGGCGCTAAAGGGCGAGCGAGTGCTGGTGGTCGAGGGCGAGGTGGCAGTGCGCACGCTGGTGGTCGATGAATTGCGTGAGCTAGGTTACGCGACGCTTGAGGCTGGCGACGGTGAAGCCGCACTCATTGTGTTGCAAGGCCAGGAGCGTATTGATCTGCTGGTCAGTGATGTCGTGCTGCCAGGGCTTGACGGGCAACAACTGGCAGACACTGCCCGACAGCATCGTCCTGATCTGAGTGTGTTGTTCATGACGGGTTATGCGAGTAGTGCTGAAATGTGCGCGGGGTTTCTTGATCAAGGCATGGATATGTTGATCAAACCATTCAGCATCGATGAGCTGGCACTCAAAGTGCGCAAAATGATCGAGCGCGCACGACCTTGAGCGCGAGGGCCTGAGTGTTGATTACAGTTGCGGTGTTGGTGTTTCGGACACTTCGTTGATAGCTGAATGAGATGTGCGCAGGTTTTCCAGGGCTAACTCAGCCTTGATCAACTCGAGCTGAAGTGTTTGGTTTGACTGTTGTTGCTCGGTCAGAACCTGTTTTAGCAGATCACTTTCGCTCTGTGCTGCACTCAGGCGTTCTTGCAGTAATGCGCATTGAGTGTGCGTGTGTTGGTACTGCTCGCTCAGACGTGCCGATTGGTTCGTCGCCTTATTCAATTGCTCTTGCCGCGCGCTCAGCTCGCGCAGGGTGCTGCGGGTTTCGGCCAGCAAGCGCTCATTGTCACGGTTCAGTTGGGTGATCTCATCCTGGCGCATCATCGCGCTTTGTTGTGCCTGACGCAGCTCCATCTGCACCTGTTGCAACTGCCCCTCGTGACGACGCTGTTCCTGCTCACGCTGTTCCTTGACTGAGTTGCGATAGTGCTCAAGAGCGTCACGCGCATGCAGGTGTTTTTCCTCCAGCGACCGTATTTGTCCCTCCTTGTCCTGCACGCGAAGCTCAAGATCCTGATGGGCTTGAAAGAGGCGGGCGGTAGTTGTTTGCTCGGTATGCAGCAACTGGCGAGTGGCGTCCAGCGCTGCGTTTTGTACGCGAAGATCATCGCTTTGGGCGGTGAACTGGATTTGTAGCTCGCTCAGCTGGTGCTGTGCTGCCATCAATTCCTGTCGCAGTTCATCCTGTTTAGCTGTAAAGGCGTTTTGCGCCTGGTCGACAAGCGCTTGCGCCTGTTCCTGTAATCGCTGCGCCAGTCGACTCACCAGCTCAGTCAACTCGTCCCCGATCTCGGCCTGTGGCGCATTGCTGCGGGCATCAGTTTCGTCCAATTCCTTCAAATAACGGTGAATGGTCGTCTTCGAGCCGGTGTTACCCATTTCGATACGTACTGCGTCGATGCTCGGGTGCTCGCCGCGGGCAAGCAGCGCGGTGCGTGCCATTTGAACGACTGCCTTGTTTACACCGCCGCGTGCCATGTCGAACTCCTACGATTTCGTACTGTGGTATGTACTCTGTAATTACATACTATATTAATGTGAATTATGCTGCTGTATTTATAAAAATACACATGGGATATTAAGGTATTATCCAATCCGATCCGCAAAAAACGCGTTTCAACCGCGCTTTTCAGTACACAAACGGAATCTCCAACCATGAATAATCTCGATCGCTACTTATCAGCTGCGATCCGTGACAACACGCGGCGCAGCTACCGGGCGGCCATCGAGCATTTCGAAGTGACGTGGGGCGGGTTTCTGCCCGCGACCAGCGACAGCGTGGCGCGCTACCTGGTGGCGTATGCCGGCGTGCTGTCGATCAACACGCTGAAGTTGCGTTTGTCTGCATTGGCGCAATGGCACAACAGCCAAGGATTTGTAGACCCGACCAAAGCGCCCGTCGTACGAAAGGTGTTCAAGGGTATTCGCGCCCTGCATCCCGCTCAGGAGAAACAGGCTGAGCCACTGCAACTGCAACAGCTGGAACACGTGGTGGCGTGGCTCGATCAAGAAGCCGTACAGGCGCTGGCCGATAACAATCAGCCTGAGCTTTTGCGTTGTCGTCGCGATGCGGCGCTGATCCTGCTGGGATTCTGGCGAGGTTTTCGCAGCGACGAACTGTGTCGCCTGGACATCGAACATGTTCAAGCCGTCGCGGGCTCGGGGATCAGTCTGTACCTGCCACGCAGCAAAAGTGATCGGGACAATCTGGGCAAAACCTACCAGACTCCGGCACTTCAGCGTTTATGCCCGGTACAGGCCTACATCGAGTGGATCAATTGCGCAGCTCTGGTGCGCGGCCCGGTATTCAGAGCCATTGATCGCTGGGGCAATCTGGGCGAAGAGGGCTTGCACGCCAACAGCATCATTCCGTTGCTGCGTCAGGCGTTGGAGCGTGCGGGCATTCCCGCCGAGCAGTACACCAGTCACTCATTACGCCGGGGTTTTGCCACGTGGGCGCACCGCAGCGGTTGGGACCTGAAGTCGCTGATGAGCTATGTCGGCTGGAAAGACATGAAGTCGGCTTTGCGCTACATCGAAGCCACGCCATTCATGTCAATGAGTGGCGGCGCAGAGGCTCCAGTGATTTCTTCTATTAATAAACATCTCTTATAGTGAAAACCAATCAGCGGCATGAGGTTTGCCAATGAGCCCATGCAGCCGGTTGTGCGTAAGATCCGTCTCATAGATTTTTCCAACCACCAGGAGATTCATCGATGCCTATCATCAACAGCCAAGTCAAGCCATTCAAAGCCACTGCGTTCGCCAACAACGCATTCGTCGACGTCTCTGAAGCCGACCTGAAAGGCAAATGGTCTGTCGTATTCTTCTACCCAGCTGACTTCACCTTCGTTTGCCCTACCGAACTGGGCGATCTGGCTGATAACTATGCTGAGTTCAAGAAACTGGGCGTTGAAATCTACGGCGTGTCGACTGACACCCATTTCGCTCACAAAGCTTGGCACGACACGTCCGAGGTGATCAGCAAAGTCCAGTTCCCATTGATCGGCGACCCGACTCACGTGATCTCGCGTAACTTTGATGTGCTGATCGAAGAAGCAGGTCTGGCTGACCGTGGCACCTTCGTGATCAACCCTGAAGGTCAGATCAAAATCGTTGAACTCAACGATGGTGGCGTAGGCCGTGATGCTTCCGAGCTGCTGCGCAAGGTCAAAGCTGCTCAGTACGTTGCTGCTCACCCAGGCGAAGTTTGCCCTGCCAAATGGAAAGAAGGCGAAGCCACTCTGGCCCCGTCTCTTGATCTGGTCGGCAAGATCTAAGTCGACATGCATCGGCTGGGGGCCATGAGCTCTTAAGCACGTAATCCGCATCGCCCCCAAAAACGCCCGGGCGACCATCGCCTGGGCGTTGTTTTTTCTAGCGTACAAAAAAAGGAAGTCGCCCTCATGTTGGACGCCACTCTTAAAGCCCAGCTGAAGTCATACCTGGAGCGGGTTACCCTGCCGTTCGAGATCGTTGCATCCCTTGATGACGGCGCGAAATCCGAAGAAATGCTCGCGCTGCTCAAAGACGTCGTCAGTCTGACGCCGCACATCACCTTGCTCGACAGCGGGACTGATGCGCGCACGCCGTCGTTCTCGTTGAACCGCCCGGGAGCCGATATCAGCCTGCGCTTTGCCGGCATCCCAATGGGCCACGAATTCACCTCGCTGGTGTTGGCGCTGTTGCAAGTTGGCGGCCATCCGTCCAAAGCCAGCGCAGACGTTATCGAACAGATTCGCTCGCTCAAGGGCGAATTCAATTTTGAAACCTATTTTTCCCAGTCTTGCCAGAACTGCCCGGACGTCGTTCAAGCCTTGAACTTGATGGCCGTACTCAACCCTGGCATCCGTCACGTCGCCATCGACGGTGCATTGTTCCAGGCTGAAGTCACTGACCGGCAGATCATGTCCGTGCCGAGCGTTTACCTGAACGGTGAATTGTTTGGTCAGGGTCGCATGGGGCTGGAGGAAATTCTGGCCAAGATCGACACAAGCGCAGGTGATAGGCAAGCTGAAAAGCTCAATGCCAAAGACGCCTTTGATGTGCTGATAGTCGGTGGTGGCCCTGCCGGTGCGGCGGCTGCGGTCTACGCGGCACGCAAAGGCATTCGTACCGGTGTTGCGGCTGAGCGTTTTGGCGGTCAGGTGCTTGATACCATGGCCATCGAGAACTTCATCTCTGTTCAGCACACCGAGGGCCCTAAACTGGCCGTTGCGCTGGAAGAGCACGTCAAGCAATACGACGTCGACATTATGAACCTGCAGCGCGCGGATCAGCTGATTCCGGGCAAGGCCGGAGCGTTGCACGAAGTGAAGTTCGCCAGCGGCGCCTCGCTCAAATCCAGGACCGTTATTCTCGCGACTGGCGCAAGGTGGCGCGAAATGAACGTCCCCGGCGAGCAGCAATACCGCAACCGTGGCGTGGCGTACTGCCCACACTGCGATGGCCCGCTGTTCAAGGGTAAACGTGTCGCCGTGATTGGTGGTGGCAACTCGGGTGTAGAAGCAGCTATCGACCTGGCGGGTGTCGTCAGTCATGTCACCTTGCTGGAGTTTGATGTCCAGCTGCGCGCCGACGCAGTGTTGCAGCGCAAGCTCAACAGCCTGCCGAACGTCACGGTGATCACCAGCGCGCAGACCACGGAAGTGACGGGCGACGGCCAAAAGGTCAACGGCTTGCTCTACAAAAATCGCCAATCCGGCGAAACATTGACCATCGAGCTAGAAGGGATCTTCGTCCAGATCGGCTTGCTGCCTAACACTGACTGGCTCAAAGGCACCCTCGAGTTGTCACCGCGCGGCGAGATCGTTGTTGATTCACGTGGCGAAACCTCTATTCCCGGGATTTTCGCCGCCGGTGACGTCACCACCGCGCCCTACAAGCAGATCATCATCGCGCTGGGCGAAGGTGCCAAAGCATCGTTGAGTGCGTTCGATCACTTGATCCGTACTTCTGCACCGGAGTGATTCAGGCGCTTGCGATTAAGGAGCCTCCTGCATGCAGGGGGCTTTTTGATAACAATCGTACTTAGAGGTCAGAGCGGCGTCGGCTGAATGATTTCGACCCAATAGCCATCCGGGTCTTTGATGAAGGCCAGGCTGTTCATGCGGCCATCGGCCAGGCGCTTCTGAAACGGGACGCCCAGGCTTTCGAAGCGTACGCACGCCACGTGAACATCCGGGACTGAGAGGCAGATATGGCCGAAACCGCGCGGGTCGGTGTTGCCGTTGTGGTAGGTGAAGGCCGTGTCGTTCTCGGTACCGTGGTTGTGAGTCAGCTCCAGAATCCCGGGAATGGATTTCATCCACTGGTTGCGAGCGGCTTCACCTGCAGGGATCTGGGCTTTATCCACCAGCGCAAGGAAATACAGGCTGAATTCGGCTTCAGGGAAATCACGTTTTTCAACCAGGCTGAAGCCTAATACGCGGGTGTAGAAATCCAGGGAAGCCGTAATGTCCTTGACCCGCAGCATGGTGTGGTTGAACACAAAGCCCAGTGTCGCGACATCCGGGGTGGCGGTGACGCCGGCAAAGGTGTTCAGTTCGTGCAAGCTCATGGGTATCTCCCGTTAAAAAATCTGTAATCGCCAAATGATACGGGGCAGGGCAGTCGGTGCCAAACCCGGGCGGTGATAAAAAGACGGCAAAGCCTTGTCCGTTGGCGGTGACAGGCTCAAACTTTCCGGCTCATTGTCCTGGTAGTACCGATCATGATTTACCTGCAACGCAGATCATCCTTGATAAGCCTGTGCCTGCTGCTCGGTCTGAGCGGTGTGCATGCGGCCGATGTGATGATCACCTGGCCGAGCGGTTGGGAAGTAGAGCCTTTGCCCCCAGTCGCTGATGCGGCAGCTCAGCCGTCAGTGCAGATGAGACAACGCGCAGTGAAGAATGATCAGAATGGCGACCCGATCATGGTCATGGAGTTGACTCAATCGCGGCTTCAGCCGGGGCATGATGTCAACGTGCAGAGCGTATTGCTGGAAATGCGCAAATCAGTCCAGATCGACTTTGCCCGTGGTGGATTTCAGAGCGTTTGCAGCAAGATCCATAAAAGCACCCTGAGTGATCTTCCGGCGCTGGAAACCACCTGCACCATCACTCAGAACGGCGGGCACGTCATGACTCAGACCCTGGTCGCGGCCGCAAGCCACGACATGGCCTGGTCACTTTCCTACGCGGGCTCTGCCGATGGCTACGTCGCGAGCAAGGAGGAGGTGCAACGCATTAGGGACAGCCTGCACTTGGTGGTTGCGCCGTAAACGTAAAGGCGCGAGCCATCGCTGGCGCCAAATAACAGACAAAAAGAAACCCGCCGAAGCGGGTATTGGGGCGCTAATCCTTTAGCAGTGCTCATCCTGTAAGAATCGATGTGAAAAATGTGTGAAGTGAAAAGTCAGCCCGACTAGTGAGCGCGATGGTGCCGGGCGGGTGCGACTCCCACAATCGGGGTTGAGCTTCTCGGTGCATCGCAGGGCTGACCATTATTAGATGCGCGCAGATGCAGTATCGAATGGCCACTACATGAACTCTCTTCAAGTAAACTGTCTGTTATTATTTTGTTACATTGCCGACTTCTGCGACGAAAGAGAACAGTCAAGTCGAGACCTGAAGGAAAAGTCTGAAATACCTGTATGAATAGGCATCTGTATGAATATGTACCTGATTGAACTACTAGCGACACTCTTCGTGACTATTTTCCTGTCGGAAAGCTGAACCAGTGACTCATTGCCATAGCGGTGAAGTTGACAGGCAATAAAAAGCCCTGCACGGCAGGGCTTTTTAAGTTCGATGATTTGGATCAAGTGCGAAGCCATGAATCTACGGTATCGACACCGTATTGCTCTTTCCAGGCTTTCAGACCACGGTGATTACCACCTTTTGTTTCAATCAACTCACCTGTGTGCGGGTTCTGATAAACCTTCACGACACGTGCCCTGCGGCGTTTTGGACCTGTAGGCGCGACCTGAGACGACGAGCTGTTGGGGTCGAGGATGGCGACGATGTCGCGCAGGCTCTTGCCGTAGCTGCTCATCAAGCCCTGAAGCTTCTGTTCGAATTCGATCTCCTTCTTTAGTCCAGCGTCATTCTTCAAGGACTCCAGCTGTGCCAGCTGTTCTTGAAGGGCTTTTTCTGCTGCGCGAAACTCGGCGAGTCTAGACAAATATGTTACTCCGACAGTGTAGTTGGCTGTTCCCAGCCCGACAAAGCTATAAGCAAGAGCTTCTGGCCGACGCTTTCGTTCAATTCTCTACCACAACCCCTGAGCGAGTTCCTTCTGTGAAGAAACTAACGGCTTGCGGTCAGTCGCGCCCAAGTGAAAAAGGGTAGTTGATAACCCGTTGCGGGTAAATAATGCACTTTTTTTTCGAGTTAGAAAATAGTCTTTATGCAAATGATTATAGTGAGCGCGGAATTTCACTTTGCCGACGCCCTAATTCTTTGTGGTATCAGATGAAGGACCGTGTAAGTAATTTCCGATATTAGCCGCGCGTCGGAAAACCAGGAACATTGGCTTCCGGCGCGTATATCAGAGCACTAGAGGCCCTGTTGAAGCGCAGGGTCATCCGGGTTCTGCTGCTCCAGTTCTGCAAGCAATACCTGAACCTTTTGTAGTTGCCCACTTTCTTGCCAGTAACGAATCAGCAGGACCCGTGCTGCACGATTGGCGGGGTGACGCTGGACGATTTCTTCGAGCTGCTTCTGTGCCGCCTCCAGTTGATCGAGGTCGTGCAAGGCAACGGCCAGGTCATAGCGGTAGCCATTATTTTCCGGCTCAAGCTCCAGCGCTTTTGCCAACGCAAGCAGGGCGTATTCGCTTTGCCCGTGGTGCAGCAGCCATATACCCAATACGTGTTGCAGCGTCGCGGATTTGGGGTTGCGCTCTAGCTGTTGACCCAGCAGCTGCCGAGCCTTGTCAACCTGGCCCTGCTTATCGAATGCGGCAATCTGGGCCAGTCCGGCTTGCAGGTTATTCGGGTCCAGCACGATCGACTGTTCCAGCGCCTTCATGGCCGGAATCTGATCACCGCTGTGCAGATAAAGGGTGGCCAGTTGCAGTTGGCTCTGACTGGTCGGCGGCTGGTCAGCGAGGATGTGCTCATACTCTTCAACGACCTGCTCCAACGGGCCAAAGTACAGTCCCAACTCGTCGGGTGTCAGTCCCAGCAGGGCTTTCGCCGCACTGAAGCGTGTGGCCTGGTCGGTTTCATCGAGCAGAGGCCCCAGCAACACACTGCGCTGACTGCCGGAAACCAGCTTGACGATGGCATCAATCGCCGCCTGTCGGACCGTTAGCGCGCTGTGGTGTAAATCACCATTTGCCAGTTTCAATGCCTGTGGGCTCGGGTAGTTAGGCAACTCTACCAGCAAGTTGACGCGGCGGATGTCAGACAGGTCGGTACGTGACAACTGTTGATAAAGTACCCGAGCGGCTCCTGGCTTACCGTTGTGCGCTTGTTCCAGGGCTTGGGAGTAACCGTGCGGGGTAGCAAAGGTCGGCGGAGTGGAAGGAGGGCTGCGAAACAACAGGAAACCCGCGCCAAAAACTATGATTGATAGCGTGATCGTGTAACCGAGGCGCCACTGACGGCCGGTTTTTGGCTCAGTGGAGGAACCTTTAAAAGGCGGTTTTGGCATACCTGTATCCAGACCATGACGGCTTGCAGCTTCACGGAGTGACTGTCAGCTGTCAAATGACAATCATCCCGACATCCCCGACAGCGTGTTCGGAGGGAGCACAAAAAGCCCCGCGACCGTAAGGAGGCGAGGCTGAAAGGTTAACCGATGAAGTCCATCACTAGAGGAGTTACGGGTATCAGGCCTGTGGCTGCCAGCCACCACCCAACGCCTTGTAAATGGCAACAATTCCCCGATACATCTCGACCTCGGCCTGAGCCTGAGAATCTTCGGCGGCCAATCGCTCACGCTCGGCGTCGAGTAGCACAAGGAAGTCCACTGTGCCTTCGCGGTACTGAATAGACGCCAAGTCAGCAGCGGAACGACTCGCTTCGCTTTGACGCAACAGCGAGATCAGCCGTTGTTGCCGCTTACCATAGTCACTGAAGGCATTTTCCGACTCTTCCAGGGCCAGCAGCACCTGCTGTTCATAGGTGGCCAACGCGCCGTCGGCTTGAGCATCGGCGCCACGAATCCGTGCACGCACGCTGCCGAGGTCAAACGCGGCCCAGGTAATGCTTGGGCCAAGCGCCCAGGCTTGCGCGGCTGATGAGCCGAGTTGCGAACCGCGTGCGGCGGTGAAGCCCAGGAACCCACTGAGGCTGACGCGTGGGAACAGGTCTGCAGTCGCGACACCGATGCGCGCCGTCGCAGCCGCCAGTTGGCGCTCGGCACTGCGCACGTCGGGACGATGGCGCAGCAGCTCAGTCGGATCGCCGATGGGCAAGGCTTTGGCGATGGCCGGCAATTTAGCCGGGCTCAGGTCGATGGTCAGGGCCTCTGGACGCTCGCCCAACAGCGTGGCGATGCGATTGCGCTGGCGCACTTGTTCTGCTTGCAGTTGCGGCACAGTGGCCTCGACGGCCGCCAGTCGTGCATCGGACCGCACTACGTCGAGCTCATTGCCCACACCGGCTTCACGCAGGTTCACGGTAATGGTGCGCGAGTCCTCTTGGTTCTTCAGGTTGGCCCGAGCAATGCCTTCGCGCAGTTGTGCGCCGCGCAGTTGCCCGTAAGCATCGACCAACTCGGCAGTCATGGTGACCTGAAGTTGGTAAAGATTGGCTTCGGCCACCTCCTGATCGGCGGTGCTGGCTTCCAGTTCACGCTGGATCCGTCCGAACAGGTCGAGCTCCCAGGCCATGTCCAGTCCCAGGTCATAGCGCTCGGTGTTGACTCGTTGGGTCGTGGTCCCCGGTTGCTGACCTTTGCCCAGATCGCTGCTGACGCGGCTGGTGATCACCGGCATGGCATCGTTGCTGATGTCGTCGCGAATCGCACGGGCTGCGCGCAAACGGGCAAAGGCGACGCGCAATTCACGGTTGCCGGTCAATGACTGAGCCACTAGCTGGTTGAGAATAGGGTCATCGAACTGCTGCCACCAGACGGTTTCAAGGTGACTGCGGTCGTAGTGACCTTGTGCCGCTGATTCGACCTTGGCCGGTGCGGTGTCCGGGGTTTTATAGTCCGGGCCGACGGCGCAGGCCGCGAGGGCAAGGACCAGAAGGCTCGGGAGAAAGAGTTTTACGCTCATTGTTGCGCCTCCAGCGTCAGGGCCTTGTCAGCGTTGCGAGCCTGCTTGCGTCCCACATAGTTACGGATCAATACGTAGAACACCGGTGTCAGCAGCAGGCCGAAGAAGGTCACCCCGAGCATCCCGGAGAACACCGCCACGCCCATGGCATGACGCATCTCTGCACCGGCACCGCTGGACAAGACCAGAGGCACAACACCCATGATGAACGCGAAGGAGGTCATCAGGATTGGACGCAGACGCAGACGGCACGCTTCGAGTACCGCAGCCAGCGGGGTCATACCTTCATCTTGTTTGTCTTTGGCAAACTCGACGATCAGGATCGCGTTCTTACACGCCAGGCCCACCAATACGATCAAGCCAATCTGGGTGAAAATGTTGTTGTCGCTACCGGCAATGATCACCCCGACGATGGCTGACAGCAGCGTCATCGGTACGATCAGAATCACCGCCAGAGGCAGGCTCCAGCTTTCATACAGCGCGGCCAACACCAGGAACGCCAGCAGCACACAGAGCGGAAACACCAGCAGTGCAGTGTTGCCGGACAAAATCTGCTGATACGTCAGGTCAGTCCACTCGTAGGTCATGCCGTTGGGCAGTTCTTCCTTGAGCAGTTTTTCAACGGCGCTCTGCGCTTGCCCGGAGCTGTAGCCGGGCGCGGCTGCACCGTTGATTTCAGCCGTGATGAAGCCGTTATAGTGCATGACGCGATCAGGCCCTGAGGTATCGCTGACCTTGATGAACGTCGCCAGGGGGATCATTTCGCCCACGTTGTTGCGCACTTTCAGTTGACCGATCTGCTCAGCCTCCAGACGGAATTGTTGTTCAGCCTGAACGTTGACTTGATAGGTACGGCCAAAACGGTTGAAGTCGTTGGCATACAACGAACCCAGATAGACTTGCAGGGTGTCGAAGATGTCCGAGATAGCTACACCGTGGGTTTTAGCCTTTTCACGGTCGATAGCGGCATCGACCTGTGGCACGTTGACCGTGTAGCTGGTGAATAACCCGGCCAGTTCAGGCACGCCATGGCTCTTGTTGATGACGTTCTGGGTTTCTTTGTACAGCTCTTCGTAACCCAGGTTGCCACGGTCTTCGATTTGCAAGCGGAAGCCGCCAATAGTGCCGAGTCCCTGCACCGGTGGTGGCGGGAAGATCGCCATGTAGGCTTCCTGGATCACACCGAACTTACCGTTCAAGGCACCGGCAATCGCGCCCGCCGATTCGCTCTTGTCCTTGCGCTCGTCGAATGGCTTCAAGGTCACGAAGACGATGCCCGCGTTAGGGCTGTTGGTGAAGCCGTTGATCGACAGGCCAGGGAAGGCGACCGCACTTTCTACACCAGGCTGTTTGAGCGCGATGTCAGACATGCGTTTGATCACATCTTCGGTACGGTCCAGGCTTGACGCATCCGGCAGTTGAGCAAAGGCCACCAGATACTGTTTGTCTTGTGCAGGCACGAAACCGGTCGGCGTGTTGGCGAAGCCGAACCAGGTCATCACGATCAAACCCGCGTAGACAAACAAGGCGATGCCGCTGCCACGGATAACCCGGCCTACGGTTCCTACATAGCCACGGCTGGCTTTGTCGAAGAATCTGTTGAACGGCCGGAACAACCAGACACCGAACAATTTATCGAGAAATCTGGAAAAGGCATCCTTCGGCGCATCGTGGCTTCTAAGTAACACGGCGGCCAGGGCTGGCGACAAGGTCAAGGAGTTGAACGCGGAGATCACTGTAGAGATCGCAATCGTCAGGGCGAACTGTTTATAGAACTGCCCGGTCAACCCGGAGATGAATCCCGCCGGGATGAACACTGCGCACAACACCAGCGCGGTGGCGATGATCGGTCCGGTGACTTCACGCATGGCGCGTTTGGTCGCTTCGACCGGCGTCAGTCCCAGCTCGATATTACGTTCGACGTTCTCCACCACGACGATGGCATCGTCTACCACGATACCAATGGCCAGTACCAATCCGAACAGCGACAGCGCATTGAGCGAGAAACCGAACATGTGCATCACGGCAAAGGTGCCGATCAGTGAGACCGGAACAGCCACCAATGGAATGATCGAGGCGCGCCAGGTCTGCAGGAACAGGATCACCACGAGCACGACCAGGATCAGTGCTTCGAACAGCGTGTGGACCACTGCTTCGATGGAGCCGCGGACGAAGATCGTCGGGTCATAGACAATCGAGAAGTCCATGCCTTCCGGGAAGTTCTTCTTCAGTTCGGCCATTTTGGCGCGAACTTCGTTGGAGATATCGATGGCATTGGAGCCGGGGCGCTGGAAGATCGGGATAGCCACCGCAGGCTGGTTATTCAGCAGAGAACGTAATGCATACTGGCTGGAGCCAAGCTCGATCCGCGCAATGTCCTTGAGGCGAGTGATTTCCCCTCCGGCGCCGGAGCGGATAATGATGTTTTCGAACTCTTCCTCACTGACCAGGCGACCCTGAGTATTCACCGACATCTGGAAGCTGGTGGCACCCGGCGCAGGTGGCGAACCAAGGGACCCGGCAGCGACCTGACGGTTCTGTTCACGTATCGCAGCCACGACGTCGGTCGCGGTCAGGTTGCGTGAAGCGACCTTGTTCGGATCAAGCCAGACACGTAGCGAATAGTCGCCCATACCAAACAGTTGGACATCACCGACACCGCCCAGACGCGCCAATTCATCCTTGATATTGAGCAAGGCATAGTTGGACAGGTAGAGCATGTCGTAGCGTTTGTCCGGCGAGGTCAAGTGCACGACCATGGTCAGGTCGGGGGATGCCTTGTCCACGGTGATACCAATGCGCGTCACTTCTTCGGGCAGTTTGGGGGTGGTCCGGGTCACACGGTTTTGCACCTGCACCTGAGCGTTGTCCAGGTCAGTACCCAGGGCGAAGGTGATGGTCAGGGTGATTTTGCCGTCAGCGGTGGACTGCGAGGACATGTAAAGCATGTTCTCGACGCCGGTGATCGCCTGTTCCAGCGGTGCAGCCACGGTTTCACCGATGACCTTAGGGTTGGCACCCGGGAAGTTTGCACGCACCACGACGGTGGGGGGCACGACTTCCGGGTATTCACTGATCGGCAGCTGGAACAGTGAAATCGCGCCTGCGATCAGGATCAGCAGTGATAACACCGCTGCAAAGATCGGCCGCGTAATAAAGAATTGAGAGAAGTTCATTATGGTTATCCCTTAACCGCGCGGCGAAGCAGTGCTGGCAAGTTTGGCCGCAAGCTTGGGCTCGACGGGCTTCAGGTTGCTGGCTTCGAGTGCTTGACGTTGCTTGTGCAGGGCGGCTAGGGTTTCGGCGCTGGCCATCATGGCTGTTTCAGGGTCTACCGCTTGCCCCGGGCGAACCCGTTGCAGGCCCTTGACCACGATGGTGTCGTCTTTGCTCAGGCCGCTGCGCACAATGCGTAAACCTTCGAGTTTCGGACCGAGTTCCACGCTGCGGTAGGCCGGTTTATTGTCGGCGCCCATGACCAGCACGAATTTCTTGCCAAGATCAGTGCCGACTGCTTCGTCATTGATTAGCACGGCAGAGTAAGTACCGCTGCCTACCAGCTTGAGACGGGCGTACAAGCCCGGAGTGAATTGGCCGTCGGTGTTATCGAAAACCGCACGGCCTCGGATGGTCCCGGTTTTCGGGTTGACCTGATTGTCGACGAAATTCATCTGGCCCTGATGCGGGTTGTCGCTTTCGTTCGACAGACCGAGGAATACCGGCGTGCTTTGGCCGCGCTGGCCTTTGCGAGCAAGCTCGGTGTATTTCAGATAAACCCGCTCATCGGCATCGAAATACGCGTAAACCTTATCGGTGGACACCACGCTTGTCAGCGGCGTGACATCCGCAGTCACAATGTTGCCAGCGGTGATTTCGGCGCGGCTGACGCGGCCACTGATCGGCGAAGTTACGCGGGTAAAGCTCAGGTTCAACCGAGCCAGATCGAGTTGCGCCTGGATGGCATCGGCGCCGGCTTTCGCTTCTTGGGCGGCGCTGTTGCGCGAGTCGGCGAGTTCGGCGGAAATAGCATTGCTGGTCAGCAGGCGTTGGCCACGCTGGGCTTCATTGCCACTGCGTGTCAAATTGGCGCGAGCTTGTTGCAGTTGGGCTTCGAGGCGACGAACTTCAGCCTGGAAAGGACGAGGATCGATCTGGAATAGCAGGTCGCCTTTCTTGACCAACGCACCTTCAGTGAAAGCAACTTGATCAATCTGGCCAGAAACCCGTGGGCGGATTTCAACGGTTTCCGGCGCCTCAAGGCGCCCGGTGAATTCATCCCATTCATTGACGGGCTGTTCCAGTACCTTGGCCACGGTGACTTTTGCAGCTGCCGGAGCCACAGTCGCAGCGGGATCGCGACCACAGGCGCTGATCACGACCAAGGCCAGGGCCGCAAGAGGGTAGCGCACGTATTTGAATGACTGTGCCATGGGAATAATCCGTCAAATTGTTAAGTTGGCGGATTTTGTTCTGGCGGGTTGTATTGCACGAATCGAATGGGTTGAAGGTCAGTATCATTCAGAATGATATAGATCCGTCGATGAGGCTCTAGTTCAGGCTATCAGGGTCACCAAAGAACATCTGAATACGCGAACGCAGCCATCGTTCCCCTGGGTCATTGTCCTGGGAGCCACGCCACGCCATGTGCAGCTCAAAGCTACGCGTTTCAATCGGTACCTCTTCAGCGCGTACGCCTCCGGCGGCGGCCAGTACATCAGCGGCATAGTCCGGAACGGTCGCCACGATATCGGTACCGGCCAGCAGCGAGGCCAAGCCATTGAACTGTGGCACGGCCAGCACAACATGACGCTTGCGCCCGATTTTTTCCAGGTACTCGTCGATAAATCCGCTTAAATCACCCGAGAACGAGACCAGGGCATGAGGCCGTGTGCAGAAGTCATCCAGGCTGAGTGGGCCTGGTACCGTGTCCGCGCGCAACAACTTGGCCCGGCTAAGGCGCAGCACTTTTCGTTTGGCATTGGCGGGCAGATCCATGGTGTAGCTGACGCCAATGGAGATTTCGCCAGAAGCGAGCATCGCGGGCATCAGGATGTAGTTGACCCGTCGTACCACCAGCACAATGCCTGGGGCCTCGGAGCGCAGACGCTTGAGCAACGAAGGCAAGAGTGCGAACTCCGCGTCGTCGGACAAGCCGATGCGGAATACGGCTGTGCTGGTTGCAGGGTCGAATTCTGCCGCACGACTGACGGCCGTGGAGATCGAGTCGAGCGCGGGGGAGAGCAGCGCGAAAATGTCCACCGCGCGGGCAGTTGGTTCCATGCTGCGTCCGGTGCGCACGAACAAAGGATCATCGAACAGCCCGCGCAGACGTGAGAGCGCCGCACTGATCGCGGGTTGGCCCAGAAACAGTTTTTCTGCCGCACGAGTAACGCTCCGCTCATGCATCAATGTCTCGAAGACAATAAGGAGATTGAGGTCAACGCGACGCAGGTCATTGCGATTCATGAAAGATGATCTCGGGCCATTTGTCGATGCGAGAGGCCATGCCAGCACTCAGGTGTGCGGCCTATCCGCTCAAACACAGTGGCTCGGATAGGCAAACGCGACGTGAATAGTACGAGGAATCAGTAGCGTTCTGCAGTGATAAATTCAACGCCGGTACATTAATCATCAAAATCATAGTGGATCGCGATATAAAGCGGCTGCAAGACGCAAGAAGGCGTTACACCGGGCATTATCGGGTGCCCCGCGAAAGCACTTGTTCGGTCGACGTGTACGGGTGGGTTGCAATGTCGCGATTAGGTGCGAACAATGCCCCCCATAAAAGCTGATTTTTTTGTTTTCTGCAGCCAGATTTGCGCCACACCGGCGCAGCAGAATCAATGACATGCATGTCGACTATTAATAGCCACTGATAGTGTTCCCGGTAAAGCCCGGATAAAGTTCATGGCATTAAAGGTTCATAAGGCGAGGTTCGAAATGTCCCGCACGATCCGTTTTCATCAGTTTGGTCCAGCCGAGGTCCTCAAGCTTGAGGAGCACCCTGCTGCGCTGCCAGCACCCGGTGAGGTGCAAGTGCGCGTAGAAGCGATTGGTATCAGCTGGTATGACGTGCTCTGGCGGCAAAATCTGGCGCCATCGCACGCTCGGCTGCCCGCCGGCATGGGTCATGAAATGGCCGGTGTGGTGTCGGCAGTAGGCGAAGGGGTTGATGATTTGGCCGTGGGTGACAAGGTCGCCAGTTTTCCTGCGGTCAGTCCCAATGAATACCCGGTGTATGGCGAATTGATTGTGCTGCCACGCCTGGCCTTGACCCGTTATCCGGATGTGCTGAGCCCGATTGAAGCATGCGTTCATTACACGCCACTGCTGATGGCTTACTTTGCGTACATCGACCTGGCACACATCAAGCCAGGGCAGACCGCGCTGGTAACCGACGCCAGTCACTGTGCCGGTCCGGCATTCGTGCAATTGGGTAAAGCCCTGGGTGCAAAGGTCATTGCTGCGACCAAATCTGCTGAACAGCGTGATTACCTGCTGTCGCTGGGCGCGGACAAAGTCATCGTCACGGAGGAACAGGACCTGTTGATGTCCGTCAACAAGTACACCGACAACCGGGGTGCCGATGTGGTGCTCGATGGTTTGGGGGGGCCGCAGATGTCGATCCTCGGCGATGTTCTGGCTCCGCGTGGCAGCTTGGTACTTTACGGTTTACAGGGCGGGAATCAGACGCCATTCCCGGCGTGTGCAGCGTTCCAGAAAAACATTCAGTTCTTTGTACATTGCCTGGGCAACTTCACCGGCAAGCCGGAGCTGGGCATCACTCAGGACGAAGCCGCCGTGCAGCGGGCGTTGCGTGACATCAACCAGCTCACGGCTGATCGGGTTTTGCTGCCGCAGCCTACGCGGGTATTTCCCTTTGCCGAGGTTGTTCAGGCTCATCGTTACATGGACGGTTGTCCCATCGGCGGTCGTGCCGTGCTGCACATCGAACAGGTTTAAATACGGACGTTTATCAACGCCACTGTGCGGGCGCCTCTCAGAGAGTGGTTGCCCTTAAGCGTTCGAACGCGTCACTGGGTAAAAATTGAAGTCTTCCCGTGACGCAAGAGGGTTTTTTTTGTTGTACCTGCTGCACACCCGGTAACGAAGTAACTTCTTGTATCACTGTGCCGTACGTTTAATGCGCTACAACCCATCGTTATAAAATATATACACGCCGTTTAGTGTCGTTTAAATAACGCGCGTCAATCCTGCAACTGTAGATTCGACCTACAATGCACGCGTACTCAGTGGGCTCGGTAATTGCCGGTACATCACTGAAGTATTAAACACGTGTGTTTGTTATTTAGTCGCGTTTGTCAGCCTCTGAACTGCGCTGCTTTTTACTGCGTATCTGTACCTTGCAAACACCTTGGAGACATTGATAATACGTCGGTAATTATTGCTCAGGGAATGAGTCATGGTCGAACAACAATATTTTTCCAGCCCTTCATCGAATCAACGGCCTCAGGCCGACAGCTGGGCGGGCGTGCTTATCAGTCCACTCCGAGGGGCTGCCGATGTGGTTATTCGTCTGTCAGGTGCCGCGCTATGAGTTCTATCCATGAGCAGGCAATGAATTATGTTTACCAACAAGTATTGCAGCGCGTACTCAGTTACTTCACCCGCGCCGAGCGAACAGCGCTTCAGTTACTGATCCAGCGTTTGATCGTGGCGGCCGGGGGAATTGAACGCATCGGAAGTTTCAAAGTAATGATCGCGTTCGGCGGCGGTAAAGACAGCGCCTACACCGTTGCTTTTATGCGGGCTGCGCAATTGAGTATCGCGGGCAGGTCGCCAGCTACCTTCAACTTGCGAGTCGCCACCCTGCGCCACGCAGGTATAACGTCGGCCGTGATGGGTAATATCCATCGCAGTTATTCGGCGTTGTTTCTCTATGACGACCCGCGCGTAGAAGTGTTGATGGTCGATCAACAACAGATTCGACCCTTTCGCGTGGACTTGCCGTTTTCCACGGCGGGGCGTGAGTGCAACCGCTCGGACATGTTATTGACGGGGCATATGACCGCGGGTGACGCTCGTGCGACGTTCTGCAATAGCTGTTACTTGGGGCTGGGCGATTTTTTTGCGCGCGCGGCGTGTTGGGGTACGGGTATCGATGCGTTAGTCAGCGGAGACTCACGCAAAGAGCAAAAGCAATACGCGGCATGGGTCATGCGCCTTGCCGAAGGCTTGGAGGTCCCTGCCTCGGACTGGAGAAATCAGAGTTTCAATGGTGTGCTCAAGACGCTGAACAGTGTCGGTCATGCTTACTATCGCGAGCTGTATGAAGAAGGCGCCGAGCCTGCGGGTCGCCTCGTGGCGTACCCTAATAAATCCGTTGTCCCTGCATTCATTACTATCTTCGATCTGGTCAGTTGCAAAGCGGATGATCATTGGCCTTTGCTGACCGATTTCCTGGGGTTCCAGTTCGATGACCTTGCGTTCAGCTTCAGCGAATCCGATTGCGCCAATCCAATGCTGATGGCGCATATGCGTGGCTTGCAGGCTCACTATGTACGCGGTCGTAGCTACCAAGAAGGGATTGCCGAATACCTGGAGGTTGCAAAGGGGTTGATGTGCAAGAAGCAAATGCCCGAGCGCTTGATTGAACAGGCCATGGCGGCCTATGACGGCAATCAAAACATCGAAGGACGCCGTGCACTTGCATCGGCGCACGCACAGGAGGCATTCGGCCTGAATGACGCGCAGTTGGTGTGCCTGTTGTTCGCCCCGTTCGTGGATTCAGGTCGCGCCCTGGAAGCATTCCTGCGCCGTTGTCATCCGGGAATGCTGGTCGCGTTGCCTGACTTGCACAAAGCGTTAATGGGCCTGCAAGTCCCAGAGCAAGTCCTGCAATGGCTGATCGATATCAGTGGGTTGAGCAAAGTCGGCTTGCAAAGCCTTTACCGTAAAAAAAGGGTGGATTTCGGCGATCAGACATCGCTGATCGCCAGGGTCCGCGCCAGTGACCCCGATAAGCGCAGCATTGTGACGGTCGACCCGAAAACGGGCGAGGCCACGGCCGAAATAGTATCTGGGCGCTAAGCGTGATCCTCATGCCGGCAGCGACTCCCGGAGATTGACAGGCGGAAGTTGCTGCGGGCCCGCGCATGTTCTCTGGGGCGGCGATTACGCATAGACGGGGTACAGCTTATGAAAAACAGCGCTTCCAACTTTGCTTATCAGGCCGTGTATTGCTACCTCAACCAGCTGATTGGTGAGGTTAACAGCGGTTCCACGACCAAATTACCGTCATTGCGCGACCTGGCCAAGCGTTTGAAGGTGTCCATATCGACCGTTCAGTACGCCTATTGCTTGCTGGAAAAAGAGGGCCGGATCCGCTCCGTACCCAAATCTGGCTATTTTGCGTTGCCCTGTCTGATGCCATGTCCCAATGGACAACATGGCGAAGACCTCCTGGAAAAGCTTTACGCCAATGCTCGTCGTCCGGGTATGTTCGTGCTCAGCGATGATGAGCCGACGATGCTGTCATCGCTCGAAAATCCATTGCTGATGCTCGAACGCGAACTGATTCGTCATTACCCGCGTCAGCTCAACCTGCAGTTCCAGCCCTTTGGGGTACTGGAGTTACGCACGGCGCTGGCCGCACGTTACACCTCCTGTGCGCAGCATTGCTGGCACCCTGACAATGTCTATGTCGGGGCGGATTTGCGTGGGGTGCTGAAAATAGTCCTTGATGCACTGGGGCTTCGGGGCGGTACGGTGCTGGTGGAGTCGCCTTGCTCCTGGACTATCTTGCGCTTGCTGCAATCGTTCGATATCCGCGTGATCGAGATGCCACTAGACAATAGCGGTTGCGTGGACCTGCCTTGGTTCGACCAAACAATGCTTCAGGAGGACATTGGTCTGGCGGTCCTGCCGTCAGTGCCTTGTTCGACACAAGGCAGCTTGATGCAATTGGAAAACCGTCAACAGCTCGCCCGTCGACTGAACCTGAATGGCATTTGGGTTCTGGAAAACGACAGCCTCGGCGAACTCTGCTTCGAGCCGCCGGTGGGCCGATTGCGTGACTGGATCAACCCCGAGCGCTTGTTAGTGTTTTCCGCCTTCGACAAGATCATCGGACCTGAAGCACCTTATGGGTATTTGCTGTGCAAGCATTTCAGTGCTGAGTTGCAACGGCACTTTCTGGTGCGCTCCTTCTGCCTGCCACCCATTCGCCAAAAAGCCATTGCGCGGCTTTACAGCTCTGGACGCATCGATCAACACATCACCGGACTGCGGCGCCTGTTGGAGGATCGCATGCTGACCCTGGCCAGCCTGCTGCATGAGCGTGCGGGGGCCAGCTTGCGTTTTAACCTGCCCGGAGGCGGTGCTGCCATTTGGGCCGAATGCGTTCGGCCGGTGAACATGCGCCGCGTGTTTGACCGCCTGCTCAAGCGGCGGATTTTTATCGCGCCCGGTGAAATATTCAGCCTGCAGGGCTTGCATCAGCAAAACCTGCGGATCAGCTTCGCCTTCGATTGGAATCAGGACATTGGCACGGCGCTCAACACGCTGGACGACCTGTTGCGTCAGGAGAGGCTGTAGTCCCATAGCCGTCCGTGCCCGGCCACTGATCCAATTGTATTTGCCAGCGCCGGGCCATAGCTGGTATCTGTATGCCCATCCAGTACCGGTGCTAAAACGGCTTTTCCTCTCCAGTGACACTCGATCCTATCCATAACGCCAACGTTGATGACTCCAGCTATGGGGTGGCCGTGCGTGCCTTGTGCGAATTCACGGCCAAGGCGGGCGACCTCGATTTGCGTTTCACCCCGACGCCTACGGCACTGGAAGGCATGGCCGGACACCGCACGGTGGTTGCCCGACGCGGCGAGGCCTATCAAGCCGAAGTCCCACTCAGCGGTGACTACCTGCAACTCAAGGTTCGGGGCAGGGCGGACGGTTACGATCCGGTACTTAACCAACTTGAAGAAGTAAAAACCTACCGAGGCGACTTGAGTGCGATGCCGGCGAACCACCGGCAATTGCACTGGGCGCAAGCAAAAATCTATGGCTGGCTGCTCTGTCAGCAGATGAAGCTGGGCGAAGTCACGCTGGCGTTGGTCTATTTCAATATCGTCAGCGAGCAGGAAACGTTGTTTCGCGAACGCTATACGGCAAACGCGCTTCACGTTTTTTTCAACGAGCAATGTGCGATTTTTCTGCGCTGGGCCCAGCAGGAACTGGCTCACACCCATGCCCGCAATCAGGCCTTGGGCGCGCTGGCGTTCCCTCATCCGAGTTTTCGCACAGGCCAGCGAACGCTGGCAGAGTCGGTTTATAAAGCGGTCAGCACCGGCTGTTGTCTGATGGCTCAAGCGCCGACGGGTATCGGCAAAACGGTGGGCACACTGTTTCCAATGCTCAAGGCCGTCCCTGGGCAAAAACTCGACAAAGTGTTCTTCCTCACGGCCAAGACCCCAGGGCGCAAGCTGGCACTGGACGCCTTGAGTGTCATTCGCCGCAGCGCACCGGATCTGGCCCTGCGCGTGCTGGAAATGGTGGCCCGGGAAAAAGCCTGCGAACACCCTGACAAAGCGTGCAACGGCGACTCCTGCCCTCTGGCCAAGGGCTTCTATGATCGTTTACCGGCAGCACGCAACGCCGCAATGGACAAACCATGGCTCGATCAAGCCGGCGTGCGTGAAGTCGCCCGTCAACATCAGGTTTGCCCGTATTACTTGAGCCAGGAACTGGCGCGCTGGGCCGACGTGGTGATCGCTGATTACAACTATTACTTCGATCTCAGCGCCTTGCTGTTCGGCCTCAGCCAGTTCAACCAGTGGCGCGTGGCGGTGTTGGTGGACGAGGCGCACAACATGGTCGAGCGCACGCGGCAGATGTACAGCGCCAGCCTAGACCAGCAGAACCTGAACACCCTTCGCGACGGTGCACCTGAGGCGCTGAAGAAGTCCCTGCAACGGCTCAACCGCGAATGGAATGCGTTGCACAAGGATCAGGTGCTCGATTATCAAGCCTATCCCGTGACACCTGCGCGGTTTTTGCAAAGCTTGAATGTGTGTGTGACCGCGATTGGCGACTATTTCAATGAGCATCCCCACGCCGTCGATGGCGCATTGCAGAGTTTCTACTTTGAAGCGATCCAGTTCGCGCGGATCGCCGAGTTGTTTGATGAACATTTTGTGTTCGATATCAACAAGCGCGAACGGGGTGGAAAGCGCAGCCTGTCGCGGTTGAGCCTGCGCAACGTGGTGCCAGCCGGCTTCGTCCGCCCACGTCTGACGGCAGCGTGCAGCACCGTACTGTTTTCCGCGACCTTGAATCCCCGCCGTTACTACGCTGATCTGCTCGGTCTGCCAGGTAATACCGCGTGGGTCGATATCGAGTCGCCGTTCTCCCGGGAACAGCTGGACGTGCGCATCATCAGTCAGATATCTACCCGATTCACCCATCGACAGGCATCACTGGCACCTATCGTCGAATTGATGGCCTCGCAATTTCAGGCGCAACCCGGCAATTACTTGGCCTTCTTCAGCAGTTTCGACTATCTACAACAGGTCGCTGAGCTGCTGCATCAGCTGCATCCACAGGTTCCGTTGTGGCAGCAATCACGCGGCATGACTGAAAGCGAGCGGCAGGCGTTTCTCGATCAGTTCACCTTGAGCAGCCAGGGCATCGGATTTGCCGTGTTGGGTGGGGCTTTTGGCGAAGGCATCGACTTGCCGGGCGCTCGATTGATCGGTGCGTTTATCGCCACCCTGGGCCTGGCTCAATTGAATCCAGTGAATGAGCAGCTCAAACAACGAATGGCTGCGCTGTTCGGCGCCGGATACGACTACACCTATCTATATCCCGGCGTACAAAAAGTCGTACAAGCTGCGGGCCGGGTCATTCGAGGTCAGGATGATCGTGGGGTAGTGATGCTGATCGACGACCGTTTCGCCGAGCGCAAGGTGCAAAATTTGCTACCTGCCTGGTGGCAGCTGTAAAACGTTCAAGGCCTGACGGATAGATAGCTTAGCGTAGCGGTCAAACTGCCAGTAAACTGCCGCCTCATAGCTCCCCTGCATCTGTCGGGGTGTTGCACACAGAACTTGTTCTTTTTTGTCTTCTTCCCTCCATGGAGGTTTCGTATGAGTCTCAGTCCATTTGCTGGCAAACCAGCGCCAGCAGAACTCTTGGTTGATCTTCCGCGACTGGTAACGGCCTATTACACCGGCCAACCTGACGCATCGGTTTCCACCCAGCGCGTTTCGTTTGGCACGTCGGGTCACCGTGGCAGTTCTTTTGAGCTGAGCTTCAACGAATGGCATGTTCTGGCCATCAGTCAGGCTATCTGCCTGTACCGTCAGGTCAATGGCATTGACGGTCCGTTGTTCCTCGGCGCAGATACCCATGCCTTGTCGACACCGGCCAGTGTCACCGCGCTGGAAGTACTGGCGGCTAACGGCGTGCAGGTCATGATCGCCGAAAATGACGAATACACACCCACGCCGGCGATTTCCCACGCCATTATTTGCTACAACCGAGGCCGCACTTCCGGCCTGGCCGACGGTATCGTTATCACCCCGTCGCACAACCCGCCGGAAAGTGGTGGCTTTAAATATAACCCGCCCAATGGTGGCCCGGCAGATACCCACATCACCAAATGGATCGAGGCAAAAGCTAACGAGCTGTTGGCTGAGAAGGTGCTGGGCGTCACTCGTATGACCTATGAAAGGGCCTTGCGTGCAGACACCACCCACCGCCATGACTACCTCAATACGTATGTCGCTGACTTGAAAAACGTCATCGACATGGATGCTATTCGCGACGCAAATCTACGTCTGGGCGTTGACCCGCTGGGCGGAGCCGGGGTGCATTACTGGTCGGCGATCGGCGAGCATTACGGTCTGAACCTGGAAGTGGTCAATCAGCACGTCGACCCGACGTTCCGCTTCATGTGCGTGGATTGGGACGGTCGCATTCGGATGGACCCGTCTTCAAACTTCGCCATGCAGGGGTTGATCGGCCTTAAGGATCGCTTTCAAGTCGCATTCGCTTGCGACCCGGATCACGACCGTCACGGCATCGTCACCCCAACGGGTGGGCTGCTGGCACCGAACAATTATCTGGCGGTGTCCATCGATTACCTGTTTCAGAACCGTCCCCATTGGCGTGCCGATGCCGCCATTGGTAAAACCGTGGTCAGCAGCGGCATGATTGATCGCGTGGCCAAACGCCTGGGCCGACGCCTGTATGAAGTGCCAGTGGGCTTCAAATGGTTCGCCGATGGCCTGTTCGATGGCTCCCTGGGTTTTGGGGGCGAAGAAAGTGCTGGCGCCTCATTCCTGCGTCGGGACGGCAGT
The DNA here is from genome assembly GCF_034353875.1 of Pseudomonas sp. MH9.2. Taxonomy (NCBI): domain Bacteria; kingdom Pseudomonadati; phylum Pseudomonadota; class Gammaproteobacteria; order Pseudomonadales; family Pseudomonadaceae; genus Pseudomonas; species Pseudomonas sp. MH9.2. The sequence goes on from NZ_CP133784.1 coordinate 380,569, forward strand.
GTCTGGACCACCGACAAGGACGGCCTGATCCCGGCATTGCTCGCCGCCGAGATCACCGCCCGTAAAGGCCGCGACCCTAGCGAAATCTATCAGGACCTGACCCGGGAACTGGGCGAACCGTTCTCCACTCGCGTGGAAGCCAAGGCTAACCCTGAGCAAAAAGCGCTGCTGAGCAAGTTGTCGCCCGATCAGGTTAAATCCACAGAGTTGGCCGGTGAAACGATCCAGAGCATTCTCAGCCATGCACCAGGCAACGATCAGGCCATTGGCGGCTTGAAGGTCATGACCGAGAACGGCTGGTTCGCAGCACGTCCTTCGGGCACGGAAGACATTTACAAGATCTACGCTGAGAGCTTTATCGGTGAAGACCACCTCAAGCGTCTGGTGGCAGAAGCGCAGGTGTTGGTAGATGCGGCCATCGCACCGAGATGATTGGCAATTTATAAAGGAGGAGAGGGCGAGAGGAGGGTAGATCATGGCTGCCGCGCGGCGTTCTCAACATACGAATCAAAGGTCGATGTTCGAAGCGCGGTATAGACACCCCGGTCTCAAAGCGGCTATCACAACTGAGTAATTTCGAAGAAGTACCCGATTTTTTGACTTCTGGCTTCCCAAACGTAGCGGATGTGTTTGCCCTGCACCGGTATGGATACCGCTGGAGGGCGGAAAGCGGCTATGCACTCATGCCCATTGGCGCGAACGCTGTTGTACAGGAGCCCCCATGATTTCTCCTCACGGAGCTTTTTGGCAAATGCTTGTGCGGGGCTATAGTTGGCAGGATCAGGGTCATGCAGGTGAGCAAAGCCTGCGCGAATATCGTGCATCGGCTTGACGACCTTGTTCACGTAGGTGCGCATGGTCAGCTCGACATCCGGTTCATTGGTCGCAGCGAGGAATCGTTCCTGGTGGAAGCTGGTCTCGGCGATGGCTGCTCTTTGGCTGCTGGCCGCGTAGTAGATACCGAACGTTCCATCGGTGAACCGACTGATCTTTCCAATATGCGTGAACGCGGCCATAACAGGCGTTGAACCGTGTCCGGATACTCGGTCTTCAGGGGCTACCCGGCTGATAAGGCCCACTTCCTCGGCCAGTCGGTCATTGGTCAGAGACTCCAGTGCATACGACATTTGCAGCTCAGCAGGATCCAGGATGTCTTCGAAGAGGGTGATCGGCGGGAACGAACTGCTGATCACACGGTAAGCACTGTCCCACACGGGTATCTCCAACTTCTCAGCCATTATCCGCGGACCCCATCCAGATAACGGCGAACATCTGCAATATCGACCACACGACCGGCCAGCATGTATTTCAGCGCCGTCTGACCGTTGAAGGGGGCAGCCGTGTTCGGACTGTTGACCCAGGCATACACGCGGTCGCGGTTATTGCTGAATATGATGCTGAGCGCCTTGTGAATGCCCATCAGGTAAGAGATGCGCTCCAGCGTATCGTGCGGCAGCCGCACGCTTGGAATGCGTCGGTATTTGTAAAAGGTCGTGGTGCTGATCGACCCCAGCAATGCACGCTGCTGATCGACTGAGCAGTTCCAGTGTTCCATGAGACCGAAAAAAAACTTCAGCGCGACCCGCCCGGCCTCTGGGCTGTCAATGTCATGTGTAGCGCTATGGGCGTGGCTTGCCGTGACCATGAGGACTCTCCTGAGAGATAAATTACTAATCCCAGTGTATTACGCATACGAAAATAAACAAGCCATGTGTACGCATGCGTAAGCTATTGGCGGGCGACTGGATTGAATCAGTTAGCCAGATCACCCTCAAGGAGCATCTCAACGACTTCATCGTCCGCTGGGCGCAGAGATGCCAGATGATCGGATTGGAGCTTTAAGACCTTTCCACGTGTCATTTTCCAACGTGGTACTGGTGCCATATCCCAAAAGAGCTATCTCCTTATGGATAGTTCCCTTGTCGTCCGCTTGTAATACCGTTGGCGTCACTGTCAGTGACTCCCCGCAGGCTGGAGAGTGGCTGACCATAGTGCATGACCAGCGCCCGAGCACGGACCATGCTCCAGTAGTACGATTTAACGCCCCTGCGAGTACAGCTACCGTGCATGTCGCTCGGGAGGCGGCCGGGTGCAGATATACCCTGACAGTCACGCTCAGTCGGACATCGTTTTCTGTTTCTCACCGTGGCGCGCTAACAGGACCTGCCCATCCCAATCTGAATCTGCGGCTCCTTCGCTCCGGGGGATAAGTCGCCCTCCGTCAAGAGCGGCGGCTAGCGTGTTGCGCGGTGCATTCACATCGGACTGTGTCGACGTCAACGTGATGAGGGATAGTGGATGATAGAAACGCTCCTCCACAACTGAACCCATCCAGAGCGGTACGGTACGTCCGTTCGTGAGTTCGAAATCGACGACCCACATTCGAAGCACGAGGCGTGAACGGGTAAGTGCTCCATCACTATTTGGTCGAACGAGCGTCAGGCTGGGGAGGCGGCCACTCGCGAAAAGTGGAATAACCGGAAGGCCTGTTGGGTCGGCTGGGGCGGTAAGCCAGTTCAGGGCATCCACCGGTGTCCAGTCCGCCGAATTAAACCATCCGTTGCGCTGCAGGGCATCTTGCAAATCCTTCAGGCCTCCGGCCCACTGGAACGTCAGCGGCTCATTCGTCTCGCCAGTGAGATCGATACGCCGTGCCGGCAGTTGCTGCCAACCCGACGCCCACCAATCGGTGGCAGCCATATACGGAGTTCCCACCTTGACGGCGTAGCGGTCGCTGTCGGTCGCATGACTGTTATAGATATTGAGTCCTCCGGTAAGAATCAGAGCTGAACATCCGGCCGCGAGTAGGCTTCTTGGCTCAAGGCGCCTGGCTTGGCGTCGCAGGTAGGACAGTCCGAGCAGCGCGAGCCACGCGGATCCGAATGCCAGTCCCCCGAGCACGTCGGAAAGCCAATGCGCACCAAGGTAGAGGCGTGAGAATGCAATCAGAAACACCAGGGTTGCCGCGCCGAGAGCAACCACGAGACCCCATGCCGGGCGGACCTCGCGCGCGATGAGAAATGCGAGGAAACCGTAGAGCACGACATTGACCGTGCTATGGCCACTGGGGAAGGAAAATGTGCTCCATCCAGAGTAGAGAAGCTCACCGGGTCGAGTTCGATGCAGCGCAACTTTTATGACAGTGTTAAGAACCGAAGCGCCGGCAATCGCAACCAGCCAATAGGCTGCTGTACGCCAGGCGCGTTGCCACATCAGCCACAGCAACACAACAATCGTGACCGCTATCACAACCTTGGTGTCTCCGAGCTCTGTAACAGCGATCATCACCGCATCGCCTGGCACTGTACGAAGATCCTGAAGAGCGTGGTATATCGCGCTGTCTGCGAGCAGCAAGGGGTCACCGGTGACGACATCCTCAAGGATGCCAAGGAAGAGCCAGGCTGCTCCGACGAGAAATACAGCCGACAACGCGAGAGTCCGTGCTTCGGGTCGTGAAGGATCAAGTAAATGGGTGAGACTGCGGCTCAGTCGGGTGTCGTGAGTGCCAGCCCAGCGCTGCAGCCGCCCTAGTGCGTCGATGAAGAAAGGGACGCCGCGACGCACCGTAAAACGTACGATATGCAGGAGCGCCCAGCCCATTGCGAGTAGAACGACCAGCAGGATCGAGAGCGGCTTTGCGGCTGCACCGAGAATACTGAACGTTGCACCGAGGAGCACACCGGACAGAATATGCGACGGAGCCCAAGCGAGCGCCGAGGCAACATTGACGGCATAGAACCGACTGACCGCCATTCCCATCATGCCTGCGAGGAGTGGAATGAAGGCGCGGACGCCCGGAACGAAGCGCGCTAGAAACACACTTTTGGCGCCGTGACGCGTAAAAAATGCCTCGCTGCGTTCAATCAGTTCAGGATGCCGGTTCAACGGCCAGAAACCAAGAATCTCGCGCTGGTATCGATGCCCGAGCCAGAAGGAAAGACCATCGCCTGCTATGGCGCCTAAACTGGCGGCGACCAGCAATGGCCAGAGCAATAACACGCCACTCGGCACCAAGGCACTGAGCGCAAGGATCACGGCTGTGCCTGGAACGACGGCACCGATAATAGGGACTGATTCGGAAAGCGCCAGAAGAAACACCGCCAAGTAGGCGACATGCGGATGCGCCGTCAGGAACTCGATGACCGATGAGACCAAGGACGTCATCATTCGTAGGCTGCCTGTAGAGTGCCGGTGATGAAGCAACCAAGGTGCATATCTTCCCGATTGGCTGCGCAACCATTATGAAGCCGGTACCACGGCAGCGAAACTCCACGGCGAGTTTTTAAAGCGTACAAAATGCAGGGGCAACGTTGGTAAAACCAATAAATTGAGTGCAGTTGAGGTCACTAAACCATCCGTGCACCGGTTCCGACGCAGATCACATTCGCCAGAGGTGATCACCGGAAGGCTACGTTTCAGGATTGCCTCGTCGCTCAGCGATTTTCATCGTCCCAGTCCACCGGATGAGTCAACAGATAGCTGCTCACGGCGGCACCTACAGTCGGAAAAAACGCGTGCTCGCCAAGCCGTGCGAACAGCCCAAAACGCTTGAGCTTGTCCTTGACCGGGTCTTTCATTTCAGCAACGCACAACTCGATTTCAGCAGCGTGCAGGGTTTCGATCAATTCAGCCAGCATGTCGGCAGACGTCACGTCCACACTGGTGACCGGCTCCGCCGCAACGACCAACCAATACACGGGAGTAGGGGAGGCAGCCACCGCATCCAGCACTCGATCCTGGAACAGCTCGGCATTGGCGAAAAATAAGGGGGCGTCCCAGCGAAACAGAACCAGCCCTGGGATCAGGCGTGCGCCTGGATAGCGCTTGAGGTCATGGTAGCCCTGAACGCCCTTGACGCGTCCAAGAACCGCTGAATACGGACGCCAGCCATCCCACAGGAATTCGATGACGGCAATCACGATCGCAAGGCCAATGCCCTGAATCGCGCCGAACACGGCCACGCCAACCGTACAGACAATTGACAGCCAGAACTCCCAGCGCTGGATGCGATAAATTCGCTGCAGGTCGCTGATCTCGATCAAGCCAATGGCCGATGCAATTACCACAGCAGCCAATGCGCTGGTGGGTAGATGCTGCAGCATGTCTGGCGCCATCACCAGCAGCAAGGCCACGGCAAGCGCGCCGACGACGCCGGTCAGCTGGGATCTCGCGCCTGCCGCCTCGGCCACAGGCGTACGTGACGAACTGCTGGAGATGGGAAGGCCCTGAAAGAGTCCTGCGGCCAGGTTCGCGATGCCAAGCCCCACCATTTCCTGGTTCGGGTCGACATAGGTGCGGGTCCGCGCCGCATAGACACGCGAGAGTACGCTGGTGTCGGCGAACGAAATGAGGGCGACGGCGCAACCGCCGATCAGGACGGGGACGATATCGGTGGTTTTGATCCAGGGGATGGCGAACGCAGGCAGGCCTTGCGGAAGGGAGCCAAGGGTCAGCACGCCAGCGCGCGCGTCAAGGCCCAGCACGCCAACGACAACGGTCGCCCCTGCCACGGCGATCAGAATGCCAGGCAGGCGCTGGTTGCCCTTGAGCAGCAGGATTACTGCCAGTGTGACCGCACCGACCATGAACGTGGTCCAGTTGGTCTTTCCCTCCACCACCTCTGTGGCGATGGCCCACAGGTTTCTCAGCGGGCCGTCGGTTTCGATCGAAAAGCCAAAGAGTTTGGGCAGTTGGCTGATCAATACGGTCAGGGCTATTCCGTTCATATACCCGTAGCGGATTGGTTTGGAAAGAAGCTCGGTGACGAAGCCAAGACGCGCTACCCCGGCCAGGATGCATACCGTTCCCGACACGATTGCCATCATCCCCGCAAGGACGACCGCACGCTGTGGGTCGCCGCCGGAGAGTGGCAGGATGACGGCGAGGATGACTGCAACCAATGAGGAGTCTGGGCCCAGCACGAGTATCCGACTAGGCCCGAACAACGCGTAAGCGAGTAGCGGGACGATGGTCGCGTACAGGCCATAGATGCCGGGGAGGCCTGAAGCTTGCGCGTAGGCGATGCCGACAGGCACCAGCATTGTGGTCAGCACCAGTCCGGCCATGATGTCGTGCCGCAACCAGGCTATTTGGTATCCGCGCAGCGTGTTGAGCCCCGGGATCCAGCGACCCCAACCGGCCTGATCGCCCGCCTTCACTCGCAGTGCAATCCGCCCCGATTCCGGGAGGGGGGGCGAAGAATTAGAATCGCTCATAAAGCCGTGGCCCCCCAGGTGAGCAGCACTGATGCGTTGAAGTAAGGGCAATCGCGCTTTGAATTGCTGAAAAAAGCATAGCTGCTCGCGCAGCGTACGCTTCAAAGGCTTCGGTGAACATCTTGCGCGGGCAATGGAGGTCAAGCGTTGAATCGAGTTGTTTTCGATCAGCGCGACGCTCGCGATGGACGCATAACATTAAGCGTTGAAATCAGAAAGGTGTGTTGCCCGAACGGTTAAGTAGAGCCTCTGACTTGTTGCTTTTTGAGTGGTTTAAAGGGGCAGGAATCAGACCATCAATTGAGTTCAAGCTGTCCGCTAAAGGCGGCCCGCCACCGCATTGGCTATGCTTCGTCGAGATATCACACCTCGACGATTTCCCACATGGCTGGGGGGCGCAAAAGCGTCAGTAGTGCCAGTCGCAAATGCGGCAAAGGAGCACTCGAAATGGCATCTAGAACAGGTCGATCCAAAGGCAAAGAGGTCAGCAGTGCCGCTGAAGCACCAGCCACTGACGCTGCACAAAAAAAGGCGACAAAGAAGGTACAGAAAAGCGACGTCGGTAAAGCCACTCCAAAGTAAACCTCATCTGCTCGCACTTCCGGAGCGGCTCAGGTGCGCGTGTTGAATGTCAGGCCTGACGGGCTGGACTTCCGAGACAGCATGTATGTCCCCACCTTGGTGGAGGTTCCGATACGAAGGGAACTCAGCGACTACCAGAAGGCAGGTGTACCGATTCTGGACCAAGGGCGTGAGGGCGCCTGTACCGGATACGGTCTTGCGACAGTTGCGCACTATCTCTTTCGTACCCGTAAGTACCAATCTGACCAGACTCAGGTGAGCCCACAGATGTTCTACGACCTGGCCCGTCGCTACGATGAGTGGGCCGGTGTGGACTACGAAGGTTCAAGTTGCCGTGGCGCAATGAAGGGTTGGTACAAGCACGGCGTTTGTACGGCAGCGCAATGGCAGTCCAAAAGCAAGGTGCCGGCGCTGACCGAAAAACTTGCGCAAGAGGCGGCATTACGTCCGCTGGGCGCATATTTCCGTGTCAATCATACGGATATCGTGGCCATGCACGCTGCAATCGCCGAGGTCGGCGTGTTGTATGCTAGCGCCACTGTACATGCCGGATGGAGCGAGGTCAGTGCTGACGGCTATATCCAGCCGTCATCGGATATCCTCGGTGGCCATGCCTTCGCGATCGTGGCGTATGACCAGGACGGCTTCTGGGTTCAGAACTCCTGGGGGGAGGCTTGGGGCCTCGGAGGGTTCGGTCGCGTGCGTTATGACGACTGGCTCACTAACGGGTTGGATGTCTGGGTAGCGCGGCTTGGCGCCCCCATCAACGTGACAGCGGTGGCGCGTATTGCCAGCCCGACAATCGGTACTGCGGCGGTGTCTTCCAGTGAGACGCTCAGGGAAATTCGGCCGCATGTCATCAGCATCGGCAATGATGGCGCGCTCGACCCTCGCGGCGACATTGGCACCACGCTCGGCAGTGTGCGCGAAATTCTCGACGTGGACTTTCCACGAATCACCGAGAAGTGGAACAAAAAGCGCATCGTCGTCTATGCCCACGGCGGGCTCGTCAGCCAGGCCAGCGCGATTGAAACGGTCGCGGGCTATCGACAGACCCTGCTTGATGCAGAGTGCTATCCACTGGCATTTATCTGGAAAACCGACTATTGGACCACCCTGAGCAACATGCTGGCTGACGCAGCCCGGCGCCGGCGCCCCGAAGGCGTCCTGGACGCAACAAAGGACTTCATGCTCGATCGTTTGGACGATGCTCTGGAACCCATTGCGCGCCTGCTGACTGGCAAATCCGAGTGGGATGAAATGAAGAAAAACGCGCTGCTTGCCACCGTTAGTGCCGAGGGTGGTGCACGGGTGGTAGCCGAGGGGCTCGCGGTGCTTGCGAAACAGGGCGTAGACATCCATCTGGTGGGACACAGTGCCGGGAGCATTTTCCTCGCGCCGCTGGTGCAATACCTAGTGTCAAAGGGTGCCATGAATAGTGGTCCGATGGCAGGTAGCAAGGTGGACGGACTTGGAGCAACGGTTGCCAGTTGTCACCTGTGGGCGCCAGCCTGCACTGTGAAGCTGTTCCAAGAGACGTACCTGGAACCCATCCGTGATAAGCGCATTGGGCAGTTCGGCCTGTTTACCCTGACGGACCAGGCCGAACGCGATGACAATTGCGCGCATGTCTACAACAAGTCTCTCCTCTACCTGGTGTCCGATGCCTTCGAGGATCAGGTCCGCATCCCACTCATTCGTCCCGATGGTGAGCCGATTTTGGGCATGGAGAGTTTCATTCGAAGCGATCCGGCACTCAGCGGGCTGTTCCAGTCGGGAGCAAACGCTGATTGGGTGCGTGCGCCCAATGACCTGCCAAAGGGTAATCAAAGTGCCTCCCAGGCGCGGCATCATGGCGACTTCGACAATGATGAGGCCACCGTCCGGGCCACACTGGCTCGCATACTGGGTCAGCGCCAAACGCCCCAGTCCATGGCTATTCCGCAATCAACTTCCGAGCTGGCGCAGCGCCGGCGGCAGGTGGACCGGGCCAGCACAATCGGACGCCGGTAGCTGTCCACAGGCCTCTTGTGCCAGCGCGATTTCAAGGTGTTGAGTCTGAGGATACGTCTGGGCGCGCTTCCACACATCAATCAACTCTTTGGCAGGGATGCCTCACTCCAGATGCGTTGAGTGCAGTGCGGAACCAATACTCACGCATCTGCATTTCAGGCCAGAGTGTTAAAAAATGTTATTTTAAAAAATAACTTCACATAATCAGATCATTGATAGATTATCTGACCAGCCTTTACGACAACCTGAAAACAAGACAAAACAGGATTGCCTCGATGTTCGACAAGGACCCTATTCACGCGTTGAGCGACAGCATCGCGGGCAACGCTTACGCCCTCAATGCCCTGAATAATCTCTACAACGTGGCCTGCCGTCTGCGCCTTACTGGCGCGGAATAAGCCGCTGTTTCCCTTTGGAGTACCCCATGAATAACAAAAATGTCGGTGTGGTTGGTTTGGGCGCGATGGGCCTGGGCATTGCTCGTTCGTTGTTGCGTAGCGGTTTCAATGTGCATGCCTGTGATGTGCGCGCTTCAGTGACGGAGCAGTTTGCCAGCGAGGGCGGCGTAGCCTGCTCTTCGCCATCTCACATGGCCGCTGAGTGTGACGTGATCATTACCGTTGTGGTGAACGCTGACCAGACCGAGGCAGTATTGTTTGGAGAAGGAGGGGCCGTGGCCGCGCTGCGTCCTGGCAGTCTGGTGATCGGCTGTGCCACCGTGGCGCCGACCTATGCCGTGGATTTGGGACAGCGCCTGACTGAGAAGGGCCTGCTGTATCTGGATGCACCGATCTCCGGTGGGGCGGCCAAGGCTGCTGCGGGTGAGATGACCATGATGACCTCGGGCCCGGCGGATGCCTATGCCAAGGCCGAAGCGATTCTTCAGGGCATGGCCGGCAAAGTCTATCGCCTGGGTGACGTTCATGGTTTGGGCTCGAAGGTCAAGATCATCAACCAGCTCCTTGCCGGGGTGCATATCGCGGCCTCTGCCGAAGCCATGGCGTTGGGCTTGCGTGAAGGGGTCGATGCCGACGCACTTTACGAAGTGATCACCCACAGCGCTGGCAACTCCTGGATGTTCGAAAACCGCGTGCCGCACATTCTCAAGGCCGACTACACGCCGTTGTCGGCGGTGGATATTTTCGTCAAGGACCTGGGCCTGGTGCTGGATACCGCGCGGGCCAGCAAATTCCCGCTGCCGCTGTCGGCCACTGCTCACCAGATGTTCATGCAGGCTTCCAGTGCGGGCTTTGGTCGTGAGGACGACTCGGCGGTGATCAAGATATTCCCGGGTATCGAGCTGCCGACAGCCAAGCCTGAGCCTGTTTGAGGAATGCACCATGAACACATTCACTGCACGGCCATTGCTGGGCTGTATCGCCGACGACTTCACGGGTGCCACGGACCTTGCCAACATGCTGGTACGCGGCGGTATGCGCACCGTACAAAGCATCGGTATTCCGAGTGCTGACGTCACTACCGGGCTAGACGCCGATGCGATCGTCATTGCCCTGAAATCACGCACCATTCCCGTCTCCGAAGCGGTCGAGCAATCCCTTGCGGCGCTGGCGTGGTTACGTGAGCAAGGCTGCGAGCAGATTTTCTTCAAGTACTGCTCGACGTTCGACTCCACCGCAGCCGGCAATATCGGCCAAGTCAGCGAAGCGCTGCTGGCCGCGCTGGACAGCGACTTTACCCTGGCCTGTCCGGCGTTCCCGGAAAATGGTCGGACCGTTTTTCGCGGTCATTTGTTTGTACAGGATCAGTTGCTCAGCGAGTCCGGCATGCAGCATCACCCGTTGACGCCGATGACCGATGCCAATCTGGTTCGGGTTCTGCAATCGCAGACCGGCCTGAATGTCGGCCTGTTGCGCTACGACACTGTCTCTCAAGGGGTCGACCAGGTGCGTGCGCGCATCGCCGAATTGCGGGCCCAAGGTATCGGCATGGCAATCGCCGATGCCTTGTCGGATAAGGATTTGTACACCCTGGGTGCCGCCTGCGCCGATCTGCCGTTGTTGACTGGCGGTTCGGGATTGGCGTTGGGCTTGCCCGAGAACTTCCGCCGCGCCGGCAAACTGCGTGACTTTGACGCCTCGAAGCTGCCGGCGGTGTTGGGCGGTGAAGTGGTATTGGCCGGTAGCGCCTCCGTGGCCACCAATGGTCAAGTGGCAGCCTGGCTCGAAGCCGGTCGGCCAGCCCTGCGGATTGACCCATTGGCTTTGGCAGCTGGCGAACCCGTAGTGTCCCAGGCATTGGCCTTCGCCCGGAACAACGAGCAGACGGTATTGATCTACGCCACCAGTTCGCCGGAAGAGGTCAAAGTGGTGCAGCACCAACTGGGTGTCGAGCAGTCTGGCAGTCTGGTTGAGAACAGTTTCGGTGAAATTGCGCAGGGTTTGCGCCAGAGTGGCGTGCGCCGCTTTGTGATCGCAGGGGGAGAAACCTCGGGTGCCGTGGTTCAGGCGCTGGGTGTGCAGTTGCTGCAGATAGGCGCGCAGATTGATCCGGGTGTGCCGGCGACTGTCAGCAACACGGATGAACCACTGGCCCTGGCACTCAAATCGGGCAACTTCGGCAGCCGGGATTTCTTCAGCAAAGCCTTGACGCAACTGGCGGGAGGCGCGCAATGAGCAAGGAAAACGCATTGCGCGAAGAAATCTGCGAGGTTGGCCGTAGCCTTTATCAGCGCGGTTACACCGTCGGCAGCGCAGGCAATATCAGCGCCCGCCTGGAGGATGGCTGGTTGATAACGCCGACGGATGCCTGTCTTGGGCGCCTCGATCCAGCGACCATCGCCAAGGTCAATCTGGCTGGCGAATGGGTGTCCGGAGACAAACCTTCAAAGACTCTCGCGCTGCATCGCCAGGTCTACGACCGCAACCCGGGCGTCGGTGGCGTGGTGCATACCCACTCCACCCATTTGGTGGCGTTGACGCTGGCGGGTGTCTGGCATCCAGACGACATTTTGCCGCCCTTGACGCCATATCAGGTCATGAAAGTCGGGCACATCCCCTTGATTGGCTACCAGCGACCGGGCTCGCCGAAAGTCGCAGAGCAGGTCGCGCAGTTGGCCAATAGCGTTCGTGGCGTAATGCTCGAAAGGCTGGGTCCTGTGCTCTGGGAGAGTTCGGTATCCCGCGCAAGCTATGCCCTGGAAGAGCTTGAGGAAACTGCCCGGCTCTGGTTGATGAGCAATCCCAAGCCTGATCCGCTGGACCGGGCTGCGCTGGATGAGCTGCGAGAGATTTTTGGTGTGCACTGGTAGAACGCAGATTTAACACGGTAGATCGATAAAGCAGGCCCTGTCCCGGGGACTCGCAACGAGCCTCGAGGGCTCCGGCTGGCCTGACAAAACAATAACAATAGGAAATCCAAGCATGACTAACCTTCACTGCGGCATTTTCAGATTCAGTGGCAGAACCGTTTCGTTCACCCGGCGTGGGGGGCTTCTGAAATGAGCCCGCTATTCCTGATGATGACCGCCGGACTAGGGATAGCGCTGTTGTTATTCCTTGTGCTCAAGTACAAGTTCCAACCCTTCGTGGCGTTGATGCTGGTGAGCATTCTGGTGGCGTTGGTGGCCGGAGTGAAGCCGGCCGATCTGGTCGCTACCATCGAAGGCGGTATGGGCAAGACCCTGGGCCATATCGCGATCATCATTGCCTTGGGCGCGATGATTGGGCGGATCATTGAGCTTTCCGGCGGTGCCGAGGCGTTGGCCAAGACCCTGATCACGCGCTTCGGTAATCGACGTACGCCCCTGGCGCTGACGGTTGCCGGGTTTATGGTCGGGGTGCCGGTGTTCTTTGAAGTCGGCGTAATCATCTTGATGCCACTGGCCTATGGCGTTGCCCGCACTGCGCGTAAACCGCTGCTGGTGTTTGCGCTGCCGATGTGTGCGGCCTTGCTGACCGTCCATGCCTTCCTGCCGCCACATCCAGGCGCAGTTGCCGCTGCCAGCCAGTTGGGCGCCGATTTGGGTCGGGTGCTGATGTTCGGCCTGCCAATGACTGCGCTGCTGTGCTACATCGGTTATCGCGTAGCGGGGCGCATGACCCGTCGGGTGTACCCAATGACCGATGATATTCGTGCCGAAGTGTATGGTCCGCATGTCACCAACGAGGATCTGGCTGCTTGGTCCAATGGCAACGGCAAGAGCATTGAACGCGCCGCTGTGGCCGCGTCCCACATGGGCCTTGAAGAATCCACCAACAGCATTGTTTCCAAACTGCCACCAGCTCCACCACCAGGTTTCGGTTTGATTGTCAGTCTGATCTTGCTGCCGATTATTTTGATTTTGCTGGGTACGCTATCGACTTCGTTGCTCCCGCCCGAGTCGACCCTGCGCGGGATCATGACTGTGCTTGGCGCGCCGCTGGTGGCGCTGCTGCTGGACACTTTGTTGTGTGCCTGGCTGCTGGGATCGCGTCGTGGCTGGAGCCGCACTCAGGTGTCCGACGTGATCGGCTCGGCGTTGCCCGGTGTAGCGATGGTGATCTTGATTGCCGGTGCTGGCGGTGTATTCGGCAAGGTGCTGGTGGATACCGGCATCGGCGCAGTGGTCTCCGATATGTTACGCACCACCGGTCTGCCGGTGCTCGCTCTGGGCTTTCTACTGACCATGCTGTTGCGCGCGGTCCAGGGGTCGACCACGGTGGCCCTGGTGACCACTGCTGGTATCATCAGCCCACTGATTGCGACCCTCAATCTGACCCCGAACCACATGGCTCTGCTGTGCCTGGCCATGGGCGGTGGCGGGTTGGCAATGTCCCATATCAATGATGCCGGCTACTGGATTTTCACCAAACTGGCTGGGTTGAGTGTGGCCGACGGCCTGCGTACCTGGACCGTATTGACCACATTGCTCGGTACGCTGGGTTTCTGCATTACCTTGCTGATCTGGCCTTTTGTCTAACCCTCTATCCAAGGAGCTACCATGCCTCGTTTTGCTGCCAACCTCAGTATGCTCTACCCGGAACATGAGTTTCTGGATCGCTTCGCCGCTGCAGCCGCCGATGGTTTCGAAGCGGTGGAGTATCTGTTTCCCTACGATTACAGCGCTCAGGAACTCAAGCAGCGCTTGAGCGACAACGGCCTGGTGCAGGCGCTGTTTAATGCGCCGCCCGGCGATTGGGGGGCCGGCGAGCGGGGCACGGTGTCGTTGCCGGGCCGTGAAAGCGAATTTCGCAGTGGTTTTGATCGGGCGCTGGAATACGCCGCGGTGCTGGGTAACTCACAAATTCATGTCATGGCTGGCCTGCTGCCCTCCGAGAATGACCGGGCTCGGCATCACGCCATTTACCTGGAAAACCTGGCCTACGCGACCGCCCAGGCGGTCAAAGTCGGGGTCACGGTGTTGCTGGAGCCCATTAACACCCGAGACATGCCACGCTTTTTCCTTAACCGACAGGATCAGGCGCAAGCCATCTGCAAGGAAGTGGGCGCCAGTAACCTGAAGGTTCAGTTCGACTGTTACCACTGCCAGATTGTCGAAGGCGATTTGGCCAGCAAATTGCGACGGGATTTTAACGGTATTGGCCATATCCAGATCGCGGGCGTGCCGGACCGGCACGAGCCGGATCTGGGAGAGGTTAACTATCCCTATCTGTTCGAGTTGATCGATAAGTTGGGCTATGACGGTTGGGTAGGGTGCGAATACAGGCCGCGCGGCAACACGTCAGTCGGTTTGCAGTGGCTGCGGGACTGGAACGCTCGCTAACGCGCAAAGCCTTACACGCTGTCATCAGAAGGCAGCAGCAGTTCAACCCCCTGTTTGCGGATGCTGTCGGCTGCGGCAGGGGTCAGCGCGTCGTCACTGATGACAATGTCGAACTGCTCGATCCCGGCAATTTTGTACATGCTGAACGTGCCGTACTTCGAGCTGCTGGCCACCAGCACCACTTGCGAGGCCGATTGCATCGCGACTTGCTTGACCTCGACCTTCAGCGCCGAAGGCGTTGTGAGGCCGCGACGAAGATCCCACGAACTGGTCGATATGAAGGCGATATCGGTGACGATCTGGCGCAACGTGGCCACCGCCAAACCGCCTACGCATGAATGGTTGGAATGATCCAGCTGTCCGCCGGTATGAATGACGGTGACATGGAGCGCATCCATCAACGCCAGGACAATCCCGAAGTCGTTGGTCACCACGGTCATGCCGGACAGCGCCTTGATAAAAGGTACGATTTCCAGAGTGCTGGTTCCGGCATCCAAGTAAATCGTCATGTCGGGGTGCAGTAACCGTGCGGCCAGTTTTGCCATCGCCTGCTTCTGCGGCAATTCGACGACCGCTTTGAGTTGATGGCTAGGCTCGCTGTGCAACTGGCTGGCGATCCGCACGCCACCCGTGACCGAGTAAGCACGTCCTTCCTGTTCGAGCAGCGCGATATCGCGGCGTATGGTCATGTGCGAACAGTCGAACATTTCCATCAATTGATGAACACTCAGCACCTGATGCTTGCGTAACTGCCGTAGCATGAGCTCACGGCGCTGCTCAGGGATCATCGGTGCGCCGCTTTCGGCGGCGATGTCCTTTTGACTAGACATTCGAGCTCCAGAATGAAGAAAACCGCAGAAAAGAAGCGCGGAGCAAATATAGTAGCGAATCTACAGGCAAGGAACGACACGTTTGACTTTCCGAGCGAATGCGCCGGGATGCCAGTCATTTAATGGGCTTTGAATAACTTACCGCCATCTGTCTTCGCCCGACAGTCTTCACTGGCGTGGGACGCTCTAAGGTAGAAGCATGAAGCACATCGTCACCGTTTTATCAGCGCTTGCTATCGCTGTCGGCCTCCTTGGTTGTATCAGCGCCCCGATCGCAATGACGCCACAGACTGAGCAGCGTTTGCACGCACAAGCCCCTGTCCGTTTTTTGCTGACCTTTGATGACGGGCCAAGTGCGTCCAGTTTTTTTAATCCGACGCTCTCCGTTCTCGACGATCTTGCCCACAATCCAGTGCAGCCGGGCATCAAGGCAGTATTTTTTGTGCAGACCCGTGCGGCACGGGCGGGCGGCAGTGAATTGGGCCGAAAAATCATGCACCGTGAATATGACGAAGGTCACGTGCTGGGCTTCCATACCGCTACGCCGGGGCATACCAATCATCGTTCTCTCAGCCCGGAAGAGCTGGAACAGTCGCTAACGGAAGGCAGTGCAGACATCGCTGCGATCACCGGTGCACCACCCGTGTTGGTGCGCCCGCCATTCTGGAACTACGATAAGCGCACCTTCGCCGCTTACCAGCAGCATGGCATGCATGTGTTGCTGACCGATCTGAGCGCGAATGACGGCAAGATATGGGGCTACAATTTCAGCCTGCGCAGACGGTCCAGCATGCTGAGGCAGTTGTCCGAAGTACGCGAGCGGATTGCAGCAGGTGAGTTGCCAGCGGTCGATGGCGCTATTCCGGTGGTAGTGACGTTTCACGACCTCAATCGCTACACCGCTCGGCACGCGCAGGAATACCTGCAGATACTGATCGACAGTGCGCGCGAGACGGGTCTGACAACCGCAGCCAAGCCTTTTTACGATGATCGATCAGCGTTGCAGCATGCCGTCATGGCGCGCACCGTCAGGGACAGTTCTGAGCCTGTTCAGTTGCCTGGGTTCTGGAGCTGGTTCTGGGACAGTAATTCGCATTAGTTTCAGGGGTTTATGACGGTTGAAAAACCTCGCACATGTGATCGGCGCCTAGCGCGCGAAATGGCTGCTTTATCAACTGATTGTCGAGAGCCCGAGAGAGCAGGGTATGGAATTATTTTCTGCCAGCGATTGACATGCTATTCGAACAAGTCCAGAATTGCGTCCATTCCTGATGTGGGAATGTAAAAAAACCTATAGATTTCAAAGGGTTGGAAGCTAGATTAGATTCAAGTTTTCAGCTCATGTGTGTATGCGTTCAATGTCAGCTGTATCGACGTTGTACGTTTGGGGCCGAGTAGCAAAATGGTTATGCTGCGGATTGCAAATCCGCCTACGCCGGTTCGATTCCGACCTCGGCCTCCATCATAAACAAGCTCCGTAGATCCATGATTTACGGAGCTTTTTTATTGGTTTCGCGCGCAATATTTTGTCGCATTGACGGGACCAGTAAACTTGCTTCACTGGGTAGGGATGTATATATTCCCTGCACATCGCGCTACCGCCCGAATGGCGAAATTGGTAGACGCAAGGGACTTAAAATCCCTCGTTCGTAAGGACGTGCCGGTTCGACCCCGGCTTCGGGCACCATTTAAAATCAAGGGCTTACACGCGATATCGCATGTAGGCCCTTGTTTGTTTCTGGTCCGCAATTCACCTAGATATCCGATCACGCTTCAAGTGAGGAGCTTCTTGAGCCATATTGAGCCGCTGGATTTATTGGCTCAGGCAATCAGAACGTGAAACCGGGGGAGAGGTTGATGTCATCCATAAAAAGTCCAACTGCCATTATGGCGGCTGACGCTTCGAAACGGGCCAAGCCGAGCAGCTACCCTGAACCGTTCGCCTCGCTTATGTCGGGCAGGATCAAACATCCGCTGGGCGATATTTTCGGCATCAAGAACTTTGGTGTAAACCTGACTCGACTGTCACCGGGCGCGGTATCCGCGCTGCATCATTGCCATTCCCGGCAGGACGAGTTCATCTACGTCCTTGAGGGCGAACCCACGCTATTCACCCATGAGGGTGAAACCAGGCTGCGACCCGGTATGGTGGCCGGGTTTGCGGCAGGCGTGACGCCGCACCATCTTGAGAATCGCACTGAGTCCGACTGTGTGATTCTGGAGGTGGGGGATCGCGCATCAGGCGACACAGTGAGTTATCCCGATGATGATCTTGAGGTGGCGCTGCAAGCGGACGGCCAGTGGCTGTTTAATCATAAGGATGGCAGCCCCTACTAAATCATCGCCCTGCCAATGTTTTCGCCAAAAATGGCGCTGTCTTGCTCGGTTTAACATGGGCAACGGTCTCTGGTGTGTCATGAGCCACCAGCATGCCGACTTGGTCGCCCCCGGGCCAGCGTGCTGACCAGTCGTCGTTTCTGGTTAATCTCAAGCATTCTAATCTCCGATTTTTTTTGAGAAACTTTATGGGTCAATAACACAATGGTGGCCAGGCCAATGAATGAGATAGGCTTCAGGATCAGGCAAGAACGCAAACGGTTAGGGTATTCGCAACGGGAAATGGGGCTTCTGGGCGGCGTTGCTGTAAACGCGCAAGGCAAGTATGAAAGCGGCGAGCGTGTGCCTAAGGCCGATTATCTGGTCGCCTTGGCGAACGTGGGTGTCGATGTCTTGTATGTTCTGACTAACAAGCGCAACACAGGTGTCATTGTCGATAACACCTTGAACACAGTAGCGTACGCCGCGCCGCCTGACGCATTGTTCGTCGAGGTTCAGCACGCGGTTCGTCATTTCCTATTAAAAATTGAAGAGTTGTCGACCACCTACCAGGTCAACGGCAACGCCACTCAACCCTACTTGTGCGCTACGCCAACACCGCTACCGACTTGATCTGTGCCCATAGATGTTGGCCCGGGTACAGGCGCATTTGATCGCGGGAGTAACGGGTAATCCGCGCGAGCAATGGTGTGCCGGCCGCGTCGAGCCGAACCAGCACGTGCGCCCTGTTGTCGGCAGCAATTTCGCTGATCACGGTCACAGGCAATCGGTTGAGAATGCTGCTTTGCTCATCGGGTTGCAGGTTCAGGCTCACGTCCCTGGCTTGCACCTTAAAACGCAGGGTCTTGCCGACCGACAGGGGTGAATGCGCGACACGAACTATCAGGTCGCTGCCAGGCAGGTGCAACGTCAGCAACTGATAGTTGGGGTCATAAGCGCTGACGATGCCTTCGACCACTACGCCGGCATCGTCGCCTGTCGCCATCGGCAGGTCGAGGCGCGCCAAGGTTTCACCGATGGGACCGCTGGCCAAGGCTTTGCCCTCGCTTAACACGACTATGTGATCGGACAGCCGTGCAACTTCGTCCTGAGAGTGGCTGACATAGAGCATGGGGATTTCCAGCTCATCGTGAAGGCGCTCCAGGTACGGCAGGATTTCGCTCTTGCGTTGGGTGTCCAGCGCCGCCAGAGGTTCGTCGAGTAATAACAAGCGTGGGCTGGTCAGCAGGGCGCGAGCGATACCGACACGTTGTCGCTCGCCGCCGGACAGGTTGTCGGTGTGGCGCTCGAGCAGATGATCGATACCCAGCAATGTGCTGGCTTGATCCAGTTGTACCTTGCGCTGACTGCTCGCAACACGCCGCAGTCCGAATTCCAGGTTGCCCCTCACCGACAGATGCGGGAAGAGACTGGCCTCCTGAAACACATACCCCAGCGCACGTTTATGTGGCGGGAGGAAAATGCCTCGGGCGTTGTCCTGCCAGACTTCACCATTAATCTGAATGAAGCCCTGTCGCGCTTTCTCCAGCCCGGCGATACAGCGCAAGCAGGTGGTTTTTCCTGAGCCGGAGTGGCCATACAGCGCCGTCACACCATGGCCCGGCAATGCGAGGTCGACATCCAGATCAAAACCGGGATAGGCCACTTGCAGGCGCACCTGTATCTGCGAGGTCATCGGCTCAACTCCAGCTTGCTTTGGTTTTGCCGCTTGAGTACAGCGCCAGTAGAACCAGGAAAGAAAATACCAACATCACCCCGGCCAGCCAATGCGCTTGCAGGTATTCCATTGACTCGACGTGGTCGTAGATCTGCACGGAAACCACGCGGGTTTTTTCCGGGATATTGCCACCGATCATCAGTACCACGCCAAACTCGCCCACGGTATGGGCAAAACCGAGAATGGCGCCCGTTATAAAGCCGGGGCGGGCCAGTGGCAACATCACACTGAAGAAGGTGTCCCATGGGCCGGCGCGCAGGGTGGCTGCGACCTCCAGCGGTCGCTTGCCAATGGCGGCGAAGGCATTTTGCAGTGGCTGTACGACAAAGGGCATCGAGTAGATGACGGAGCCGATCACCAGACCGGGGAAGCTGAAGGTCAGCGTTCCAAGGCCGATACTCTGGGTGAAGTGACCGACCATGCCGTTAGGCCCCATCGCCAGCAGCAGGTAAAAGCCAATGACCGTTGGCGGCAGCACCAGCGGCAGAGCGACCACTGCAGCCACCGGGCCCTTGAGCCACGAACGGGTGTGCGCCAGCCATAAAGCGATGGGCGTACCGATAAGGAGCAGGATGACCGTGGTCAATGACGCCAGTTTCAGCGTCAGCCAGATGGCCGCGATATCGTCGCTGTTCAGTGGCATTAAAACTGATAACCGAACGACTTGATCACTACGGCCGCTTTTGGCCCTTTCAGGTATTCAAACAGCGCCTTGGCTGCAGCGTTGTCCTTGCCTTTGTTAAGGATGACGGCGTCTTGTTTGATTGGGTCATGCAGATTGGCCGGTACGATCCACGCCGAACCACGGGTGATCTGACCGTCCTTGTAGATCTGCGACAAAGCAACGAAACCCAGTTCAGCATTGCCGGTAGAGACAAACTGATACGCCTGAGTAATGTTCTGGCCAGTTACGATTTTGTCTTTGGTTGCGTCGGTGAGGTTGAGCTTGCTGAGCACTTGGGTCGCGGCAAGGCCGTAAGGTGCTGTTTTAGCATCGGCAATGGATAAATGCTGATACTGGTTGGCCTTGAGAACGGCGCCTTTATCGTCGACATAGTCTTCTTTGGCAGACCATAAGGCCAAGGTGCCGACAGCGTAGGTGAAGCGAGAGCCTGGGACAGTATCGCCTTCTTTTTCCAGCTTGGCCGGGGTGGCATCATCGGCAGAGAGGAGCACTTCGAACGGCGCGCCATTTTTTATCTGGCTATAGAACTGGCCTGTCGCACCGTAGGCAGCAATCAGTTTATGCCCCGTGTCTTTCTCGAAATCCTTGGCGATGGCCTGGATCGGTGCGGTGAAGTTGGCAGCAACGGCCACGTGTACTTCGTCGGCGAACGCTGCGCTCATGGTCAGCAGGGTACTGACAGCCGTTAGGGATTTGAGGATGACGCCAAGGTGTCCAGTGCGCATAAAGGCTTCCATAGTCTTTGTGGGTGGGGCGGGTGACTGCCTGACACCTTCCGCTATATAGCAGAGTATATAGCGGCTGATCATCTTAGCGCCTGGTCAATTGTTCCAGCGCTTGAGTGGCCAGTAGACGGGTCAATACGTCTGCCGACAATTCATGTTTCAGCCCGACCGCCTGACCGGCCCAGAGATTCATGAAGTCGCCACTGCCTTGCGGTTCGGATTTGGCGCGCAGGGGCATCAGCGCGCCGCCGGCCAGGGGGAAAGCGGGTGCGACATCACTGATCGGGCCCAGTTCGCGCATGATCCGGTTGACGATGCCCCGTGCTGGCCTGCCGGTGAAAATGTTGGTCAGTGCCGTCTGGCTTCCTTTGGCGCTACGCAGGGCCTGGTAGTGCGGTTTCGTCACCTTGGCTTCCGGGCAGAAGAGATAGGCGGTGCCCAGTTGGACAGCCGATGCCCCCAGCGCGAATGCCGCGACAATGCCGCGCGCATCGCCAATACCTCCTGCAGCAATCACCGGCACGCCGACGGCGTCTACTACCTGCGGCACCAACGCCAGGGTGCCGACCTGGGTGTCGAGGTCCTTACTGAGAAACATCCCTCGATGACCTCCGGCTTCGTAGCCCATGGCGATGATAGCGTCACAGCCGTTTTGCTCCAGCCAGACAGCCTCCTCGACGGTGGTGGCAGAAGAAATGATCTTGGCTCCGGTCGCCTTGACCCGATCCAGCAACGCTTGCTCTGGCAGACCGAAATGAAAACTGATGATCTCGGGTTTCAACGCTTCAATCAGCGCGCAACTGGCGTCATCGAAGGGCGCACGTGCGGACACTGGTGTGGGCGCTTCGAAGTCAGCGCCCAGCTCGGTGTAATAGTCTTTGAGCGTGTTTTTCCAGCGAGCCTCTCGGGTTGGGTCGACAGCGGGTGGTTGGTGGCAAAAGAAATTGAGGTTCAATGGACCGTTGGTATTTTGGCGGATCAATGCCACTTCTTCGCGTATCTGATCCAGAGTCAGCGCGGCGCAGGGCAGGGATGCCAGCCCCCCGGCGTTGGCGACGGCAATCGCCATGGCTGAGCCACTTGCCCCGGCCATAGGCGCTTGAAGGATGGGGAGTGTCACCCCGAAGAGATCAAGAATACGGCTATCAGGCCAAGTGCTCATGGTGGTTTCCTCCGAAATAGAACGACAGGCAGGCCGCTATTGAACGGGCAGGGGGCACCCTTTGCAACTGAGGTGTTTGGAATGAGCTACTTTTGGCCGTGAGGTGCTGCACCCGGGCCCGACAGATCGGTGGCGAACCGCGCCTTGGCGATCCTCCACACCAGGATCAAACGACCTCGCCAGCTGGAAGGGAAACCGGCCTGTATGTGCTTGAGTCGCTCGCCTTCGGACTGTCCGCGTAGCTCGTTGGAGATCAGCCAAAAGGAAGGCTCTAATTGCTTTATGGCTTTGCCTCGCGTTCCAGCAGTTGTCGTTTACGTTCCACTCCCCAGCGATAACCTGAAAGATTGCCGTCGCTGCGCACCACCCTATGACAGGGGATAGCGACGGCCAGCCAGTTAGCCCCGCAGGCCTGTGCAACGGCGCGAAAAGAGGTGGGTGCGCCAATCCGTTGAGCAATCTCGGCGTAACTGGCTGTGCTACCCACCGGGATTTCCCTGAGTGCCTTCCA
Source organism: Pseudomonas sp. MH9.2 (assembly GCF_034353875.1). Lineage (NCBI taxonomy): Bacteria > Pseudomonadati > Pseudomonadota > Gammaproteobacteria > Pseudomonadales > Pseudomonadaceae > Pseudomonas > Pseudomonas sp. MH9.2. Next base: position 403,068 of record NZ_CP133784.1, read on the forward strand.
CACCCGTTCTTGAAACGCCGTACCGCGCAGGTCCAGTGGCAAATCAAGGCCGATGGCAGGCATTTCAATAAATCCAACGACCTTTGCAATCAGTTGCTCGAAATCGGCATCGCCACCCATCAGGTTGGCGTTGCTAAATTTGTCCTGCAGATTACGCACCAAGGTGTTCGGGTCATCACCCAGCAGAATGGCGCATACCCCGCGTTCGCTTTGCGCTACCAGAATCGAGCCCAGCGAGCATTCCCCAACCGCGAAGCGAATGTCGTTATTCACGCCGCCTGCGCGATAGTCGCTGGGTTTCATGCCAAGCATCGTGTCCGAGGCCTCGTAAAAGCGGCTGTTTGAATTGAAACCTGCCTCGTAAAGAGCGTTGGTGATCGATCCCGGGCGGCTCAAGTGCTCGCGCATTTTTCGTGCGCGATGGGCCCGTGCATACCCGTTGGGCGTCAGGCCGGTGATGGCCTTGAAGACCCGATGGAAGTGATAGGGACTCAAACCGACGTTGTCTGCCAGTTGATTCAGGCTGGGCAGGCGATCGGCCTGTTCGATTTGTCGGCAGGCCTCTGCTACCAGGATTACATGCTGCGCGAAGACGCTGGTCTGATCCGCTGCGGCCCGTTTGCTCGGGCGATAACCTGCGGCTTCTGCGTCTGTGGCATTGGCGAAAAACTCGACGTTCTCTGGCCGTGGCAGGCGCGACGAACTGCTTGCCCGACAGTACACGCCGGTGGTTTTCACCGCGTAAACGAATTGGTTGTCCGCCGTCGCATCCCTTGCCAACACCGCAGCCCAGCGGGGATCGTTTTCCGTGATCTGCTTATCCTGCTGTGATGTGCGTGGATTGACCGTACTCATGCGTGTGTACTCATCGTGAAGGCGATTACTGACAAGGTTATCGCGCAGGCAGGCAGGCGGCACTCCGAAGCTTGCGCTTGAACTCCCTGCTGACAGCCGTCAAACATTCAGCATTGGCGGCAATGTGCCCAATAAGGAAACAGCTGCAACGGCTGCTATGCCGAACAGGCATTCGAGGGCCACACTGGTGCGCAACAGGTTGAGCCGATCACTGTTGCTATTGAGCAGTAATCTATTGGTCAGTGCTAATAGCAGCATGCACAGCACGAGACACACCTTGATCATCAGGATCAGCCCAAACCCGGAAAATGCTGGCTCGGGCCAAACGGCGCCGCTCATTACCCTGACATTGATTAGCCCAGTGGTAATGATTGCAGCCACGAGACCATAACCGATGCCGCTGAAGCGCCGAAGCAAGTGCTGAGCGTTTCCGGCAGACGGTTGCGCCAGCAGCAATGACAGCAACAATATCCCTCCTAGCCAGGCGCCGACGCAGCATAGGTGAATCATCTGATTGAGAATCATCAGTCCACCGCTCAGGCCGTCGAACATCGCACCGTGCCCGACCGGTGCCAGTGTCGCCAATAGCAACGTACTCAGTGCCAGCCGCAGGTTGGGTGAAGAAAACCGTCGCGAGGCAAGGCTTATCAATAGCAGCGCGCTGAAGAGCAGATGCCCGCTCCAGACCTGACCGAAAAATGTATTGCGGAGCACCAGCATCAGGGTTGGCGGATCAAGTCCGTCCTGCCAGCTACCTGCCATGCTGCCGGCAATGAGCACAAGCCACAGCAAGCTGCTGGCCAATGCCACTGACGTCAGCGAGCGAAGCACCCATGTGAGCTTCGCGTCCAGCGTGGCTGTTGCTGCTTCAATCAGCAACGGTTTGAATAGCCATGTCCGAAACAGGCAGATACCGAACAGCAACAACACCACGGCAAAGTGCGCGAATCGGCACAGGATCAGTGCACTCGACATTGGGTTACGGGCTTACTTTGAAGGAGTATTCGCCCTCGCTTTTATGAGTGTCGACCGACACAGCGTGCCATTCCACCTTGTATTCGCCGGCAGCGATGGGCGTGGCAGGGGTGATAATCAAAACTTTCTTATTGTCGGGGTCAGTCGCAACGGTATTAACGATTACCGTTTTACCGACGTTCGTGGTGAGGCTGACTTTGGTGAACTTGTCCTCGACACCCTCGGAGAAATTCAGGCGCAGGTCCTTGGGTGCTGTGGTGGTGCTGTCGGCAGCCGGCTCTTCACTTTTCAGGTTGGCGTGGGCAAAGACGAAGGTGGCGCTAGCGACGGAGATAAGCAGGGCGAACGATGTCAGGACTTTCTTGAAAAGCGGGGCAAACATTAAAAATACCTTTTTCAGAGGGCTGGATCGTTAAGCAATGCGTGCTAATAAAACAGAAACGGGCGAACGACTCCAGACAAGAAATCCATGCAGACCTCGTCGCGGCCATCAGGCGATGGCGCTAGACCGCTAGCCGAGCACACGCGTGCGGATGAATTTATTCATCAGTCTTACAGGTTTTTTCGCCCGGCCGGCAGCATGCGGCGCAACGTCGAATCTTTCAGCAGATAGTGATGCCCAAGGGCGATGCAGGCATGCAGGCCGGAAAGGATAATGATGGCCCAGGCCACCGTCCCATGCAGGTCACCCAGCGTGCTGCTCAGCGCATGATCGATGATGAATGGAGCGGGCACCGAGAACAGGCCGAAAAAGCTGAAGGGTTCGTCTTGCGCCCAACGGAACCCAAAGCCCAGTACGACTTGTGCCAGCAACAACGCATAAAGGCCAAGGTGCGCGAGCGTCGCCAGCAGGTGAGTTGTTCTGGACGTGATCACGGGTAGACGATTGCCGCCGAACAAGCGCCAGGCAATCCGCGCGACGATCAGCACCGCCAGCGCAATCCCTAGTGAGATATGCACCGATTGCAGGCCTTTGCGCAGGGGCGTGCCTTTCTCAAGGATGTCCCATACCTGTGCGCTGGCGAACAAAAAAATCACCAAGGCTACCGTTAGCCAGTGGAAAGAACGGGTCAGTCGGTCATAGCGTTCAGCATTTGGAGTGGTATGCATGGTCAGCTCTCTGTAGTGATACGTACTTAACGTCCGAGGGTGAAGATTTATTTGAAGACTATATAGGTAATTTGTGATCAACCCGAATCGCATCCGCAGGCCCACGAATGGTTATTCCAGGACTATAATTTTTGGCGTGGGCCGGCGTTGTCCATGAGCCCATTGCCCAGTCGTGAGGTAAACCTATGAACATCGGGATGATTGGCGCTGCGACCGTGGGGGAAACGCTCGCGGCAGCGTTCATTCAAGCAGGGCATGACGTGGTGCTCAGTAATCGCCGAGGTCCTGGGAGTCTGGCGTCATTGATTCATAAGCTGGGATCCAAGGCAAAGGCGGGCACTCTGGAGCAGGCCGCTGCTTGCCCAATCGTCGTGCTGGCGATTCCCTGGTTCAACGTGGCAAGTGCCTTGCCGGCGCTGCCGAAGTGGGAAGGGCGCGTGCTGATCGATGCGACCAATACCTTTCTCCACTACTTTCCGGATTTCAGGGTTGCGGACCTGGGCGAAGACAGTGGCAGCGAAATTGTCGCCCGTCTCGCGCCGGACGCTAAAGTGATCAAGGCGTTCAATACGTTACCCATAGCGGGCTTTTTCCTTGATGCGCCGGCTGGTTACAGGCGCGTGGCGTTTCTGGCAGGTGACGATGCCCAGGCCAAGGCGTTGGTCAACGGGCTGATCGAGTCCATAGGGTTGGCGCCCATGGACCTTGGTGCACTCGCCAGTGGCGGCCGATTGATGCAACTGGGTGGAATATTCAACGGAGTCGAGTTATTAAAAGCCCGCGACCGATAATGGAAGTGCGTGCCAGGCTCCGGTTTTCAGGCATTAAGTAACGAAAGAATTTCCTTTTTCTTCAATTGGTTAGCAACAGACGTTGTGGTGTAGAGTGGTATTTTCCAGTCACTCAAGACAGGTTGTCCATGTCGCTGCCCGAGGTTCAGAATCCGTTGGCGCTTTACTTGGCGCGTCTGGCACCATCGAGCCAATTGACGATGAAATATGTGCTGCAGGATGCAGCGGATCGTCTGGGTTTCGTCGAGATGGACATCCACGAGGTGCCGTGGCATCAATTGCAGCCAGGCCATGTCATCGCCCTGGTCGCTGCGCTTCGCGAAGACGGCTATGCGCCCAATACCTCGTCGTTATACGTCAATGCCATTCGCGGCGTGACCAACGAAGCCTGGCGACAAAGCCTGATCAGCCATGAGCACTTGCTCAAGATGCGCTCGGTCAAACCCATGGCGGGGACGCGTCTGAGCAAGGGCAAAAATATTCGACGAACGCTGATTCGGGAACTTATGGACGTGTGTGCCGCCGACCCTCGTCCGCAAGGACGACGCGATGCAGCGATCATTGCCATTCTGTACGGATCAGGGATGCGAAAGTCCGAGTCGGTGAACCTGGACCTGGCGCAGATCGACTTTGCCGAACGCAGCCTGCAGGTCACGGGCAAGGGCAACAAACAACTGATCAAATACGCGCCGACCTGGGCATTCACAGTTCTCAATGATTGGCTGGAACTGCGCCGCTCATGCTTACCCGAAGGTCAGAGCGACGATGCCTTCCTGTTCAACCGCATCCGCCGTGGCAGCCACATCACCCGTGACCGGATCACCAAACATGCGATCTACTTCATTGCCAAGCAGCGCGGTCGGCAGATTGGCATGGACATCATGCCCCATGACTTTCGCCGCTCATTCATCACGCGAGTGATCGAAGAGCACGATCTGTCGATTGCGCAAAAACTGGCGCATCACACCAACATCTCGACCACCGCCAGCTATGACATGCGCGGCGAAAATGAGCGACGTCGGGCGATTGATCGGTTTGATCTTTAACCTCGGCAGCGTATCAGGTGCTTTGCAGGCCTAGGGGTATTGGGACCACGTCGGATGAACGTGCCTTTGATGGCTGCGTGTATTGTGAATCACTCTGTTTCATGACCGTCCGTAACCCCGCATGAGCGTCTGCTCAGGCTTCGCTACTCTTAAAATATAGACCGCTGGAACTGCTGAATGCACGTCAGGCGGCATGAGCGCCAGAAGCAAAAGTCTGGCGACGAGGACGCACGTTGAAAAGAGGAATGAATGATGAAGATGCTACTGACGGTCGAATTTCCTCATGAACCCTTCAATTCCCTCGTCAGAGCGGGGAAGGTGGGCGAGATTATTGGACGTATCCTGGAAAGCATCCATCCGGAGGTCGCTTATTTTACTGAGCAAGATGGAATGCGTGGCGGGATTTTTCTGGTCAACGTAAAAGACCCGTCCGACGTCCCCGGGTTTGCGGAACCCTTTTTTCTCAACTTCCAGGCTGACTGCAAGTTCCGCATCGCGATGAGCCCGCAGGACTTGCAAAAGTCTGGTCTGGAGGCGCTCGGGAAAACGTGGGCGTGAGAAACGGTCGGTGGGGTCGGTAACGTACGACCCCGATCCGGCCAAGTGCCCCGCAATTACGCATCTGCGAAAGCTTTATGTCAGGCACTGAACATCGCTGTATGAGCGACTGTTCAGCTTCACTAATGTTGGCGTCTACGATGTCCACTCGCATTTAAAGGCAACCCACGGTGAGGGGGGATACGGCCGTATTGTTCAATTATTACGTCAACGGATAATGACTATCACATGATCGGGGTTAAATAGCGGCCCGCAAAAATGTTAAAAGTTTGAGGGAAGGGGCAACCCCCTGAACCGAGAAGATAAAAATAGGGCTAAAAAGCCTGTTATTACCGGACGTGCAACTCCGGTCTCACTGTGTTAGCTGACCTGCCATCGCTCAATCCACTGTTTCATCCTTCGCCTGAACCCAGGGGAAACTCTATTGCTCAGGTATTGGATGACGGCGGACTTTATTTTGAATCAGGGGAAAATGAATGATGTGTGTGAAGTGGAATCTCGTGACCCTTGCGGTCTCGCTCGGGGTCAGTCAGTTAGTATCGGCCGCGCCGGTGACGGATCAGGCCGATGCCAAGGGATTTATTGAAGACAGCAGTCTCAATGTCCACCTCAAAAACTACTACTTCGACCACGATGGTAAGGATGGCGGTGCAACCAATAAGGACTGGACCCAAGGTGTACTGGCTAACTACAGTTCGGGGTTCACTCAGGGGACGGTTGGGTTTGGGGTAGAGGTGTTTGGTAATTGGGCCATCAAACTTGATGGTTCGGCGGACACTAACGGCACGGGCAACTTACCGGTGCGCCATGATGGATCCCTGGAAGATGAATACGGCACGGTGGGGGGCGCACTGAAAGTCCGGATTTCCAAGACCGAACTTCTTTGGGGCACCCTGCAGCCGACAGCACCTGTTTTCGCCGCGGGTGGCTCACGCTTGTTTCCGCAGACGGGCACCGGCTTCAATGTGCTGAGCAGCGAAATTGCTGGCCTTGATCTGGATGCCGGGCACTTCACCGGCGGGAACGGTCCGGTCACCACCAATGGCAGCCACGAACTGTTTGCCGCCTACGCTAACGTCGCTGCCGACAGCATTGATTATGTCGGTGGCAAATACGCGGTTTCGGACAGCCTGACCTTTAGCCTGTACGGCTCGGAACTCAAGGATATCTGGCGTCAGTACTACGGGAACGCCAACTATACGTTGCCGATCTCGGAGCTACAGTCAGTGAACTTTGATTTCAACATCTACCGTACCAATGACGAAGGACAGGCCAACGCCGGTAGCATTGACAACACCACCTGGTCGCTGGGCGCGGCTTACTCGTTCCTGAGCGCGCATACCGTCTCACTTTCCTATCAAAAAGTACGTGGCGATACTCCGTTCGACTACGTCTCGTTCGGTCAAAACGGACCTGGCGACACGTCGGACTCGATTAGCCTGGCCAACTCGATTCAGTATTCAGACTTCAACGGTCCGGGGGAAAAATCCTGGCAGGCGCGCTATGACCTGAACATGCTGACCTATGGGGTTCCGGGCCTGAGTTTCATGGTTCGTTATGCTCACGGTGACAACATCGACGGCACACACATGGCGGCTGATAGCCCTTATCGTACTTACAATGGCACCGGTTATGGCGCAGACGGTAAACACCATGAAACCAACCTTGAAGCCAAATACGTTGTTCAGACCGGTCCGGCTAAAAACCTGTCCCTACGGATGCGTCAGGCGTGGCATCGTGGTAATGCCGATCAAGCCGAGGGTAACGTTAACGAGTTTCGTTTGATCGCCGATTACCCGATCTCGATCTTCTAAACCGTCAATCACGACAGCGAGGCTCGACGCTACAATAGGCGAGCCGAGTTTTGCTCGACGGGGCTCATAGAGAGAGGCAGCCGTTTGCCGGTGACGGCAACGCGCTGCCTTTTTTGCCTTTAGATGTTCAGTACTGCCAGGGTTCCGAGCGCTAAACAGCGGTATTCAGGAGGAATTTTCTATCTGGCACGTGCCTTGCTGTATCTGATCCAAAAATGCATTCCAAAAAATGCGCCACTTCACGGGAGTCGTTGAAATGAGCACTATCACTGGTTTGGGCAGGTACGACCTTTCGATCCCAATACCAAGCGCTGTATCGACCACGTCCAACTCAGACAGCTTTCTGAGTCTTTTAGATTCTACGGTTCAAACGGAAAAGGTCGGCAGCAGCGCCTCGTCCAGTGCCAGTGCCTCTAGCCAGCAGCAAGATGAAGACCGCCAAGAAGCCTTCGCGAAAATGATGGTCAGTCTGCAAAACGCTAACTCGCTGGTGGCAACGCACACGGCATCTGACAACAGTAGCTCCGGTGTTGGACAGGTGGGTGCCAGTTCGCTGAACGCTTCAGTCGACGCAACAGCAGGGTCGTCCGCGACTAAAAGCGCGCTGGATGAATTCAAGGATTACATGGCCCTGACGCCGGCACAGAAGATGCGTTACAGCACCTTGAAAGGCATGGGACTCACCGAGGCTGATCTTAAGGCCATGCCTCCTGCAGAGCAGGCCAAGGTTGAGGCCAAAATAGCGGAAGTGCTCAAGAAACAGACTGAAATGCAGGCCAGCGCAAGCACCGGCACAGACTTCAGTTCGGGTTCAAGCGCCAGCGCTGGAAATCAGGGACAGTCGCTGGTGAACGCCGCGCTATTGAATATGACCCAGTCCCTCGATCAGGAAAAATCCAGGCTCGGTTTATCCTGAATCAGGTTTAAGGCTACAAAGCTTTGCACCTGATCTTTCAGGGGCAAAGCCTGATCTTCTGTCCTTCATTCATCGGTGAGCTACTTAGCGGTTTTAAGCCAGAAACTGCTCGGTCGACACCACTCTCGCGTAACCAAAGCCCAATGCGGACATGAACGCTGCATGCACATGGGCCGCGGGCACCGTCAGGCCGTTGAACTCCACGTCGCAGGAAGCGCAGGCATCATGGATTACCGTGGCTTTATAGCCAAGGTCGGCGGCGGCGCGGGTGATAGCGTCGATACACAGGTGGCTCATGCTGCCGACAATGACCAGGTCCTCGATGGCATGGCGTTCAAGCACTGTCGCAAGATTGGTTTCGAGAAACGAATTGACGTGGTGCTTGAGTATCACCTGCTCATCAGGCAGATTTTGCACCTTGGGATGCAGGTGCGCGCCTTCAGAACCAGGGGCAAAGAACGGTGCATCGTCACTGGTGAATTCGTGACGGATATACACCACCAAATCGCCCGCAGAACGGGCAGCGGCAATAATCCTCGCTGCATTGTCGGCGGCGGCGTCAACGCCACTCAGTGGCCACTTTCCTCCAGGGAAGTAGTCATTTTGAATATCGACTACGATAAGCGCTTGTTTGGACATGGGATGTTCCTCAATAGTGTGGCCTGTGTTCCGTGGGGTGAAGTATTGGCTCTGCAGCGCTGGCTGAGGATTGGCCGGAACGACAATATCGAGGGGTAAACTGACAATGGCGGGGCAAATCAATGTGGCCGAGATCGGCTTGCTGGTCTATCCAGGTGCGCAGATGGCTGCGGTGCATGGCCTGACCGACCTGTTCTCCGTGGCCAATCGCATCGTCCGTGAGCAGCCCATGGCCAATGTGCCGCTGCTGCGAATTTCTCATTGGAGCGCTACAGTGCCCGGGGCTCCCCTCGAGAGGATCTTCGACAGCCAGCCGGAACTTACCAGCCGACCCGTTGCAGTGCTGATCCCGCCGTCTCTGGACACACTGCCTTCGGCTGAGTGGTTGCAGACGCTGGCGGCCTGGATCACCCGGCAGCACAGCGCCGGGGCGGTTATTGGTTCAGTGTGCCTGGGTGTATTTGTACTGGCCGAAACCGGTCTGCTTACAGGCCGTACAGTCACCACCCACTGGACTCAAGCCAAAACCCTGGGCGAACGGTTTCCTCTGCTCAAGGTGGATGTCGAGAAGCCGATGATCGATGATGGCGACCTCATTACCACGGCGGGTCTGATGGCGTGGGCCGAACTGGGGTTGAGGGTGGTAGAGCGATTGTTGGGGCCGAGCATTGCCTCAGCTACGGCGCGCTTTCTAATGGTCGAGCACAGCGACAGCGCGAAGTGCGGTGGCAATTTTGCACCTATTCTTGGTCACGGTGATGCAGCAGTACTCAAGGTCCAGCACTGGTTACAAGCCAGCGGCGCAGTGGAGGTTTCACTGAGCACGATGGCCGCCGAGGCAGGCCTGGAGGCGCGAACATTCTTACGGCGTTTTCGCGCGGCGACGGGGCTCAAGCCCACGCAATACTGCCAGCACCTGCGGGTTGGAAAAGCTCGCGAAATGCTCGAATTCACCAACCGCACCGTCGACCACATCGCCTGGACCGTGGGATATCAGGATCCAGGCGCCTTTCGCCAGACCTTCAAGAAAATTACCGGGTTTTCGCCGAGGGATTATCGGGGACGCTTTGGTGTTGGCACGGCTGTCGGTAATGGTTGACTAGCAACGGCAACTCCCGCATGGCGCCTGTGCGCTGTTTAGCAAAGCTCAGTGATGAACGCGCCATGAAAGTGATATGTGGAGCGTGACTTGTCTGGAGCGGTCTGTTTCCATGCCAGACACCTCTCTATCTCCCTCCTGGAACCCAGCTCCACATGCCTGTCGTCAGTCGGTTCACCTCTTTTTTCGACCAGGCCCGACGCGCCCTGGAGCTGGTATGGAGCACGTCGAGAGGCTTGTTCCTGGGCCTTGTAGTGGCAACGCTGGTGGCCGGTGTTCTTCCTGCTCTGGCCGCATGGCTGGGGCAGCGGATTGTCGATGCGGTGGTCGCTGCCATGCAGTTGCATGCGGACCTCGGCAGCGCTCCGTTGTGGCCGGTATTGCGTTACGTGCTACTCGAAGCCGGAGTGCTCGCGTTACTCGCTGGCGCTCAACGTGCACTCTCGGTTCAGCAGTCGCTGTTGAGAGTACAGCTGGGGCAGAAGGTCAACACGTTGATCCTGGAAAAAGCACAGACGCTGTCGCTTATCCAGTTCGAGAATTCGGAGTTTTACGACAAGCTCGTTCGCGTACGCCGCGAGGCCTCCACGCGCCCCCTGGCATTGGTAACCAAGTCCCTTGGGCTGATTCAGAACCTGATCTCGCTCATCAGTTTTGCGGTGTTGCTGGTGCATTTTTCGCCTTGGGCGCTGGTGATCCTGGTGCTCGGCGCGTTGCCGGTGTTCTTCGCCGAAGCACATTTCTCCGGTGACGCGTTTCGCTTGTTCACCCGCCGTGCCCCCGAGAGCCGACAACAAGGCTACATCGAAGCACTGCTGTCTCAGGAAGCGCATATAAAAGAGGTCAAGTTGTTCGGCTTTGCGCCTCTTCTGCTGCAACGTTACAGAGACACGTTTGACCGGCTCTACGCCGAAGACCGCCGGCTGACCCTGCGGCGCGATGGCTGGGGTTTCCTCCTCGGACTGCTTGGTACCAGTGCGTTTTACCTGGCTTACGCCTGGGTGGTGGTCGATACGGTCAATGGCCGCATCAGCCTCGGACAAATGACGATGTATCTGGTGTTGTTCAAACAGGGGCAGACGGCGGTCAGCAGCAGCCTCAGTGCCATCAGTGGTCTTTATGAAGATGGCCTGTACCTGACCAATCTGTATGAGTATCTGGCTCAGCCGGTTGTTGTCGAAACCGGTACCCTCACTCAAGGCATCCTCCCGGGGGATGGCTTGCGTTGCGAGGGCGTCAGCTTTCGTTATCCAGATTCCAGTCGTGTCACGCTTGAGAATATCAATCTCCACCTTGCACCGGGACGTAGCGTGGCGCTGGTGGGTGAAAACGGCTCGGGCAAGACCACGTTGATCAAGCTGCTGACCCGTCTGTACCGGCCTGATGAGGGACGCATTCTGCTGGATGGCAGTGATCTTCAGGACTGGAACGAGGATGCGCTGCGCAGGCGTATCGGTGTCATTTTTCAGGACTACATCCGCTACCAGTTTCCTGTGGGCGATAACCTTGGGGTGGGTGATATTGAGGCGTTCAGTGATGAAACCCGATGGCGCGAAGCGGCAGCCCAGGGCATGGCAGCAGAATTCATTGAGCGTCTCGATCATGGCTATGCCACCCAGCTAGGTCGGTGGTTCGCGGGAGGGCAGGAACTGTCGGGAGGGCAATGGCAAAAGATCGCGTTGTCCCGAGCCTACATGCGCCGCAACGCCGATATTCTTATCCTCGACGAGCCTACGTCAGCCCTGGACGCGGCTGCAGAAGCCGCCGTGTTTGAACACTTCCGTGAGTACGCCAAGGGCCGTATGACGCTGCTGATTTCTCACCGTTTTTCCAGCGTGCGCAATGCGGATCACATCGTTGTATTGGATCAGGGCAGGGTGCTTGAGCGTGGCGATCACGCCAGCCTGATCGCCGCTGGCGGGCGCTATGCACACTTGTTCGACCTGCAAGCGCGTGGTTACCGGTAACGTAGGCTATTGTTCAAATACGCGCTAACTCTTGTACAAAATCATATTAACGTATAGGTTTTGTATAGGATTTGACTGCCCATGTGTCGACACCGACCACTGTCAGGTCCTTATGACCCTGATGTTGTGTCTGTGGAGATAGACCATGTTGAACAAACTCGTACTGCTGCTGTTCTGCATCTGCCTGGGAAGCTGCAGCGATATCGATGTGAACCGCTATAGCCAGGAAACCCCAAAACTTGAACTGCGCGATTTTTTCTCGGGGCGGGTAGACGCGTGGGGCATGTTCCAGAAGCGTTCGGGAGAGGTGATAAAACGGTTTCACGCCGTTATCAACAGCCACTCCGAGGGCGACCGGTTCATCATGCATGAAGACTTCACCTACAGCGACGGGACCAAGCAGACCCGGGTGTGGACACTGCACCCGGACGGTCCTGGACGGTGGCGCGGTACCGCAGGCGATGTTGTCGGCGAGGCAATCGGAGAGGTGGCTGGCAATGCACTGCATTGGCGGTACGTGCTGAGCTTGCCCGTGGACGGTAAGGTCTATCAGGTCAACTTCGATGACTGGATGTACTTGCTTGATGACGACACGATGGCCAATCGTTCCTCAATGACCAAGTTCGGCTTTGAACTGGGTCAGGTGACGTTATTTTTCCGTAAGCAAGCCAGCTGATGCCGGGGTTGAGTCGCGTGCCTTTCAACTGATAACAATCGTTCACGCGCGTGACTTCCATCAGGACCGCGCTCTTTGCAATCGTTTAGCCGTTTGACAGGAAACGGATAGCGATCTGCATGAATCGGATATCTCCAGTTTTTTCCCGGCCATAGACTCACTCCGTCAAATAAAAACAACGGAGGCTCTGGCCATGTCCATAAGCGTCGAGTATCTCAATTCCTTGCTTGAAGAAAACCGAGAAAAGGGTGTTTACCGCTGCAAGCGGGAAATGTTCACCGATACTCGCTTGTTCGATCTCGAGATGAAGCACATTTTCGAGGGCAACTGGTTGTACCTCGCTCATGAGAGCCAGATTCCGAACAAAAACGACTACATCACCCTGGAAATGGGTCGCCAGCCTGTTTTCATTGCCCGCAACAAAGACGGCGCGCTCAATGCATTTCTCAATGCATGCAGCCATCGCGGCGCTATGCTCTGCCGACACAAACGTGGCAACAAGGCGTCCTATACCTGTCCGTTCCACGGCTGGACTTTCAACAACTCCGGCAAGTTGCTCAAAGTCAAAGATCCGACCGATGCCGGCTACCCGTCGAGCTTTAACTGCGAAGGCTCTCACGACCTGACCAAAGTGGCGCGTTTCGAGTCCTATCGCGGATTCCTGTTCGGTAGCCTGAACCCTGATGTGGTCCCGCTGGTGGAGCATCTGGGTGAGTCGGCGAAGATCATCGACATGATCGTCGATCAGTCTCCGGACGGCCTGGAAGTGCTGCGCGGCTCCTCAAGCTATATCTATGAAGGCAACTGGAAGCTCACCGCCGAGAACGGCGCCGACGGTTATCACGTCAGCTCCGTGCACTGGAACTACGCGGCCACTCAGAATCAGCGCAAGGAACGCCAGGCTGGCGACAGCAATCCGACCATGAGCGCCGGTGGCTGGGCTAAGCGTGGCGGTGGTTTCTATTCCTTCGACAAGGGCCACATGTTGCTATGGACCCGTTGGGCTAATCCCGAGGATCGGCCTCTGTACGAGCGCCGCGATGAGCTGGCCCAGGACTTCGGCCAGGCCCGCGCAGACTGGATGATCGGTAACTCGCGCAACCTGTGCCTGTACCCCAACGTGTACCTGATGGACCAGTTCAGCTCGCAGATTCGCATCGCCCGGCCGATCTCGGTGGATCGCACTGAAATCACCATTTATTGCATCGCGCCCAAAGGCGAGAGCGACGAAGCGCGTGCGCGCCGGATTCGTCAGTACGAGGACTTCTTCAACGTCAGTGGCATGGCCACCCCGGATGATCTGGAAGAGTTTCGCTCCTGCCAGATGGGCTATCAGGGCAGTACCACAGCCTGGAACGACATGTCCCGTGGTGCCGAACACTGGGTCGAAGGCGCGGATGAAGCGGCCAAAGAAATTGATCTGCACCCATTGCTTAGCGGCGTGCGCACCGAGGACGAGGGGCTGTTCGTGCTGCAACACAAGTACTGGCAGGAAACCATGCTCAAGGCATTGGCAGCCGAGCAGTCGCAATTGATCTGCGTGGAGGGCGGGCAATGAGCCTTTCTTACGACGCAGTACGCGACTTCCTCTACCGCGAAGCGCGCTATCTGGATGACAAGGATTGGGATAACTGGCTGGAACTGTATGCCGCGAATGCGACGTTCTGGATGCCATCCTGGGACGATGACGACGAACTGACCGAAGACCCGCAAAAGGAAATCTCGCTGATCTGGTACGGCAGCCGCGAAGGGTTGGAGGACCGTGTTTTCCGGATCAAGACCGAGCGCTCCAGCGCCAGCATCCCGGATACCCGCACCTCTCACAACCTGAGCAATCTCGAGATCCTCGAACAAGGCGATGGCCTGTGCAAGGTGCGCTTCAACTGGCACACCCTGAGCTTTCGCTACAAGACCGTGGACAGCTATTTCGGTACCAGCTTCTACACCCTCGATGTGCGCGGCGACCAGCCTCTGATCAAGGCTAAAAAAGTCGTCCTGAAAAACGACTACGTCCGTCAGGTCATCGACATCTATCACCTGTGAACGAGCGGTCTGTCGCCATTGGGCTTGCACCCGACGCTTCAGCCCCTGGTCCAGCGAGGAACACCATGAGCCACAAAATTGCACTCAATTTCGAAGACGGCGTTACCCGTTTCATTGACGCCAACCCCAGTGAAACCGTCGCCGACGCTGCGTACCGGCAGGGGATCAATATTCCTCTGGACTGCCGCGACGGTGCTTGCGGTACCTGCAAGTGCTTCGCTGAATCCGGCGAGTACGACCTCGGCCAGGAATACATCGAAGATGCGCTCAGCGAAGAGGAAGCGGATCAGGGGTATGTGCTGACCTGTCAGATGCGCGCTCAAAGCGACTGTGTGGTGCGTGTGCCGGCATCTTCAGATGTTTGCAAAACACAGCAGGCGACTTACCAGGCGGCAATCAGCGAAGTCCGTCAGCTCTCTGACAGCACGATTTCGCTGTCTATTCAGGGCGAAGCCCTGAACCACCTGACCTTTCTGCCGGGCCAGTACGTCAACCTGCAAGTGCCGGGCAGTGAGCAGACCCGAGCCTATTCATTCAGCTCGCTGCAGAAAGACGGTCGCGTCAGCTTTTTGATCCGAAACGTGCCAGGCGGCTTGATGAGCAGCTTCCTTACGGAGCTGGCCAAGGTCGGTGACAGCATGAACCTGGCCGGTCCTCTGGGCAGTTTCTATCTGCGCACCATCAAACGCCCACTGCTGTTGCTGGCGGGCGGCACCGGGCTGGCGCCATTCACTGCGATGCTGGATACGATTGCGCAGAAGGGGAGCGAGCATCCATTGCACCTGATCTACGGCGTTACCAACGATTTCGATCTGGTGGAAATGGATCGCCTGAACGACTTCGCTGCGCGGATCCCGAACTTCACCTTCAGCGCCTGCGTGGCCAACCCCGCCAGCAGTCATCCGCACAAAGGCTACGTGACCCAGCACATCGCGCCCACGCACCTCAACGGCGGCGACGTCGATATCTACCTGTGTGGTCCGCCACCGATGGTCGAGGCGGTCAGCCAATACATTCGCGAACAGGGTATCGAGCCAGCGAACTTCTACTACGAGAAGTTCGCCGCCAGCGCCGCTTAACTGCCACTGACTGACGTGTATTTTCGAGGTTGCCATGAGCATGAGATTTAAAAATAAAGTCGCCCTGGTCACCGGGGCAGCGCAGGGCATTGGACGCCGCGTCGCCGAGCGTTTGCTCGAGGAAGGCGCGCAGGTGGTGGCGGTTGACCGTTCCGAACTGGTCAGGGAACTGCAAGGCGAGGCGCTGCTGGCGCTGACCGCTGACCTTGAACAGTACGCCGACTGCCAGCGAGTGATGGCTGCTGCTGTGGAGCGTTTTGGACGGCTGGACGTGCTGGTCAATAACGTCGGAGGCACCATTTGGGCCAAGCCATTCGAACATTACAAAGAAAGCGAGATCGAGGCCGAAGTACGCCGCTCGCTGTTTCCCACGCTGTGGTGCTGTCACGCCGCGTTGCCATACATGGTGGAGCAGGGCTGCGGCGCCATCGTCAACGTCTCATCGATCGCCACTCGCGGGATCAATCGCGCGCCTTACGGTGCAGCCAAGGGTGGTGTCAATGCACTCACCGCCTGCCTGGCGTTTGAGAACGCCGAGCGCGGCATCCGGGTCAACGCCACGGCGCCTGGTGGTACCGAAGCACCTCCGCGGCGTATTCCGCGCAACACCGCCGAGCAGAGCGAGCAGGAGAAGGTCTGGTATCAGCAAATCGTCGACCAGACTGTCGATAGCAGCCTGATGAAGCGCTACGGCAGTCTCGAAGAACAGGTCGGTGCAATCCTGTTCCTGGCCTCCGATGAAGCCTCCTACATCACCGGCATGACCCTGCCCGTAGGCGGCGGTGACCTCGGCTGAACCCCTGTCTCACAGCGCTAATGCACCACCAACAAGTAACCTGACAACAACATTAAGAGGTACATCTCCATGACCGTGAAAATTTCCCAGACCCCTGAGGTCCAGGCATTCTTTAAGGACGTCAGCGGGCTCGGCAACGACCAGGGCAGCCCTCGCTTGAAGCAACTGATGTTCCGCGTCCTCAATGAGGTAGCGAAGATTGTCGAGGATATGGAGGTGGGCGAAGACGAGTTCTGGACCCTGGTGGATTACCTCAACCGCCTGGGCGGTCGCAACGAAGCCGGGCTGCTGGTGGCCGGTTTGGGCATTGAGCATTTTCTTGACCTGCTGCAAGACGCGAAAGACGCGCAGGAAGGCCTCGTGGGCGGTACGCCGCGCACCATTGAAGGCCCGCTCTATGTCGCCGGCGCACCGCTGTATGACAGCGAGACGCGGATGGACGACGGCAGTGAGGACGAGGTCGCCACGCCGATGTTCCTTCAGGGTGTGGTGCGCGACGCCAATGGTCAGCCAGTCGCCGGCGCCGTTGTCGACCTCTGGCACGCCAACACTCAGGGTAACTACTCGTACTTCGATCAGAGCCAGAGCGAGTACAACCTGCGTCGACGTATCGTCACCGATGCCGAAGGCCGCTACCGCGCGCGCAGCATTGTGCCGTCAGGCTATGGTTGCAACCCCCAGGGTCCGACCCAGGAATGCCTCGACCAGCTTGGCCGTCACGGTCAACGTCCGGCGCATATTCATTTTTTCATCTCGGCACCGGGCCATCGTCACTTGACCACGCAGATCAACCTGTCTGGCGATAAGTACCTGTGGGACGACTTCGCTTACGCCACCCGTGATGGTCTGGTGGGTGAAATCCGTTTCGTCGAGGATCGCGCTGCGGCGAACGACCGAGGGGTGACGGGGTCATTCGCCGAGCTGGACTTCGACTTCCAGCTGCAAAAGGCAGCCAGCACCGATGCTGAACAACGCAGCCACCGCCCGCGCGCATTACAGGACTGAGGTGAAGGGCGCCGAGCTTCTCTCTCGGGAAGGTCAGATCGAGCTTGGTAGGTGTTCAGATCAATCAGGCTGTCCTGATTGATCTGAGGTGCAAACGTTCCAGAACGCGGTTGAAGGTGCCATTATCACCCGAGTAATTTTCTGGAGAGGTTTACATGAGTAACTACCAGCCTGGCATTCTTGCCAAGCCCGTGCCATTACAGGCGCGCCATTTGTTTTTTGCCCTTGAGTCCGTAGACGCCCTGCCAGCTGCGCTCAAAGAACTGGCGCAGCTGGCAGACGGCAAAAAAATGGTTGTCGGCTTTGGTGAGTCGCTTGTGCATGCGATAGGGGGTCAAGTTGAGGGCTTGCGTGTGTTCCCGGCATTGAGTGGCGTCGGGGTGGACAACCCCTCGACCCAGCACGCACTTTGGTGCTGGCTGCACGGTGAGGACCGGGGTGAATTGCTGCATCGCAGCCGCGCATTAGAGGCCGCATTGGCACCGGCCCTGCGCCTGGTGCAGATGACCGAAGCGTTCCGCTACAAGACCGGTCATGACCTGACCGGCTATGAAGATGGCACCGAAAACCCGGTAGACGAAGCGGCCATAGGGGCGGCGGTAGTAAACAATGACATCCCGGGGCTGCAAGGGGGTAGCTTCGCCGCCATCCAGCAGTGGCAGCACGACCTGGATGGTTTCGCCGCCATGCCGCAGGGGGAGCAAGACCACATCATGGGCCGCCGAAAAAGCGATAACGAAGAGCTGGAAGAGGCTCCGAAATCAGCACATGTAAAGCGCACCGCCCAAGAAAGTTTCACCCCTGAAGCCTTCGTTGTGCGTCGCTCTATGCCTTGGTCAGACGGCCTGCAGGCCGGTTTGGTATTCCTTGCCTTTGGTCACTCCCTCGACGCTTTCGAAGCCCAATTGCGACGCATGAGCGGACTCGATGACGGCATTGTTGACGCCCTCTATCGCTTTAGCCGCCCCCTTACCGGCGGCTACTACTGGTGTCCGCCGCTGAAGGATGATTGCCTTGATCTGAGTGCGCTCAGGGCATGATAGCCGCAGGTCAAGAATGTGACGTTGCCGCTGCTGATAGCTGCTGCAACGTCACACTGGATAAACACCCGTGAGCTTGCCCGCCATCAACTCAACTATGTGCTGATGGCGGGGCAACTCACGTTCAGAACAGCTCAGCGACATATTTGAACGGGTAATCGATCGTCTGGTAGTCGCCAATTTTGCGCTTGGGTAGTTTGACCTTTGGCTGCTTGACCTCCTTATAGGGGATTTGTGTCAGCACGTGAGTGAGCACGTTTAGACGAACACTTTTCTTGTCTTCCGAGCGGGCGACGAACCAGGGCGCCCATGGGGTGTCGGTGGCGACGAACATCTCGTCGCGTGCTCGTGTGTAGTCGTCCCAGCGGTTATAAGAGAGGACGTCCATGGGGGACAGTTTCCATACCTTGCGGCCATCTGTAATACGGTCTTTGAGGCGACGCTCCTGCTCTTGCGGACTGACTTCCAGCCAGTACTTGAGCAGGATGATTCCCGAGTGGATCAGTTGATTCTCGAACATGGGTGCCAGCTCTAAAAAATTAAGCACCTGGCTTTCATCGCAGAAACCCATGACCCGTTCGACACCCGCGCGGTTGTACCAGCTGCGGTCGAAGATCACCACTTCTCCGGCTGCGGGAAAGTGCGGCATGTAGCGCTGCAAGTACATCTGGCTTTTTTCCCGCTCGGTCGGCGCCGGCAATGCTACCACGCGAAAAATTCGCGGGCTGACACGCTCGGTCAGCGCCTTGATGGTGCCGCCCTTACCAGCACCGTCGCGACCTTCGAACACCACCACTACCTTGGCGCCGTTCGCCACCACCCATTGTTGCAACTTGACCAGCTCGATGTGCAGGGTCCTCAGTTGTGTTTCGTAGCCCTTGCGACTGAGCTTTTTTACCGGGTGTGTGTCTGGATCAAACAATGTCTGGTCATGTTTTTTCATCGGAGTTACCTAGCCTCCAGTTAGCTTGAAGAGGGCCTTGCCCCTCTCAGATCAGAAGGTATTGCTCGGAAAATGCTTTCCCGCAGTCGAATCAATGCTCACGGTGGACCAGCCGCGCAACCCACGGGTTGGCGCTCAACCCGTGCAGAAGAACACTGAGTAACACCGTGCAAATGGCGGTAGCGATCAGCGTATTACTCGCCAATAGAGGGTAGTCCATTATCATGACGGCAAAGACGATGGTGGCCAGGCCACGTGGGCCGAACCAGGCCATGAATAGGCGGGTTTCGATGTCGAAGCAGGCCCCCAGGAGGCTGATGAGCACGGGTAGCATGCGCACCACGGTCAAACTGAGCAGCGCGTAAAGCCAGATATCCAGGGTTAGGCTGCTCCAGGCTTTGGGGATGACCAATGCGCCAAACACGGCCCAAGTGATGACCGATAGCAGGCTGGCAAATTCTTCGCTGGCTTGAAGCAGCTGATGCTTTTGCTCCTTAAACAGGTAACCCGCGAGCAGCCCCCCGACGAAGGCGGCAATAAAGCCACTGCCGCCCAATGTTTGCGCAGTGGCAAAGCACAGAACGGCGAGGCCGGGGAGGGTAAGTTGTGACCACACGGGCATCTGCCACTGGTGCTTCCAGGAGAGCCGCTGCAACTGCCAGGCGACCATGGTCAGGGCGATCCCGGACAGCGCGCCAATGCCCAGTTCCTCGACAAGCAGCTTCGCCGCCAGAGAGAGAGGGGCCTGAGTCTGTTCTTCGACCAATAACGCCAGGAACATCAATAGCACCGGCACGCAGATCCCGTCATTCAAGCCGCTCTCTACGTTCAACCCTTCACGCACGGGAGCGGCAACCTTTGGGTTGCTCACAACCGCCTTGCCCAGCGCTGCGTCGGTAGGCGCCAACAGGGTTGCCAGAATGGCCAACTCTATCAGCGGCACCTGAGGGAATAGCCAGATACCCACCAGCCACCCACACAAGATGGTCAGGGGAAGGCCTATCAGCAGCAACCGTAACGGAAGCCCTTCATGGGCCCGCAGGACTTTGAGGTTAGCGTTGGCTGCATCACTGAACAGAACAATCGCCAGGGTCAACTCGGCCAAGGCTTTGAGGCCTTCCCGACCAATCCGGAGTTGCAGAATGTCTAGCACAGCAGGCCCGAGAATGAGACCTGCGAGCATAAACATCAGTGGACCATTGAGCAGGCTCGACTCGAACCGCCCAGCGAAAATGCTGTAGATCAAGAGGAAGGCCGTGAGCAGAGCGAGGTTCTGGTACATGGGGCCTGCCTGTCTGAAGGACGGTAGTTCCATTATGGTCGGCACCTGACTATCCGCAAATCGGTTGCAGAACTTCCTGCCGGTGCCGGTGACAGGCTCTCAAACAGGCTACATTTATAATTGCAAATATGTGGTGGCTGCGCGAACACGTGAAAGGGTGCTCGACTATCTGGGCTGACAGATAGCCACGTCATCGCTGCTGACGAAGTTGCAGGGGGCGGGGGAGTGAGTGTTTCGCGCTCCTCTTGCGGGTCGTAAATGCTCATACCGGTACCGGCAGGCGGTATGAGCACTTGTTGTAGGGCAAACAGCGAAACCAGCTGCGTACCATTGTGACTCCATGGAGATCAAACCACCGAATGTGGTGAGTCTTGGCCTGGAGTGTCTGATGAATCGACAAGACCTTGAACCGAACGACCCGCAACAAGACTCCAAGACCCAAATGGTCTCTCGGCATTCGAGGGGCAGTTTTCGTCAGTGGGTACCGGAGTGGATTCGCAACTACCGGCAGGGCTGGTTCAAAGGCGATGCCATTGCCGGCATGACGACGGCGGCGGTGGTCATACCAAAAGCACTGGCTTACGCCACTATTGCCGGACTCCCGGTACAAGTCGGGCTCTATACGGTGTTGGTGCCGATGGCGATTTATGCCTTACTCGGCTCTTCGCGCCCGCTCAGCGTGAGTACAACCACGACAATCGCCATCCTCGCAGGTTCTGCACTGGGTCAGATCAGCCCGACGGGCGACCCTGTTGTATTGATAGTGGGATCCGCCACGTTGGCAGTGCTGGTAGGCGCTTTCCTTGTCCTTGCGGGGGTATTGCGCCTTGGATTTGTAGCCAACTTCATCTCCGAGCCCGTGCTGGTTGGATTCAAGGCCGGCATTGGCATCGTCATCGTGCTTGACCAAGCGCCCAAGTTGTTAGGCATCCACATTGAAAAGGGCAACTTCCTCCATAACCTGATCGCCACGTTTTGGGGTATACCGCACGCTTCGCTGCCCACCGTTGCGGTGGGTATCTTGATGGTGCTGATCCTGGTCGCGATGAAGCGTTTCACCCCAAGCGCGCCCGCGCCACTGGTCGCGGTGGCCATCGGGATTGCAGGGGTGAGCCTGCTTGGCCTGGACCGCTTTGGCATTTCGTTAGTCGGCAATGTTCCAACCGGATTACCTGCCTTGACGTTGCCAGGATGGGAGTGGGTGACTCCTCTCTGGCCAGCAGCCATAGGGATCGCGCTGATGAGCTTTACCGAGACCATCGCTGCCGGACGTGCCTTCGCCCGAAGTGACGAGCCCACGCCTCAGCCCAATCGGGAACTAATCGCGACGGGCATAGCGAACATAGGCGGAGCCTTCCTGGGGGGCATGACGGCGGGAGGAGGAACCACGCAGACCGCGGTAAACCGGCTGGCGGGGGCTCATACGCAACTGGCAGGGCTGATTACAGCGGCGCTGGCACTGGGAACGTGCCTGCTGCTGGCGCCTTTCATTAGCCTGATGCCGAATGCCACGCTGGCGGCCGTGGTGATTGTCTATTCGGTGGGCCTTATCGAAGCCTCAGAGTTTCGCGACATTCTGGCGGTGCGCCGAACAGAGTTTATCTGGGCGCTCGCCGCCATGTTGGGGGTCATGCTGCTAGGAACATTGAAGGGCATTGTCGTTGCGATCATCGTGTCGCTCGTCGCCTTGGCCTATCAGGTTTCAGACCCCCCAGTTTATGCCTTGGTCCGAAAACCAGGCACCAACGTTTTCCGCCCGAAATCCGATGAGCATCCCGAGGATGAAAGCTTCGCCGGATTGCTGCTGGTGCGCTCAGAAGGCCGGATTTTCTTCGTGAATGCCCAGCGGGTTGGCCATAAGTTGCTGGCGTTGATTGCTGAGTCCAAACCGCGGGTCATTGCTCTCGACCTTAGCGGCGTGTTCGATTTGGAATACACCGCCCTGAAAATGCTGACCGAGGCCGAAAACCAAATGCGTGAACAGGGTGTAATGCTGTGGCTAGTGGGCATGAATCCAGGCGTGTTTGCCATGGTAAGAAATTCGCCGCTGGGGCGCTCGCTGGGCCCCACGCGAATGTTCTTCAATCTGGAGCAGGCTGTTGCGCATTTTCAGGTATAGCCGGCGGTTATAGGGATTCGAAGGTTTCGAACATCGTTAACGCATGGCCCGGAGGTGAGCCTCATGCACGACATCAAAGAACAGAAGCGGGCGCGCGTGCTCGATCCGATCGATCGTGTCTCGGAGGTGATCTTCGGTCTGCTGATGGCGATGACTTTTATTGGCTCGCTTAGCGTGGCAACGGCTGGTCAGGAGACGGTGCGCACGATGATGGTCACGGCACTCGGTTGCAATCTTGCCTGGGGCCTCGCGGATGCCGTCATGTACCTCGTACGCACGGTCACCGATCGCACGCGCAATCGGACGCTTTTCTTACGCCTGTGCAAAGAAACGAATGCAGCATCAGGGCAGGCACTCATTGCTGGAGCACTGCCTCCTCGTATCGCGGCGGCGGCGGGCAACGAGGGCCTTGAAATGATTCGTCGTCGGATGCTCGAGTTTTCGGACGCACCCATACCTCCACGTCTTCGCCTGGACGACTTCAAGGGTGCATTCGGCATTTTCCTTCTGGTGACTCTTGCAACATTTCCTGTGGTAGTGCCATTCATGCTGCTTCATCAAGTGACGGTTGCGATACGCGTCTCCAACATGGTCGCACTCGGGATGCTGTTTCTAGCCGGCTGGGCTCTTGCGCGATACGCGGGCGGAAGCCGCTGGCGCGGAGGTACGGTAATGGCGATCACCGGTACATTACTGATGTTGGCGATCATGGCGCTGGGAGGGTGATTCCATCAGCGCCAGTACGGAGGGCGTATAGCCGGACTGATCTTGGACTCACACATAAACTGCTCGGCCAGGACGACTCTTAAAGCCCGTCTTTCGCCAGGTTATCCAAGTTAATCGGTTCGCCGGGTTTGATGCCCAGTTTGTCGCGAATATCTTCGAACATCGCATCGTATTCGGCGTGGCTGCGCATGATAGGACTTTCGTTAGGGGGCAGACCGTGCTTGACCGCGACCTTGGCCAGCAGACTGGCGAAGTTGGAGGCGGTATCGCGGTGCATGTCGAACTCATCAACGAACTCTCGGCCCGACACCTGTCCGACCATTTTGAAGTGCATCAACGTGCCTTCCTTTGGGTCATGACGAACCTCGTAGAAAACGTCGATGTTGAATTTTGGTATGCCTGGCATTCCAGGAATACTGGCGCGATTGAGATGGCCTGGCGTGAACATACGATGACCCTGTTTAGTCTGACACTGTGAGTCCTGCTCATGCCCGCTGAATCAGACGACATGTTTCATGTGGGCTACACGGGAGGAGCTTACCGTGGATATAGACCTGCTGCTCCAGCACGTACACATCTCTGGATGTTCTCAAGCAAGACTAGCGGGCGCAGGACAGACTGCAAGGCGAGTAACGGAATCCAGCGGTAGCCCGTGACCACATGGGCACGGGCTGTATCGAAGGTTTAGTGGGCGCGTCTGCCCGCTAGCCAACGAATCTGTCAGTAGCGTTCCAGCCAGTGGGCATAAGGTGCCGGGAGCGTCCAGGACGCACGGTCAATGCCCAGTTCACGGGCGGCAAAATAGGTCCAGTGTGGGTTGGCCAGATGTGCGCGACCGACCATCACCAGGTCCAGTTGACCGTCCTTGAGCACTTTCTCTGCAATCGCCGGGGTGCCGAAGCCCCAAGCCGAAGAGACCGGAATGTCGGCTTCGCGACGCACGCGCTCGGCAATCGGGCCCATGAACGACGGCGCCCAGGGAATGTTGGTTTCAGGAATGGTGAAACCAATGCTGACGCTAAGCATATCCAGGCCGGCGGCTTTGAAGCGTCGGGTCAGCTCGATGGACTCCACCAGGGTTTGCTCGTCCCGACCGTCGTATTCGAGCACGCCGAAACGCGCGGTCAACGGCAGGTTTTCCGGCCAGACTTCGCGCACGGCTGCCAGTGTTTCCAGAAGGAAACGGCTACGGTTGTCAAAACTGCCACCGTAGGCGTCTTGACGATGATTTGAATGCTCGGAAAAGAAAGTCTGCGCCAGATAACCGTGAGCGAAGTGAAGTTCCAGCCATTCGAAGCCGGCTTCACGAGCGCGACGGGCGGCAGCGACAAAATCGTCACGCACACGAGCAATATCGTCCAGGGTCATGGCCTTGGGCTTTTTCGGCAGGTTGGCGCCGAACGCGATGGCGGACGGCGCGATGGTCTGCCAGCCACGGGTATCATCGTCAGCAATATGATCATCGCCTTCCCATGGACGGTTGGCGCTGGCTTTGCGCCCGGCGTGGGCGATCTGGATGCCCGGCACCGAACCTGCGGCCTTGATGGCCTGAACCACCGGTACAAACGCCTGTGCCAGCTCGTCGCTCCAGATCCCCGTGCAGCCTGGAGTAATGCGTCCTTCGGGAGCAACAGCGGTTGCTTCTACAATCACCAAACCGGCGCCGCCGCGCGCGATAGAGGCCAAGTGAACTTGATGCCATTCGTTGATCAAACCATCAATTGCCGAGTACTGGCACATGGGCGGGACCGCAATCCGGTTGCGCAGCGTGACATCCTTGAGTTTGAACGGTTGGAACAGCGCAGACATGGTCATACCTCTTAGCGAAGGAATATTCCGTAGTTCGATAGTATTCGAACAATAGCTCATGGGTAAACCCCTGTGTATGATTCACCCATGCGCGCATTCAAACATCCACCTGCCAGCGACTTTGTCCTCGAACGAGTGCTCTATGCCTTGAGCGATCCGGTTCGCCTGGAAATCGTCCGTCATCTTGGCCGTGTCGCCGAAGCGAGTTGCGGCGAGCTGGATGGCGGCAGGCCAAAGTCGAGCATGTCTCATCATTTTCGGGTGCTGCGCGATGCCGGTCTTGTTCACACTCAGAACGTCGGTACCCTGCACATGAACTCATTGCGCAGTGCTGACTTGAACAGTCGGTTTCCCGGGCTGATGACGGCAATCCTGACTCAACAGGATTGAGTTCATCCAGCCCCAAGAGGCAGTGAACGCACCGAGGATCTCACTTCGCGAGCCGCTGACGGATTGCCTGCAATTCCTTCTGACGGTTAGCATCCGTATTGGGGTAAGTCATATTGAGCCCCACGAGGGTATCGAGAATAATTTGCGAGACAAATAGCCTGGCGTTTTTCTTGTCATCCGCAGGAACGACATACCAAGGGGCATTGGTTGTGCTCGTGGCACTGATGCATTTTTCATAGGCACTCATGTAATCCTTCCAGAATTCCCGCTCCTCAATATCAGCGAGGCTGAATTTCCAGTTTTTTTCCGGCTCATCGATGCGTTCAAGGAAGCGTTTACGCTGTTCTTCTTTCGATAGATGGAGAAAAAACTTGATGATGCGAGTTCCGTTACTGAAAAGGTGCCGCTCCAACTCTGTGATCGAGCGATACCGGTCGTGCCAAATCGTCGTTTCATCGAGATTGGTTTCCGAAAGGCCTTCGCTGCTGAGGATTTCTGGATGTACACGCGTTATCAGCACCTCTTCATAGTAGGATCGGTTGAAAATGCCGATCCGCCCGCGCTCTGGCAGATCGCGGGTGGTGCGCCAAAGGAAGTCATGTTGCAACTCAGCCGCGCTGGGATGTTTGAAACTGAATACCTGACAGCCTTGCGGGTTGACACCTGACATCACGTGTTTGATGGCACCATCTTTTCCTGCGGTATCCATCGCCTGAAAGATCAGTAGCACGGCATAGCGATTAGACGCATAGAGCAGCTGTTGCAACGCACTCAATTGCGCAACGTGCTGACCCAAAAGTTGGCGATATTGCTCCGTCGTTTTATACACAGGCTTCACGTTCGTAGGCCATTTGCGAAGGCTGACCAATTCACCTTCCCGTACGTGAAAGTCTTTTGAATGTATTTTCATCTTGATCTTCCAGGGGGACATCGCTCCTCATAGCGTGTAGTGCCCCCTCTGTGGCCATCTTGACCATTATCAAGTTATGGCAAGACAAAACCGTCGCCGTCGATGATCATCTGTTAGTCATGACAGCACTCTCAATGCGGAGGAATGGAGTACAGGCGTACTTCAGTGTCTCCGACTTTCAACTCTGTCACCTTCGTCCAGTCGCTAGGTATGGAAGAAAAATCATCCGGTGGCTCGCTGTTGCTGATCAACCACACACGTGTCGAGTCGCCGGGTAACGTTTCAAGACTGTCCAGGTAAATTTTATCGGAATCCTGATCGACCAGCGTACCGAACCCGTAGCTGTTTGGTCGCCCCGAAGTACCATTGGCTAGTTTCGGTGTGTAGAGCAGTGGCTCAGACCCCGTCTTGTTGTAGTAGACATAACTGAAATACCAGAATAAATCGCTGACAACGATGCGGTCATTGGCAGCATAGTGCTCATTTACATAGCTAACCAGCTTGTCGAACTGTTCATCATCCACTTGGTAGTCGTTACTCAACCCGACCAGTTCTACCCCCAAGATACCCATGAGCATAGCGATTGCTACGTAACGGAAATGACGCTCAATTTGATCGATGGCGATTGCCAGAATCATGGGTAAACCCAGGGCAGAGAACATCAGATAACGCTCGACCAACAGTGGTGTTATCCACGAGATCAGAAACACAACCACCAAAGGTAGAAAGGTATAGGTCACCAATAAAACATGAAATTTATAGGGGCCTCGATCACGCAGGGCAACAGCACCGGCGACCAACGCCACCGCGAGTGGAAGTGAAAAATAGAGGGGCCATTTCAGGCTTAAACCATCCGTAAGGATCAAATACTGCCAGATAGTTGAGGGCAGAGAATAACGTGTAACCGGCAGTATCCAGCCGACGTCGCCACCCACCTTGAGTTGTTCAAGGTGCTGCAACTGGTCAATCAGGCCAGGAATCCAGGGGGCATATAGCAAGGCAATGAGACCGTTGGCGATCCACCATGCAGGGCGAGTGATGAGGCGGGGCTTTTCACCGCGCATAAAAAACAGGTAGGCCCAGTGTGAAAGTACACAAAGGCCCGTGAAGTAATGGGTGTAAAAACTGGCTGCCATTAACAGAGAATAAATGACGAGGTATCGATGACGGTCTGGATTTTTCACCCAATAGACGAGTGCTATGGTTGCGCCCATCAGCCAGAACCCCATGAGGGAGTACATCCGGACTTCCTGGCTATAACGCACTGCAATGGGCAGTAAGGCTAATAAAACGCCGGCCAGGATCGCCGCTCGCCGTGTTGCGATCAATTGAACCAGCCAGACACCAAGGGCTACCGTCAGAATGCCCGGTACGACGCTCATGGACCTGACCGAGAAGATACCGTTCCCGAATACCTCTATCCATAGGTGCAGGAGGAAGTAATAAAGAGGTGGATGTACATCGTGAGCGCTGTGAAACCAGATCAGCGCTGGTGAGTACTGGCTCATGAGCAAACTGGAGCCTTCATCGCACCAGATGGCTGATGCGGTTGAACCATAGACGCGCACCAGCGCCGCCAGTATCAGAATAGGTAACAACCAAAGCTCGCGAGCCCAGAAGGCAGTGCGTTCAATTTTCTGTGCAGCGCCAGGGTCGAGAACCCTGTCTATAAAATGATTTTTTTGAAATTTCATACTTTCTCCCGCGCCATGCAACCCCTGGCACGAAGCAATTTTCGATTGTTGGCGATCGTACGTGGATGCCGACCATTTCAGGAAAGTTCCCGACTATCTGAGTGATGGGAGGAGGGTAAGCACTAACCTTGATCTCGAACTTTTTTTTGATTCAGGATATCGACGTGGCTGACAGCCATATCGCTCGTATAAGCTTTGCGCGTAATGTATCCAATCACGTCATGTTTTTACATCGGTGTCTCGTTAAAGAAGACGGCCACCACCACTACGCATCGGGCGACTCGTGAAAGTCCGGTACTTGTTGATTGACATGAGGCAACCATGAGCACAGGTTTTCCATCGGCCCCCAGTTTCGTCAGCCAACGTGAACAGTTTCTGGCTGCGGCCAAGGCGGCGGGTGCAAGCCTGACCGAATACCGCCATCCATTGACCGGGCCCTCCGGCGAACCGCTGAGTACCGACGTTGCCGTGCTTGGAGATCCATATGCGAAACGGCTGCTGATTGCGCTCTGCGGCACGCACGGTATTGAAGGTTTCTATGGCTCGGACTGCCAGATCAAATGGCTGCAAGCGCTCACCGATAGAACCTTGCCCGACGATGTGGCAGTAGTGATGATCCACTTGATCAATCCCTGGGGCACGGCCTGGATGCGCCGTGTCAACGAAGACAATATCGACCTCAACCGCAACTATCTGAATTTCACACAAGCGCTGCCGGATAATCAACGGTACGAGGCGCTGCACGAGATCTATACCTGCACCCAACTGCAGGGGCCGAAGCGGGAGAGGGCCGACGCCCTGCTCAACGAGCGAATTAGTGAAGAGGGCTGGTCAGCGGTAATGTCGATTGTCGAGGCCGGCCAGTACGTACATCACGACGGTCTTTTCTATGGCGGCAAGGCACCTGGCTGGTCGAACAAAACCCTGCACAAGATCATACAAGAGCACTTCACTCACGCCCAAGTTGCCATGTGCTTTGACCTGCATACCGGCGCTGGAGACTACGGCCATCCCATGCTGATGACGATTGCTCAGTCTTCCTACCCGGCGCTGCACGATGCCCAGGCGGTATACGGCCCATGGCTGTATACCCTGCTCACTGGAGCTGAAAGCAAAAGTGATACAGGGGTGGCAGCCACAGCAACCGGTTACACCTCGCAGGCCATGATTGATGCATTGCCGCAGGTGCACTTAATGCCGTTCGTTATCGAATGTGGCACTTATCCGGGAGAGCAGGTCCACACTGTTTTGCGTAACGATCAGTGGTTGCACCTGCACGGAGACCTCACTGATCAGGTCGCCAGGAAAATCAAGCTGGAGTTGCTCGAGCAGTTCTACCCCGCTGACAGTGACTGGCAAGAGGTTGTCTGGCTACGCACCCGACAAATCTGGGAACGGGCATTGGCGGTACTGCCACGGATACAAGCTCCAACTCATCAGTAACCGCTCGGCCTATCGCGGCCGCAACGGCCCATCCCTGGGGCTGCGAAATAAGATAAATGCCTTATGGGGAAACGACAGCGAGGACGTTTGGCCTCACTGCATTGAGTTTCGTCAATAAAAGGCGCAACGCCACAAGAGAAAGTGTCTGGATCAAGCGTCCGGAGGCTGCTGAATATGATTTCAGCGATGGGTGTGCTTCGCGTTGCAGACTTAAACGGCGCAATTTCCGACGGAGCTTGTAAATGGCCAGCATCTGGCTAGGCTTCAGCCAGGGTTATGTCACTTGACAGCCTCTTTCCAGAGGGAATTGAAATGTATCTGAAGGACGGCGAAGCAGGCGGGAAGAAGGCGGTGGTATGGTCGTTTTTTTTCGGGTCACCGTTTTTTTTCAGACACCTTAGACGACCGGGAACCCTGTTAGGGGCACTATTGTTGTTGGTGCTCTGTCAGTCGGCCCAGGCCCTGCCTTCCTTTGCACGCCAAACAGGGCAAAGCTGCGTTGCCTGCCATGCGGGAGGGCAATTTCCTGAACTGACACCTTATGGGCGCCTGTTCAAGCTGACGGGTTACACCAACGGCGTACAAACCAACCCCTTGGCCGCCATGATCGTCGGCGACTTCACTTCAACGCGCAACAACAGCGACGGTGCGGGCAGCTCGATTTCCGCCAAAGACAAACAATTCATCATTGATTACGGAAGTGTGTTCCTGGGCGGAAAGATCACTGACGTCATTGGCGGCTTTGCCCAATTCACTTACAGCTCATATGACCATCAGGATGCCTCGGGTAATTGGGTAAGTCACCTAGGCTCGGACAACTTTGACCTGCGTTATGCGGACCGCCAAGTGGACGCCTCACGTGATGTCATCTGGGGTGTCACATTGAATAACAACCCCACAGTTCAGGATGTCTGGAACAGCACGCCTGCCTGGGGCTATCCGTATGTCAGTTCAGCCTTGGGCGCCTTTGGCGGGGTCCCGGCCTCGACGCTGATTGAAGGGGGGTTGGCTCAACAGGTGGCGGGTATCGGTGCCTATGTTTATTTGAACAAGTCGTTGTATCTGGAGCTGACCTCCTACCAGACAGCCAAAAATACGTGGGCCTTTCTAAGTTTGGGTAACAAGAAGGGCGACACCTACCATCCGTTGACGTACATGGATGGCTCAAGCCCTTATGCGAGGCTGGCCTATACCTACGAGTGGGGGCCCCAAAACGTGATGGTGGGCGCCTTTGCAATGAATGCCAAAATTCTTCCCATGGATGACTCCAATAATCCGATCTACGGCCAGGGCAGCACCGAATACCGGGATGTAGGCTTTGATGCCCAGTACCAGTACCTCCTTGATCCCCACGCTTTTACTGCACAGATACGGTATGTAAAGGAAGAAATAAGAGATGACACCCAGACGCTCTACGATGGACCGGCTTCCCTTCGATCATTCAAGTTGAAGGGCAGTTATGTGTACCGTGCCAAATATGGTGCGAGCCTGTCTTATAGCAATGTCAATGGCAGTTCGGATGCGACGGCGTACCCGAACAGTGCCAATTTTTCACCCGATACACAGATGTGGACGCCCGAGGTTTTCTGGTTACCGATGCAGAACCTGAGGGTCGGACTTCAATATAACTATTTCACCCGTTATTTGGGCGCAACGAATAACTATGACGGCAATGGTCGTGATGCCAGCGAAAACAACACCACTTATCTTTATATGTGGTACGCACTTTGATCTGTTGGGCGCAGGGGCGTAGACCATGGAGGCAACGGGCATGAAGGGTACTTTCAAACGACCACTTTCTTTTCTTGCCCTCTGCGTGATTACGCTCACGGGCTGCACAGGTACGAACGGGGAGACAGCGCAACAAACGTCGCCCATGTCCGGCATCGCCATGGCGGACAAGGTGTGCTCCATGTGCCATGGGCTGACGGGGGAATCCATCTCGCCGATGTTTCCCAAGTTGGCCGGTCAGCAAAAGGAGTACCTGAAGTTGCAGCTGACTGACTTCAAGGGCCATGCACGCAGCGATGAAACCGGGACTCAGTACATGTGGGGATTTACCCATTTGACAGAGACTCAGATCAGCGAACTGGCAGACTATTTTTCAAGTCAGAGTCCTATGAAGGCTGATGCTGATACGGCTGATGCACGCGGCGAATTAATCTTTCGCAAGGGCTTGCCTGAGTCTGGCGTCGCTCAGTGCAGTTCCTGCCACGGTGCTGACGGGCAGGGCAATGGTCAGTTTCCGCGCCTGGCGGGTCAGCACGCCTACTATATGATTCGCCAGATCAAGGTTTTCCAACAGACCGACCAGCGCCCCCGTGGCGCCCTGATGAAGCAGGTCACGCACTCACTGTCTGATGCAGATGCTGAATCTGTCGCTCATTACATTGCAACACTCGGGGCAAAAAAATAACGGCCTTTGCGGCACCTGTGATGATGTGCCGGTGCTGGTTACTCTGGTCGGTATTGCACTCTGGTTGAGACGCCGCTGGTTCGATGATTCAAACAACGATGCAGTTGCTCAGGACAACGAACCACAAGCCACGCAGTGGGGCAAAGTTTCTCGACAAGCCATGACAGATATAAAGCCTGCCCACTCAACGGCTCAGCATGCTGAGTCGTTGAGTGGGCAGGCTTGTAAATCACCTCTAAGGTTTTTAATCAATCGACTGCCAGTCGTGCCGTCAGACTGTCGATAAAAATCATCTCGGCGCGACTCATTTTCTGGTCTCGATTCCATAACAGGTGGATATCTACATCTGCGATGCCGTCGTGAGGCGGCAAACGCCACAGCAGACCGTTCTTCTCATCGTCAGCGACAACATGGACCGGCAGGCAGCCAAGGCCGAAGCCGGCGATCACAAGACGTCGCACTTCTTCCAGGCTTGGCGATGATGCAACGATGCGTCCGCTGAAACCTTGCTGGTCGCGAAAGATGGTCAGCGGCGAAAGCATCCCGCCAATCTGGTCGCTCGTGAAACTGACAAAATTTTCCGATTGCAGGTCGCCTTCTGCCAAACCTGCACGGCCAAACAGGGCGTGGTGTCGACCACAAAAAAACGCATAGCGCTGGCGCAGGAACAAATGTTGTTCGAGGCGAGGCTGCGGCCGGCGATTGAGACTCAAGCCCAGAGTTGCGGTTTTCTCCAGCAGCGCGCTGACGATGTCGGAGCTGCGCATGACTTCTATGTCTAGATCTACCCTCGGGTGCTGTCGATGGAATGCGGCCAAGAAGTCATCGAAACGTTCCGAGAAAATCCGGCTGATCATCAGCAGCCGCACCTTGCCTATTACCTCGTCACCCGGCTTTTGCAGGGCATTGCTCATCTGCGAGACCTGGCCGTACATCTCACCTGCAATGGCGAAGATCTCTTCACCGGCTTCGGTGAGAACAAAGCGTGGACCGCGTCGGGCGATGAGCTGGCAATCAAGTTGTTCCTCCAGCCGTTTGAGCGCCTGGCTGATGGCAGGCTGGGTCAAATGCAGACGGGCTGCGGCGCGGCTGATGCTCAGCTCCTGACCAATGACTCGAAAGGTGCGCAGCAGGTTCCAGTCCAGACGATCGTTGAGCAGTGGATGCACATTCCGGCGGAGCTTGGGGTTATCGGTATCTGGCATGACGGCGCTCAATAATAAACAGAATTTATAATTGAAATAATAAATAGAAAATTGACTAATCATAGCCCCAAGACGATAAATCACTTCAATCAAGCGCCATAAGAGCGCATGTGCGACACGCTTTCTCCTGCCAAAAAAACAAACCAAAAGGAGCCTGACCCATGAAGCCTTCCGCTTCGCCACAGCCGCGCCGTGCTGCGGCAGCCGCATTCATCGGCACCATGATTGAGTGGTACGACTTTTACATTTACGCCACCGCGGCAGCTCTGGTATTCGGCCAACTGTTCTTTCCTTCCGAAGACAAGCTTTTCAGTACCATGGCCGCGTTCGGCACCTTCGCCGTGGGTTTCTTCGCCCGTCCACTGGGTGGGGTGGTCTTCGGTCATATCGGTGATCGCATCGGTCGCAAGAAGTCTCTGATCATCACCTTGGTCATGATGGGCGTGGTGACGGTGTGCATCGGTCTGCTGCCGACTTATACGCAGGTTGGCGTTGCAGCACCGGTCCTGCTTATCCTGCTGCGTGTGGTCCAGGGCATCGCAGTCGGAGGTGAGTGGGGCGGCGCAGTGTTGATGGCTGGCGAGCATGCGCCCAAAGGTCGTCGCAATTTTTTCGCGTCGTTCGCTCAGCTAGGCAGCCCAGCGGGCCTGATTCTGTCGCTGCTGGCGTTCGGCGCGGTCACCCGGTTGTCTGAGGAAGACTTGATGAGCTGGGGCTGGCGCTTGCCGTTCCTCGCCAGCGCACTGCTGCTCGTGGTGGGGTTGGTGATACGTCTCGGTGTCAGTGAGTCTCCTGAATTCCTCGAGGATAGAGCGCGCGCAGACAGGGCTCGTGCCGTCTCTAACCGCAAGGAGCAGGCGCCGGTTCTAGAGGTGCTTAAAACCTCTTGGAGACCACTGTTACTGTGCATTGGCGCTAACACGCTGGGCATTGCAGGCGTGTACTTCACCAATACCTTCATGATTGCCTACACCACCCAACAGCTCAACTTGCCGCGTTCGTTGATTCTCGAATGCCTGTTCGTGGTAGCGATCATCCAGTTCTGCATTCAGCCTTTAGCGGCGTGGGTGGCCGAGAAGGTGGGCGCGACCCGTTTCTTGTGTGCCATGTGCCTGTTAGCGATGGCTTCGCCGTATCCGATGTTCATGTTGGTGAGCAGCGGCCAGGCGCCGCTGATCATCTTCGGTATTGCCCTGGCGGTAGTGTGCATGGCTTCGTTCTACGCAGTGATCGCTGGTTACGTCAGTGGTCTGTTCGAAACTCGAGTGCGTTACACGGCTATCTCCCTGGCCTATCAAGTGTGTGGCGCTCTGGCTGGCGGGTTGACGCCATTGATAGGCACCTGGCTTGCCCATGAGTACCTCGGCCAGTGGTGGCCTATGGCAGTGTTCTACAGTTCGATCGCAGGCGTATCTCTGTTCTGCGTGCTGGCACTTTCCCGCCGTCATGCCCATGCACATCGCCTTGAAATGGCTCATAGCGCCTGACACCGTTGGAGAATCTGTATGTTGAAAATCAATGGCGAGCGCCTATGGGCCAGCCTTATGGCCATGGCCGAAATTGGCGCAACGGCGCGGGGCGGGAGTTGCCGTCTGGCCCTGAGTGGCGAAGACAAGGTCGGTCGTGAACTATTCAGCGGTTGGTGCCTGGATGCAGGGCTGACCCTGAGTATTGACGGTATTGGCAACCTGTTTGCCCGACGTGCCGGTACTGACCCGCAGGCGGCTCCGGTAATGATGGGTAGCCATCTGGATACTCAGCCCGAAGGTGGGCGCTTCGATGGTGTCTATGGCGTGTTGGCTGGGTTGGAAGTGGTGCGGCGCCTGGATGATTTAGGGATTAAGACCCGAAAACCGCTTGAAATCGCGGTCTGGACCAATGAAGAGGGCGCACGTTTTACTCCCGCCATGCTCGGTTCTGCGGTGTTCACCGGAACGCTGGCGCTGGAAAAAGCGCTGAGCATCGAGGACAACGACGGTGTGACGGTAGCGCAGGCACTCAAGCGTACTGGATATGACGGTGAGCGTGCGCTAGGCGGGGCGGTGGACGCGTATTTTGAAGCTCACATCGAGCAGGGGCCAATCCTTGAAGACAACGCAAAAAGTATTGGCGTTGTGAGCGGCGGCCAGGCCATACGCTGGCTAGACGTATGCGTTGAGGGCATGGCGGCTCATGCGGGCACCACGCCGATGCCATTGCGCAAGGATGCCTTGTACGGCGCGGCGCAGATGATTCAGGCGCTGGAAGCGTTGGCCGGTGATTTCGCGCCCGAGGGGCTGACCACGGTCGGCCAGTTGAACATTGCAAAGTCGTCGCGCAATACCATCCCCGGGATGGTGAACTTCACGGTCGACCTTCGTCATCATCGCGATGCCGCCATTGAGGTGATGGAGCAACAGGTCCGTTCGCGCCTGCAAGACATTGCCGCCAAGCGCGGCTTGTCTCTTAGTGTCAATCCGCACTGGATCAGCCCAGCCACGCCATTCGATGCCGATTGCGTGGCCGCCGTGCAACAAGCCGTGGACGCTTTGGGCTATGCCCAGCAGCCTATCGTCAGTGGTGCCGGCCATGATGCCATTCACCTTGCGCGGTTCTGCCCGACGGCAATGATCTTTATTCCTTGCGTCGGCGGTTTGAGTCACAACGAAGCAGAAGATGTGTTGCCTGAAGATGTGCGTCGGGGTACTGACGTATTGCTCAACGCAGTACTGACCCGTGCTGGTCAGGTTGAATAAGGAAAGAGTCCGATGCGTAGTTTTTTTCACCCCGAACAACTTCTCCATTATCCGCGCAGCTATTACTCCCGTGGTCAGATGCGTACGCCTCAGGAAGTACCTGAGCGTGCTTGCAATCTGCTAAAAGCGGCACAGGCGCTGGGTTTCGATATTCAACAGCCGCAAGATTACGGCCTTGATCCATTATTGGCCGTCCACGGAGGCCATTACCTGGCTTTCTTGCAAGAGGCTCATCAACGCTGGAAAGAAGTGCCGGAAGATTGGGGCGAAGAGGTGATGTCTAATATCTTCGTTCGCGAACCCAATGCGTTGCGGGGGATTCTCGCCCAGGCTGCGCGTTACCTGGCCGATGGGAGTTGCCCGATCGGTGAGTTAACCTGGCGTTCGGCGTACTGGTCAGCGCAAAGCGCGGTAGCTGCGGCGAAGACCTTGCTCGAAGGTGCACCTGCCGCCTATGCGCTATGCCGCCCGCCGGGACATCACGCCCGAGCTGAGGCCGCCGGCGGTTTTTGTTATCTGAACAACGCGGCGATTGCTGCCCAGGCGTTGCGTGACGGTTTCCAGCGTGTGGCTGTGATGGATACCGACATGCATCACGGTCAGGGCATACAGGAAATCTTCTATGATCGTGACGACGTTTTGTATGTGTCGATTCATGGCGACCCGACCAATTTCTATCCCGGCGTAGCAGGCTTTTCAGATGAGCGTGGGGTTGCGGCTGGTGAGGGTTACAACCTCAATCTTCCGATGGCCCATGGGGCCAGCGAAGCGGATTTCTTCGGTAAGTTGGAGCTGGCACTGGCCGCGGTAAAAGCGTTTTCCGCCGACGCACTGGTGTTGTCATTGGGTTTCGACATTTATGAGCTGGACCCACAAAGCAAAGTGGCGGTCACTCGTGAAGGCTTTGCCCGTTTAGGCGAGTGCGTGCGTGACCTCGGTGTGCCATGCGTGATTGTGCAGGAAGGCGGTTATCACTTAGAAACACTGGAGAGCAACGCTAGAGCGTTTTTCGATAGCCCTGAGGCATGGCTGGGCTAGTTCCGAGAACTGCAGATTTCACGTAGCAACGTAAAAAAAGCATTTCCAACTCGCAGTGAGTGGTGAGAGCCAAGCCCTGCGAAAGTCAGGAACGGCAACGACTGAGTAGTCGGTGCTATTGCCCGGTCCGCAAAGCCGCTTACTTACTATAAGCGAGCGGCTTTTTTACATGCGAAGAACTCCCTCAGGGATCGCTGGCGACCTAGCGGCTAGCGTTGAACCAGCGTTGGGTATCCTCAAGCGAGCGGGCAAAACGCTCGAGGATCAAACGGATCTCGGATTCGCTGGAAATCAGCGGAGGGCAGAAGGCAATAGCATCGCCCATATTGCGAGTTATCATGCCGTGTTCCTGAGCGCGACCGGCCAGGTAGCGACCGAGCTTGCCTGTTACCTCGAATGGGGCTTTGCTTGCACGGTCGGCGACCAGCTCCACAGCGGCGATCAGACCTTGCCCACGCACTTCGCCCACCAACGGGTGATCGGCTAATTGGTTCAGCCCGTCCTGGAGGATCTTGCCCATGGCGGCGGCATGCTGCACCAGATTGTCTTCTTCAATGATCTTGATGTTTTCCAGTGCTACGGCGGCAGCGACCGGATGGCCTCCGGCGGTAAAACCGTGGCCCAGGGTGCCCAGGGCATGGCTCTGGTCTGCGATGCCTTGATACAACTCGTCATTGATCAGAATCGCCGAGATCGGCTGATAGGACGAGGAAAGCTGCTTTGACAGCACCATAACGTCCGGGCGAATACCGAAGGTCTCGCTGCCGAACATGTTGCCGGTACGGCCGAAGCCACAAATCACTTCGTCCGCAACAACCAGTACGTCGTACTTGCGGCAGACCGCCTGAATTTTATCCCAGTAGGTGCGCGGCGGAACAATCACTCCCCCCGCGCCCATCAGCGGTTCGCCGTAAAAAGCGGCGATAGTTTCCGGCCCTTCGCGAAGAATCAGATTTTCCAGCTCTGCGGCGAGGCGATCGGCGAACTGCTCCTGGCTCTCGCCGGCCAGCGCATGGCGATAGTGATGCGGGTTGCCTACATGGTAGAACCCTGGCAGCGGCACATCGAAGCCGCGCTGGTTGGCTGGCAGACCAGTAAGGCTGGCGCTGACGATGGTGATGCCGTGGTAACCATTGATGCGACTGATGAATTTCTTTTTGGCCGGTTTGCCCAAGGCGTTATTGCGATACCAGATCATTTTGACCACGGTGTCGTTGGCTTCAGAGCCTGAGTTGGTAAAAAACACCTTGCTCATCGGCACCGGCGCCAGCTCGATCAGTTTGTCTGCCAGTTCGATGCTGGGGGCGTGCGCCTTGTGGCCGAACAGGTGGTAGAAGGGCAGCTTGCGTAGTTGACTCTCTGCGGCCTTGATCAAGCGTTCGTTACTGAAACCCAGGGCTGCGCTCCACAGGCCGGACATGGCCTCAATGTAGGGTTTTCCCTGGTCGTCATAGACATAGATGCCCTCGCCACGCTCGATGATGAGCGGGCCGACTTCCTCGTGCACACGA
Source organism: Pseudomonas sp. MH9.2 (assembly GCF_034353875.1). Taxonomy (NCBI): domain Bacteria; kingdom Pseudomonadati; phylum Pseudomonadota; class Gammaproteobacteria; order Pseudomonadales; family Pseudomonadaceae; genus Pseudomonas; species Pseudomonas sp. MH9.2. The sequence continues at coordinate 441,698 of NZ_CP133784.1, forward strand.
GCATCGGTGTAGGGGTGAAGTTGGTGTTGTACGTCTTTTTCGGCAAGTGACAATTTATTATTGTTCATTGATTAGCACTCATGGGTACAGGAAAAAGTTTCGATGACACGATGGTGTCTCGGCGGCGCCCATCTTTGGCACCCAGCCTCAGGTTGCAGTGGATGCAGCCCGAACGGAGTTGTACGGTTTGACGAAACTGACGCCGGTGCTTGCTAACTGCTCGCGGACCTTGTCGACAATGTACGCACCGATCGGGATGGCCGACGTCGCTGCGGGCGATGGGGCGTTGCAAACGCTAACGCTACGGGCGGTGTTGATGAACAGGAAGTCGTCGATCAGCTTTCCGTCCAGCGAGACAGCCTGGGCGCGCACACCGGCCGGGTAGGCGGTGAGGTCGCTCTTGGCTATGGTTGGGCAATACTTCTGAACCTCTTTCAGGTAACCACCCTTGAACAGCGAGTTTTTCATCTCGATCAGGCCGGGGCGCAGGTTCTTCATCAGCACTTTGAGAATGCCCGGAGTGGTCAGGGTTTCGAACATATCGGACAGCGAGATATCGGTTTTGCGATAGCCTTCACGCTTCATCGCCAACACGGCGTTGGGGCCGACAGTGACGGTGCCGTCGATCATGCGGGTCAGGTGCACGCCGAGGAATGGCATGGACGGATCCGGGATCGGGTAGATCAAGTGGTTGACGATCTGGTTGTGTTGCTTGGGCAGCAAGTAGTACTCGCCACGGAACGGGCAGATGATGAAGTTCGGCTTGATCCCCAGCATGCGCACGACGCGGTCGGCCATCAGGCCCGAGCAGGTGATCAGGAAACGCCCGTGGTGCTCCTGATCGCCGGTGCGCACCACCACTTCATCGGGACGCTCGTCGATGGCAACCACTTCGCTGTTGTAGCGGATTTCGCCACCGGCGGCTTCGAATTCACGGCCCATGGCCACGGTGACTTGTGCGTAGTTCACGATGCCGCTGGACGGCACGAAGATACCGCCCAGACCGACGATGTTCGGCTCGCGCTCACTCAGTTCGGAGGCCGATAACCACTCACGCTTGAGGCCATTGGCTTCGGTACGGTCCCACAACGCGCTCATACGCTGCATTTCTAGCTCGTTGGTGGCCACCAGCAGCTTGCCGCACTCGTCGTAACGGATACTGTGCTTGTCGCAGAAGGCCTTGGTCGCCTTGTTACCTTCCAGGCAGAAACGTGCCTTCAGGCTGCCGGGTGTGTAGTAAACACCGGCATGGATCACGCCACTGTTATGGCCAGTCTGGTGCTTGGCCGGGCCGGACTCTTTTTCCAGCAGGAGGATCTTTGCATCCGGGTAAACCTGGGTCAGTTGCATGGCCGTGGACATGCCCACAATGCCGCCACCGATGATAATGAAGTCGTACGCAGCCATTAGCTTGCACCCACCTGAATTACGTTTTGATTTGAGGCATGACGAGGACCGCACGTGGTGGCCCTCGTCATTTCAGCTGTTGGCAAACCTTACTGGCCGCGCTGGTACATGGTTTTTTGGTAGCTGATGTAGCCACGCTGGCGCATCAGCTCACGACGCAGGCCCGGGTGGGCGGTGAAGCGGTCACGGCCGTGCAGCCAGAACATGTTGTTGACCAAGACGAAGCTACCGACCGGCACCGGTACCGATACCTTCTTCTGGCTGCCTTCCAGGGACTCGCTCATGGCGGTCAGCCAGATGCCTTCCTCGAAGTCCTTGGGCTGCACGAACTGGTCGATGTAACGCATGGTCGGGCGGCCTTCAGCGTCGTTGTCGAACACCGCATGGAACACGTCTTCACGCACGTTCTTGCTCGGTGGCGCGGTGAAGCGCATTTCACGGCGGGCCAGCGGGTGCGTGCAGTAGTGGCTCAGGTCTTCCCAGTCGTCCAGGTGCAGCAGCAGGGTATTGCCGCCTTCCATGTTCTGCTCGTCGATCTTCATCATAAGCACGTAGTCGGTGCGCTCTTGGACAAATGTGCCGTCGTTATGCAACTCCATCACACGGTGTGGCTGGCGCAGATAGCTGTCGGAATTGTCGGTGTTGACCACTGCGAAGCGCGCGTAGAACTGGCCGCTCATGGCATCAAAGTTGGAGCGACCAATCAGATGCGCCACTGCCGAAGAGAACTTGACCATGTCATCGGCCTGGGTCACGTCGCACAGGCCTTCAGGGGTGATCAGCATGCCGCCGGTGGCGCGATCCAGGATGGTGTTGATCAGAACCGGGCGCAGAGTACCTTCGCACAGATCGTCAAGGATCTGACCGACACGAAAGCGCAGGAACGACTTGTACTCCAGTGCCTGTACCGGCCACTCGGCAACAGCACTAACGAACGCGTCGACGGTTTCCTTGGCGAAGGTCAGCTCAAGAAGGCGAGGTGACTGCTTGGAAGGGGCGAGGGTGAAGCCCTTGCTTTCCGACGGCAGCGGCATCACAAGGTCCTGAATCTGAGTAAAGGCGTTCATGGCGGCTCCTGGCAAAGTGGGGTGAAAATCGCTTTCCCGTGTTGATCTGGGTCAAGCAGGAATGAAAATATCGCCATTAACATAAAATGTCTACGTTTTTAAAAAGAAGAGACAAAATACTTCATTGTCTAATATTTTTCGGTCAGTAGATGTTTAGGTATGATGGAGACTTTGACGAGTTGAGGAGCAGTACCTTGGATAGCCTCACCCCCAGGCAGAACTCTGTATTCAGCGGGTATGAGCGGCTTAAGCGGGACATCATCCGTGGAGTCTTCAAGCCTGGAGAGAAGCTCCTTATGAGCGGGCTGAAGGAACGTTATGACCTTGGTGTAGGCCCACTGCGAGAAGCTTTGTCACAACTGGTGGCTGAACACCTAGTGGTGGTAATCAGCCAGAAAGGTTACCGCGTAGCGCCCATGTCGCTGCAGGAAATGCAGGACATCTATGATGCCCGCGCCAACCTGGAAGCCATGATTGTCGGCCTGGCCATCGAACGCGGCGACGACGCCTGGGAGGCTCAGATACTCGCGCAGTCCCATACGCTATCTAAGGTAATGGACGTGAAAACCCGCGAGCAGGTGCTCGACGTCTGGGATGAGCGGCACAAGACTTTCCACAGTGCCATTGCGGCTGGCTGCGGCTCCAAGCATTTACTCCAGGCGCGTACCTACCTGTTTGACCAAGCCGAGCGCTACCGCCACCTGTGGCTGACACAAACGGTTTTTTCTGACGAAGCCCTGAAGCTCAAGCGCGAGGAACATGCCGCGCTGGTCGAAGCCATCCTCGCCCGCGATACCGTTCGTGCAACAGCAATGATGCGCAACCACCTGATGACTCCAGTGCCAATCATCGTCGAGGTTATGCAGCGCGGCGGTCTGGGCAAGGCTGCCGCTGCTCTTTGAGCTTGGCGCTCAGCGAGTCGGGCAGCATTTGGCGGTGGCGGGTTCTAAACACGAGGACCCTTTGGCAGCACTTGATTTGGACTACCAAGGCTAGAGCACTACATTAAATGCGAAAGGAACGCTCAAACAATGTAGGAACCTTTTCAGCTCATGCGCATGCTGAGTGCAGCATATTTCATTAGAGGAGGGCGCTCACAATTGAGCGCGTGGACAACCGTGGGGTGATAGTTTTATGCCGTCTGAATAATAGCTCATCTAAATGGTAATTTAGTTTAGTTATTCTTTTTGGTTATAGCCCCCGTGAGACGAACGAGGCTACAGTGCTTTTCGAGATCGAACCATACTGAGGACGCTATGACCATTCCTGTAACCATTGATAGCTGCACATGGAACTACTTTTTCGACAATCAGTATGATCTTTGTGTTGGGTTACCTCCTGAAAAATTCTCCTTGTTCATTACAAGGGAGGTCGAGTTAGAGCTGCTTCAGATACCGGACGACTCCCATGGTATTGATAAGCGGCCCTTGAAGGAGTACATCCGCAACAGCATCGATTGCCGCAAGGTTACGACCACTTATGTGTTCGGTTTCTCTGATTTAGACAATCCTGAGGAGCCTTCTCGTTATGGCGGTTTTGGCCAAGGCACCTTTGAATCGGAAGACGAGCAAGACTGGCGGCAGCGTGAAAAAACACAGCAATTTGTACAAGCGGGCTGCGCCGCCAAACAGCGAAAAAAAACAGTCCTGAGAAAAGACGAGGCTGATGTTTCTCTGGCGGTTGCGTCCTTGAATTCGATTCTGATCACAGTTGATGAAAAGAAAGATGCACGTCTAGGTAAGAAAGGACCAATCCATGATGCGGCTACCAACGGCGGTTTTGTTGTGTATGTCCAAGAGGTTCAGAGCAGTGGCCTGGGATTGGCGGATTTCATCCAAAAGCATTTTGTCGTTTCTGAAGGAATGCTATGGCCTGTAGAGGCCGTGTGATCTTGGTGGCTCTGCCGAGCCCCCAGCCTGTATAGGAGGGTTCGCATAATGTATATTATGTTAAATCACGTATTACTCTAAAGTTGCGCATAGGTGTCCAATATCACTAACCTCCGGTCACGTTTGCACAAAACCCCGTTCCTTGAAAAATCAGCAATTTGAAAGCTCATCCTCATCCCCTGTCTCACCTTCGCCTCTTGTTGCCGTGTCACTAATCGCCGGTTCGCCTTGCATCCCACGATCAGACTGGCCGGACCCCGATCTCTCTGCTACACATATAGGTACCACCCAAAGATTCTAGCTTGCCGGTTCCCCCTATGACGCGGCCGTTCATCGCATTTCCGATCTTCCCTCCGTATGACCATTGGCAACCCAACCGAGTAAAACGATTCCCGGTCAATGCTCACGTCTCAGCCCGTCTGAGCGAGGTTGACGAGTCGTGCCTTCCATTCATGAGCGCCTGGTACGCCGATCGTTATCTGAACTGGATTGCTCATAGTACGCATCCCAAGCAGCGGATGCGACGCGTCTCGCAGATGCTGAAGTTGAAAGCGGTAACCGTCTGGTTGCAGACACCACGCTAGCTATCGAGCAGCTGGCTACCTCACTGGTTGAAACCACCAACACCGTGGAACAGGTGTCCAAGCATAGCGAACAGATTGAAACGGTTATCGACGTGATCAATTCAATCGCCTCGCAAACTAACCTGTTGGCTTTGAACGCAGCCATCGAAGCAGCCCGGGCCGGTGAGCACGGTCGAGGGTTTGCGGTTGTGGCCGACGAGGTGCGCTCACTGGCTAACCGCACGCAGCAGTCGACGGAGGAAATTCGCGCAATGATAAGCACTTTGCAGAGCGGTACCGAAACGGCAGCACAAACCATGCGCAACAGCTGCGAACTGGTAAATCGGACAGTGGCGCAAACCCGCAACGCTCAGAGAGCGCTGTCCAAAATTAGCCAAGAAGTGGGCGCCATAAACCATATGAATACCCAAATCGCCAGCGCCTCTCTCCAGCAAAATGCTGTGGCCGAGGACGTAGCACAGAATATCACCCGCATCCACAGCTCAACCGTGCAGTCAGCACCTGGATCACGGGAAGTGGCAACGGCCAGCCAGGAGCTGGCGCAGCTAGCTGATCGCCTTACCCAGAAGGTGGCATTTTTCAGGGTGGCTTAGGGGGCACGCAGCATAAATAATCAATCGCCCCCACCCTTGGCACTAAACAACTTCAACCAGCCACCGTCTTCATGAGCCTCGTTACAGACCATGCAGTGCTCGAATAAGGCAGCAACCGGCGAGCGCCGGTTGCACCATTCACAAGGCTGTCAAGCTGTGTTGTCGATACGCTTACCGTTGATCATCAGTAAGCAGAAGCACGTCCCTAGCGACAAACTTCTGTGCGTTGCGATCATTGCAGCCGAGGGCTAGATCGCCGGACGATCTTGATCAAGTGCTTGACGTTTGGCTTACGGGTCACGCTAATTGCCCTGCTGGTTACGGTGTCTATTGTGATGTTCCAAAATCCACTGCTGGGCACGACGATCTTCGCTGGGAACTTGTCGAATGCGCCACCATGGTAGGTGTGGCGCCCTCCACTCTTGAAGCTGCGAAAATTGGCGTCGTTCATTAAACGTATGTTGCATGTATTCGAGCATTCGATGATCACCACGTCATCTTCGTTGAGTTGCTCGCGCTGGTGTATAAATTTCATGGAGACCCGTGGCGGTTAGAGGTGAAGCTAGACAATACCACGGCGGGTGTCGGGCGTAGCGGCTTCCAAGGCTGTTCGGTTGTGTGGGTTGGTGACGTCAGCACCGGACATATTGATCAAGCTCAAACGCTGATAGCGCCTTACAGGACTTATTTAGAGAAAACAGTCCAAAGCTGATCAACCCGCGTAGTGAAACTCTGACTCATCATCTCCCGCCGCATACCCCAGTCCGGATCCACAGGCACGCTCGCCAAGCGCATCGTCCCCCTACCCCACCTGCCATTTATAGCGTCCAATACGCCCATCACTTTCTCGGTCGCTTCGGGCTGGGAGATCGAAAAAAGGTCATCCGTGTATTCGCCTTTTTGGCAAAGGTTAAGCAGGAGCACCTCGGCCTTGCTGTATTTGAAACCGGGCCTGAAAACTCGGGGTAATCCCCCCATTTCTAATACTCACCAGAAATAGAGGTCAGGCCACCAGGGCCAACTTCTGTTTTGGAGTAATGCCGCCGAGGGCCATATTCGGGCGCTCGTGATTGTATGTCCAGATCCAGTTCGGACCGTAGTCCTGAACTTCAGCTATCGACTCAAACAGGTAATGTCCCAGCCAGTCATAGCGCACAGTACGGTTATAGCGCTCAACATAGGCATTCTGCTGCGGATTGCCCGGCTGAATAAAGTCAAGTCGGATGCCCCGTTTCTCGGCCCACTCAGCGAGCTTGGTGCTGACGAATTCTGGACCGCTATCGCTGCGGATCGCCTGCGGCTTTCCACGCCATTCAATGACCTGATCCAGTGCACGCACCACACGTTCAGCCGGTAGCGACAAATCAATCTCCATACCCAGGGCTTCGCGGTTGAAGTCGTCAATCAGATTAAAAATCCGAAAACTACGCCCATCGGCTAACTGATCGTGCATAAAATCCATCGACCAGCACTGGTTGGTGGCCTCAGGAACAGCTAGCGGTTTGGGCTTCTCGCGCACGACGCGCTTACGCGGCTTGATCCGCAGATTCAGCTCCAGTTCGCGGTAAATCCGGTACACCCGCTTATGGTTCCACCGATAGCCCTTCACGTTGCGCAGGTACAGAAAGCACAAGCCAAACCCCCAGTTACGCTGGTTATGCGTGAGCCGGATTAGTTGATCGGCGATCTCGGCGTTTTCAGACGACAATCGTGGCTGATAGCGATAGCACGTGATGCTGACCGAGAAGGCCAGGCACGCCAGCTTGATACTGCACCGACCTGAACAAACCGCTTCCTGCGCCATCTCTCGTCGCCGCGATGGCTTCACCACTTTTTTGCCATGACCTCCTGGATAATTTCGGCTTTGAGACGCTCTTCGGCATACATTTTTTTGAGGCGCCGGTTCTCCTCCTCCAGTTCGCGCAACCGAGCCATCAGCGACGCATCCATACCACCGAACTTGGTGCGCCACTTGTAGAAGGTGGCCGAACTGATACCGTGCTCGCGACACAGCTCTGGCACCGGGCTTCCAGCCTCGGCTTGCTTGAGGATGGCCATGATTTGACTGTCCGAAAAACGCGATGTCTTCACGCAAAATTTCCTTGTTCCGATTAGGAGAAAATTCTACTTCCGACGAGTACTTTTTTCAGGGGGGATTACCCCACCCCGGGCTGCTTCGGCTCAGATTTCGTTGACAGCCATCCAGATCAAAGCGCCAGCCGGCTACTGCTGCGGCGACAAATCAGCCCTTCGATCCTGCTAACGATCTATATCTACGGCTATCTCAACCGAATCAAGGCCGGCGCAGCGAACTTCGCCTACGGGGCATCGAAGGACTCTATAGATCTCAGAAATCACCTGCATCGTTGCGTCTTCGATCGTTCCTTCATTACGGCATAAAACCCAGCCGTGATCTGCAATCGCTCGCTCGAACGCCTTGGTGCAAGCGACATGTTCTTCCAGCTTATGAATCACAGTACTGCTCAGCCCACGCCGTCGTGCCGCTGCCCTCGCCCATGAAATATCAGGGGCAGTGACAACCCCAACATGGAGGTCTGGCACTCGCACGTTCCGATCAACGTTCAACTGTAGAATCTCTACAAACGGGACTATCCGGCGAAACGCGGCATCAGACGGGTACCAGCGATCGATCAAGATGATGCTGCCTGGTGGCTGTTTAGGCAGTACGTGCTGGGAAATCCAAGCACGGCTATCAGCAAAGCGCTCACAAACCCCCAACTCCAAATCCCGGGTGGGATTTCTGACGAGTTTGTTAACGAGGGCCATTGTTTCAGCCCTATAGGGATCGCTTTTTTTCTCGCAAAGTCGGATCACCTTTTTGTTGTCGGCCCTCAGTACTTTCGTAACGGCCTCCAAAAGCGTGGTTTTGCCGGCTCCCTTGGGCCCATCTAGAGAAACAAACAGCGGACGATTCATTCTTCACATAACGATTGATATACGGTTATTTTTGCCCTGTTCGTTCGCTGGAACCGCTTGGCGCGACTGCGCGAATCGAACGGAGGGACCTTATGAACAGACATTGATGATCACTCTAACTTAGTTTCTGGCTAACGGATCTCAAAATCCTGGGATACAGCCGCTTATGAACATCGGTCATCGCCCAGTTGTTAAATTGGCCGGGTTGGAGGGCGATTGGGTCGCGCACAGCCTGCGTTCGGGTTTTGTCACCGAGGCCGGGCGTCAAGGGGTGCCGCTCGGCGAGGTCATGGCCATGACCGAACACCGCAGCGTGACCACGGTGATGGGCTACTTTCAGGCGGGCACATTGCTCACTAGCCGGGCGACCGACCTGCTGGCCTAACCTTCTTCGGTTACAAATGCCCCACCGACGGTGACGACACTGTCGTTAGCTGAGGAGTAAATCAATTACTGCTCGAAACACTGGGATCTTGCCCGTGCGGCTCGTTCCCACGACTAGACGCCCGTCCGTTGATTCGAACGCTCGACCTGCTATGCATTCAATTGATACTGTTTGGCAATGAGCAACTATGTCATCTCGTGCAGTGCACCGCCAAAGCCCAGCGCATTGGTTAATAAGTACGGAAAGGAAGCCCAAATGTTATGCGTAAAACGACCGATCGAAGCGCCCGGATTTCTTCATTAGCCACAGGTGGAAGAAGAGCTGCGCAAGATTCTGAATTATCTGCGGCACGACGCCGACACACGTAGTCAGCGACGAGATTACCTCAACGAAGATCTCTTCTTCGGTCGTAAGCTGCGTCAGGAGCTTTCCCATGTGTTCAGGAACAAGTGCGACGGCTGTGAAACGCCGCTTGAGAACCACGGAAACATTCTTCATCTAACCACTTAACTAGCAGTGCACCTCACGCCGGTTAGCCGAAAGGTCATTGTGGGCCTCAATGAATTCACGGATAGCCGCTTTCAGTTCGGGCACCCAGGTAAAAGCACCACAGTGCCCTCCTTTCCAACTGCGCGAACCAGCCTTCCACGACGTTCAACCACGAAGCACTGGTTGCTGTGAAGTGCAGCTTAAAACGCGGGTATCTCTCCCACGGGCAAAACTGAAAACTGACGAGCGCGATCGATAGTAGAAATAACAACCCTACGTTTACTGTGCCTGATCGGCAGATACATGAAAAAGGTCGCAGGGCACGTTTCGCATTGGTTTGATATGAACGAGGGCTATGTGAAGGCAGAAGTGACTGTCATTTCGACTGGCGGCGCGGTCACTGCAAGTTGATCGGAGCTTCCTTAAGCGTGAATAACCTCCAATAAACTAAACAGTTATAAGCAAGCAGCTCAGCGCCGGAAGTTGCTGTGCAATACAAAAATCAGAAGAACCTGACAATGAGACAGGCCGGGATTGAGGCGAAAGAGTGATTTGATCTAGGTTCTGCGAGCGGTGTACTTGCTACACCGCTCGCAGACACGTCAGCGCCTACACCGGACTCAGTTTGATGCGCGACAATGCATCTTCTAAGACAGACCAGGGTCGCGTCCGACTAACACAGTTGACCTACCTTAACCCAATACTTCCCCCGCCACCTGATCTACTGCCTCTTTGGTGATCTGGACGATAAGTTCAGCGTCTTCCTGGGTCAGAATCAGCGGGGGGGCGAAGCCGAGAATGTCGCCGTGAGGCATGGCTCGGGCGATCATGCCGCGTTCCAGGCAGGCGGCCGAGACTTTCGGGCCGACTTTCAGCGCCGGATCGAAGGCTGTGCGCTGCTCACGATCGGCCATGAATTCAACGGCGGCGAGCATGCCATCCCCCCGCACTTCACCCACCAATGGATGACCTTCCAGGGTTTCGCGCAGGCGACGATTCAGGTATCCACCCACTACTTCGGCATTGGCGGTGAGGTTTTCACGTTCCAGAATATCGAGGTTGGCCAACGCTGCAGCGGCGCAGATCGGATGACCTGAATACGTCCAGCCATGGCCCATCGCACCCTCTTTCTCCGAGGCTTTTTCGATCACGTTCCAGACTTTCTCACCGATAATCACCGCCGACAGTGGCGCGTACGCGCTGGTCAACCCCTTGGCTGTGGTGATTAAGTCAGGCTTCATGTCATAACGCTGGCTCCCCATCTTCGAGCCCAAGCGACCGAACGCGCAGACCACTTCATCAGCGATCAACAGCACGTCGTATTTATTCAGCACAGCTTGAATTGCTGCCCAATAACCCGCAGGCGGAACGATGATGCCGCCTGTTCCCATCAACGGTTCGCCAATGAACGCAGCTATGGTGTCCTTGCCTTCGGCAAGGATCATTTTCTCCAGCTCATCCGCGCAATAGCGGACAAATGCGGTTTCATCCATGCCAGCCGGGGCCTTGCGATACCAGTGCGGGCAGACGGTGTGTTTGACGCCTTGCTCGGGCAGGTCGAAATGCTGATGGAACGCAGGCAATCCAGTCAGGCTACCGGTCATGATGCCCGAGCCGTGATAACCACGATCGCGGGAGATGATTTTCTTCTTCAGTGGTCGACCCAGCACGTTGTTGTAGTAACGCACCAGTTTGACCTGGGTTTCGTTAGCGTCGGAACCGGACAGCCCGTAATAGACCTTTTTCATACCTTCAGGAGCCCAGTCCATGATGCGGCTGGACAGCTCGATAATCGCTTCGGTGGAGTGCCCGACATAGGTGTGATAGTAGGCCAATTCCTTGGCCTGCTTGTAGATTGCGTCGGCAACTTCGGTGCGGCCATAGCCAATGTTCACGCAGTACAAACCGGCGAAGGCGTCCATGAATTCACGGCCTTCATGGTCACGAATGCGAATGCCAGAGGCGCTCTTGATGATGCGGCCCTTGAGTGCACCGCTGGCGTGGTCATGGGCATGGGTCGACGGGTGCATGAAGTGCGCACGGTCTTGTTCAAACAGATTGCTGAATTCCTGACTCATACGGGTTCTCCTCAGAACTGACCTTGATGGTGCAAGCAAAAATATTTGGTTTCGACGAAGGCTTCGAAGCCCTCACTGCCGCCTTCGCGCCCGAGACCCGAGGCTTTCATGCCACCAAAAGGGATCGGATGGCCGGTGAACTTGACGCCATTAACCGCGACCATGGCGTGGTCGAGTCGGCGGATCAGCGGATAAATCACGTCTAGCCGGTTCGAACAAATGTAGGCAGCTAAACCGTATTCGGTGTCATTGGCCATCTCGACCGCCTGATCCAAAGTGTCAAACGCCATCACCCCGGCGATCGGTGCAAAGTTTTCTTCCTGATAGATGCGCATCTGCGGGGTCACGTCAGCCAGCACGGTCGGTTGATAGAACAAACCACCGAGGGCGTGCACCTCACCACCCACCAGTCGGTGCGCGCCGTGTTGCAGCGCATCGTCGACTCGCTCGCAGGTAGCATTGAACGCGGCCCGGTGCATCAGCGGGCCGACATCAACTTGCTGTTCAACATCACCCAGCATCGCTGGGCCAACGCGCAACTCACGCACGGCCGCAGCAAACCGGGTCAAAAATTCCTGATAAATCGGCCGCTGCACCATGATCCGGTTAGCGGCGCAGCAATCCTGGCCGGATGTCTGAAACTTGGCTTCAACGGCGACTTTCACCGCCAACGCGAGATCGGCATCCGCACAGACAATGAACGGCGCATTACCGCCCAACTCCAGCGCGACCTTTTTTACGTCGGTTGCGGCAGCCTGCAACACCAGCTTGCCGACCCGGGTCGAGCCAGTAAAACTTACCGAACGCACTCTTGGGTCCTTGACCAGGGTTTCCATGGTCGTCTGCGGCTCGCCTAGCACCACATTGAAGACACCAGCCGGGAACCCCGCTTCTTCGGCCAATTGCGCCAGGGCAAAGGCTGAAAAAGGTGTTTCATGAGCTGGCTTGATAATCACCGTGCAACCGGCGGCCAACGCGGCAGCGGCTTTGCGAGTGATCATTGCAGACGGGAAGTTCCATGGGGTCAGCAACGCGCAGACGCCCACCGGCTCCTTAATGGTGCCCAAGTACGCGCCGGGGATATGGCTGGGAATGTTCTGGCCATACAGGCGTCGCGCTTCTTCGGCAAACCACGGGATGAAGCTCGCGGCGTAGGCAATCTCGCCGCGAGATTCAGCCAACGGCTTGCCCTGCTCTTCGCTGAGAATCCGCGCTAGATCTTCTTTATGTTCGAGAATCAGCTCGCCCCAACGGCGCAGAATCGCCCCTCGCGCCTCCAGGCTTTGTTCACGCCAAGAGGCAAAAGCACGCTGCGCGGCATCAATCGCCTGCAGCAGTTGCGGCTGATCTAGCAATGGCACATGGCCGATGAGTTTTTGATTGGCCGGGTTGTGCACGGCAATGCTGTCGCCGCTGTCACTGTGCACCCAATGACCGTCGATGTAACACAGGGCTTTGAACAACAGCGGATGTTTAGGGGTCATGGCCTTCTCTCCAAACCGTGAACGTGAAGCCATGCTAAGCCAGTCTGGCTCACATAATTTGCGGTTTACCGGGGTCAAGACCTGTGCTTTTTTCTAATTGAACGGGGGGAAACAGCGGTTTTTGCGGTGGCGGTTTTCAGCCCGTTCAGGGCTCCAGATCCAGCTCGGCAGGCAGCGCGCCACTGGTCTTGATGGTCTTGGTCACGATGTAGGTGAAATAGCGCTCGATGCCCAGGTCTTCGAGCAACAGCTGATCGATGAAACGCTGGTAAGTGTCGATGTCGGGCGCCTGAATCATCGCCATGTAATCGACGCCGCCACCGGTGGCGTAACAGAATGCCACTTCTGCCGCATCGCACATGCGTTGCTCAAAACGGCGCATGTCCTGCGCGGTGTGTCGGACCAGGGTAATTTCGACCATCACCTGTTGGCTCTTGAACACTGCGCCCCAATCGATCTGCGCCCGATAGCCTTTGACAAGCCCCGCGGCTTCCAGCTTGCGCACCCGCTCCCAGGCTGGCGTGACCGACAGGTTGATGGCTTCGGCCAGGCTCGATTTGGTGATGCGCCCGTCTTCGGCGAGGATTCGCAGAATCTTCAGGTCATAACGATCGAGCTTGTGCATGGCGAAGTTGTCCTCAGGGCCGGCAGTGGATGACCATCAGGCCACCACTTCAGCGATCACGGCAACTGTGTCGCCACACTGCACCAGACCGGGAAAGTGTCGGGCCGCCAGCAAGCCACTGCGGGCAGCGCGGTATTCCACGGGAGCGACACCAGTGCGTTTGATGTCGTGAACTCGAGCGATGACGTCACCTTTGCGCACCTTGTCGCCCAAATCGCGGCACATCTCCAGCAGGCCGTCATGCTCACTTGCGATGAAGCAATCAGCGTCCGGCATGTCGAGCATGATCGATTCCGTCACCGCCACTTCGCCGTCGAGGATGCCGGCGTGAATCAGCAGATTGCGCACGCCCCGCTCGGCAATCGCCGCGCTGCGAGCGCTGGACGAACCACCGCCCCCCAGCTCGGTGGTGACGAACACCTTGCCCAGTTGCTCGGCAGCGGTGTCGTACATGGCGCCGGCGTCCAGTTCCAGCATACGCATGCTGTACGGCGCACCGAACGCAAGCATCCCGGCTTCGCATCGGGCTTGCTGGGTTTTGTCCGGCAGCACATGACAGGCAGCGAACGGCAGGAAATCCAGGGTGCGACCACCGGAATGGATATCCAGTACGATGTCTGCCAACGGCAGCAAGGTGCAGCGGAAATAATCCGCGATCTTCTCGGTCACCGTACCATCCGGCTTGCCGGGAAAACTACGGTTGAGGTTGCCCTTGTCGATTGGCGAGGTGCGCCGACCGGCATGAAACGCCGGCGTGTTCATGAACGGGATAATGATCACCCGCCCCCTCACCTCTTCCGCCGTCAGCCGCTGGGCCAGTTTGCTCAACGCCACCGGGCCTTCGTATTCGTCGCCGTGATTGCCGCCGGTGAGCAGCGCCGTCGGCCCGCGACCGCGCTGGATAACGCTGACCGGGATCATCACCGCGCCCCAGGCAGAATCATCACGGGAATACGGCAGCTTGAGAAAACCGTGCTGCACGCCGTCGAGGGTGAAATCGACGGTGGTGCTGATCGGGTTTTTCGCGGATTGCAGACCAGACACATCGCTCATGGATCAATCCTTCACGAACAGTTGACGCGGAACCTGGCAGAAGGTCTCGACGCCGGTTTCGGTGATCAAAATGCTTTCGGTGATTTCCAGCCCCCAATCGTCCATCCACAGGCCTGGCATGAAGTGAAAGGTCATGCCAGGTTGCAACACGCTGGTATCGCCGGGGCGCAGGCTCATGGTGCGTTCGCCCCAGTCTGGCGGGTAGCTGATACCGATCGGGTAGCCGCAACGGCTGTCTTTGTGGATGCCAAATTTCTGCAGTACCTTGAAGAACGCGGCAGCAATATCGCCGGTGGTGTTACCCGGCTTGGCAGCCTCCAGACCTGCAGCGATGCCTTCGACCACGGCCTTTTCACCGTCGAGGAAATGCTGCGGCGGTTTGCCCAGGTAGATGGTGCGCGACAGCGGGCAGTGATAACGCTTGTAGCATCCGGCGATTTCAAAAAAAGTCCCGGCGCCTTTCTCGAATGGCGCGTCGTCCCAGGTCAGGTGCGGTGCGCTGGCATCGGCACCCGTGGGCAACAACGGTACGATGGCCGGGTAGTCGCCGCCATGACCGTCAGCACCGAGAATCCCGCTGCTGTAGATTTCGGCCACAAGTTCGTTCTTGCGCATGCCCGGTTCGATACGTTCGAGAATCCGTCCATGCATCTTCTCGACGATCCGCGCCGCGATGCGCATGTATGCGATTTCTTGCGGGGATTTGATCGCCCGCTGCCAGTTCACCAGACCGACTGCGTCAATCAAGGTCGCTTCGGAAAGATGCTTTTTCAGCGAAAGGTACGCGGCGGCGCTGAAGTAATAGTTATCCATCTCCACGCCAATGTTCAGTGAGCCCCAGCCACGCGGGACGATGACTTCCTGTGATAGGTAATCCATCGGGTGGCGTTCGCGGGACTGCACGTAATCGTCCGGGTAGCCGACGATATTGTCGTGCTGCATGAACACTGTGCGCTTGGCACCGTTGGCATCCTGACCCCTACCGAACCACACCGGTTCGCCGTCCAGCGCCAGGAGCACGCATTGGTGCACATAGAACGACCAACCGTCGTAACCGGTCAACCAGGACATATTCGACGGGTCGGTGACCAGCAACAGCTCAATGCCCTGCGCTTGCATGGCCGAGCGAACCTTGGCCAGACGCTGGGCGTACTCTTCCCGCTCGAAGGGGAGATTGACGACTATCTGAGACATGCACATGCCCTCTGATAAATGACGCACGGATGAATGAATGAAAAGTGGGTGCAACCGGATCAACTGCCGAACTGAAAACCTTTGCCTGCCTGACTTGCCCGTTCAAATGCCAGATTGGCGATGGCAGTGTCTTGGGCGCCGGTCCCGGTGAGGTCGCACAAAGTGATTTGCGTATCGTCGCTGCGACCCGGCGTTTGGCCGGCGATTACCTGCCCCAGCTCGGCCAGCGCAGATTCGTCGGGGATCAGCCCTGCGCTCAGGGCGTGGTGTAGCTCGCCGAGGACCCGGGTCTGGCTGAGTCGGTCGGCGACATAACGGTCAACCCGAGCCAGGACCAGGGGGGAGATTTCGTTTTTGTGTTCGGCATCGGAGCCCATGGCGGTGATGTGCAGGCCTGGGTGCAAGTGCCGGGGCTCGATCAATGGCTCGCGACTGGGCGTGCAGGTGATGGCGATGTCCACGCCCTCCATAGCGCTATCGATGTTCAAGCAGGGCGTCACCGACAAACCCGTACTGCGTGCCAGTTCGGCACTGAATTCCGCGGCTTTGCTCGCATTGCGCGCCCAGACCCGAACGTCATCGATAGGCCGCACCAGGCGCAACGCCTGCAATTGCAGCGCCGCCTGCTCTCCCGCGCCGATCAACGCCACACTGCGGCAGTCCTCGCGTGACAACCAACGCGCAGCAACCGCGCCGGCGGCGGCAGTGCGCACCGCTGTCAGGTAACCATTGTCCAGCAACAAGGCGTCAAGCAAACCGGTACGGGCCGACAGCAACATCATCATGCCGTTGAGACTCGGCAGACCAAGTTTAGGGTTGTCGAAAAAACCTGGGCTGACCTTGATCGCAAAGCGCTCCAGTCCCGGTAGGTAGGCGGTTTTCACATCCACCTCGCCATTATGTTCCGGGATGTCCAGACGCAGGATCGGCGGCATCGCCACTGCAGCGGTCGCCAGCAACGAAAAAGCTTGCTCCACGGCGTCGATACTTTGCAGGTTCAGGGCGACACAGGAGCGCAAATCCGCTTCGTTCAGTAAGGTAATTGCAGCCATCGGTGGACTCCTATTCTTATGGTTCTATGGATCCGCTGACTCAAGCGTCGGCCCCGGCCAATACGCGCAAATGCTGTTCGATGTCGACATTGCGGCCGCTGACCACCACCACAATCGGTCCATGGGGTTCGATCAGACCGTCGAGCAACGCGGCGATGCCCACAGCCGCCGCGCCCTCCACCACCTGCCGTTCTTCGCGGTAGGCGTGGCGAATGCCGTTGGCAATCGATGCTTCGCTCAACAGATGCACCTGGTCGCAGAGTTGGCGTGTCATGGCGAAGGTATAGCGATTGTCCAGGCCGATGCCGCCGCCCAGGGAATCGGCAAGGGTCGGCAGTTCTTCGGTTTCCACGGGCTGACCGGCTTCGAGGCTGGCGTGCATCGCCGCGCCGCGTTGCATGCTGATGCCGTACAAACGGATATTCGGGTTGACGCTTTTCAAGGCCAGGGCCACGCCGGCGAACAGGCCTCCACCGGACAGCGGCACCAGCACTTGAGCGACATCCGGCTGTTGTTCGAGGATCTCCAGGCCCAAAGTGCCCTGCCCGGCGATGATTGCCGGATGGTCGAACGGCGGCAGCAAGGCGGCGCCCTGCTCGATTGAAATACGTTCGGCTTCGCGTTGGGCGTCATCCTGGGACTGGCCGACGACGCGGACTTCAGCACCCAGTTCACGAATCGCCTGCACCTTGTTCGCAGGCACCAGATGCGACAGGCAGATGGTGGCTTTCACCCCAAGTTGCGATGCCGCATACGCCAGCGCTCGACCATGATTGCCGGTCGACGCGGCGACCACGCCACGCGTCTTGTCTTTTGCGCTGAGTTGAGCAACGGCATTGCTGGCGCCGCGCAATTTGAAGCTGCCGGTGATCTGCTGCGACTCCAGCTTGAGGTACACCGCAACGCCTATCAACCGCGATAGGCTGGGCGAATAGTCCAGCGGCGTGCGACAGATCAGCGTCTGAATGCGCTGACGAGCGAGGTAAATATCGTTTAGCTGCAACTCTGGCATGACCGCGTCCCGACCGTAGGTGTTGGGGGCAGTCTAAGAGGACTGAATTGGGTGGATGAATGTACTAGGGCAATTTACCCGAGAATCTTTTTTTGCCCTGTGCACCGCCGCGCACGAGTTCAGAAATCATGAATCTGCGGATACTGACCGAATATTTCACGCATGCCGATTAAGGCGTCGCGCATCTCTTCATCGCTGCACTCGGCACCGACACACACCCGAACGGCCCGTGGTCGTGGGATCCCGCGTACGATGAACGGGTCGGGCGAGGTAACGGCGATATGCTTGTGGCGCAGCGCCCGGACGAGGCTGTCGAGCTCCCAGTGGTGCGGAATGCTGATCCAGGCATTGAGCGCGTTGGGGTGCTGACCGAGCACATACTCCCCCAGGTGTTCACTGACCATTGCCTGCCGCGTATTGAGCAATTTGCGCTGCAGCCGTACCAGGGTGTCGGCGCGCCCGTCGCAGATCCAGCGCGCAGCGATTTCCGCCACCATCGGCGTCGCCATCCAGCTGTTGACCCGCAAGATACTTTCGGTGCGCAACGCCAGGCGTTTGGGCACCACCAGATAACCGATGCGCAACCCGGTCAGCACCGACTTGGTCATGCTGGTGCAATAGAACGACAGCTCAGGCAAGTAGTGACTGATGGGCGGCGGCCGTTGTTCATCCAGCAGCGGGCCATAGACGTCATCTTCGATGATGTGCACGCCGAACTTTCGGGCAATGTCGGCAATCTCGCGGCGACGCGCATCCGGCATCAAGGTGGTGGTCGGGTTATTCAGATTCGGTGTGCAGACCAGTGCGGTGATGCGCTCATTGCTGCACATGTCCTCGAAATGCTCGGGATTGATACCATACCGATCCATTTCCAGGCCTTTGAGGGTAAAACCCAGGACCTGTGAGTTACCGATCACGCCATGGTCAGTCACGCCTTCACAGAGCACCACATCGTCAGGCCCAGCCAACGATGCCAGGGCCAGGAATATTCCATGGGCTGCACCGTTGGTGATCAACAGGGAGTCACGCTCGACTTTCAGGCCTTGACGGCCAATCCAGTACACAGCGGCCTCGCGATGGGATTCGAAACCGGCAATCGGCCGACAGGCATGAATCCAGGGCTGTTCTTCTTCGGTGCTGAGTTCGGCACAGGTATCACGCCAGAAACGGCCATGCTCGGGAGTGATGATGATCCGCGCAATGGACAGGTCTACCAGCGCCCGCTCTGGGCTGTCGAGGATATAGTTGGCCACCCGGTCGCTCATGCGCCGCGAAACGAAACTGCCGCGCCCGACCTCGCAGCGCACCAGTCCCTGGCGCTCCAACTCCTTATAGGTGTTAGTCACCGTCTGCACACTGATGCCCATCGCGACGGCCACTTGTCGTTGCGGCGGCAGGCGTTGTTCATTGGCCAACACGCCTTGTTCAATGTCGCCGGCAATTGCCTTAACCAGGATTTTGTATTTGGACTCGCCGCTGCGGGCGAGATCCAGCGCTGCTTTCCACTTGTTCATCATCGCCCGAACCCGTTTGCGCCCTTGGGTTTACAGCATCCCGCGAGAAACTGAACAAAGCAATTGTCCTAGTGCAATGCAATGATGCACTGAGCTTTTGTATCCTCGGTCCATGGTCAAATCCGACTGTTTCGGCAACCCTAACAAAAGTACATCGACCTGTACTGAGCGGCTTCACCGCGCAATTGATCCAAAAAAGACGACCTCAGTACGCTTTGCTCTTGCAACACTGCCTCCTAACACAGAGCCGTCCTGCGACGGGTCCACAAGAAACAGGAGATTTTATCGATGAGCAATTTCTCTCTAAACGCTTCACCCCCTCTGCGGCAGCTGTTTGTGGCTTGTGCGGTGTTCGGCCTGGTGGCAAGCGCCCAAGCGGCAACCACCCTCGAGACCGTCAAACAGAACAGCAGCGTCCGCATTGGCTATGCCAATGAAACCCCCTTCGCCTATACCGAAACCAATGGCAACGTCACCGGCGAGTCGCCGGAGATCGCAAAAATCATCTTTGAAAAGATGGGAATCAAAAAGGTTGATGGTGTGCTGACCGAATGGGGCTCATTGATTCCTGGCCTGCGCGCAGGTCGCTTCGATGTCATCGCCGCGGGCATGTACATCACCCCCGAACGTTGCAAACAAGTGATCTTCACCGATCCGCAGTACCAACTGCCGGATGCGCTGTTGGTGGTCAAGGGCAACCCGAAGAACCTGCACAGCTATGAAGACATCGCCAAGAACCCGGACGTGAAAGTCGCGATCATGTCCGGTACGGTAAACATCAAGTACGCCCGGGAATCCGGGGTAAAGGACTCGCAAGTTCTGCAGGTGCCCGATACCACCGCGCAGCTGCAAGCCGTGCGTAACGGGCGTGCCGATACTGCGGTTGGCACCCAACTGACCATGAAAGGTTTGGCCAGCAAGGGCGGAGACAAAGTCGAAGCGATGACTGAGTTCAAAGACGACCCTGCGCACATCGGTTATGGCGCCCTGGCCTTCCGCCCGGAAGACAAGGATTTGCGCGATGCGGTCAACGGCGAGTTGCATAAGTGGCTGGGGTCCGAAGAGCATTTGAAAGCCGTCGCTCCCTTCGGTTTTGACAAATCCAACGTGACGACTAAAACGGCTGCCGAGCTTTGCGCTCAGCCCTGATCGAACAGGTATGAGTCGAGACGGGCATGGCGCTTTGGTGTCGTGCCTATTCCCCACACAATCCGGACCTTCAGGTTGAATCATGGGTGAATTACTACCGCTTTTAATACAAGGCGCCTGGGTAACTCTTCAGGTGACGTTCTTCGGCTCGCTGCTGGCCATCGCCGCAGCGATCCCGGCAGCAGTAGGCCGTATGTCGAAATTTTTACCGGTGAAATGGTTTTCCATCGCCTACATCGAACTGTTTCGTGGCACCTCGCTGCTCGTGCAGTTGTTCTGGCTGTTCTTTGTGTTGCCGTTGCCGCCCTTCAACATCGAAATGAGTCCCTACACCGTGGCCATTGTCGGCTTGGGCCTGCACATCGGTGCCTATGGTGCGGAAGTGATGCGAGGTGCCATCAGTTCGGTGGCCAAGGGGCAATACGAAGCCTCTACCGCGTTGAACTTCAGCGGCTTCAAGCGCTTTCGCCGCATCATTCTGCCGCAGGCGTTGCTGGCGGCGATTCCACCAGGTACTAACTTGCTGATCGAGCTGCTGAAAAACACCTCGCTAGTGTCGTTGATTACCTTGTCCGACCTGAGCTTTCGCGCCCGCCAGCTTGATCAGGCGACGTTCGAGACCTTACAAATCTTCAGTCTGGCGCTAGTGATGTATTTCATCATGGCACAGGCCATCAACTTCGGCATGCGCCGTATAGAGCGCCACCTGAGTCGCGGTCGTATGCGTGGAGGCCTGTCATGAATTTCTTCGACTGGAACTACGCCTGGCAGATCCTTCCGGACTTGTTGCGTGCTTCGCTCAATACCCTGGGCATCACCCTGATCGGCTTTCTGATCGCCATCGTCCTGGGGTTATTTCTTGCCATCGGCCGCCGTAGCCGCAGAATGTGGTTATCCTGGCCCGCCACCGCTGTGATCGAGTTCATCCGCAGCACGCCGCTGCTGATTCAGGTGTACTTCCTGTATTACGTACTCCCCAATTATGGGGTGAGCATGACCGCGATGCAGGTCGGCATCTTCGGTATCGGACTGCACTATGCTTGCTACATCGCCGAGGTCTACCGCGGCGGGCTGGATGCCGTGCCGCGCGCACAGTGGGAGGCCGTAACCGCCTTGAACATGGCGCCGTACGCGGCCTATCGCAACATCATTCTTCCCCAGGCACTGCGGCCGATTCTGCCGCCGCTGGGCAACTACCTGATCGCGATGCTCAAAGACACACCTGTGCTGTCGGCAATCACCGTGGTCGAAATCATGCAGCAAGCGAAAAACATCGGGTCCGAGAGTTTTCGTTACCTGGAGCCGATTACCATGGTCGGTCTGTTCTTCCTGGCTTTGAGCATTGTTCTGGCCTACCTGGTACGGCGCCTCGAAGTGCGCCTGGAGCTACGCTAATGACTACTACATCTCATGCAGCCTTCGCCCAACCCGGCAGCCTGCCGCCGCTGGCGCAATCCCATGAGGCCACCGCCATGCCTCTGCAGAATCTGGATAAGCCGATTGTCAGCTTCAAGGATGTGATCAAGCGCTACGGCAGCTTCACGGTGCTGGACAAACTCAATCTCGACGTTAAATGCGGTGAAAAGGTCGCGATCATCGGCCCCAGCGGCTCGGGTAAATCCACCTTGCTACGGGTATTGATGACCCTGGAAGGCATCGACGAAGGGCTGATCCAGGTCGACGATGAGTCCTTGACTCACATGACCAATCGCAACGGCGTCTTGGTACCGGCCAACGATCGGCATGTCCGTCGCGTACGCGGCAAGATAGGCATGGTGTTCCAGAGCTTCAACCTGTTCCCACACATGACCGCGCTACAGAACGTGATTGAGGCACCGGTGCAAGTGCTGGGTATGAAGTCCGCCGAAGCCCGAGAACGCGCTGCCGAGCTGCTGGAGCTGGTGGGACTGAAGGATAAATTCGGTCACTACCCTTCCCAACTCTCGGGCGGCCAGCAACAACGCGTGGCCATCGCCCGCGCCCTGGCCATGCGCCCAAAAGTCATGCTGTTCGACGAAGTCACCTCTGCGCTAGACCCGGAGTTGTGCGGCGAAGTGCTCAACGTGATCCGCAAGCTCGGCACCGAACACAACCTGACCATGCTCATGGTCACCCACCAAATGGGCTTCGCCCGGGAGTTCGCCGACCGCGTGTGCTTCTTCTACAAAGGCCAGATCCACGAACAAGGCACCCCGGCGCAAATTTTCGAAAACCCACAGCAAGAACGCACGTGCGCGTTTCTGAGTGCGGTCAAAGAGGCAAATTAGAAAAAGTACGTCGGAGAATTCATGCACATAAAAAGCCCGGAACAGCGAAGAGTTCACGCTATTCCAGGCTTTTTTCGATTAAGTCAGTCATCAAAAAATACCTGTCATACCAGTATGATTACCCAAAAACCCACCGGTGTGTACAAACGGTCATCGAACTGAATAAAAATATTAAGCTGTGAACTTTCCGAGGCTCGGGCAAAATCTCGAGCAACGAGCTAATACTCAATTACCTGCTTCTTGATGGGCTACTTTCTTATCGTTCATGATTGGAGACTCGCAGCGCGTGTGACACACGTCAGTGAAGTATTTTAAATCGATTACGATGAAGACTTAGGGATGGTCTGAAGAAGACTTCCAAATCTGGTGAAATACGCCTGTCCCACGAACTGAACGGTTGAGCCTTGATGAAGCAAATGTCTTTCGCTGATGCCGAGTACGCTGGCAAACGTAAGCAGACCCGCTACGAGCGTTTCCTGATTGAGATGGATCAGGTCGTGCCCTGGAAAGGCCTGATTGCGTTGATCAAACCGCATTATCCGAAGGGTGAAGGCAGTTGTCCGGCGTATCCGTTGATGGCCATACTGCGGGTTCCTCTGATGCAAAACTGGTCCGGCTACAGCGACCCGGCGATGTAAGAGTCCCTCTGCGAAACCACAATTATGCGCCAGTTTGCCGGACTGCATTTGGATCGGATTCCGGATGGAACCACAATCCCAAACTTCCGCCGGCTGTTGGAAAAACATGAGCTGGCCGGTGGAATTTTGCAGGTCATCAACGGCTATTTGGACGACCGAGGGGCAGTCTTGCGTCGGCATGTGGGTAAAATTGGGTTTCAGCGTCAACACTCGGAGCGGATACCGTAGCAGTAGCCCACGATCAGCAGGCGAATCATCAGCTCATGATCAATCGAAGGACGCCCAATCGGGCTGTAAAAATCGGCGAGGTAATGGCGCAGGTCGCTCAGATCGGGCCATCGATCAATGCTACGCAGGAGGTGATTTGCTGGGATGTGATCTTCAATGTTGAACGAGTAAAACAGCCGTTCCTGTCCACTCGACAATTGGCCCATCATGCTGCGAATCCTCCCGCCGGCCGATGTCCATATTTTGCCGCAGGCCAGGCAGGAGATCTACTTTTCAACAGAATCGATCCGAAGAAGTTGTAGGTGTAGTTGAAGAACAGACGGGTCTGATCCAGGTCAGCAGTCCCAGTGTTCCCAGCGTGGTAGGTGCCGTGGCGCAGGGTAGTGCCGAAGCCTTTCAATGGGCCGGTTTGCACCACATAGTCGACGCGCGTGTCGATTTCCGACTCGTGCTGATCGGGCCCATGGCCGTCGGCCGCTTTGATACCGTCGCCCCGCAGGTAGCTGATTGACGCCTTCAGGCCGGAAACGCCAAGACTGGCAAAGTTATAGCTGTACTGGCCGAAGTTGGTGTTCTCACCCGCTCGGGCGAAACTTCCGACGGTAGCGTCGTTGAAAAGGTAAAAACTATAACCGCCTTCGCCTTCGTTTCTACCGTACTTGTTAACCACGCTGGCGTCGTTGTTCCAGACGAAACCACCGTTGTCAGAGACCTGAGTTCGGCCCAGCATCAGCGATTGGTTACCCAAGGAGTAGGTGAACATCGAGCTCCAGGTGTTGTTGTCCACCTTGCCGGTGTTCTTCGCGTAACCACCGTTGTTGTTGAACGCGTAGCCAACCTCACCGTTGCGTCCGTCCGAGGTGCTGTTGAAATAGCGCAGATCGGTCTTGAACGAAATTACTGACCGCAAAACCGAGCACATGCCCAAGAGTCACCGCGAACACGCCGAATGGACACCGCAACGGCTAATCGGCAGGCTATCGATACATCGGCGCCTTAACGAAATGAATTACCCCGCATTTAGGAAACAGTGTTTATCACAAACCGGCCTACTCACTGTTTCAACACTGCCTTAGAATCCGCCGGCTTCACAGAAGCTATTCCAAGACCTGCTTTCGACAGCACCCAGGGAAACGCTGAAAAATTCTCCTTTCTGGAAAGCCATCGAGTTGAAAGCCGCGTATTTCTGGGTCTAATTTTTTTGCCAAAGCTTTTTCAGGCCATTCCTAGCGGAAAACCAGTCCATACAAGACGGCTGCAATTAGTTATACCGGGGTTAGAAATTAGCGTAAAAGTCGCGTTGATCGCAATGGTACTTGCCAGTCTATGATGCTGCCATTGCCAAGAGCGATCAGACCACGCAGGTAGACATTATTTCTATTCGGGCACTTATCTACCTGGTCACACCGTTTAACCACCGGATGAAAAATAACACCGCGCCAGTCCATTACTTACTGACAGATAGCACTGGCGCGTCACGCTTGTTAATAATTCATAATAAATACACTTTGGGGCAACTATGCACAGCAAATCACTGTCGGCCACGTTGGCGCTGACGAGCCTAACCGTGGGTCTTGGATTAACCTCCACCGCGCGGGCAGACTTTATCGAAGACAGTAAGTTATCACTGGGCATGCGTAACTTCTTTTTCAACGCGGATAACCACTCCGGTGGTGCAGATCAAAAAGAATGGGCGCAGGGGTTTAAGCTCGATTATATCTCGGGGTTTACCGAAGGCACTGTCGGTTTTGGCGTAGACCTTGAAGGCATGCTCGGGCTGCACCTCGACGGCGGCAAAGGCATGCACCCGGCGATCAATACCTTTACTCCGAGCAAAAGCGACGGTTCGGCGGAATCCACTTGGGCCAGTGCTGGTGCTACGGTCAAGGCACGCTTCTCCAAGTCTGAAATTCGCTATGGCAACACACTGACCCCAAATCTGCCCATCCTGGTGGCCAACGATGGGCGCCTGCAGCTGCAGACCTTCGAGGGCGGCATGATCACCTCCAAGGAAATCGATAACCTGACGCTGACGGGTGGCCAGATCGAAAGCGTCAAAGGCCGCGCCTCGACCAACAGCACCGGCTTGTCGGTGTCCGGCGCCACGCACGGCAGCAATAAATTCCGCTTTGCCGGTGGCGACTGGAAGGTCAACAAAGACCTAACCTTGCAGTACTACTACGCCAACCTGGAGAACTTCTACTCGCAGAACTTCTTGGGACTGGTGCATGTGCTACCGATCACCAACGACTCTTCGTTCAAGACCGATCTGCGCTATTTCAACAGCACCTCGGACGGACGCAACGGTGAGGTTGGCTACGCGTTCAACAACAACGGTGGTTACGCGAAGAACACCGGCAAGGTGGACAACAACACCTGGAGCTCGATGTTCACCTACTCCTTGGGTAACCAATCGCTGATGCTGGGCCGAACTCAGGTCTCTGACAACGGTGGTTTCGTCTGGAACAACGACGCCAGCGTGGTTAACAAGTACGGTAGAAACGAAGGCGAAGGCGGTTATAGTTTTTACCTTTTCAACGACGCTACCGTCGGAAGTTTCGCCCGAGCGGGTGAGAACACCAACTTCGGCCAGTACAGCTATAACTTTGCCAGTCTTGGCGTTTCCGGCCTGAAGGCGTCAATCAGCTACCTGCGGGGCGACGGTATCAAAGCGGCCGACGGCCATGGGCCCGATCAGCACGAGTCGGAAATCGACACGCGCGTCGACTATGTGGTGCAAACCGGCCCATTGAAAGGCTTCGGCACTACCCTGCGCCACGGCACCTACCACGCTGGGAACACTGGGACTGCTGACCTGGATCAGACCCGTCTGTTCTTCAACTACACCTACAATTTCTTCTGATCGATCGCGGCAGAGGTGGCAGCTACCTGAGCTAATGGTTGCCACCCAAGGATTACTTAGCGTTGATCACTAGCAAAAAAAACAGGATTATCGACATCAAAGTCTTTCAACCTTAAGTATTCAACCAGGTAGATGTCAGCAGGAATCCTGCCAGAGACCAGCCGCCACCCTCCTCGCTCTTTCGATATAAATACTCAGTGAAGCTGAGTATTTATATCCGTCATTGGCAAGAACTAAATTTCGATTTTACGCCCAGTTTACCGGCAGCCAATTAAGCCGAGGTACTGACCATCGAACCCGTGGTGGTGCTGCCTTCATCCTGCAATGCCTGCAACAACGCCGCCGTGGCGGTCTGCAACGACCCTGAGGTGGTCGCGGTTTTACTCGAAGGCGTCGAAAGGGTCTGGTTGATCGAAACAGAGGTGATGCTAACCATGAGACTTATCTTGTTTGGGTTTAGGTTAAATCCATCATCGACATCGTTTAGATGGACTTGAGATCGACTGTGTACTTGTTTGGTAAACAAACGGGTACACAGTCCTTTGCCCTACGCGCTCAGACGCGTCGTCACTTCATTCAAGTGCCCCGAACCGTGTGTCTTCAGGGAGCAGCACGGTTTCATGCGACTATCCGTTTCGCCTCCAATGACAATTCATGCAGGCTGGCCAATCGCTGCATGATGCGCTCGACCACTACTACCCGCGCTATTGCACCATTTTGAAGTTCACCCATTGAGTGCAACGCGACCTCGGCCTTTTCCAGGCCCAACCGCGTCGACCCCGCCAAGTGCTCGATACCCTGGCGCGCATTCTCGGCAGACTGTTCCAGGCCCGTGGCGATGTGTCGGATCTGCGCACTGGAATCGGCGGCCTGGCGAGACAGATTGCGCACCTCGTCTGCTACCACGGCGAAACCTCGACCATGACTACCCGCCCGTGCGGCCTCGATGGCCGCATTTAATGCCAGCAAATTGGTCTGTCGGGCAATGTCCTGAATGCTCCCGACAATGGCGCCAATTCGTACCGACTGACTGCTCAGCTCGTTGAACACCTGATCGAGACCCTGCATATAGAGATTCAGATCGCCGAGCACACTCGCCGATGACTGCATGCTTTGCGCACTCGACTTCACCCGTTCGCCAGCAGTCCGCGCCAACTGATCGGCGAAGCGCATGTCCTCCTCGGTTTGCAGTACTGCTTGGGTCAACTGCTCCAGGGTGGCCTGAACGTGTGCCCCCGGCCACACAGGGTTGGGTATCTGGGCCTGCGTTTGCACAACGGCCACCGGAGCACTGAGTACCGGAACCTCCAACTCGCGCTTTGGCGGTTCCTGTCGCACAACCGCAAGTTGCCGATGATAGAGCGCGGATGCGAGCAGCAACGCGAGGTTGATTCCGCCGGCCAGCAGCAGGCGCTCATTATCACCCCAGGCCAACACCACTGCGCCCACGCCTGCAACCATCAACAGCAAACCGGCCCATATTTTACGTGCCCTATGAGCAGCCATGCTGATCACAGCGGCGTTCAGGTGTAACTGAAGATCAGCAGGTTTTTCGATAACCTCATGTACGTCGATATTGCGCATGGCATCCGTCTCTCGTTGTTGTTTTTAGAACGGCGGACGAGAAGTCCATCGCTTTTGTTGAGGCCATGCGAGGCTATGGAGGCGAAACAAAACGCAATATCCGACCTGTGCAGATATCTATCCGTTTTGTGCAGAGGTGGCGTCATGGCGCCCAAGGAGCGCGGAAACTGACCCGGCGCAAGGGTCAGGCAAACGTTTTCAGCAGAAGGTTGACGTAATGGCTTTTAGACCTCACCGGCGACGACGAAAGGCTCCAGGGCTCTCCCCGGTCCATTGCTTGAACGCTCGATGGAACGCGCTGGGTTCCCGGAACCCCGCCTCCTGAGCGATTTCGGCGATGCTCATGGACGTCGTACGCAATCGTTCGAAGGCAATGGATCGACGCATTTCATCCTTGATCTGTTGGTAGGTAAACCCTTCACGCTCTAACGCACGCCGCAGGCTGCTGAGGTTAATCGCAAACTCTGCGGCAAGCTGTTCGAGCGTCGGCCAGTGATCGTAGCCGCAGGATTTCAAGCGTTGATGAATTCGGGCGCTGTATCCCTCTCTGTTACGAAAACGGATAAACACCGACTGCGGAGCGTTACGTAAAAAGGTGTACAGCGATTGTCGATCCTGAATGACCGGAAGCTTCAAGCATTCAGGATCCAGTTCGATTTCCGTGATATTCGCGTCAAACTCCACGTAAGCACCCCACAGCAAGTGCTCATCACCGTGTCCAGGCAACGAATGTTCGAATTGCACGCGACTGATGGGCATGCGCCTGCCTGCCAGCCAGCACATCAACCCAACGATCAGAACCATGAAGGTCTCAATCACGATGGCCCGCAAATGTTCATCCTTGCTGGTACAACGCATGACCACCACCCTGCGTTTACCGCGGGCCTGTACTTCGCATTCAATGTCACGCAGGAACAGTTTGAAGTAGTCCAGCGACTGCTTTAGCGCCTTCTCTACTGTAGGAACCTGGATCAATCCTCGGCAGATCAGGGCGAAACTGCCCAAGGGCATGCCATGGGAGTCCAAACCAAAAAACTCGTCGTCAAGCTCCTTCACCACGGCCAGCCAAAGCGCGGCGAAGTTTGTCGCGGCTACCCGTTCAGGCAGTTCATCCAGCGAGCGCTCCGCGAACCCTGCCTGCTCTAAAAGACGAGCGGTTTCCACTGACCGGCCACTAAATTGATAGAGCAGCGCCTTGGCGAAGTAGGAAGAAACGGAGTGTTTTTCGTTCATGGATACTGGGTTGCCTATGGCAAAAAATAGCAGTTTTGCTGAGCGGTTTTGGCATAGGCCCGGCGCCTGCTCGCCCCTTAGACTGTCCACCTGATTAGCAGTATCCCAGATGTCGGCTGCGGCGCCATTACCTGATTTCGGTAAGACCGCTTGAAAACCCGTCATCCCTACAAGGAATAACTCCATGAACACTCCTGATATTTACGTTGTCGGTGCCGCACGCACTGCAATCGGCACCTTTGGCGGATCGCTCAAAGATGTGCCGATGGCCGATCTGGCAACCACGGCCGTCAAGGCTGCCTTGCAACGCAGTGGTGTCGATCCGGCGCACGTCGAACATGTCGTGATGGGCAATGTCATTCCGACCGAGCCCCAGGATGCCTACATCTCCAGAGTCGCGGCGATGAACGCCGGCATCCCGAAGGAAACGCCCGCCTACAACGTCAACCGCCTGTGCGGTTCCGGTTTGCAAGCGATCATCTCGGCTGCACAAACCTTGCTGCTGGGCGACGCTGAAATCGCCATTGGCGCAGGAGTCGAGGCCATGAGCCGTGGCCTGTACATTCTGCCCGCCGCTCGATGGGGCGCTCGCATGGGCAACACCCAGGCCATTGACTACATGCTCGGCATTCTGCACGACCCCTTCCAGGGTTTTCACATGGGCATCACCGCCGAGAATATTGCCGAACGCCATGGCATCAGCCGCGAGATGCAGGATGCCCTGGCCATGGAGGACCAGACTCGGGCGTTTCGTGCCATCGAGGAGGGTCGCTTTATCGAGCAAATCGCTGCCGTTGAAATTCGAAGCCGCAAAGGCACCCAACTGTTCAATATCGACGAGCACCCTCGTGCTACCTCTCTGGAGCAACTGGCGCAAATGAAGCCGGCCTTTAAGAAGGATGGCTCGGTCACTGCTGGCAATGCATCCGGTCTGAATGACGGTGCCGCCGCGTTGGTGATGGCCACCGGTGCCGCAGTCAAAGCCAATAACCTGCGTCCCCTCGCCCGCCTGGTCGCTTATGCCCATGCGGGTGTCGAGCCAGAATTGATGGGCCTCGGTCCGATCCCCGCCACGCGTCTTGCGCTCAAGCGTGCGGGTCTGACTGTGGCTGATCTGGACGTTATCGAAGCCAATATCGCGTTCGCCGCGCAGGCGTGCGCTGTGACTCAGGAATTGAATCTGGATCCGGCCAAGGTCAACCCGAACGGTTCGGGCATTGCCCTTGGCCATCCGGTCGGGGCTACCGGCGCGATCATTGCGACCAAAGCTATCCACGAACTGCACCGCATCGGCGGGCGCTATGCGCTGGTGACCATGTGCATTGGTGGCGGCCAAGGCATCGCCGCCATTTTCGAACGCGTTTGAGGGGTTGTAAGTGAGTATTCAAAAACTAGCAGTCATTGGCGCAGGCACCATGGGCAACGGGATTGCCCAAGTGTGTGCACTTGCCGGAATAGACGTGACATTGATTGATATTTCCGATGAGGCGCTCGCAAAAGGTCTGTCGGCGCTGACTACGAATCTCGATCGCCAGCTGCGCAAAGAAACGATTACAGCAGCGGAGATGCAAGGTGCTCTCAACCGGATCTCTCTCAGCACCGACTACGTGGCGTTGAATGGAGCCGAGTTGGTCATTGAAGCGGCAACCGAGAATCTGGAGCTCAAAAAACGCATTCTCAAACGAATCGATGACACCGTGAGTGATGACTGCGTCATCGCAACTAACACGTCATCGCTGTCGATTACCGAATTGGCGGCAGTGGTCAAACACCCGGCTCGCTTCATTGGTCTGCACTTCTTCAACCCTGTACCGATGATGGCATTGCTGGAGGTCATCCGCGGTTTGCAAACGTCGGACATCACCCACGCCTTGGCGCTGAAACTCGCCGAACAGATTGGCAAGAGTGCAGTCACGGCTCGCAACAGCCCGGGCTTCGTGGTCAATCGCATTCTGTGTCCGATGATCAACGAAGCGATCTTCGTTTTGCAGGAAGGCCTGGCCAACGCCAAGGACATCGATACCGGCATGCAATTGGGCTGCAATCACCCTATCGGCCCGCTTGCGCTGGCTGATCTGATCGGCCTGGATACCATGCTGGCGATCATGGAGAGTTTCCATGATGGCTTCAATGACCCGAAATATCGTCCAGCGCAACTGCTCAAGGAAATGGTCGCGGCAGGTTATCTGGGCCGCAAAAGCGGGCGCGGTTTCCATGTCTATACCTGAGCGCTGTTCACGCTTCGCTCAGAGCCGTGACAAGGCACTGGATCTGTTCGCCAGAAAGGGATTCGGCCAGGTTGGCATGCGCGAGCTGGCAACCTATCTCGGGCTCACACCTGGCTCGCTTTACCATCATTATCCAAGCAAACAGCATTTGCTCCTCGACTTGATCGAGGAGCTTTACGAAGAACTGCTGACCACTGTACGTCTGATAGAGCAAAGCCCTGATGACGGGGTGAACACCTTGCAAGTCATTATCCGGGCACACCTGAATCTGTACCGGGAAATGCCGTTGCACTTTCGCCTGGCTGAACGCGACAGTTGTTGTCTGAACGAAGAACAACAACTGCGTGTCAGCCATTTACGCGAACAATATGAGCGCCAACTGCTCGTGGCACTGGGGTATAGAACACTGTTGACCCCGCATCGGCTTCAGGCCGCCGGGCACGCCATTGCCTCATTGCTCAGCAGCGCACCCTCCTGGTT
This sequence comes from Pseudomonas sp. MH9.2, assembly GCF_034353875.1. Taxonomy (NCBI): domain Bacteria; kingdom Pseudomonadati; phylum Pseudomonadota; class Gammaproteobacteria; order Pseudomonadales; family Pseudomonadaceae; genus Pseudomonas; species Pseudomonas sp. MH9.2. The sequence continues at coordinate 473,731 of NZ_CP133784.1, forward strand.
GGTACAGCGCACCCTTGACGATCAGGACCGCGACGAACTGATGGAAGACTTGATGATGGGGGCGATTTGCTCGGTGCTCAGGTCACCGGCCTCCAGCAACGCGCGCGCCGTGTCGATGCGCAAGTTCTGCAAATAGGTTAGCGGCGACTGCTCAAGCACCCTATTGACGCGGCGTATCAAGGTTCGCTCGCTAACTGCCAACCTCTGTGCCAGATCTGTCATACGTACCTGTTCCGCCAGGTGATCCTGAAGCCACTTCTGTGCGCATTGCATGGCGATGGCCTTTCCCGCAAATTTGTTGAGCACGTGAACAGCTTGCAATAGAAACGTGGCATGTGCGCTTATCGCATACCAGACACTCCGACTCAGTCACCATCGGACGCATTTGCAGATTGACCTGCGGAAATCTCTCGCGGAAATGCCCCTCCAGCCACCAAGTGGTTGTCGCCATTTTGTTATCGAGCAACCCCGTACCAGCGAGCAGTTGGACAAGTTGCTGAAAGCGGATCTTGTGACCTTCAACTTCCCACGGCACTAAAAATGGCGGCATAAAAATACGGCTGAAGCGACAACCACCTTGCAAAACGCCGGGGGTGGGAGGGACACTGAATTAAATTTATGTCTGCCTCTCGAGCAGCGAGGCAGACATACCCGCAACCGCTTGTAGCTGACGCATGTGTGCTAAGTTGAAACTGTTTCTACTCAAAATCTCAACATGGCAGGGCTCACCATGCCTCGAAGCGTCCTTCTACGTAGGTCAATGGTAAAAGCAGTCACCTATCGCGTAATAATTATGTGCCTGGACTTCATGACAATTTTTATATTTACGGGGACGCTGCGGGTGGCTATCGGTTTCATGGTCGTCAGTAATTTATACACCACGTTTGCTTATATTTTTCATGAGCGTCTGTGGGCAAAAATCACCTGGGGAATTGAAGAGCATCAAGATCATACCGGCTAAACAACTCGTGCCGATGCCTTCTGAGGCGCTGTTTAGATCAAAAGCTAGTGTCCTGCGTGGTTAATTCGTTTATCTATTTTAATTATTCGAATACCTGTTTCTGGCAGGCTTAAATTAACGAACTACCCACTCAGGACACTAGCTTCAAGGTGCGCAGCAACAGACGTGCGAAGAAAAATTCTGCAGTGGCCAGTTTCCCGCCATAGAAAGCTTCGTCTTCGCTCAGTTTGGCGAGATCAAATGGCTGACTGACGTAATACGAAAAGGCGCGACCACCTTTTCCACTCAAGGAATGGTGATCTTTCGCCAAGCCACCGCCATGCGTTAAAACTGTTTTTTCATCTTTCCGACAACGTGCACACACAAGTCGCTCTGAGGCATTACACGGCAAGCCAACACCGTGCCGGCCGCCAGTTCTTCTACGCTGACATGTGCGCGACTCATGGTCTTTACCTCAAAGGCACCCTTGAGGATCTGAACCTTACAGATACCGCATCCACCGCCACGGCATCCCAATGGAATGCCACGACGGCCAAGACGAGCCATACCATGCAGAACCGACTCACGCTCATCACAGGCGTAATGCTCTCCGGTGTCTTCGATCAATACTTGATATTCCATGGCCCGTTCTCACGCAGTGGAAGTGACTATCGGCAAAAGTCCAAGAGCCTCTAAAGCCGCAGTGGCACACACCTCGTCTTGTTCTTCAGTACTCATCCGAGAACTTCAAGCTTTGCAGCCCGTGCACAGATTTCCTGTTCGCGTAAGACATCTGCGCCAATGCCGCCAATCGACCAGTCCTGTGGTTCAACCCGGATGCACCTGCCCCGCACAACGTTCCGATCAACTGCTAATATTTCGACCAGCAAGGAAGTAAATCCGGTCATTAGCTTCTGACGTTCGTCCAATGGGCGTCCTTCGAGCACGATGAACTCGAAGTACGGCGCATGCAGTCGATGGGTACTGACACAGTGCCCGGCAACAGCAAACTCATCTGCTGCATGCAAGGTGATTATCGCCCGCACCCGGTCCATCGGTGACAGCAAAACCTTGCTGTAAAGATGTGAGGCATCCTGGAGCAAACGCACTTTTTGCTCAGCCGAACAAGACCCTTCAACGAGATGAAAATTTACTACCGGCATTTTTGAGGCCTCATGCATATTCTTATATTTATTGTTTAATCACACGACCCAACGCACATCAGGGCAAGCCGCGACGTCGTCCAGAATCCAGCATCAACGTGGATCCGGTCATCGCGTCAGCCTCGGGGGCTAGCAACAAACTAACGGCCCAGGCCACTTGCTCCGGCGTCGTGAAGGCACCGATGGAGGATTCAAGACGCATCTCCTGCAGAACGGTTTCAGTGCTGACACCACGCTGCCTTCCCCGGTCGGCTGCCACTTTGTGCAAACGCTCCGTATCCGCAGGTCCCGGCGCAATAAGATGCGCCGTCACACCTCGCGAGCCATAAGCCAGACTGAGCTGACGTATCGCGTTCGCCAAGGCTGCGTTTGCTACTCCCGCTGAGGCCGCGTATGCCGTGGGTTCAAAACCGTAGTGTCCACCGATAGCGACGAGACGAGATCCTTTGACGAGACTCGCATCCACAGCACGGGTCAGGCGCAACAGACCGCCGACTTTAATATTGACCGCATCTGTCAGCGCAGACGTAGGGGCGTCAAGAACGCCGCCTACGACCGCCACGCCGGGGCCATGGACAATCATCCGCACCGGCCGATCCAGTACGTTTCGGATATGCGCAATGGACTCGTCGGCAGAAATGTCGGCAACACAAGGGATGACCCCAGGATGAATCCGGCTTAGCTCATCAATAGCCGCCGAGCTGCGGGCCACTGCGACGACGTCCAATCCGTTGGCGCACAGTCGCGCAACGATCTGTTTACCAAAGGCACCAGTTGCCCCCACCACCACCGCTAATTCATTACGTGAGTTCATCGTCCACCCGCCGTTAAGTTTCGGGTTCGGAGCATGCACCACATGCCCCGAAGCTTATTCAGGTGGGAAGAACTACTCCACGGTCCCTGGCCATGGTCATTGCCGTGTCGAAGATCATGTCCTCTTGGCCACCGATCATTTTCTTGCGGCCCAACTCGACCAGAATGTCGCGGGCCGGGACGCCAAATTGCAGGCTTGCACGCTTGGCATGCAGGAGGAATGTCGAGTAGACGCCTGCATAGCCGAGAGTCAGTGACTCGCGGTCAACCCGCACGATGTGCTCCATCATGGGTACGATGATGTCTTCTGCTACGTCCATCAGCTTGAACAGGTCCGTGCCGGTTTCGATGCCCATGCGTTCGCACACTGCGGCAAACACTTCCAGCGGCGTGTTGCCGGCACCGGCGCCCAAGCCAGCCACGGAACCATCAATGCGGCTAGCGCCCGCTTCGATGGCGGCGATGGAGTTGGCCACGCCCATGCCCAGGTTGTGATGGCCGTGGAAACCGATCTCGGTCTCTGGATTGAGTACCTCACGCAGGGCACCAATACGTGCTTTTACATCGTCAGGCAGCATGTAGCCTGCAGAGTCGGTGACATACACCGTCTGCGCGCCGTAGGACTCCATCAGCTTGCCCTGTCTGGCGATACCTGCAGCATCATTGAGGTGCGCCATCATCAAAAAGCCGGAGGTGTCCATCCCCAACTTGCGGGCATAGGCGATGTGCTGGGGCGAGGTGTCTGCCTCGGTGCAGTGGGTGGCCACATGCACGCTCCGCGCACCGCAGTCGAACGCCGAGTGCAGCTCCTTCATGGTGCCGAGCCCTGGAATGAGCAGGACCGATACTTTGGCCTGTTTCATCTTGGGTGCCACTGCGCTGATGTACTCCTCATTCGTATGAGGGGCAAAACCATGCTGCAGCGAATTGCCGCCCAAACCACCGCCATGGGTGACCTGAATGTAAGGCACGCCAGCGTCATCCAGCGCGGTAGCGACCTTGACCATCTGCTCGACACTGATCTGTTCACGCTTGGCATGCATGCCGTCGCGCAGGCACATGTCGTGCAGGATTACCTTGCGGCCCTTGAGGCTGGAACGGGGGGACTGACTCATTACGCGACCTCCGAAGCTTTAAGCTGAATCTTGCCGGCGAGCATTTCCTCGGCAAACATCTCTGCAGTGCGGGTAGCGGCTGCCGTCATGATGTCCAGATTGCCGGCATAGGTCGGCAGGTAGTCGCCGAGGCCTGCCACTTCCAGGAACACGGAGACTTTCTTGCCTTCAAAAACAGGCCCGTTGACCAGGCGGTAGCCCGGCACGTACTTCTGCACCTCGACGATCATTTGCAGAATCGACTCAGTGATTCGGGCTCTATCCGGCTCGTCATCCGTCAGGCAGTAGATGGTGTTGCGCATCATCATCGGTGGGTCGGCCGGGTTGATAATGGCCAACGCCTTGCCCTTGCGAGCGCCACCGACTTTCACAATGGCGCTTGAGGTGGTGTTGGTAAATTCATCCAGGTTGGCACGGGTGCCCGGGCCAATCGACTTGGACGCCAGGCTGGCGACGATCTCGGCATACTCGACGCTCTGAATACGCGAGACGGCATTGACGATTGGGATAGTGGCCTGGCCAGCGCAGGAGATCATGTTGACGTTCATCTCCAGCTTCTCCGCGTGCTCTCGCAGGTTCACCGGTGGCACGCACAGCGGGCCGATAGCCGCTGGGGTAAGGTCAATCATCAGCACACCGAGAGCGTTTAGCTTGCGGCTGTTTTCGGCATGTACATAGGCGCTGGTAGCGTCAAAGGCGATCTGAATGCCATCTTCAAGCACGTGCGGCAGAAGACCGTCCACGCCTTCATGGGTGGTTTTCAAACCCATGGCACGAGCGCGCACCAAACCCTCGGATTCGGGATCGATACCGACCATCCAGACGGGCTCAAGCACTGGGCTGCGCAAGATTTTGTAGATCAGGTCAGTGCCGATGTTGCCTGAGCCTATGAGTGCACACTTGATCTTCTTCATTGAGATTGTTCCTTATTCTTCGCAGCGCGCTGTGCCATGTTCATACCGGCCACGTAAAACTCGTCGCTACCGTGCTCGGTAATGAGGATGCGCACTGTTTCCGGAGCACACTCCAGACTGTTGCAAACCGCCGTGGTGACTGCGGCTGCAACGCGGCTTTTCTGCTCTGCGGTGCGGCCTTCGACCATGTGCATTTCGATAATTGGCATGCTTGATTCTCTTCGTTTTTGTCGTTATTCAACGAAACGCATCGACACGGTACCCAGCTCCTGAAAGCGAGCCACAATGCTGTCGCCTGGTTTCACCGCAAGGGCCTCGGTGATGCCACCACTCATCACGAAGCTGCCGGCCGGCAGTATCTCGCCCATCTCCGCCAGGATATTCACCAGCATGGCGATTGCTTCGGCCGGATGGCCCATGACTGCCGCAGAAGCACCCATAGCGACGATCTCGCCATTTTTCTCCATCACTACGCCAAGGGTCTTGAGGTCCAGATCATCGACATAACGTGCCCGTCCACCCCCGACAAAGCGCGCGGAAGAACCGTTGTCGGCGATCACACTGGCCAGGTCGAACTTGAATCCGGAAAATCGCGAATCAATGATTTCGACCGCAGGGAGGACATAGTCGGTCGCCGCCAAAACGTCCTGGGCGGTGCAACCAGGCCCCTGCAAGTCACTCTTCATAACAAAAGCCACTTCGCATTCAACCCGTGGATGCACCAGGTCTGAAGTGGAGATGGCCGAACTCTCGGGGCGGGCCATGCGATCGGTCAAAAAGCCGATCGAGGGCACGTTGACACCCATCTGCTGCATCTTGGCTTTTGACGTCAGCCCGGCTTTCCAGCCGACCAGCTTGTGGCCTTTTTCGATGAAGCGACGACGAAGCTCGCTCTGCACGGCATAACCATCGGCGATGGTCATGTTCGGGTATTCGTCGGTCAGCTTGGGAATGGCGTAGGCGCGGGTCTGCGCACCTTCAACCCGCTCGCACAGGCGAACGATGTCCTCACGCAACAGTGTCAGATTGCTGCTCATACTGCGCTCCTCCCGGAAAACTTGACGCGACAGCTACCAAGGCCGCCGACGGTACACACCAACTCATCCCCATCTGTCACCGGTACCAACGAAGACTGGGAACCCGAGAGAATCACCTCGCCTGCCTTGAATGGAATGCCCAATGCACCCAGGGTATTGGCCAGCCAGGCCACAGCATTCGCTGGTGAACCTTGCACCGCAGCACCGACGCCGGTAGAGAACAACTCGCCGTTCTTCTCCAGCACCATGCCTGCCAGGGTGATATCGAGCTTGCGCGGATCGCCCTTGGTTTTACCCAGGACGAATACGCCGCAAGAGGCATTGTCCGCAACGGTGTCCTGGATCTTGATCTGCCAGTCGGTAATGCGTGAATCGACGATCTCGAAACAAGGCACCACGTAGTCAGTCGCACGGATCACGTCCATCGCGGTGATGCCTGGCCCCTTGAGGTCATGCTTCAACACAAAGGCCAACTCGGCTTCGGCTTTCGGCTGAATCAACTGGCCGAGGTCAATGGTGTCGCCCTCTTGAAAAACCATGGCCGAAGTGAGCATGCCGAAGTCCGGCTGATAGACGCCGAGAAAGTCCTGTACAGGCTTGCTGGTCGCACCGATTTTCTTGCCGACGATGGTTTCACCCGCTGCCAGCCGCCGAGCGACGAAACGCTCCTGGATACGGTAAGCATCCTCAATGGTGATCTCCGGCTCACGGGTGAGCAGTGGCGCAACGGCGCGACGGGAGACGAAAGCTTGGTAAAGCTCATCGCCGTAATGCTCGATCTTTTGCTTGTCCATAAGGGCCTCAGAGTTTCACGCAGATATTTCGGGTTTCGGTGTAGAACTCCAGCGAATGCACGCCGCCTTCACGACCGATGCCCGACTGTTTGGAGCCGCCAAACGGGGTGCGCAAATCGCGCAGGAACCAGCTGTTGATCCAGGTGATGCCAACGTCGATACGCGCCGCCATGCGGTGGGCACGAGATAAATTAGAGGTCCAGATGGTGGTCGACAGGCCGTAATCGGTCGCGTTGGCTTTCTGCACGACTTCGTCCTCGCTGTCGAACGGCGAAATGTGGCAGCACGGCCCGAAAATTTCTTCCTGCACAACGGAAGCTGTTTCAGGCAGGCCGGTCCAGATAGTGGGTTGCACCCAGGCACCTTCGGCCAGATCCGCCGGCATATCAGGCACACCGCCGCCGGTCACCAGAGTGGCGCCCTCCTCCACAGCCTTACGGTAGTAAGACAGCACTTTCTGCTTGTGCTCCTGGCTGATCAGCGGGCCGTAGTTGGCATGATGATCATCGGGACGACCATATTTGACCGCCTCCGCCTTGACCTTAAGGGCCTGGACAAAACGCTCGAAAATCGGCCGCTCGACATACACCCGCTCGGTGCCCAGGCAGACTTGGCCCGAGTTGAGGAATACCGAGCGTGAGAAGCTCTCAACCGCCGCATCAAAGTCGGCATCGGCAAACACGATGCCGGCATTCTTGCCACCCAGTTCGAACGACACATCGCGCATGCCTTCGGAAGCGGCTTTCATGATGGCCGTGCCAGTGCGGGTCTCGCCGGTAAAGGTGATGGCATCGACGTGCGGGTGTTGGGTGACGAACTCGCCAGCGGAGTTGGGCCCGAATCCGTTCACTACGTTGTAGACACCCTTGGGGATACCCACTGCGCTCATCACTTCACCCAGCAGTGCCGCCGTTTGTGGCGACTCTTCGGACGGCTTGACCACCACGGTATTACCGCAGGCCAGCGCCGGACCTACTTTCCAGGTCATCAGCATGAACGGGGCATTCCACGGACAGACCACCCCGATCACCCCCTTGGGGCGGCGAATCGAGTAATTGAAGGCGCCGCGACCATCAGGCGTATCCATCTGGAAGGATTCGCTGGCGACGTTCTTGATCACGTCGGCGAACACTTTGAAGTTGGCCGCCCCGCGCGGGATGAACACGTGCTTCATGACGTGCTCAGGCTGACCGGTGTCGGACATCTCGGCCTCAACGAAGTCGTCGAAGCGGCGGGTGATTTCGTTAGCGACACCGTAGAGCAACTCAATGCGTTGATCCGTGGTAAGACCACCCCACTCGCCCTGTAGCGCATTACGTGCAGCGCTGACGGCGGCATCTACCTCGCCGCGTCCGGCTTCACTGATCGAGCAAATAACACTGTTATCGACCGGTGAACGCTTGTCGAAACGTTTGCCACTGGCAGCGCCGACGAACTCACCGGCGATGAAATTTTCAATCTGGCGTATGGAAGCTCCGGGGTGTTGTTCTGTATGACTACCCGCTGCACCTTCCCCAGGTCAGCGGGTATTAGTCCCTGAAACGAGTCTAGAAAAGCCAGGCAATACCGGCTAATACTTTGTTTTACCAATTCTGATACCTACAGGGTATTGACACTGAGGTAACAAAATCAGCCCACACAAGCTCCCTTGACTAACCTGTTGGGGGCGCTAGTCGGCGCGATCAGATAGCCTTGAACAAGGGACTGCGGACCTGCTGAGCATCCGCCGCCGATATAAACTTCTCGGTATAGATGTCGCGCTCAAACAGGCGTCCCTGCATCAGCGTACTGATGCAGGAGTCAATCATTAAAGGCGGGCCACACAGGTAAGCCTTGTGCCCCCTGAAGTCGTTATTGAAGTGCGCCTTGGCCGCGTCATGGACGAAGCCACGGGAGCCTTCCCAGCCAGAGTCCTCCGGCTCATGGGAGAGCGCAGGCACGTAGTTGAAGTTCGCGTATTGCTGAGCCATGGCGAGGAAATCGTCGTGGTAATACAGCTCGCTACGATGGCGTTGGCCATAAATGAGGGTGATCGGCAGTTCAAAACCTTCCGCCAGCGGATCCAGAATCATTGAGCGCGGGCTGGAAAGCCCGGAACCGCCGCCCATGAAAATTACCGGCATATGCGCCGATTTCTTCACAAAGAAGCGACCGTAGGGGCCGGTAATGCTCATGCGCTCGCCGACCTTCACCTGCTCGTGAACATAACCCGTACCACGACCGCCTGGCACGATACGAATATTCAGCTCAATTTCACCGCCATCCGTAGGTGCACTGGCAATCGAAAATGCCCGGCTGCCGATACCGTCAGGCAACTGCAGATTGATGTATTGACCGGCCTGGAAGTGCATTCCAGCCGGATCGTCGAGCTTGATCCACACGCCCTTGATGGTAGGCGTGAGGGTTTCGATGCGGCTGACCGTACCGGCGAAGTCGCGGACCGGCAGATTCTCGGCATCCGGGTCTTCATCGATTTCCGCCTCAATCACCAGGTCGCTCTCAGCGGTAGCGCAGCAGGCCAGGCACTTCTTCTCTTCGCGCTCAAAATCCATCAGGGCAAAGCTGGAGGCCTCGCCGTGTTCAATCTCGCCATCCACCACCTGAATCTTGCAAGTCGCACACAAGCCGTGGCAGCAGGCGTGTGGCAGGTAGATGCCGGCCCGCAGAGCCGCATCGAGAATGGTCTGACCTTCTTCGATCTCGATGGTCTGACCCAGTGGTTCAATCGTCAGTTCGTAACTCATAGCCCGTCCCCCTTCTCAGCTAACTGCGCAAATAGTGTTTAGGCCCGGCGTACTGAAACGCAGCTGATCTTTGTGGCCGATAGCATTGTCGGCCAGGCTGAGATTGAAGTCGGGCACCCAAGGCCGGTTGCCCTTGAGCCACTCGACAGTGCGCCAGTTAATCGCTGCGGTATCCGGGTCCGCTTGCAGCAGCGGCTCGAGAGCGACCTGAATCAACTCGGCGAAAGTAGTCTGCGGCGGCAGACAAAGCAGGAACGGGGCAGCAAAAAGCAGATGGTGATCCCAGCTGACGTACACCAGCTGTTTGCCGTTGAAATTCTCAACGCGATCACGGGCAACGCCTACGTACTCTTTAAGGGCGACTACAGGCATTTTGTTCTCCTTATTATTGTGTTGGGCGTGGCCGCTTCAACTAACGACCACCCCCTTTAGAGGCTTACTGGTTCGACGTCGCCAGACCACGCCACAGTTCGAAGTTGTGGCGGTCCTGGGAATCGGCAAAATCACCATTGTCCTGACCGTCTTTCAGCGAAACCCACTCCATCCAGGCAGCCAGATCACCATTGAGCGGCGCTTGGAAGAGTGCAGGCATGGGCAGCCATGCCTGGATATATTTCTCCGGCTCATTATTGAAAATTTCCAGGCAATGATCAGAGCAGAAGTGATACTTATCGCCTTTGTATTCAACTTCACGGTGGCAAGTAAGCGTCGGATCATTTGGCTCGGTAAATACCGTCGGCAACTGGCAGCACTGGCACAGTTTAGCCAGGCCATAGTTCTTGAACGGCGTACCTGCCGCCGCCAGCTTTTTGATGTGTTCCCAGCGTGGCCGGTAATACTTGTCGAACGTGGTGGGGTACTTGGCAGATAACCATTGCAGGTCCTCATCCGAGGGGATCCATGCATGAAAGGCAGTACCAAAGCTCCACTGGTAAAGACCCAACATGAACTGGTGAGACATGTGGTCGATGCCTGCTTCGGCGTCATCCCAGCTCTTCGGTGGACGAATACCGTAGCGCGCCAGGTCCTTGAACAGCGCACCGCCGTTCTCTGCACCGTAAATATCCCACGCCTCGCGCCACGACATGACGCGCTTGGGCAGCATGTAATCCATCATGGTGCTGACCAGGCCGAGAACCCGGAAGCCACGCCAGAACCACTTGTCGATCCAGCCCTGAACGATGGGCAGGTTGTCCGGATCCTGCTCGAGCATGAACTTGATGCATTCAAGCCCCAAGGTCATGTGCCGCGCTTCATCCGACTGGGCCGAGAAGCCGAAGGTCACCGTGGCCATGTCACCGTTGTAAGCTGCGCCGGACATGAACGGTACGAACAGCAGGTTGGTCAGCACGTATTCGAACGAGAAGCCGATGGCAATCATGAACTCAAACGGACCGGCCGACATCGCATCGTCAAAGAACGAGCGCGCCACAGACGTGTACCAGATGCGGTCACGCTGATCAGCAAACGCATGGAAGCCGTTGTAGAACTTGTTGTAATTGGACAGTGCGTGGACTTGCGTCTGGGCGTGGCGAATTTCATCAATGGCCTGCATCTGGCAGGCCACTTGCGTCCCCACACCGCGAAACTCACGGCCCACACGGGCAAACCCTTTATGCGCGGCGTACTCACCCGGACTGATGGCCTGCAGAAATATTTTCAAGGCCGACAGGTAGCGTGCATCGGTAATATTCAGATGGCCGTTATTCTGCGCATGGGCGTCGATAATCGCGTAAAACTTACGCTCTTTTTCCGCCTGATACTTCCAGTACGCATCCATGGTCAAGCGGAACGGATCTTCCCACTTGTTCCAGTCATGGATCTTCAGCCCTTCATAGGCAATGTAGGGAAAGAGTTCTTCCTCGGTGCGATAAGACGGTTCCCACGCCAGGTCGCGCGTCAACAACCGGTACTTTTCTTTCGCATTCATTTTTTTATTATTTGCTTTCATGTCCATGCTAAATATTCTCGCTTAGTTGCCCCAGGTAAGGGTCAAGGAGTCTTCGTCTTCAACGACGTTGCCGGAGAGCGTGATCAGGTTGATATTCAGCTCTTGCATATCAAAGCTGCGACCCATCTGTTCTTCAATGGTTTCTCGGCGAATGACCAAGCGGCCAGGCGCATTGATTTTGACCATCGCCGGTTCGCGATTGACCACGGCCTCGGGGTTATCTATTTCAATCGCCTCGATAATGGGGCGAGTCTCTTCATTGGTTTGCAATGCAATAAACACAGTCGACATAGAAACCTCTCAGACCACGACGCCGGTTTTTTCAAGGCGAGCCTTGAAGACGATCAATTGCTCAGCCATGACCTCATCGGCCTGGCCCGCAAAAACCTGCCCGATCACCGGCAGCAAGGCGGCTGCAGCGCGATCACGCCAAACGGCTGTCCAGGCCTGTAATTGCTCGCGGTTTTGCTCGGACTCAGCGGCCGCTACCTTCATGACCGCATCGACCCATTTGCGGGTCTCCTCAAACCAGTCGCTCATGAATTGAGTCAGCATGGCCACCGCCGAGCCGCCATTGGCCGCAAACCGGTCATCCACGATGCGCCCGTACACCAGCGGATAGAGCAAGCCATCCAGGGCCACGTTTTGCGCAACAAACAGCTCGAACGGATCGCGTACCGCCATGCAGTCCTCGGTATAACGACGCAGTGCTTGCCAGGCGTCTCCTTCCATCCAGGCGGCCTTGCCCTCTTCCAGGGCTTCGGTGCCACCCAGCAGCAGACCAATCCGCGACAGGTATTGAGCCGAACCCAGGTTATCCATCGCGTGGTACATACACGGCTGGGTAAACACCGTGCTGTAGCCGTAACCGCAGATAAAGGTGTTGTTGAGATTGGCGCCCCAGGCAGCGTGACGCAGCGGCACCAACAGATTGAGCGCGGAGCTGCGCAGATCGTCTGAAAGCATGTCGGCCAGGCCGCGGGTTTCAACGAAGTTGAAGTTCGCTTCGGTGTTCTCTTGCTGACGCGCGCGCGCCAGCGTGTAGGTGCTGTAGTAAAACTGGCGCGGGTCTTTCAAGGCGTACCAGTCGCGCATCACGATCTTGGTGATGCTGGCGTCGTAAAGCGCCTGCTCCGGGTCCCAGGTCGGCAGGTAGTGCAGATTTTCCTCAGGCTGGATGTCGTAGCTGCCTTCCTGATAGCGCGAAGAGGGCTTGTCGCCAAAACGACGGGCCAAGTGATCAAACGTCTGTCGCAATGGCTGGATGCTGACCGTGCGAAGATCTATATGCATGTGTATCTCCCACAAGCGTTTCACCTGAGGTGAAACGCCCAATTCGATTAGTTTTTGAAACGAACCTGTGTGGCGTCAGCGAGTCGCCAATCCCAATCAGCCGAAGCATCTTCCTCGTCCATAGCCGCAGTCGGCGCGGGCATCAACGCAACCTTGTTCGTGGCGCAGAACTCGGCGAATGCTTCATGAGTCAGGATCATTTCAACGAATAACCCTGGCTCGCCAATGGCGAAGTCGAACTCGACAAAGCGGCTCCCGCGATTGCCGGTAACCCGTACAAAACGCTTTTGCGTATCCAGGTCGGCCGGCTGCATTTCCAGTGACTCATCGGGCAAAGCCATAGATGTGCCCTCAGGTCACTACAGTCAGAAAGGTCTCGTGCAGTTTGCGCTGCGGGTAGTCGAGGCCTTGGGCGAAGTTGTCGTAGGTCCAAGACAGCGGCTCGTAATCTGGATAAGGGTGGTAGCCGCCCATGAAGGTTTCAAAACGATTGCCTGAGGGATCCCACGCATAGATGGTGCAGCCGCGGGTTACGCCATGACGGGTAGGGCCAATATCAACGTTCACTTCGTTCATCGACATGATGTCGCCGGCACGCAACACTTGCTCCCACGACTCGAGGAGGAATGAGCAGTGGTGCAGCTTGCCCTTCTCCGGATACTCGACGAAGGCGATGTCATGGACTTTGTGCGAGCAGGACAACCAGATGCCCATGTCGCTGTCGCCATCCGGGCTGAGTACGCGCTCAACCAGAAAGAAGCCCAAGACGTCGGTGAAGATCTTCTTCACTTCGGCGATATTCGGGCCATACAGCAAGCAATGGTCCAGCTGGATAGGGGCGATGCCATGTTCGCGCTGAGCATTCCACGGAGCCGGGTTGACTTGGGGAATGCCGTTACCTATACGGGTTTTCTCCGCATACAACTCGATCAGATGGCCGGATGGCAACTCGAAGCGCACGCGCTCGCCGGTTTCCAGCATTTCACCGGCTGGGATGCGTGTAGTGACCAAACCGTATGCTTGCAGGTCGGCATCAAGTTTTTCCAGAGTGGCCTTGTCCAACACCTTGAAGCCAAAGAAATCGATGCCAGCGGTGTCCGCCTCACGAATCACATAGCAGTTGTGATCACGCTCGTCCCAGCATTTAAAGTACACGCGCCCCTGGTCATCACGCCCGGTTTCCACCAGGCCCAGCACGTTGCGGTAAAAGTGGATGCCTTCTTCAAGGTTCAACACGCGCACCTGGGCATGCCCTGGACGCAATACACCTGTCATCGCCATTTGTTGTCTCCATTATTGGCTAGATGAGGTTGGCTCTACGCGTGCCCTTTCGGGCTAGCGACAAGCCGGACTTACAGTCTCGATCTAACTTTGCATAGAGGATGCCAATAACTTCAACTAATTGATTTATATGGTTTTTAATAGATAAACAAAAGAATAAGCCCCCCTCACAGGATGACGTTTCTGTCCATTCGCCACCCACGCCTTACAAAAACGTAAGGCCGCACATCAGCAAAACGCGATATCCCGAGCAAAACGATGTCCACCCACTGGCAAATGAGCCTGGAGTGACCGTTAGATGGGCAAAAAAAACACGTCGGGCGACGTGTTTGGCATAAGGCTTCTTAAAAAACAGGCATTCCTTCCGCCTTCACGGTCATGTCACAGGAATGCCTGGATTAAAGAGCACCTATGGATTGATAGGTGTCCGCTTTTGTCAGGCGCTATCCGGGGCCTATTCGATATCACCCAATACCTGTTTTACCCGATACGCCAACTGACGACGGGTTATGCCGAGTAGACGTGCCGCGTGGGTGAGGTTGCCATTGGCCCGCAAAACAGTGAGCTGCAAAAGACGAGCTTCATGTACCTGAAGATCGAAGCCCTCATCCAGTAAACTATCGTAAAGTTTATCTTTCCTGGCTTCATCCGCATTCCCCACCTTCCCCTGCCTGTCAATTACAGCACCGAGCGCAGTCACGGGAGCCATACCAGGGAACAGATGTTCCACCTCAATTTGTCCCCCTGAAGGAGCAAGCAAAACAGAACGCTCAACCAGGTTTTCAAGCTCACGGACATTGCCCGGCCAGTCATAGGCCATCAGCTCTTGCATCGCCAGATCGCTGATACCGTGAATAGTCTTGTGATAGAGCGGTGAGTATTTTTCGATAAGCACCGAGACCAGCACCGGAATATCCGACTTGCGCTTGCGCAGGGGGGGGATTTCTAATGGATAGGTCGCCAGGCGGTAGTAGAGGTCGGCGCGAAAACGACCATCGGCAATGGCTTGTTGCAGATTGACGTTGGTGGCGGCAACCAGCCGCACACTGACCTTGCGGGGCTTATCGTCGCCCAGTCGCTCGACTTCTCCGGTTTGCAGTACCCGCAAGAGTTTCACCTGGGCCGGAGGGGAAAGCTCACCCAGTTCATCAAGGAATAACGTGCCACCATCGGCTCGCTCGAACTTGCCGGGTCGTGAATTCTGCGCGCCGGTATAGGCTCCTTTCTGCACACCAAAAAGCTCTGATTCGATCAGGTCATTGGGAATCGCTGCACAGTTGATGGCTACAAACGGTTTATCTGCACGATCACTGTTTTCGTGCAGCCACTGGGCAAATACCTCTTTGCCGACCCCGGTTTCACCCAAGAGTAAAACCGTTATAGGACTGCTGGCTGCCTTACTGAGCAAACTGAAAGCAGCACTAAACGCTGGGGAGCTGCCCACCAGCTTGCCAGGCGGACGCTGTTCGCGCTGACGACCACGCACTTGCCACAGCTCCTCTTGCAACTGTTCAAAAGAAGTCTCCTTATCCTTTGGCTCCAGACAGTGTTCGAGGAAAGCGTCATCTCCCCAGTCTTCCACCGGTTTGCCAACCAGCACGCAGTTAGGGTCACCACAACACACGCATTTGGTTTCACGAAAAACAATGAAGCGCTTGAAGAATCGAGAGGTATAACCCGATGCATAGCCCGACAGGTGCCAGCAAGCAGCCTCATCGCCAGCACCGAATAATTGCAGATGCGATTCAGCTTCCCATGAGTTTTCACATTTCACTTCGCCGAAAAATGTCCCTTTTTCCCAGTCTATTTTTGCTTCGGTGATGGTTGATCGAACCAGACCTTCAAACGCGTGCAGCTCAGGGCCGATCTTGAAAACGTCAAAGTCGTCACCCTCGCCATAGAGCTTTTGCGCAAGGTCGGCATCATGCTGGCCAGCTGCAAAACCCATGCGAAACAAAAGTCCTTTGGCGCGCTTGGACCCAAGCGACTCAAACAACTCTTGGCGCAAGGCCCCGAAGGCCTTGGCGTGAAGCAGCAGCATGCGGTTTTCGTCGAGCCAGATCTGCCCGCTCTCGATATTAAAGCGCAGCCGTGAACGCAAATTGAAGCGTTCGGCAAGGGGTTGCTCGATCATGAACATTCCTAAAACGTAACGAAGCACGAGCCTTTCGATCTTGAGGACGGTAAAACTCACCAAAATCGATTGCGTTTTTTATTGTGCGTGCGATCTGAAGCGTTCGCTGCATGGGTCTTAGTTTATGCGGATAACGCGACACACGCCTCTTTGACTTTTAGGTAAGCGTTTCTGATCAAAGGAGTCGTGCGCTCACGTATCTGTTTCAGCTTCCCGCCTTGGGCAGCATTGAGCAGTTCATCACGAAGCACGCGATAGCCGTCCAAAGCTTCCCGCAAACGGGAGAAATGAGCTTTACGTGCTTCACCCCCTGCCCCTCCATCCAATTGCGCACGCCCCAGCAGATGATCGATTTCTGTGTCCAGAGAGCGTATCCGCTCTATATGCGGCAGCATCTGCGAGGTAGCGCGGGCATTCAAAACCATTATGTTGTGAGCACGAACTTCTTCGATTGCGTCAATCATGGAGGCCAGCGCATTACGACTGACATCTATTTTGTTCGCCAATACTTTCAGATCCACCAGACCCAACATCAATTGGCGTAAGCCCGCATTGCAGTCGTTGACCCGGTTATCCAGCTCGCTCGCCAAGCGGGCCACACCACCAGAGTCTTCCAGCAATTGCCCGGTCTTCTGCACTTCGACACTGGCACGCTGGGCAATCTCCTCCACCGCGCTAACGGTATTTTGCGCAGTACCTGCAATACCCTTCAGCACACCGCAAGCATCGTCGGCTTGTTTCACACCCTCGGTGGCTTCCTGGCGAGCCTGAGCCAGGCGCTGTTCAAGACGGTCAATACCGTCGCCGATCAGAGCGATGATTTCTCCGACGCCCAGTGTGGCGTCGCCTGTGCTCTCAGCCAGCTTGCGGACTTCATCAGCGACCACACTGAAACCCCGGCCTTGTTCACCCGCTCGGGCAGCCTCAATAGCGGCATTGAGCGCCAACAAATTAGTTTGCCCGGCGATGCTCCTGATAATGGCAACGATCTCGCTGATGCGTGCAATTTGATGACGAACACCATCAAACTCCTCACCCACTCCTGCCACCACATTGGCCAGATCGACCATCGCGGCGGCCACCTGCTGCACCTGCTCGCCACCACCAGACACCTGATTGCGAGCATCGGTAGTGGACGAGGCCAGTGCAATGGCCTCGCCCGACGTGGTCCGCGCGCGCTCAGCCATACCTTGGACTTCGACCATTGAGTTCACCGCCAACTCTGACTGCCGATCCGCCGTGCCAATGGCCTCGGTGAAACCCGAGACCAAGGTGCCTGCGGAAATCGTCAACTCCGAGGCCAGTACATTCATGCGCTGAACCGACTCGACCTTGTCTTGTAATACCACCAGCAAGCGCGCCATCGAATCCTGCATGCTTGTCGGTGCGGGCTGAGGATCTGCCAGCATCACAAGGGTGTTGTTCAGCGCAGCCGCGATCGCTCGTTCACGTCGCGAACTGCCACTTAGCAGCCCCCATGCAAGCAGCGCCGTCAAAATGGCCCAAAGCCAATGCAGTCCGCCTACGTCAAACCCTCCAAGCATTGCGCCAGTTGCCAGAAAAATGGTGTTGATCAGATCACGGCCATGACCGCTCCATATAGTGCTCATAGTCAATGCACCCTTCTCGCCGGTCAGATCGCAACGCCCTGTTTGGGCTTCAACAAAAAGTGGGCCAGCGCGGGTAACAAGATCAGCGCTCCGAGCATGTTCCAGACAAACATGAACGCCAGCAAAATACCCATGTCAGCCTGGAACTTGATCGGCGACCAGACCCACGTCGCGACCGCAATCCCCAAGGTGATACCGGTTAACACCACCACCTTGCCGGTAAAGATCAACGCCTTGTAGTAAGCCTCCGAGAGCGACATGCCCTCCTTCATCCGCGCCAGCGTCACGGTCATCACGTACAGCGCGTAATCCACGCCTATACCCACACCGAGGGCGATCACTGGCAGAGTGGCAACCTTGACGCCGATATTCAGCCACACCATCAACGCCTCACACAGTACGGAAGTAATCATCAGCGGCACCACCGCACAGACAACCGCACGCCATGAGCGAAAGGTAATGAACGCCAGCACGATCACCGCCGCGTAGACCAGGAACAGCATTTGAACGTTGGCCTTTTTCACCACGATATTGGTGGCGGCCTCAATGCCGGCGTTGCCCGCGGCATTGAGAAAGCGGATGTCATCGCTGTTGTATTTAGCCGCGAAGCCTTCGACCACGCCGACCACGCTTGTCAACGTATCGGCTTTATGGTCCTTGAGGTAGGCATACACCGTGAGCAAGTCGCAATTCTGGTTGAACATCTCACGCGGGGCGCGAGTAATAATGGCATTGAGCATGTCTTGCGAACGTGGCACTTCGAACCATTTGAGACTGCCTTCGTTCATCCCTGCGTTAGCCACCTTGGCGATACCTGCCAGCGAACTGATGGCCTCGACCCCAGGCAGTTTCTGCAATTCATGCGACAGCGCATCGACAGCCATCAGCGTGCTGTAGTGAGCACACGCGTATTGCGGTGTCTTGACCATGATGATGAACACATCACTGCTCGCCGCGTAGTTGTCCACCATAAAGGCGTTATCACGGTTGTAACGCGAATCCGCACGCAGCTCCGGTGCGCCAGGATCGGTATCGCCAATTTTCAGATGGGTGCTCACCATCAGACCGATGATGCCCAAAACCAGGCCCACTGCCACGGCCACGGTCGCCCAGAAGCGTCGGGTAAACAGGTCGAGGAACGCCCAGAACGGATGCTTCCTGTGCTGCGTGTCGTTGTTTTCCGACAGTTCTGCCTTGAGGCTGCGCTTCGCTGCCGCAGGGCTGACTCCCGTGTAAGAAAGCAGGATTGGCAGCAGCACAAGGTTGGTGAAAATCAGCACAGCGACGCCGATACTCGCCGTGATAGCAAGATCCCGTATGACCTGGATGTCTATCACCATCAACACAGCGAAACCGACCGCATCGGCCAGCAACGCGGTCATGCCCGCCAGGAACAAGCGTCGAAAGGTATAGCGCGCAGCCACCCATCGGTGCGTCCCACGACCGACGTCCTGCATGATGCCGTTCATCTTCTGCGCACCGTGGCTCATGCCAATAGCGAACACCAGAAAAGGCACCAGGATCGAGTAAGGATCAAGCTCGTAACCAAGCGTAGGTAAAAGACCCAGTAGCCATACCACCGCGACCATTGAACAGAACACCACCAGCAAGGTGCTACGCAGGCAGCGGGTGTACCAAAAAAGTACCGCAGTGCAGATGACGATGGCTGCGGCAAAGAACACCAGGACCTGTCTCAGGCCATCAATCAGGTCACCCACTACCTTGGCGAAGCCGGTAATGTGGATTGCAATTTTGTCCGACTCGTATTTGGTGCGCAATTGCTCAACACGCAGGGAGAGTGCGTGATAGTCAATCCGCTCGCCGGTTTCAGAGACTTTTTCCTGAAGGGGAACCAGCACGATGCTCGACTTATAGTTCGCCGCCACCAACTGGCCAACTTCACCTGAGCGCTCGACGTTTATTCGGACCTGCTCAAGGCTTGGCACAGACCCATCATAGTTATCGGGAATAACCGGCCCGCCGTCCAAACCTTCTTCGGTCACGCCTGTCCAGCGTACGGCTGGTGCCCACAGCGACTTCATATAAGGGCGGTCGACACCCGGCAGCAGGAAGACTTCATCACTAAGCTTGCGTACCGTTTCCAGATACTCAGCACTGAAAATATTACCGTCTTTGGCCTCCACCGCAATGCGTAGCGTGTTGCCCATGCCAGACAGCTGCTTGCGGTTTTCCAGGAAGTTGACAATGTAAGGATGACCCGTAGGGATCATCTTCTCGAATGCCGCATTGAGCGAGAGCCCACGCGCCTGATAACCCAGCAACAGCGTGATGAACAAACACAGTGCAACGATCACTATGCGGTTGTTGAACAACAACCGTTCACAAAGTGTTCCTGATTGTTTATCGAACGCCTGCAGGTCGCTTATGACAGCTTCCGAGGGAATAAGCTGCGCATGATTCATTATTGAACTCCCGAAACTAATGTACCCGGCTCAATCCGGGACAGCCCGCGCGCGCCGAAAATGATCAGAGCACCCTCCGCCGACTCGACTACACCGCTGAGCCCGGCTTGCGCTTGGGTTTTGAGAGCCACAAAACTGCGGCCGTCGTCAGTACTGCGTAACAGGCGTCCACTTTCGTCAGCGAGCAGCAAAGAACCGTCGTGCAGTCGTCTTGCGGCGGTAAGTGTCACCGATTGTTCCGGCGCCACCCGTTGCCAGTTGGCCCCGTGATCCGGACTGCGCCAGGCATTGCCGCGTAGACCGTAGGCCAGCAGCGTATCGCCCTCAAGATTCAGCACACCGAAGAAGGTGCCCTTGTAGGGTGTGGAGATCTCACTGAAATGGCTGCCTCCATCTATTGAGCGAAATAACACGCCTTGTTCACCGGCTATCAGCAATTCTTGATGATTGATCTGTACCTGATAAAGGTGCTTGCCACGTGGGTTAGGGATTCGTCCAACCAGCGATTGCCAGCTCTGGCCGCCGTCTGCAGTGGTGAGTGCTATGCCGTAAGCACCCACCACATAGCCATGCTGCTCATCACTAAACCGCACGCTCAAAAAAGGCTTGTCCGGACCATCGCTTATCAGGAACCCGGCACTACGCACCTCTGCGGCAGCGCCCTCTTGGCCCGCATCGGCGCGCTGGCGGGCATCGTCGAGAATCACCTGCGCGACTTTCTGGCCGTCAAGCTGACGCTGCCAGGTTTCGCCTGCATCGGTGCTGTGCAAGACCACACCGCTGTGCCCCACCGCCCAACCCTGGGTTGGTGTCGGGAAGTCCACGTCGGTCAGCAGCACACTTACCGGCACGCTCTTGGCTTGACGCCATGAATGCCCTGCGTCGTCGGAAAGCAGAACGCTACCGCGCTCGCCGACAGCGACCAGGCGCTGGCCTACCTGGGCCACGGCCAGTAACAAACCCTGCCGTGCCCGTGTGTTCTGTTGTGCAGGAAGGTCGAGCACATCGGGCACGACCGATTGTCCTGCTGCAACGCAAAGGCTGGCCAGGCAGGAAAGACAAAGTGTGGCGACGGCAAAGGCCGTCGACCTTTTGAGCGCATTTAACATGTGCATCTGACGTACTCGAATACATCTCTCTGCCCAGATCTCAGCGTCAAGCACTGCATGGATGAGGCAAAAAAATGATGAGAAGAGACTGTCGCCACTGTGCCTGCGGGGCTCAGTGGCGACACTGCAAGCGCGTGATTTAACGTACGCCTTCGGCACCTACCGAGTCGCCGGTAAAGTAGGTCTCGGGCTTGCGTCCGACCACATGGAAAGTGGCCTCGTTAAGTGATTGCGATGAACTCATGGTATTGGCCTGCAAGTTGAATACATGCGCGGGCTTGAGTTCCAGCATTGGCACTGATGGCAACACGAACGGCGTAATCTGAGTGGTACGCCACAGCTTGCCTTCACTGTCGTAGCCATCCATCAGCAACACCATCCAGGAGTCTTCGTCGAGGTAGTAACGACGCTTGGGCACCGCATGACGCTTGCCAGCGGCAACGGTCGCCTCCACTTCCCACACGCGGTGCAACTCCCAACGCACCTTGTCAGGATTCAAATGGTGCTTGCCGTACGCCTGATCCAGCGAATCGGTGACCACTTCATTGGTGTTGTAAGGTACGTACATCTCCCGCTTGCCCACCAACTTCCAGTCATAGCGGTCGACATGCCCCATCAAGCCCATAACTTCATCGAAGTAGTTCGCACCTGATGCCACGAAGTCAGGCGTGTCATACGCCACTGTCGGTGCTCGGCGCACACGCCGCTGGCCGACCAGGTACTGCCATGCCTGACGTGCCTGACTGACGTTGATGCTGTCACGAAACACCAGAGATTCCCCGGCCTTGAAGGGCGGTGCAATGGTGCTGAAACGCTGCAGGAAGTATTCGCCGCTCCATTTGTCTGCCGAACCATCTTTGTAGTAGTACGGGTATTGATTGGACTGGTCATTCATTGTCGCCATGGCCCGCGAGCCATCGGAAGTCAAAATGATGTTTTTGAAGTTGGAGACTTCAGTGGCTTCACTTTCGACGCGCAACAAGTGGTTCCAAATAGCCTCAACCCCTGATTTTGGAATCGGGAACGGCACGCCGCCATAGCAACCCTGCAAAGACATGCCATTGTCTTGAACCTTGCACTGGGTGGCATTTTTCATCGTATTGTCATAGACATACTGCGGCGCTGCCGCCGTACGATGAGTGGGGTAAACATCCAGGCGAAAAGTATCAGGGTACTTCTTCAGCAACGCTTGAGTGCCTTCGGACAATTTATCCGCGTACGGCCCCATATTCTGTGCAGTGATCTTTGTCTGCGGCTTCTCATCCGCAAACAACTTGACGGGGATATCACCGACTTTTTCACTGGACGCCGACAATCCCTTGACCCCGCTCCAGGCCGGGATACTGCCGTCCTTATTTGCCGACATCTCTCCGCCGAGCGGTGTCAGGCTGCTTTTAAGCTTCGCAGCTTCGTCTGCGCTCACGGCAGCGTGTGCCATCTGCGTGGTTATAAAACTGGCAACCAACGCCGCCCATAAAACGGTTTTCTTATACATTGTGGTACCCCTCAGGCGGGAAAAAATTCAAACTTAAAAAGTGCGTTGAACCGACAACGAAATGAAATCACGGTCGCCGTGGAAGTTCTGGTAGGAAAGTTCGGGAACGTTGGTGTCGTACTTGATAACTGAACCGGCAGGCCCGTAGTAATGCGTGTAGTTGAGGCTGGTCTGCCAGGTTTTCATGTAATCACCTTTCAACCCAACGGTGACGTTGCCACCATGTTCTGAGGGCATTAGCACACCATTGACTGCAGAACGGCCAGAAATCCCATAGCTCACACCGATCGGAGCCTGCAGGTCCAGCCCAGGGGCAACCTGAAAGTACTCGGGCGTAAAGATGAATTGCAGCGCGCTCGCGTCACGCGTTGCCGATGGGTCCAACTGATCTCGATTTTCAGTGACGCTCAAGAGTCGGTTAAAGGCAAGTTCACCGATAACGGATGCGCCATCCCAAAACGGCGTAGCCGCCAAAACATCAATCGCTGACAAATTGGCATGCAGAGTGCGGCCCACAGGGAAGGCCGCTTTGCTGTCGCCATTTGCCCCCAGGCTAGAGGGCACGATCACCGTATTCCCGGAGGCTACCAACGGCATGTTGCTACGGAAAGAAACCTCTCCAGCGACGTTGGCTTCACCGACCAGGGTACTGAAGCTAGCGCCTATCGTACGGATATTCTCGCCGAAGACCTCCTCGTAAGAGCCGGTATCGGGGTGAACATAAAACTGAGGCATCTTGTCGTGGAACTGCGCCGCGTAAATACCGTATTCCACATCGCCTGTACTAAATTTTAGCTGGACGCCGCCCTGCCCCGAATTCTTGGCATCAATATCACGACCCCGGGAGAACGAGACCCCCGGCCCCATGATCAGCGACTCGCCGCCGTTATCAATGAAGTCGGCAAAACTGAAGTAACTGCCTGCGGCGGGCAAACGGCTTTTGCGCCATTCCAACTGGTAATAGGCGCCAATGGACACGTTTGAATTGATCTGCAATTGCCCAGAGAGCTGATCAATGGGCCGAAGAATCTCCTTGAACTGAGAGTTGGGAACTGAAAGCGCCTTGATCAAGTCGAGCGACGTTTGTGCTGCCGCAATACCGTTACTGCCGAAGAACAGGCTTTCACCGTAGAGCTGGGTAAAACGGCCCGCTTTAACGTTGAGCTGCATATCCGCTGGGGTAAAACTACCGTAAACGAACGAGTCCAACATCTCAGCGTCACGCCCCTGTAGTTTCTGGGTCGCGTGAGTGAAATGGTCATAACTGGCAGAGCGGGAATTCACCAGCGCGCCATTCAACGCGCCTGGGTTGTCGTTGGAATGGTTATAGACATCGTCATACCAGGCGGCACCGCTGAGGCGCAGACCGAAGTTACGCTTGAATCGCAGATCGAATTCAGACAACAGATCAAGGCGGTCGGAAATCAACCCACGGTCAAAGTTTAGATCACCATCGTTGGTGTTGGCCTGAACACCGGTTGAGTTATTCGCGACCTTGGAGTCTGCACCGCGAACCCGCCATGCAGCGCTGTATTTGATTGTGTTATCCAATGACATCTGAATGTCAGGATTACCGGAATCGATCTGAAATGCATAGGTTGCACTGCTCATCGACAATCCAGCGAGTACGCCAAGTGCCAGTGCTGATCGATAGCGAAAGGAAGCATTTGGTTGATAGGTATTGTTACCCATATCGTCTCCTCGATTTTTTTTGTTTTTGTAATTTCGTGCTGACGCCGCGAACATTTGCTTCGCGCTTACCGACAGCCGATGTACACGAAACTATGGGTCTTGAGGGTTACCGTCCAATACCAAAAACCTGCCAACCTGATACCTATCAGGTATCGCTATGCACGTTATGGCTAGCCGTCGTGGAGGGTCTCCCGTTCAGGTGCGGGCTGCGGTGACACACGGGCATCAGGAGGATCAATGAATCAAGCATTGACGGAGCATGCTTGATGGTTCTTCCAGCGCGTTCAACCGGCCAACGCGATGGTGGCAAAATGTATTGGTTGAATGCGTGGAACTCCAATACCATGATCGCCTCCCCTCAGTGCCTCTCGCGTACTGAGCAATCACCCGAAAGGTTTACCGCACATGGATCTACGCCATATTCGCTACTTCATCGCTGTTGCGGAGGAACTGAATATGCGCCGGGCATCCATCCGTTTACACATCTCCCAGCCTCCGTTGACTCGACAGATCCAGCAGCTTGAAGATGAGTTGGGCGTACAGTTATTCATTCGCACACCACGCGGTATGGAACTGACTCAGGCCGGTGAGTTGTTCCTCGCTGAAGCTCGCAATATTCACTCAGTGGTCGAGCAGGCAACCGAACGTACGCAAAGAGCCGGTCAGGGGAAGCTGGGCAAGCTCGATATCGGCATCTTTGGCTCGGGCATTCTTGATACCATCCCTAAGTTGCTATTGGCATTCCGCAACACCCATCCAGACGTAAAAATTGTTTTGCACAACATGAATAAGGACGAACAAATTGAAGCCTTGCGTCAACGTCGAATCGACGCGGGCTTCAACCGATTTATCACGCCGTCGTCCGACATTTCCAATGAGCTCGTTATCACGGAAAAGCTGTTACTGGCAGTCAACGAAAATCATCCTCTGGCACGCGAAACTATCGTCCCGTTTCACTGCCTGGCCAATCATCCATTGATCCTGTTTCCCACGGGCTCGCGTCCAAACTTTGTCGATAAAGTCATGAGCATGTGTGAAAAAGCGGGGTTCATCCCACAGGTTGCGCAGGAGGTGGGCGATACCGTGACCGGAGTGGCCTTGGTGGCAAGTAACTTTGGCGTCTGCTTGGTGCCGGAGTCGGCCTCAGTGCTTGCTCTGCCGGGCGTGGTTTACCGGGCCCTGAGCGAGGAGCCCGATAACGCTCAAGTCGACTTGAGTTGCATTTACCGGACCGATGACCGTTCTCCGATTCTCAGTTCATTTCTAGAAATAGTTCGGGATTTTCGCACACGAAGAACGCCTTGATCTGAGGACTCCGTCTGTGCGGGGTGAAATGGCGGAAGGCAGCGGGAGTCGAACCTGCCCGGGAACGGATGCCGTCCCCAACCGGGTTTGAAGCCCGGCCGCGCCACCGGGCGCGATTGCCTTCCTTGAAATCAGTCTCACGAACTCTGTGCGAGTGCATTATCCGGACGGATACGGCGCTGGTCGCCGAGCCGTCGGGTCAAGCCAATACGGTCGAAGAACTCGAGAATCTGGATACTGCGCTTGCGGCCGATGCCCACTGCATCGCGAAATGCGGCTGCCGGTATCACTGGATTATCCGCGGACAGTTGCAACAGCATAGCTGCCAACTGGCGTACCGTGGCGTCAGTGTAAAACAGGTCGCGTACCACTTGATGGACCTGCCCCAACCGCGCCAATTTGCGCAGCAGCAAGCGCACGGCCGCTTCATCATGATGAGTCGCATTGGCCAGATCGCGGACCCAGGGCGAGTCGAAACCCGCCTGTTCGAACAGCGGCTTCAGCTGCAGCCACAGCACCTCGTCTTCTTCGCTCAGACGCACCTGGTGTTCGGGTAAATGCAACCAAGGGCCACTGGCGGCAATGGCGCCGCCGGCCAGCAATTCGTCGAGCAGGCTGATGAAGGTCGGTCGGTCCAGCGACATGCCTGCGAATCGACGCAAACGATCACGGTCCGGTCCCAATTGGTCGGGTTCCAGTTGATGAAAGCGCGCGAGTTGCTCCAGCACCCGGGCTTTCAGGGCCTGCCAATGGGCATCGCTGAACAATCGCGGCCCTTGGCGCGTGGCAATCACGAGGATATCGGCCGGTAGCTGCCACGTGGCGCGCAGGCGATTGAACTGGCGCTCAAGGCGTTGTGGGTCGAGCCCTGCGTCGCTATTGCCGAACAGCGTCGGCAAGACCTGTTCCAGGGTGTTGGTGTCGGCCAAGGCCTGTAGCTGTGCCAGCCGGGCCGGACTGCGCCGCTGGCGTGCCGGTGCAAATGGGTCGAGCACCCGCCCCCCGCCAAGGGTGCGTTGGGCGCTCTGGTCACGCAGGACCAGGTGATCACCCTGCACCGCCTGCAGTGGCGCATTCACCAACAATTGCGCGAACATTCGGTGCCCCGGCGCCAGGCTTTCACCCTCCAGTAATGCGACCCGAGCGGTGACATCTTGAGTGCCCAGGTGTACGTGCACCGGGCTGAAATGTGTAAAGGTACGCGTCTCGCTGGCAAGCAGTTGCATGTCGATGTCCAGACGCTGGGTGGGCGCATACAGCCACTCGGCCAGCAACCAGTCGCCACGATGGATCTGCTCCAGGGCCAGGCGCTCAGCGCTCAGGTTTAACGCCAACCGTTGCCCGGCCGATCCTTCGACGGCGGCCTGGTTCTGCGCATGCAGACCGCGCACCCGCACGGGCTTGCCGGATGCGCCCAGCAGCAACGTGTCGCCCACTGTTACCTGTCCGGCCAAGGCCGTCCCGGTCACCACGATGCCGGTACCGGCAACGCTAAAGGCACGATCGATGGCCAAGCGGAAACCGCCACAGGCAATGCGTTGCTGAATTTCGCGCTGTGCATCCAGCAATGCCTGACGCAGGGTCTCGATACCCTCCCCGGTCACGCTCGACAACACGATCTGCTGCGCCCCAGCATAGGGCCCGGGCGCGAGCAACGTTTCGACCTCGACCTGAACCGCCCGCACCCGTGCCGCGTTCACCCGGTCGCACTTACTGATCGCCACCAGCGCCCGAGGGATCCCCAGCAGCTCGATGATCGCCAAATGCTCGCGGGTCTGAGACATCACCCCATCATCCGCAGCCACCACCAGCAATACCAAGTCAATGCCCTGAATACCGGCGAGCATGTTGTGGATGAAGCGCTCATGACCGGGCACGTCAATAAAACCGGTAAGCGCCGCTCCGGGCTCCAGCACCGCGTAAATGAAACCCAGGTCGATGGTGATGCCACGCTCGCGCTCTTCCCGGCGGCGGTCACCTGACTGACCGGTCAAGGCCTTGAGCAAGGCGGTCTTGCCGTGATCGATGTGCCCTGCAGTGCCAACGATCACCCTGCCCGGCCCTGCCCTTGCAGTTGATCAAGCTGAGCCAACCAGGCCGTCTCATCGTCCAGCTGGCGCAGATCTAACCATAGGGCGTCGTCGTCGATGCGCCCGAGCACTGGAATGGGCAAGCCCCGCAATGTCGCCTCCAGCCCCTGCAACCAACGCCCGCGCAGCCGTTTAGGCGCGTGCGGTGTCAGGCACAATGCGGCGCTGGGCAGTCGGGCCACGGGCTGGCTGCCGCTGCCGATCATGCTCAGCGCTGGCAACGCCGCGACGCCCCAGTCGTCGCCCAACACGTGCGCCAGTAAAGGGCGCAAGCGTTCAGCCTGAGCGAAAATATCGGTCTGGGGACGGGTGAGCAGGCGCAAGGTAGGCAGGCGTTCAGCCAGTCGGTCGGGGTCGCGGTACAAACCCAGTACCGCTTCGAGGGCCGCCAGGGTCAGTTTGTCTACCCGCAACGCACGCTTGAGCGGGTTCTTCTTGATTCGTGCGATCAGGTCCTTGCGGCCTACGATCAAGCCGGCCTGGGGGCCTCCCAGCAACTTGTCGCCGCTGAAGGTCACTATATCGGCACCGTCGATCAGCGCCTGACGCACCGTGGGTTCCGCGGGCAGTCCCCAGCGGGTCAAGTCCAACAGACTGCCGCTGCCCAGATCTTCGAGCAATGGCAGGCCGTGACGGTGGGCGAGTTGCGCCAGTTCGGCGGTGGGCACCTGAGCGGTGAACCCCTGAATGCTGTAATTGCTGGTGTGCACGCGCATCAACAGACCACTACGAGGTCCAATGGCGGCTTCGTAGTCACGGGCATGGGTGCGGTTGGTGGTGCCCACTTCATGTAGCTTGACCCCGGCCCGGGCCATGATGTCGGGAATGCGAAATGCGCCGCCGATTTCGATCAACTCGCCACGGGAGATAATGCCTTCTTTGCGCGCGCCCAGACTGTTGAGCGCAAGCAAGACGGCGGCAGCGTTGTTGTTGACCACCGTCACCGCTTCCGCGCCGGTCAGTTCGCGAATCAGGCCTTCAATCAAGTCGTCGCGGTCACCGCGTTTGCCGGTTTGCAAGTCGAATTCCAGATTGAGCGGATAGCGCGCAGCCTGTTGCATGGCCTCAATGGCTTCCTCCGGCAACAGCGCCCGCCCGAGGTTGGTGTGCAGCACCGTACCGGTGAGATTGAACACCCGTCGCACCCGGCTGGCGTGCTGGTTTGCCAGGCGTTCGCCTACCCTCCCTGCCAATACCTGCGCCGTGAGTTCAACCGCATCAAGCTGACCCCGCTGAACCGATTCGCGCAGGTCATCAAGCAATTGTCGCAGGGTGGCGAGCAATGCATCGCGGCCATACCGTTCTGCCAGTGGCCGGCAGGCGGGGCTGCGCAGCAGACTGTCTATCGAGGGCAGGCGCAAGACGCTGGAGGCAGGATTGGAGGGCATTCAGGGCTCCGGGAATGACGCGGAAGTGGGTCCGTGTATACAGAAAGCCTGAGTGTAGCCGCTGTGTTCAACCTCCTCCCGGTGTGAGCATCAGGTTCGGCGCTTGGCGTTGGTAGCCATCCAGGTCCAGACGCATGTCCAGCGTCAGGCTGGTCAGGTCCGCCGAAAGCGCCTCGGCTTCTGCATCATTTTCCAGGTAAAGCAGTTTCAGGTAGCTGTTGCAGCCGGGACAGATTTCAGCCCGCAGGGGCGCCTGATTGGCTGCATAGCGGTCATCTTCGAAGCTGACATATTTCAGCCCCTTGCTCTGTTCGCAGTAGATGCATTTGACCCGCACCACATGCCATTCGCAGGCACATAACGAACACACCAGGTAGCGCAATCCGTTGTACTTGCCACGGTGGCGAATCACCCCCGCCATGGCTGGCGAACCGCAGGCCGGGCATTGGCCGAGACTGTCGCAGGGCTTCAGGTCCACGGTTGGCATGTGCAGCAACCAGTGACTCCAGGCGGCCTGCAAGGCTGCACCGAGAAACGGCACCAGCGCTGCGGGCACCCCCTCAAACTGACCGCTGAGCAATGCGATGGCCCACGCCCTGCGCTGCCCGGCACTGGCGTTGCGCAAGGTCGCGAGGGCATTTTGCACTGGCGGCTGGGGCGGTGCCTGATAACGCAGTAGCAAGGCGTCCAGATACGGCTGCCAACCGTCCTCGCGCACCAGACTGTCGGCGGCCAGCGGCGGCAAGCCGTGTTGCTGACATAAAAGCACGTGCTCGGGGTCTGGGATTATGGCTGACGGCGGTTGATCCATCAGGCTCTGCTGGACGCGGCAAAGAGAGGCTATCAGCATCAGATAGTCGGCCAGCGGATGCCCATGGCCCACCTGTTCCAGACGTTGGGCACGTAACGTGAACAGAGTGTGCGGTGGCAGGTACAGAAACGGCGGCGCACTGGCTGACGCTTCGATCTGTCCGGGCTCTAGTATCGTGCTCAAGAACTCATCCCTTTTTGGTTATCGGACGGTCGGGACGCTCAACACGGTTGTCATCGCGAGTTACCTCGCGGTACCAGAGCTCATGGTGTTTCTTTGCCCAGGCACTGCTGACCCAGCCATGCAGCATGGCGTTCACAGAACCCTTGATCCAGATGCCCGCATAGATATGCACGATGATGCTCAGTATCAGCACAAAGGCCGCCACCGCATGCAACAGCATCGCCAGGCGAATGGCCGTGATACTGAAGTAGTTGCTGAAATAGACGCGCCAGATCACCAGACCGCTGAACAACAGCACCCACATGCAGATCAGTAAAGTCCAGAACAGCAGTTTCTGCCCAGGGTTGTACTTACCGATTGGCGGTACGCCCTCCTCTTCGTTACGCATTACACGGTTAATCCGCTTGAGCCACAGGCGGTCGTTGGCGATAAAGAAGTTAGCCCGCCAGAAACGGATAACCAGCCCCAGAAACAGCAGGAACATCAGGACGCCCATGAAGGGGTGCAGGATGCGTGTCCAGGGTCCGCCGCCAAACACGTGGCTGAGCCAGAACAGCGCCGGGTGAAACAATGCCAATCCTGACAGGGCCGCCATGAAAAACAGAATCGCTACCAGCCAATGGTGGGTGCGTTGATTGGCGGTGTAACGCAGGATCGGTTTGTGGTTCATGGTCTGTCCTCCCCGCGAGAGCCTGGGTTATGCGGATCATAGACATGCACGGCCGGGTCGACTTCGTGCACGCTGGGGTCCTTGCCTGCCTGATGTTCGTCTTCCTCGACCCGCTGCGGACCAATGCGCACGTAATGGAAAAAGCCCGCCAGCACCGCCGCCCCCATGGCCAGCAACGCCAGGGGTTTGCTCACGCCTTTCCAGAGGTCCACGAACGGGCTGATCACCGGGTCCTTCGGCAAGCCCGCGTAGAGCGAAGGATCGTCGGCGTGGTGCAGCACGTACATCACATGGGTACCACCGACCCCGGAAGGATCGTACAGACCCGCGTGCTCGAAGCCCCGGGACTTAAGGTCCACGATGCGTTCGGCGGCGTGCTCTTTCATGTCCTCTTTGCTGCCGAACACGATTGCTCCGGTCGGGCAGGTCTTGACGCAAGCGGGCTCCAGACCTACTGCCACCCGGTCCGAGCACAGCGTGCACTTGTAGGCCTTGTGATCCTTCCGCGAGATGCGCGGGACATCGAAGGGGCAGCCGGTGATGCAATAGCCGCAGCCGATGCAATGGTCCTGATTGAAGTCGACGATGCCGTTGGCGAGTTTGACGATTGCCCCCGGACTCGGGCATGCCTTCAGGCAGCCAGGGTCAGCGCAATGCATGCAACCATCCTTGCGGATCAGCCATTCCAGGTTGCCGGCCGTGTTTTCATGCTCAGTGAAGCGCATCAGCGTCCAGGTCTCGGCGCTGAGGTCCTGGGGGTTGTCGTAAGTCCCGTGGTTGTGGCCGACCTCGTCGCGCAGTTCATTCCATTCCGAACAGGCAACCTGACACGCCTTGCAACCGATGCACTTGGTGGTGTCGATCAGCTTGGCCACTTCCTCTTGTTGACGCACCGAGGGCGGTACGGTGGTGGTGGCCGAGCGGGCGATAATGTCTTGGCTGGCCATCTAGATTTTCTCCACGTTGACCAGGAATGACTTGGATTCCGGAGTCTGGGAATTGCCGTCACCGAGGAATGGCACCAGGGTATTGGTCAGGTAGCCATGGCGGGTGAGCCCGGTAAAGCCCCAGTGCAGCGGGATGCCGATATGGTGCACCGTCTGGTTGTTGACTTGCAGCGGTCGAATCCGTTTAGTCACCACCGCCACCGCCTCGATATCCCCGCGCTTGGAGCTGACCCGTACCCGGTCGCCCGCGACGATGCCCTTTTCCTTGGCCAGGACTTCGCCAATCTCGACAAATTGCTCGGGTTGGGCAATTGCGTTGAGCCGGCAATGCTTGGTCCAAAAGTGAAAGTGCTCTGTCAGCCGGTAACTGGTAGCGGCATAGGGGAAGTCCTTGGCCGTCCCGAGCGAGTCCCAGACTGAATCGAAAATACGGGCAGCCGGATTGCTCGTGACCTTTTTGTTGTTGGGGTGCAGCGGGTTGATGCCGATAGGCGTCTCGAACGGCTCGTAATGTTCCGGGAACGGCCCTTCGGCCATTTTGTCGACGGCAAAGAAACGCGCCACCCCTTCGGGGTTCATGATGAAGGGATTCATGCCCGCTTCTGGCGCCACATCGGCCTTGTAGTCGGGAACGTCAGTGCCGGTCCAGACCTTGCCGTTCCACCACAGTAGACGCTTGTTCTCGGCCCAGGGTTTGCCCTGCGGATCGGCCGAGGCGCGGTTGTAGAGAATGCGTCGGTTCATCGGCCAGGCCCACGCCCACCCTAGGTGCTGCTTCATGCCATAAGGGTCGCTGTTGTCGCGGCGGGCCATCTGGTTGCCCTGTTCGGTCCAGCTGCCGCAGAAAATCCAGCAGCCTGATGCGGTGCTGCCGTCGTCCTTGAGCTGGGCGAAACCGGGCAGCTGCTGGCCGCTCTTGACCACCGCGCCGCTGGCATCGGTAAAGTCGGCGGTAGCGCTGCCATTGATTTCCCGGGCCAACTCCTCGGGTGATGGCTCGTCCGGAATCTTGTAGGGCCAACTGAGCTTGAGGATCGGGTCGGGAAATGCACCGCCGTGGGCCTGATAGCGCTGGCGCAGACGCAGGAACAGCTCGGTCATGATCTGCACGTCGGTGCGGGCTTCTCCAGGGCCGTCGGCGCCTTTCCAGTGCCATTGCAACCAGCGACTGCTGTTCACCAGCGAGCCGTCTTCTTCGGCGAAACAGGTGGTGGGCAGACGTATGACTTCGGTCTGGATACTGGCGGTATTGACGTCATTGTAGGGCCCGACATTGCGCCAGAACTCTGAGGTTTCGGTTGCCAGCGGGTCCATTACCACCAGCCATTTGAGCTTGGCCAACGCTGCGGTTACCCGATTTTTGTCAGGCAACGCCGCGATGGGGTTGAAGCCCTGGCACATGTAGCCGTTGACCTTGCCCTGGCCCATCATGTCGAACATTTTCAGGATGTCGTAGCTGGGGATGTCGAGTTTGGGCAGCCAATCGTAGCCCCAGTGGTTTTCCACCGTGGCGTTGGCGCCGTACCAGGATTTCATCAGGCTGACGTGGAACTTGCCGTAGTTCTGCCAGTAGGACAACTGCCCTGGACGCAACGGCTTTAGCGCACGCTTGGCAACATAGGCGTCGTAGTCCTGTTCGCCATCGCTCGGCAGTGTCAGGTAGCCGGGCAGCGAGTTTGACAAGAGTCCGAGGTCCGTCAGGCCCTGGATGTTGGAGTGCCCGCGCAAGGCATTGACCCCGCCGCCTGGCATGCCGACGTTGCCCAGCAACAGTTGCACCATGGCCGCGCTGCGGATCATTTGTGAGCCGACCGAATGCTGCGTCCAGCCCAGGGCATAGAGAATCGTCATGGTTTTGCCCGGTTGCGCGCAGGTGGCAATCTCGGTCCATATCTTGACCATGGCGTCTTGCGGCATGCCGCAGATCTGACTGGCCAGCTCCGGGGTATAGCGGCTGTAGTGGTGCTTCATCAACTGATAGACACAGCGCGGGTCTTGCAGGGTCGGATCGACTTTAGCAAAGCCATCCTCACCGAGTTCGTAACCCCAGCTTGATTTATCGGTATAGGTCCGCTTGGCCGCGTCGTAGCCGGTGAACAAGCCGTCTTCGAAGCCGAAGCCCGCCTTCACAATGAACGACACGTCCGTATAGGCCCGCACGTATTCGTGCTGGATCTGGTCTTCAGTCAGCAAGTAGTTGATCAGCCCACCCATGAACGCTATGTCGCTGCCGGTACGGATTGGCGCGTAATAGTCGGCCACGGAGGCGGTACGGGTAAACCGTGGGTCGACCACGATCAGCCGCGCCTGATTGTGCGCTTTGGCTTCCGTTACCCACTTGAAGCCGCACGGGTGAGCTTCGGCAGCATTGCCGCCCATGACCAGGATCAGGTTCGCGTTGGCGATATCGGTCCAGGTATTGGTCATGGCTCCACGGCCGTACGTCGGGGCAAGACTTGCCACCGTCGGACCGTGTCAGACACGCGCCTGGTTATCGAACCCCAGCATGCCAAGACTTCGAATGACCTTATGGGTCAGGTACCCTGCCTCGTTGGACGCCGCAGAGGCGGCGAGAAACCCCACCGACAGCCAGCGGTTGACCGTCTGGCCCTGGGCGTTCTTCTCGATGAAGTTGGCATCACGGTCCGCCTTCATCAGGTCTGCGACACGGTCGAGCGCTTCATCCCAGGACACCCGCGTCCACTCATCGCTACCCGCCTTGCGCACCTGCGGGTATTGCAAACGGTCCGGGCTATGGATGAAGTCCAGCAAGCCAGCGCCTTTAGGACACAAAGTGCCGCGGTTGACCGGATGGTCAGCATCGCCTTCGATGTGGATGATGCTTTGGGCGACGTTCTTGGCCGTATCGCCCTGGCTGTACATGATCAAGCCGCAGCCCACCGAACAATAGGGGCAGGTGTTACGGGTTTCATGGGTGTGGGCCAGCTTGAAGTGACGCACGTGCTCGGCGAAGGCTGGCTCCGGGGCCATGCCTAGCGCGGCCAGGCTTGAGCCGCCAAGTCCAACAGCGGCGACCTTGAAGAACTGACGACGGTTGAGATCCATCGTGTACTCCTGATCAGGTGGAGGACACTCTGGACGTGGCCGGGGTGTCTTGGACGATCACGCTTGCGTCGACGGCGCGGCCGCCGACACTTGATACTTTAGTCAAGATTGCAAGCGCTGTAATGAAACCGGATCGCCGGTGATCGCCAACTGCCAGCCATCCCTGATCAAGGTGCTGGATATCAGAAGTTCGCGGGGGTGTTCGCGCTGATGATCTCAGCCTCGTCCTGCCCGATATTCTGGAACCGGTGAGGCAAGGTGGTGGAGAAATAGTAACCGTCACCGGCATTGAGCACGCTGACCTGGCCATCAACCGTCAACTCGACCGTGCCGCGTGTCACCAGTCCGCACTCCTCGCCTTCGGCATGCACGATGGGTTCCTCGCCAGAACTCGCGCCTGGTGCGTATTGCTCGCGCAAAAAGCGCATCTGCCGACTCGCCACGGTCGCACCTATGAGCAACAGACGCAGGCCATTACGGCCCAGATCGGGTTGTTCAT
The DNA here is from genome assembly GCF_034353875.1 of Pseudomonas sp. MH9.2. NCBI lineage: Bacteria > Pseudomonadati > Pseudomonadota > Gammaproteobacteria > Pseudomonadales > Pseudomonadaceae > Pseudomonas > Pseudomonas sp. MH9.2. The sequence continues at coordinate 509,198 of NZ_CP133784.1, forward strand.
TGGCGCGGAAGACGTAGCGGTCCTCCCGAGGGGGTTGATCAAAGGTAAAGAAATCCGCCAGCGACATGGGTATGCCGCCGAGCAATTTCTTCAGAGAGCTGACTGAAGGGCTTACACGATTCTGCTCAATCAGGGAGACCGTGGCATTCGTGACGCCGCTACGCCTGGCCAGCTCGCGCTGAGACAGTTTGTAGCTTTCACGTACTAATTTGAGTCGTGTCCCCGTGTCCATGGCAGCCTTATGTGAAAAATACTCAAAGGGTAGAGCGTCGAGTATTAAATCACGTTTGTTCATAGAGCTCAGCCGATTGCATAAGTGGCCGACAAAAAGAACGGCGGCCTGCGTTGAACGGGCCGCCGCAATCAATGTGTGCTAGATGCCGAACCGGTCACGCATGGCGTAATACGTGGCACCCAGGGCCGTAAGTGGAACCTGGAATGCCCTGCCACCCATCATCGGCATGTGCGGGAGCGATGCAAACGCGTCGAAGCGTTCCGCGTCACCACGGATCATCTCCGAGATCAGTTTCCCGGCCAGGTGCGAGCAGGTCACGCCATGCCCGCTGTAGCCTTGCATGTAGTAGGCATTTTTTTCAACACGACCGAACTGGGGCATGCGGGACATGGTCAGCAAGAAGTTGCCTGTCCAGCGGTAATCAATTTTGACCCCTTTCAACTGCGGAAACGTCTTGAGAATTTTGGGCAGGATCAGTTGCTCAATGTCTTTTGGCTCGCGGGCACCGTAAACCACCCCACCCCCGTAAAGCAGGCGGTTGTCCGCCGTGAGCCGGAAGTAATCGAGCAGGTAGTTACAGTCTTCGACACAGTAATTATGAGTGATCAGGCTCTTGGCAACTTTCTCCGACAACGGCTCGGTCACGACGATTTGTGAACCGCACGGCATGCTCTTGCGCGTCACGCGCGGGTCCAGGTCTTCGTTCAGGTAAGCGTTGCCCGCAATCAGCAGGTACTTTGCTCTGACCTGGCCTTTGGCCGTGCTCACAACGATAGGCTCGCCGTAAGCGATGTTGATCGCGGCCGACTGCTCGAAGATTTTACCGCCCAGCCAAATGATGGCCGCCGCTTCACCCAGCGCCAGGTTCAACGGATGAACGTGCCCACCCGACATGTCCAGAAGGCCACCGACATAATTATCAGTACCGACTTCTTTAGCAATGTCGGCGGCACTGAGCATCTGCAGTTGCTGGTTTCCGTAGCGCTCCCAATGACTTTTTTGCCCTGCAAGACCTTTGAGTTGCTTCTTGTTGAGCGCAGCGAAAATGCCGCCTTGGCGGTAATCGCATTGGATGTCGTATTGCTTGATTCGCTGGCGGATGATGTCTCCCCCCTCGAAAATCATGCTTCCCAGCACTTGCGCGGTTTTATCGCCGTAACGCTGTTCGATGACATCGACGTCACGGCTGTACGAGTTGACCAGTTGACCGCCGTTGCGACCGCTCGCCCCGAAGCCCACTTTGGCGCTTTCCAGGACGGTCACGCTGTAGCCTGCTTCGGTGAGAAACAGCGCCGATGACAAGCCGGTGTATCCCGCGCCGATCACACAGACATCGCATTCGATAACCTGGTCAAGAATCGGGAAATCGCCGACGTTGTTCCGGGTCGCGGCGTAGTAGCTATTTACGTAAGGTTGCATGATTGAATTCCTCGGCGGGACACACATCTGCGCATGTGTCCGCCTTTTTCAAGAGGTTTAAAGCTTGATCCAGGTTGCCTTGAGCTCGGTGTACTTATCGAACGCATGCAATGACTTGTCTCGACCGTTGCCCGATTGCTTGAATCCGCCAAAGGGCGCGGTCATATCGCCGCCGTCGTACTGGTTGACCCAGACACTGCCGGCCCGAAGGCCTCTGGCAACGCGGTGAGCCTTGCTCAAGTCCCGCGTCCAGACGCCCGCCGCCAAGCCAAAGATGCTGTCGTTGGCGATGCTCAACGCTTCTTCGACCGTGTCGAAGGTGATGACCGATAGCACCGGACCGAAGATCTCTTCCTGGGCAATGGTCATCGCATTGGTCACACCCTCGAAGATCGTCGGTTCGATATACAGGCCGCCGGTGTCCTCAAGAATTCTATTGCCGCCCGCGAGTAACCGGGCGCCTTCCTTCTTGCCGACTTCGATGTACCTGAGTACGGACTCAAGCTGACGCTCATCGACCACTGCGCCTACGGTCGTCGCTGGGTCCAGAGCATGCCCTGGCATCCAGGCTTTTAGTGCGTCGACCACCATGGGAACGAACTGATCCTTGATCGACCGCTCAACCAGCAACCGTGAACCCGCCGTACAGACTTCGCCCTGGTTGAAGGCAATAGCACTGGCCGCCGCCTGCGCTGCAGCGTGCAAATCGGGAGCATCGGCAAAGACGATGTTAGGGCTTTTGCCACCCGCCTCGAGCCACACCCGTTTCAGGTTGCTTTGCCCGGCATAGATCAGCAGCTGCTTGGCGACAGCGGTGGAGCCGGTAAACGCCAGTACATCAACATCCGCATGCAACGCCAGCGCCTTGCCAACCGTATGACCGAACCCCGGCAATACGTTGAAGACACCCTTGGGTATCCCCGCTTCCAGCGCCAACTGGGCAATCCTGATCGCCGACAGTGGCGACTTCTCAGACGGTTTGAGAATAAAGGAGTTACCTGCAGCCAGCGCCGGCGCAAACTTCCAGCTGGCCATGATCAACGGAAAGTTCCATGGCACGATGGCCGCGACGACTCCCGTCGGCTCACGGGTGATCAGCCCAAGTTGGTCCGCCGAGGTAGGTGCGACCTCGTCGTAAATCTTGTCGATTGCCTCTGCGTTCCATCGGATCGCGTTAGCAGTCGCGGGCACATCGATCGCCAGGGCGTCGCTGATGGGTTTACCCATATCAAGGGTTTCCAGCAGCGCCAGTTCCTCTCGATGGGCGAGGATCAGGTCGGCGAAACGGATAAGAATCCGCTTGCGCTCTACCGGCGCGAGCCGTGACCACACGCCCGATTCGAACGCCCGACGAGCGGCCTGTACCGCGATGTCGGCATCGGCCACGTCGGTGCTGGCGACGTTCGCCAGAAAGCGCCCGTCGACCGGGCTGTTACTGGCGAACGTTTGGCCGCTGGCGGCCCAGCAGTATTGGCCGTCAATGAATGCCCGACCTTCAAGGGTGAGTGACTGGAAGTACTGCTCCCAGTCGCTACGATTTTTGACCATATTTAAAACTCAACGCAGAGAATGTTGGCGAGCGTCAGACCGTGTGCAAGTACCAGTTGTACTCAAGGTCTGAAATGGAGTTCTCAAACTCGGCAAGCTCGCTCTCCTTGCACGCAACAAAAACGTCGATGTACTTGGGGTCGATGTAGCGCGCCAAAATCTCGCTGTCATCCAGCTCGCGCAACGCATCGCGCAGGTTGTTGGGCAGGCTTTGCTCGTTCTGTTCGTAGGAGTTGCCTGCAACAGGCTCCCCCGGCTCGATCTTGTTGGTCAGGCCGTGATGCACACCGGCGAGGACCGCCGCCATCAACAGATACGGGTTGGCGTCCGCGCCCGCCACCCGGTGTTCGATACGCACCGCATCCGGGGACCCGGTCGGTACTCGAATCGCCACCGTCCGGTTATCGATCCCCCAGCTAGGAGAGTTCGGTACATAGAACTGCGCGCCGAAGCGACGGTACGAGTTTACGTTCGGGCAGAGGAAAGCCATCGAGGCCGGTAAGGTTTCCAGCACACCACCAATGGCATGGCGCAGGATCTCGCTTTTTTCCGGGTCGTCGCAGGTAAAAATGTTTTTGCCGTCTTTGTCCAAAATAGAAATATGCACGTGCAGCCCGTTACCCGCTTGTCCGGGATACGGTTTGGCCATGAAGGTGGTGTCCATTTCATGGTCATAAGCGATGTTCTTGATCAGGCGCTTGAGCAAGACCGCGTAATCGCACGCCTTGATCGGATCAGCGACGTGATGCAGGTTCACCTCGAATTGCGCGGGCGCACTTTCCTTGACGATGGCATCCGCGGGGATACCTTGCTCCTTGGCACCTTCAAGAATGTCTTGCAGGCAATCGACGTATTCGTCCAGATCATCGATCAGGTACACCTGAGTCGAATGCGGACGTTTGCCGGAGATTGGCGAGCGTGGAGACTGCGGACGACCGTTCACGTTCTCCTGGTCAATCAGGTAGAACTCCAGCTCGAAGGCGGCGCAGATGGTCAGCCCCATCTCATCGAATTTGCTGACGACCTGACGCAATACTTCGCGAGGGTCGGCGAAAAACGGCTGCCCTTCGAGTTCGTGCATGGTCATGAGCAGTTGAGCAGTCGGACGTTTTTGCCAAGGTTCGTCGCAGAGGGTGTCAGGGATCGGATAACAGATTCGGTCGGAATCACCGATATCCAGACCCAAGCCTGTGCTTTCCACTGTAGAGCCGTTGATGTCCAGGGCAAACAGGGAGGCAGGCAGGTTGATACCTTTCTCGTAGACCTTGTGGAGACTGGTGCGCTCGATGCGTTTACCACGCACCACGCCGTTCATGTCCGCAATCAGCAGGTCAACGTACAAAACCTCAGGATGTTTCTTAAGGAATGCGTTCGCTTCATTGAGCTGAACGGCACGCAGGGGTACCGACATGTTGGAAGACCTTTATTGTTAATAATAATATTCACCGCCCTTTCACACCCCCAGTCAATCCGAAAGGATTTAGGAAGTCAACGGGTATTATTTGCGCAATATCGAACAGTAAGGATCTTTTGTGCGAAATCTTTTACAGAACGGTTGTTAATTAAAATCAACATGGCTAAGCTCCGGAAAAGCTCGTTCAAGTGCATTTTTCGAGGTGATAAAAATGGCAATCAAGCCATTGGTTGGTGTGACTGCGTGCGTCAAAGACATTGGGTTGCATACCTACCATGTGAGCGGGGACAAGTACTTGCGTGCTGTGTGCGTCGCCGCGCAAGGGATTCCCGTCGTTATTCCGTCCCTGGCGGAACTGACTGATATAGACGGGTTGCTGGAACATTTGGACGGCCTGTTGTTTACCGGTTCGCCCTCAAATGTTGAGCCGTTCCACTATCAGGGCGCGGCAAGCGAAGCGGGCACCGCCCACGACCCCCAGCGTGATAGCACCACCCTTCCCCTGTTACGCGCAGCGGTGGCTGCTGGCGTTCCAGTGCTCGGCATTTGTCGGGGTTTCCAGGAAATGAACGTGGCGTTCGGCGGCAGCCTTCACCAGAAAGTGCATGAGACCGGCACGTTCATGGATCATCGCGAAGCCGACGATTCAAGCCTGGAAATCCAATATGGTGCCGCCCATACCGTGCATGTGCAGCCTGGCGGCGTATTCGAAGCACTCGATCTGCCTCCTGTTATCCAGGTCAATTCAATTCATTCCCAAGGCATTGAACGGCTGGCACCCGGCTTACGGGTCGAAGCCACCGCCAGCGATGGACTGATCGAGGCGATCTCAATCGAGGGCAGCAAGACCTTTGCCGTCGGCGTGCAATGGCACCCTGAATGGCAGGTGCTATCGAACCCTCCTTACTTGAGTATTTTCCAGGCGTTTGGCGACGCGTGTCGGCAGCGCGCTGCGCGTCGAAGCGTGCGCTGACGGCTCGATTTCAAGCGCACACGACAATATCCAATGATCCAGACGTCACTGTGAAGTGGACTGTGCATCTGCACGTCCCTCACAGCGGCCACCCCGGTATTAACGACAAAACAAGATGCAGCATTGGGCGGCAGGGACAGCTGCGCCGGATAAACCCGCCTCAAGCGGGTTTGTCATCAACCCATTAAGTCCGGCCGTATTGGCCAGGCTACTAACACCTGTTGGGAGTTTCACATGGCTAACGCCTCCAGCATTTACAGGAAGGCTCTTGAAGGCAATCCGCGCCCTAAAAAGGTGCTGGTTAAAATTGATCGCGTAACCAAGAAGTTTGACGAAACGATTGCGGTGGACGATGTGTCCCTGGAAATCCATCAGGGTGAAATTTTCGCCTTGCTAGGCGGTTCAGGCTCAGGCAAATCAACGCTCTTGCGCATGCTGGCAGGCTTTGAGCGACCGACTGAAGGGCGAATCTACCTTGATGGTGTGGACATCACTGACATGCCGCCCTACGAGCGGCCAATCAACATGATGTTTCAGTCTTACGCGCTGTTCCCGCACATGACGGTGGCGCAGAACATTGCCTTTGGGCTTAAGCAGGACCGACTTCCCGCAGTTGAAATCGAAGCCCGCGTAGAAGAAATGCTCAAACTGGTTCATATGAGCCAATACGCCAAACGCAAGCCCCACCAGCTCTCGGGGGGACAACGTCAGCGTGTTGCCTTGGCTCGCTCACTGGCTAAAAGGCCCAAACTGCTGTTGCTCGACGAGCCAATGAGCGCGTTGGACAAGAAGCTGCGCTCGCACATGCAACTGGAGCTGGTTGAAATCATTGAGCGGGTCGGCGTGACCTGCATCATGGTGACCCACGATCAGGAAGAGGCCATGACCATGGCCCAACGTATCTCCATCATGCACCTGGGCTGGATCGCTCAGACCGGTAGCCCGATCGACATCTACGAAGCACCCGCCAGCCGCCTGGTGTGCGAATTCATTGGCAACGTGAATGCGTTCGACGGCGTCGTAATTGAAGACCAGGAAGGCTACGCGGTCATCCAGTGCCCGGATCTTGCGCAGAACATATACGTCGGCCATGGGATCAGTACATCGGTCGAAGACAAGACCATCACCTATGCCCTTCGCCCGGAGAAGCTGCTGGTGACGACGATAAAACCCGACGCCCGGTATAACTGGTCCGAAGGCAAGGTTCACGACATCGCCTATTTGGGCGGGCACTCGGTGTTTTACGTAGAACTGCCCAGTGGCAAGATCGTTCAGGCATTCATGGCCAATGCTGAACGCAGAGGCGCGCGTCCGACCTGGGATGATTCGGTCTATGTCTGGTGGGAGGATGACAGCGGCGTGGTATTGCGCTCATGAGCACTATCAAGCGGCTAATACCCAGCGGACGCCAAATGGTTATCGGCGTCCCCTTCATATGGCTATGCCTGTTTTTTGCGCTGCCGTTCTTCATCGTGATGAAGATCAGCTTTTCCGAAGCAGCGTTGGCCATTCCACCCTACACAGATATTTACACCTTCGCCGAGCAGAAGTTTCAACTGCTCCTGAACATGGGCAACTATGCCCTGTTGACCAATGATGAGTTGTACCTCTCGGCGTACCTGGGCTCATTGAAAGTGGCCTTTTTCAGTACGCTGATGTGCCTGTTGATCGGCTTCCCAATGGCCTATGCCATCTCCAAAGCCCGAAAGGAAGCACAGACCGTATTGTTGCTGCTGATCATGATGCCTACCTGGACGGCGATCCTGATCAGGGTTTACGCCTGGATGGGCATCCTGAGCAATAACGGTCTGTTGAATGCGTTTTTGCTTTGGACCGGTCTGATTCAAGAGCCGATAGAAATATTGAACACCAATATCGCTGTGTACATAGGCGTGGTGTACGCCTACCTGCCCTTCATGGTCCTGCCGCTGTTTGCCAACCTGGTCAAGCATGACCAGAGCCTGCTCGAAGCCGCCTCGGACCTGGGCTCAAGCACGCTCAACAGCTTCTGGAAAATCACCCTGCCCTTGGCCAGGAACGGCATCATCGCCGGCTGTATGTTGGTGTTCATTCCTGTGGTCGGTGAGTTCGTCATTCCCGAACTACTGGGCGGGCCGGAAACCCTGATGATCGGCCGTGTGTTGTGGCAGGAGTTTTTCAACAACCGTGACTGGCCTGTCGCCTCTGCACTCGCAGTGATCATGCTCGCCATCCTGATCGTGCCCATCGTGCTCTTCAACCGTAGCCAAGCCAAAGAGATGGAGGGACGGGCATGAACCGTTTCGGATTTTCAAGACTGATGCTGGTGCTTGGCCTGATGTTCATTTATCTGCCAATGCTGATTCTGGTGATCTTCTCGTTCAACGCCTCCAAGCTCGTCACTGTCTGGGGTGGATGGTCCATTCATTGGTACGCGGGCCTGCTCGACAACAAGCAATTGATGGGGTCCGTCGCCCGGTCCCTTGAAATTGCCTGCTACACCGCAGTCGCCGCCGTGATCCTCGGAACCCTGGCCGCCTTTGTCCTGACGCGAGTGACTCGCTTCAAGGGCCGCACGCTGTTTGGTGGTCTGGTAACGGCGCCACTGGTCATGCCGGAGGTGATCACCGGCCTGTCGTTGCTGCTGCTGTTCATCGCGATGGCCCAGATACTGGGGTGGCCGCAGGAGCGCGGCCTGATGACAATCTGGATCGCCCACACCACCTTCTGCTCCGCTTATGTAGCGGTGGTGGTTTCGTCACGTCTGCGTGAGTTGGACCTGTCGATCGAGGAAGCGGCCATGGACCTGGGCGCGCGTCCCTGGAAGGTGTTTGCGCTGATCACCATCCCCATGATCGCGCCGTCACTGGCAGCAGGCGGCATGATGTCCTTCGCCTTATCGCTGGACGACCTGGTACTCGCCAGTTTCGTTTCCGGCCCAGGCTCGACAACGTTGCCAATGGAGGTTTTCTCTGCGGTACGCCTTGGGGTCAAGCCCGAGATCAACGCCATTGCGAGTCTGATTCTGCTGACGGTCTCTTTCGCCACGTTCCTGGTCTGGTATTTCGGTCGCAGGGCCGAAGCCAACCGCAAAGTCGCGATTCAGGAAGCCATGGAGCAGACCGCGAGCGAATCGTGGAAACAACCGGAACAGAAAATGGCAGAAGCGGTTGCCTAGGCAGCCGCAGTTCTATGAACCGCCGCTGGACACGCGTAAAACCCGGTAAGTAAATAGAACGCCACCTTGAATACAACCATAGGCGCCTTCGGGTGCCTTTTTTTTGAGGTGGATGTCGACCTGAGGAGTAAAACAACAGAGGGGCGATGATTCAAGCCAGATTAAAACGCCAGCTTGTAACCAATGAAAACCAGCATTATTGCCAGGCAAGGACGCAGTGTCTCGTCAGACACTCGACCCGTTAAATGGCTCCCCATGTAAATCCCTGGAAGTGAACCTATCAACAGGAAACCTAATACGTGCCAATCCATATTACCCATACTCGCATGCCCCAAACCCGCAACCAGCGTCAGCGGGACCGCGTGTGCGATTTCGGTACCGACTAAGCGCTTGGTGGCCAGAAAAGGGTACAGGATAAAGAGTGCTACGGTGCCTAATGCGCCAGCGCCAATGGAGGTCAATGCCACCATGGTGCCCAGTATCAACCCCGTGAGTACCGTCAGCAGATTCAAGCGCGAGCCGCTGAGGTTATAGCTGCCGCCAGCACGTTTGTGGGCAAATTCAAGCAGCCTTTTCTTGAAGAAAACGGCGAGTGCTGTCACCAGCAAAACAAAGCCCAATGTTTGCTTAATCACCGCATTCATTGCTTCAGGGGCATGCAGACTGCTCAAAAACCACAGCGTCAGCGCCACCGCCGGCACACTACCAAGTGTCAGCCAGCCGGTGATGGCCCAGTCAATATTTTTGTTCTTTCGGTGAACCAGTACGCCGCCCGACTTCGTGATGGCCGCATACAGTAAGTCCGTGCCCACTGCGGTGGCCGGGTTAATTCCAAACCAAAGTAAAATCGGCGTCATTAAAGAGCCGCCACCCACGCCTGTCATCCCTACAACAAACCCGACAACCAAGCCTGCAACGACCAATCCAGCACTGCCAAAATCCATTACCACATCCCACAAATCAAGCGCGACTGCATGAAAAATATGGCCCGCAGCATAGCGACCTTTCTTAATAACCAGTTATATCGATATGGTCTATCTTTATGCTTTTCTCTACTGAATGGACTACACCTACACGTCCTTGCGCCAGGCCATGATTCGTTCAAGACTCATGGCCGCCAGATCGTCCCGCGCCCTCTAGCGCAGTAGATGCACGACCATACCAATAAGCGCACAGGCCATCAGTACCTGAATGACCCCACGTTTGAAGCGAAACAAGGCAATAGCCGCTGCAATCGCGATCAGCGCAGAGGGCCAATCGAGATTGCCATTGAACCCTTTGGGCCAAAGCACGTGGTAACCGAAGAAACATGCCAGATTGAGAATCACCCCAACCACCGCTGCTGTAATCCCGGTGAGCGGCGCGGTGAACTTGAGTTCGTTGTGAGTCGACTCCACTAGCGGGCCGCCAGCGAGGATGAACAGAAACGAAGGCAGGAAGGTAAACCACGTCACCAGTGTGGCCGCGACGGCGCCCGCAAGAAACACATGATCGGCACCGAAAACCTGCAGGACATAAGCACCGATGAAACCGACAAAGGCCACCACCATGATCAGCGGCCCAGGCGTGGTTTCCCCCAGCGCCAGACCATCGATCATCTGTGTCGGGGTCAGCCACCCAAAGTGACCGACCGCACCCTGGTAGACATAGGGAAGCACTGCATAGGCGCCGCCAAACGTCAGCAACGCGGCCTTGGTAAAGAACCAGCCCATCTGGGTCAAGGTGCCTTCCCAGCCAAAGAGCACAGTCAATACCCCCATCGGCAACGACCACAGTACAGCCCCTACGAGCATCAGCATTGCCAGTTTAGACCAGCGAAATCGGGCATGCTCAGGGGATGGGGTGTTGTCATCAATCAATGCCGGGCCGAAGGACTTTTGAGCTGCGCTATGGCCTCCGGTCCTGAAGGTCTCGGGAGCCAGGCGTCCACCGATATAGCCGAGCAACGCAGCACCCAGCACGATCAACGGGAACGGGACATTGAACGCAAATATGGCGATGAATGAAGCTGCCGCTATGGCCCACAGCCAATTGTTGTTTAGCGCTCGCGAGCCGATTCGATGAGCAGCCTGTACCACGATGGCCGTCACGGCGGGCTTGATGCCATAGAAAAGCCCAGCCACCACGGATACTTCGCCAAAGGCGATATACAGCCAGGATAATGCGATCAGGATGAACAGCGAGGGCAACACAAACAGCACACCTGCGATCACGCCTCCCCAGGTTCGATGCATCAGCCAACCAATGTAGATCGCCAACTGCTGCGCCTCGGGTCCTGGAAGCAACATGCAGTAGTTAAGGGCATGTAGAAATCGCCTTTCTGAAATCCAGCGCCGACGCTCTACCAGCTCCTGGTGCATGATCGATATCTGCCCCGCAGGCCCACCGAAGCTGATGAAACCTAATTTCAACCAGAACCAGAACGCCTCACGGAAACTGATGGCGTCAGGCCGTGGCAGCTCCTGTTCAACGGCTGAGGGGGGGACGTCACTCATGGGGATGTTCCTTTTTCACACGCTCGGCGAGCGTGAGCAATAGCCTTCAGGGGAAACGGATTCGCGTAAGGCCGCCAGTATACGTTCGATGCCAGCAGGTTCTACCGGTTGAATGGCCCTCTCATTGGCGAGCCTGCTTATTGACTGAACCCGACCAAACAATTTGACATTTATCAAGAAAATCCATGTCTCATGACCTATGTTTTAGCCATTCGAGCAAACGGGGACAGTCTCAACTAGCCTCTCTTTATTGCAAGAAAAAAGACCTCGGGACAAGCATAAAATCCCGGGTTCTATAGCTACAACTCGCGCTTAATAGCGCCCTTGAAGAGCGATGACTCATGAGCCTATTCCGCACATTGACCGTTGGTGTTGCCATGAGCTGCTGGTTAGTGGCTGGCTGCACCTCCAAGATTACAGAAAAGGAACAATATTCCGGTTTTATTTCGAATTACGACGGGTTGCAGGAAACAACCTTGCCCAGCGGTCAAACGGTGTTGCGTTGGGTAGCGCCCAGTTTTAAACCTTCGGCTTACTCTGTTGTTGTTTTTCGCCAACTCGAATTGTACCCAGCTCCCAAACCGAATGAACGCGTGAGCATGCAGACGTTGCAGTCATTGCAGTCGTTCGCCAGCTCTAGCGTAAAAACCGCTTTGGCTCAAAAGTACCGCGTCGTCACGACCCTGAAAGAAGCGCCTGCAGGTTCTCGCGCAATGATCTTGCGCTCGGCCATCACCGGAGTAACAGCGTCCAACGAAGGCATGCATTGGTACGAAGTGGTACCTGTGGCTGCTGTGGTAGGCGGTGTCACCGCAGCCTCTGGGAGTCGTGATCAAGATACGGAACTGTACGTCGAGTCCGAGCTTATCGATGCAACGACAGGTGCTCCCTTGGTGAAGGCGGTGCGAAAGGTGTTTGGTAAAACCCTCGAAAATAATCGCCAGGCTGTGAGTGCAGATGACTTCAAAGCCGCGATCAAGATTGTCACTGATGATATGAAGGCCTTTATCAAGTGATCGTCGTAATGGCTATCCTTTATGACCTGTAACTTCTGAAGTGAGTGGTCAGCACAACGGATACCGTGCCCGTTCTACAGACAACGGGCACGCATAAAGAATGACGGCGGTTGAGTATCGGCATTCAAGCTCAGGGACTGACAACGCAATCAACCCATGGGGTTGCTCATGAGTATTCGCTCAGCCAGACATTCGCGCCGGACACTAGCGGCTTTAACCATGGCCTTGGTGGCCGGTGTTCTCAGTCTGCTCTTCGGCTGTGGTAAAGAACCTGTTTCATCCTCTCGCCCCCCCACGGATGTAACCGTCATGACGGTTACTGCTCGCGACACGCCCGTGGTATTCGAATTCGTTGCTCAAACACAGAGTTCTCGCGAAGTCGAAATTCGTGCGCGAGTCGCCGGCTTTCTGGAAAAAAGGCTGTATACCGAAGGTCAGCTGGTAAAGGCCGGGCAAGTGTTGTTCCAGATGGACCGTCGGCCTTTCGAAGCAGCATTGCTGTCGGCCCAGGGACAATTGGCTCAGCAGCAAGCGCGTTGGGAAGTCGCCAAAGCCACGTTGGCGCGTGTCCGTCCACTGGCACAACAAAATGCAGTCAGCAAGATGGACCTGGACAATGCCGTCGGCAACGAGCGACAGACCCAGGCCGCCGTACTTGCCGCGCAAGGGCAGGTGCGCACCGAGCAACTGAATCTGGGTTACACCACAATTGCGTCGCCCCTTACCGGCCTGTCGAGCTTTGCCAAGAAACAGGAGGGCAGTTATGTGACGCCTGGGGAATCAGGGCTCTTGACCTCGGTATCACAGATGGACCCGATCTATGTCAATTTCAGCCTTTCGGAAAACGAAACGCTGAAACACCGTAGCGAAATTGCCGCGGGTCAGCTCAAGTTCCCACCCAACAGTAACTTTGAAGTCGAAGTGGTACTGGCGGACGGTTCGATCGTGCCCGATAGAGGTCGCCTTGACTTTGCTGCCCCCTCCTTCAGCCCGGAAACCGGTACATTTTTAGTCCGTGCGGTGGTGGCTAATCCAAAAGGCATGCTGCGCCCCGGCCAGTTCGTTCGCGCGCTGGCGATAGGCGCGTCTCGACCAAACGCCATTCTGGTCCCGCAGCGTGCAGTTCTGGAAGGCGCACGAAGTCACTACGTGTGGGTCCTCAATGGAGAAGGAAAGCCCGAGCAGCGCGTTGTCGAAGTCGGCGACTGGCATGATGCCGACTGGTTTATTACCCAAGGCTTGCGGGTGGGCGAACGAATCGTGGTCGACGGCGCGCTCCGGGTAGCCCCTGGCGCGCCGTTGAATATCGTCGACAACACTAATACGGCACCACCCAACACCGCCGTGGCGGCCGAGCGTCCCAAGGCTGCATCTTTACCGGTTCAAAAAGACCCGCAGAAAGCTGACCTGCCAGGCAATGAAAGTCGGCGGCAACCATGAGCATTTCTCATTACTGCATCGACCGGCCGATCTTCGCTTCGGTGATTTCCATCGTCATCACCCTGGCGGGGGCTGTCGCGATGTTGAACCTGCCGGTGGCCCAGTATCCGGAGATCACGCCACCACAGATCACCGTGTCGGCTACTTACCCGGGGGCTGATGCTCTGGTCGTTGCCAACAATGTGGCTGCGCCCATCGAGCAGCAGGTGAACGGCGCCGACAACATGATCTACATGAACTCGTCGAGTTCTGCGACGGGCAACATGACCCTGAACGTGTTCTTCGAAATCGGTACTGATCCTTCCCTGGCACAGGTCGACGTGCAAAACAGGGTCAACCTCGCCCTCCCCCAACTGCCCTCTGCGGTCCAGTCGCAGGGCATACAGGTTCAGAAAAAATCATCGGCCTTCATGATGGTCATCGCGGTGTATTCCCCCGATAACCGCTACGACGCCACCTACATAGCCAACTACGCCAACCTCTATGTGCTGGATGCGATCAAGCGCATTCCCGGCGCCAACCAGGCCAGTATTTTCGGGACACCCGACTATGCCATGCGGATCTGGCTGAAACCCGACCGGATGGCCCAGCTGGGGATCACGGCTGCCGATGTACAGAAAGCGGTGGCCAACCAGAACCAACAGTTCGCGGTTGGCCGCATAGGCCAATCCCCCACGGGCAAATCGGTGGAGCAGTCCTTTGCAGTCACGACCAAGGGCAGACTGACCGAACCCGCGGAGTTCGAGAACATCATCCTGCGGGCCAGTGGCGAAGGCGCCGCGATTGTTCACCTCAAGGACATCGGGCGGGCTGAGCTTGGACAAAAAGATTACTCATTGCGCAGCACGTACCAGGGAAGGCCCGCGACTTTGATGGCTGTTTATCAGCAGCCCGGCGCCAATGCGCTGGATGTCTCCAATGCGGTCACGGCGACCTTGGCGCAGATGAAGAAAACCTTTCCGGAGGGCATCGAATACAAGGTTGTGATGGACACAACCGCCTTCACCCGAGCCTCCATTACGGAGGTGGTGCGCACTTTCTTCGAGGCGCTGGTACTGGTCGTGATTGTGGTTTACGCCTTCCTGCAAAGTCTGCGCGCCACCCTGATCCCGGTGCTGGCTGTGCCTGTTTCCATCGTGGGTACATTCATCGGCATGACCGCGCTGGGCTTCTCGGTCAACATGCTGACCCTGTTCGGCATGGTCCTGGCTATCGGTATCGTGGTGGACGATGCGATCGTGGTGATCGAAAACGTCGAGCGCAACATGCACGTCCACAAAATGAACCCCAAAGATGCCGCCAAGCGAGCCATGGACGAGGTGGCCGGACCCGTGGTGGCAATTGTGTTGGTGCTGTGTGCGGTGTTCGTTCCCGTAGCGTTCATGGGCGGCATCACGGGCCAACTCTACAAACAGTTTGCAATCACGATTGCTATCTCCGTCGTGATCTCCGGTCTGGTGGCCCTCACCTTGTCACCCGCCCTGGCGGCCCTCCTGCTCAAACCCCACGTGGGAGAAAAGCGCGGATTCTTCCGTTGGTTCGATCGTAGCTTCGAGCGAGTGACCGAAGGTTACTCCCGCGCAGTCGCCTTCATGATCAAGCGCTTCATACTCGCGCTACTGCTCTTTGCCGGCATGATTGTACTGATCGTATTGATCATGCAAAGGGTACCAGGCGCCTTCCTGCCCCCGGAAGATCAAGGTTACTTGCTCGGCGCGGTGATCATGCCTGACGCTGCCAGCCTGGATCGCACGGGTGAGGTCGGTAAGGTTGCCAGTGACTACTTCATGAACAACGAGGCTGTCGAGGGCGTGGCCATCGTAAACGGCTACAGCTTGCTGGACAGTCAGAACAAGAACAATGCGGGCGTTTTCTTCGTCGGCTTCAAGGATTTTGAAGAACGTTACAAGAATTCAAAAACCATCGAAGCCCAGAGCGCCCCTGCCGTGATCAAGGCTGCGACCAAAGCATTCTCCCAAGTGCAGGAAGGCATCATCCTGCCAGTCAATCCGCCCTCCATTCCTGGTCTGGGGACTACCGGCGGTATGGAACTATGGATTCAAAGCAAGGGGGACGCCACCATCAGCCAATTGGCCGAGGTAGTGAGTAGCTTCAAAGCCAAGGCTGAACAGCGCCCGGAAATCGGCAGCATGACCAGCACGTTCAATGCGTTTTCTCGGCAGTTGCTCGCTGACGTTGACCGCGAAAAGGCCGAGACGTTGGGCGTGCCGGTGGAAGATGTGTACAGCACCATGCAAACCATGTTCGGCTCGCTGTACGTTTCCCAGTTCAACAAGTTCAGTCGTCTGTGGCAGGTGATTCTCCAGGCCGAGCCCACTTACCGCCTCAGGGTCGAGGACTTGCAGCAGATCTATGTGCGTAGCACCAACGGTCAGATGGTTCCCCTCAAGGCCCTGCTGACCACCCGCTACGTGACGGGCCCCGACCTGCTGACGCGCTTCAACAACTTTCCGGCGGTCAAGATGACGGCCAATGCCGCACCGGGATTCAGCTCCGGCCAGGCACTCAAAGCGCTTGAGGAAGTCGCCGCGCAAAGCATGACCGGGGACTATGGCGTGGCCTGGAGCGGCGAGGCTTTCGAGGAGAAAAAGAGCGGAGGTACGTCTTCCAAGGTTTTCGCCTTCGGTCTGATTATGGTGTTCCTGATTCTCGCGGCCCAGTATGAAAAATGGTCGCTGCCTGTGGGTGTACTGCTGGCGGTCCCGTTCGCATTGTTCGGTGCTTTGCTGGCGGTCCTGATGCGTGGTTTGGCGAACGACGTCTACTTCCAGATCGGCCTGACCATGCTTGTCGCGCTGGCGGCCAAGAATGCCATTTTGATCTTCGAGTTTGCCGTACTGAACCGTGAGTCCGGCATGTCCGTCTTCGACGCCGCGATGACCGCCGCCAAGGAGCGTCTGCGGCCCATCGTGATGACCTCTTTGGCGTTCATCCTCGGCTGCGTACCGCTGGCGATTGCCGTCGGCGCCTCCGAGAACAGTCGCCACTCCATTGGTACCGGTGTGATCGGCGGGATGCTCGCGGCGACGGTGATCGCAGTTTTTTTCATCCCGCTTTTCTATTACCTGGTGGAGCGTATTTCCGAGAAAAGCGGAAAATCCAAAGAGGCTGCGCAGCCTGATGACGGGGCACCTGTGGGCGGCGGCCCCGTTCATGCCCCGCAACAACGACATGAGGGGGATTAAGGTGCTCAGACCCCCGCTATTTCTGCTGCTCGGCCTCGCCCTCGGTAGCTGCACCGTGGGCCCCGACTATGAGCGCCCCAAGGTCGAGATACCCGCGACTTTCAGGTACGCGGACCAAGAGGCCAGACAGGTATCCAACACACTGTGGTGGGAACAGTTTCAGGATTCGGTGCTAAACGACTTGATTCGCACGGCGCTTAACGAAAACAAGGATGTCAAGATCGCCGCCGCACGGGTCGAGGAGTATCAGGGGCGCTACGGCGAAACGCATTCACGTCGGTTTCCTCAGATAGGGAGCGGGCTCCAGGGACAGCGGGCCAAGGCCCCGTTGAACAGTGGACCGGTACCTCTGACATCCGGTACCAACCCCATCTATGAGAACTATCAGGCCGTTCTTGGGGTGAGCTGGGAGCTTGATATATGGGGACGTCTACGTCGCCTCGACGAAGCTGCCCGCGCCGAGCTTCTGGCAACGGAAGAAGGCCGGCGCGCAGTCATCTTGAGCTTGGTATCGGCAGTGGCCACAAGCTACGTGAACTTGCGGGATCTGGACCGGGAGCTGGAGATTGCCCGGGCAACTGTCAAACTGCGCAGCGATTCCTACGAAATATTCAAGCTACGCTACACCGCCAGTGTCGTTTCCGAAATGGAGCTGGCACAGAGTCAATCCGAATACGAACGTGCTCTGTCTACCGTACCGAGACTCGAATCGCTGGCTGCTCAACAGGAAAATGCGCTGGCCGTACTCCTGGGACGTAATCCGGGGCCGCTGGTACGCGGGCGTGCGTTAGGGCAATTAACCCTGCCGTCGGTCCCCAGCGGATTACCCTCAGCCGTACTGGAACAGCGGCCGGACCTGCGCCAGGCCGAATTGAACCTGATTGCAGCGAATGCGCGTATCGGTGCAGCCAAAGCCCTCTACTTTCCGACGATTTCCCTCACGGGGCTGGTGGGTTCAGTCAGCAATCAACTCTCCGACCTGTTTACCGGGCCAGCTGAAACCTGGTCTTACGCTGCAGCGGCCTCCCTTCCGATCTTTACCGCTGGGGGCATCGCCGGGCAGGTGCAACAAGCAAGAGCCATCCAGCAACAATATCTGCTGACCTACCAGCAGGCGATTCAGTCGGCGTTCAAGGATGTTGAAAATGCCTTGATCGCCTCGCAAAAGTCTCGTGAGCAGTTGGCCACACAGGCACGCCAGATAGACGCGCTGCGTACCTATGCAAGGCTGGCGAATCTGCGCTACGACAATGGCTACACCAGTTATATCGAGGTACTGGATGCCGAGCGCACCTTGTTCGATGTCGAATTAAGCTACGCCAATACTCAGGGCGCGGTACTCACCGCAATGATCGATCTGTACAAGGCCACCGGAGGCGGCTGGGTGGATGAGGCGGATAAGCTGACCAGGCTTGAGCCCACCCCGTTAGCCGATAAAGACAAGGGCGCGCCATGAGCCAGGCACAAAGTGGCCTGATCGCGTGCCATGAGTGCGATCTTCTGCAACGAGAACCCCGCCTGCCCAATGGTGGGGTTGCTCGCTGTTGTCGCTGCGGTGCAACACTGTTCCGCCGTCATCCACAAGGCTCGGAGCGTGCCCTGGCCTTTTGCCTGGGCGCGCTGATCTTGTTTGTGATTGCCAATGTGTTCCCCATCGTCGGTCTCACGATCAATGGCGAGTTTATTCAGACCACCCTCGTGGGGTCTGCGCGAGTCATGTATCGCGACGACATGGCCATGGTTGCCGGGCTCGTGCTGGTGACCACCTTCATTGCCCCGCTGATCCAGATGCTGACCATGATCTATCTTCTGCTACCGGCGTACTTCAGGCGTTGTCCGCCCCACGCGCAGCTGGCATTTCGCAGCATGGTCATGGTCCAGCCCTGGGGCATGGTGGAGGTTTTTGTCCTCGGCGTGCTGGTGTCCCTGGTCAAGCTTGCCCACCTCGCTACCGTGATTCCAGGAGTAGCGTTGTGGTGCTTTGGCGGCGTGATGCTGCTGATGGCGGCAGCGGCTTCGTCATTCGACACTCATGACCTATGGGCACGGCTGGGGTCGCTGCGGTGAAGGGCCCGAAGACCGCAGTTCGCTTCGGTCTGGTGACCTGCCATGGCTGCGGGCTGTTGCTGAAGTCGGACCACGGTGGAGGGGCTCGCTGCTCGCGTTGCGGCTGTACGCTGCATGATCGAAAACCCAACAGCCTGGCGTCCTCCTGGGCCTTTGTGATCGCCGCGGTGATCCTTTATATACCCGCCAACCTGCTGCCTATCATGGAAACCAGCTCTCTGTTCGGCTCCCAGGCCGACACCATCATGAGTGGCGTGGTGTATTTGTGGCGGTCCGGTTCATGGTACCTGGCGTTGGTGGTGTTCATTGCCAGCATCCTCGTACCGATGGCCAAACTGATCGCATTGATCCTCCTTCTGGTGTCGGTGCAACTGCATTCCCGCTGGCAGCCCCTGCAACGCGCAAAACTCTACCGAATGGTTGAACTGGTGGGCCGCTGGTCGATGCTCGATGTGTATGTGGTGACCCTGTTGGTGGCCCTGGTGCAGCTCGATGCACTGGCGACTATCAGACCAGGCCCCGGGGCGCTGGCCTTTGGTGCGGTGGTCGTCTTGACCCTGTTTGCGGCAATGAGTTTCGATCCACGCCTGATCTGGGATTCCTTGGAGCAAGACCATGACTGAAACGTCCCTGCCCTCCGATCTATCCACCGTGCCTGAAGCCGAAACAGCCCGAAAATCGCGATGGTCGCTGCAGTTAGTGTGGCTCGTGCCCTTGATCGCGGCGCTGATCGGGGGCTGGCTGATGGTCTCGTCGATTCTCAATCAAGGCCCTGTCATCAGCATTGTCTTCAAGAACGCTGAGGGTCTTGAGGCCGGCAAAACCAAGCTCAGGTACAAGGATGTGGAGATTGGAAAGGTCACTGAGGTGACCTTGTCGCGTGATCTCAAGCAAGTGGTCGCCACTGCCGAACTGACCAAGGATTTCAAACCCTATCTGGTTAAGGACACTGCATTTTGGCTGGTGACGCCACGAATTTCCGGCGGCAACGTTTCAGGGCTGAGCACGGTTCTATCTGGCGCGTTCATCGGGGTCGGTGTGGGCAAGTCCGATCAGGCGCAGCGGTCTTTCAATGCATTGGATGTGCCGCCGGTCATTCAGGTCGATACCCCCGGTCGTGAGTTCGTTCTGCGCAGCAACGACTTGGGTTCACTGAGCGCAGGGTCACCTATTTTCTTTCGTCGGGTACAGGTAGGTCAGGTGGTAGCGTTTGATCTCGACAAGGATGGTCAGGGATTGAGTATGCGAATCTTCGTAAATGCCCCCTACGACCAGTTTGTCACCGACAACACGCGCTTCTGGAATGCCAGTGGCATAGATATCAAGCTCGGCGCCAGCGGCATTGAGGTGAACACGCAATCGCTCGCCTCAATCCTCCTGGGCGGCATTGCCTTCGAGACGCCTGCGGATTCAGTCGAACGCCCCGCTGCCGCTGCAGACAGCCTTTTTGAATTGTTCAACGGGCGCACGACGGCGATGCACAATCCTGAACGTGACGTCTTGAAGATGGTCATGCTGTTCAACGAGTCCCTTAGAGGCCTGACGCCAGGATCGCCGATCGACTTTCAAGGCGTTACGCTGGGTGAAGTCTCGGATATCCGGGTGGAGATGGACCCGAGCAGCCACAGTATTGTCATGCCCGTCGAAGTGAGCCTGTATCCGGAACGCCTGAGGTTGCGCTCCCGAGACAAGAACAGGGCCAAGCTTTCAGATGAGGCGCGCAAACAGTTCTTGGAGGGGATGGTGGCAAACGGTATGCGTGCTCAGATGCGCACCGGAAATCTGCTCACAGGGCAGCTCTATATCGCTCTGGATTTCTTCCCGGACGTGGACAAGGCCACCATCAACTGGGGTAGCGACCTGCCCGAGCTGCCCACCGTGCCCGGGCGAATGGAAGAAATACAAGCTTCCCTGAAAAGCATCGCCAGCAGGCTGGAGAAACTACCTATCGAACAGATTGGCACTGACCTGCGCCAGACATTGCAGGCGGCCAGCGGTTTGTTGAATCGACTGAATACGCAGGTAACGCCGCAAATCGTGGCGGCCCTGACCGAAGCGCGTCAAGCGGTGGGTTCAGCCCAAGGACTTATATCGGCCAATAAACCCTTGTTACAGGACACTCACGAAGCCATTCGGGAATTAGGGCGCACGGCAAAGTCGTTACGCAGCCTGGCCGATTATCTTGAGCGCCATCCCGAAGCGCTGATTCGGGGCAAGCAGGAGGATCAACGATGAAACTGAGCTCGATAGCGCTTCTGGCCAGCTTGATAGCTGCGGCCCTCAGCGGCTGTGGCAGCGCACCAAAAGAGCATTTCTATACGCTACGGGCGGTTGCCGAGCGCGACCCGGCGGCATCCAATACGGCGTATTCAGTCAACGTTGGCCCGGTGACCGTACCCGAGCTGGTAGAGCGGCAGCAGTTAGTGTTGACGCGTAACGACAATCAGGTTGAGATTCTGGAGCAGACGCGCTGGGCGGCCTCGCTGCAAAGCATCATCGGCCATGTTATCGCGAGCAATCTGACACAGTTGACTGGCAACCCACGGATGGCGGTCTATTCCCCAGACACAACGGTCGATGCCGATTATCACGTGGCCGTGGACGTTCTGCGTTTCGAGTCGGTCCTGGGTACAGCGGCGAGTCTGGATGCCCGGTGGACAATCCGTACCGCCGATGAACAGGTGCTGAAATCGGGTCGAACGATCATCAGCGAACCCACCCGTGGTCAGGACCTGACTGCCTTGCTTGCGGCCCATGATCGCCTCCTGGCAACACTGAGCCGCGACATTGCCCACGTGCTCATCAATCGTAAGCCATCTCGATGAGTCCCCATGGGGCAGCGAGCGCTCAGCGCGGGCTGCCCCGATATGTTTCATGGGAGTGCATAGAGTTTGAAGAGCATGGCATTGACTTCGTTCGTCCCTCCAAAGTACTTGGCGTAGATATTCAATATCTCCCCTGATCGATACACACTGCTCAAGGCACTGTCTACCATGAGGCGAAAGTCTTCATCTTGCCGATCTACAGCCATGGCGATTGGCGCGAAGTCGTACAGGGTATCGAGCACTTGCAACTCATTGGCGGCGCTACTTTTCGCCGCGTAGCTGAGCAACACCCTTCGGTCCGCAAAAAACGCACTGGCTTTTTTCCGCGCAATCAAATCAATACCTTCGGCAAAGTTCTTCACTGTAATCACGTCGGCAATCACGCCGAGGGTTTTGATCCGCTCATGTATCCACTGTTCGGTAACACCTCCTACCATGACCACGTAGGTGTGATGAGACAGTCCCTGATTGATCGTTCCGCGCCAAGTGGGACCCGAATGGGCGACTTCACCATTGAGTACGCGTATTAAATCATTCGGGGCGTCCTTGCGAACCACCGCCGTCAGGCCTGCAGTAAATACAGGCACCGAAAAACTGACGGACTTGCGTGCTGCCAGGGTTTCAACGCCAGGTGTACACAGCAGATCGATCTTGCCCTGGCGCACGTCGTCAAGCCCGTTGCCCTCAGCGACTTCGACATAGTGAACGGCCAGACTGCTCAGTTGGGTCTGGGCTTTGACACGCTCGGCAATCAGGTTGCACAACTCAATCGCATAGCCACTGGCTTTCCCGTCCACGTTGGACGTGAAGGGGGACGCGTTTGGCAGGTACCCCAAGTTGATGGCCGAGCTGCCGCGAATCCGCGACAGCGTGTCGGCACTGCTCTGTAGGGGTGTCATTCCTGCCAGACACAGGAGGGTGATGGTGACGCCATTCAACAGTCGCTGCTTCATATTCTGCTCCCCGCATTATTCCGAATTCCGAGACCCATGTTTCATCTGCAATGGCTCACGCCTGGCCGGAACCCGGTGAGCTGACCGGTTGCGCTTTGACGAAGCCCTTGGCAATGAAGCCGTAGACCAGATAGCCGATGGCCAAAACGATGAACGCGCCGAATACCGCGTCTTTACCGGAGGCGTAAATGGCGTAGAACGAATAAGCCATCGCAACCATCAACACCGCGATATTTCGGACATAGATGCTGTGGCTGACTTGAGCCTTGAACATGATCACCAGCAGGCCGGACAGGGCCGTCACGTAGGGCAATAAGTTGGTCACCGCCGCCAGGTTAACCAGCTTGCCAAACTGCTCGCTGGCATTGGGTGAGATCGTCGATAACGCTAATAACGTCTGCAATACCCCACAGGCGATCATGCCAACCACCGGCGCGTCTGCGGCCGTCACCCTGCAGAACAGCTTCGGAAACATGCCCTGATCAGCAGTGACCTTGGCGGTTTGTGCCAGTGTGAACTGCCACCCCAGCAGTGAACCTATACACGCCATCACCGCCAACGCCATGATGATCTTGCCGATTAACGGGTTGAACATATGTGCATAGACAAAGGCGAAGGGTGCACTTGAGCTAGCCAACTCCGCATTCGGAATGATCCCCTGGATAACCGTGGTCGACAGCACATACACAACGGCGGCACCCAGCGTGCCAAAAAGGCAGGCCAAAGGCACGTTGCGTTTAGGGTCATCCACGGCATCCGAGTTTTGCGCGGCAGACTCCATCCCCAGAAACGCCCACAGCGTCAGCGGAATACTCTGTGTGATTGCGTCTTTTACCGGGATAGCATTCGGATTCCAGGCGTCCGAGAACACCTTCGGCTCGAACCAGAACCAACCAATAACGCTCAGTCCCGCGACCGGAATAATCACGCCCCAAACCGTAATAGCCCCCAACCGTCCCGTGATGCTCGCGCCACCGAAGTTGGCCGCAGTGGTCAACCAGATCAAACCCACACAACCGATGAATAGCGGGATAGCGCCAGAACCGAGCCAGGGGAAAAATGGCGTCAGGTAACCTACCGCCGAGATGCCAATGGCAACGTTACCGATGGCCAAGGAGAGAAAATAAAGGAATGAACAGAGGAAGAACGCCGATTTGCCATGCGCCTCCTCGGTATAGGCTGACATGCCTCCCGAACGCGGACAGTAGACGCCGCACTGAGCAAAACAATACGCGATGGCCATGGACCCAATGGCCGTGATGATCCAGGACAGCAAGGAGACAGCACCCAGGCGCGCCATGCTGGAAGGAAGCATGATGATTCCCGAGCCCATCATGTTCACCGCTACTAGGGTGGTGAGGCCCATGAGACTCATTTTTTTGTTTGACTCAGCCATTGCAGACTCCTCGTGCCCGATCTGCGCACGGAGCATTCTCCGAACGCGGGAGAATGAAGCATCATTGTTTGACAACATAAACCTTGTAGGTCAGCCCGTGATGAGCGTCGCGCTCGATCTCGATGCCATGGTTGTCATGCTCGAAGCCCGGAAAGCAGACGTCGAACTGCTCCATCGCCAACAGGTAGTCGATGATCGCCCTCTTGTCGGCGCCGACGGCTTCACCCGGCATCATCAACGGAATGCCGGGTGGATAGGGCACGACCTGTACGGCCACGGTTCGGTCTTGCAAATCGCGCACGGCAATTTGCTCTACGTTGCCTTTGACCAGTTTGGCGTAGGTGGCGCGTGGCGTACTCACCGGGTCCGGCAACAAAGTGAAGGCCTTGTCCATGTTGCGCAGCAGGCCACTTCTAACGATTTCGTCGTGCATGCGCTGCGCAAGATCCTGCAGCCCCAACCCCTCATAACTGTCAGGATACGCTGCGACCAGATCGGGCATTACCTCTTCCAGTGCGGTGTTGGCGTCGTAGTGCTTCTTGAATTCCATCATTGCGGCGACTAATGAACCCCATTTGCCTTTGGTCACGCCGATGCTGAACAGCACCAGGATGGAATAGGGCTCGGTCTTTTCCACGACAGTGCCGCAGCTGGACAAGAAGGAAGACACCAACGGTGCAGGAATCCCCCAGGCCTGTAGCTGACCTTGCGAATCCAGACCGGGCGTCAAAAGGGTGACTTTGATCGGATCGAGCATGCAGTAGTCATTGCCCAAATCACCGAAACCGTGCCATTGAGCACCGGGTTTGAGCACCCAGGCATCACTTTGATGCAGGCGTTGCCGATCGACCTCGGCAAAGGGCGTGCCGTCTACGTCGTCCGGTTGCCAGACGCCAAACCACCAATCGGTCGCGTTGCGCTGCACCACTTGCTGAGTCAAGCGAACCATGGCTTGGCGAAAGGTGATCGCCTCGTCGATCGATTCATCGGTGAGGTATTCGCCAGCGTCATCCATCATTTTTGCTGACACATCCGTGGAGGCGATGATGCTGTATTGCGGCGACGTCGAGGTGTGCATCATGAATGCTTCATTGAACAGTGCCGGCTTGACCGGCACTTTTCCTGAACGAATATGAATCATCGATGCTTGTGACAGGGCCGCCAGCAACTTGTGGGTGGAATGGGTCACGGTCACGGTGGCATCGTCGGCGTGCCGCTCACCCCGGTGCATGCCGTAACGATTTTCGTAAAGCGAGTTGAAGCGGGCATAGGCATACCACGCCTCGTCGTAATGGATGCGATCCACGCTTTGGCTCAGTTCGCGCGTGGTGGTCTGTACGTGGTAGCAAAGACCGTCATAGGTGGAGTTGGTCAACACTGCAAGCACGGGCCGGATCTGTTTATCCGTAATCAGCGGGCTGGCGGATATCTTCCCCGCGATGGCTTCTGGCGTCAGCTCACTGAGCGGCACAGGGCCAATCAAACCCCGCGTATTACGGCGAGGCAGCAGGTACAACGGAATAGCGCCAGACATGTTCAGCGCGTAATTCAGTGATTTATGGCAATTGCGGTCAACTAACACGGCATCGCCATCGGTCACTGCTGAATGCAGAATGATTTCGTTACTCGCCGAGCTGCCTCCGACGGAGAAGAATGTGTAGTCCGCCCCAAACACCCGCGCCGCATTTTTTTCTGCCGCCGCTACAGGTCCGGAATGATCGTTTAGCGAACCTAGCTGACCGACTGAAACGCTCAGGTCGGACCGGAGCATTTGCTCACCGTAAAAATCGAGAAAGGTACGGCCCACGGCAGTTTTCATGAAGGCGGTGCCGCCGGTATGGCCTGGGGTGTGCCATGAATATTCATGGGTCTCGGCGAAGTTCACCATCGCACCGAAGAATGGCGGCAGGATCGTGTCGAGGTAACGACGTGCTGCGGCCTCAATCCTGCCGGCAATGAATGCCGGACTGTCTTCAGGTTGCCAGATGAAACCATCGATTTCCTCTACGAACGCCAGCGGAACATGACTGCTGTTCTCACTGGTCATTCCCAGCATGATCGGCAACTTGCTGGTTCGGCGACGGATCAGGCGAATCACTTTTTCAGCCTGCTCAATATTCGCGATACACAATCCCCAACCCAAGATCACGCAACAATAAGCAGGGTCTGCAGTAAACGCGATTTCGGCATCTTCAAGCGACATTACTGTTTCTATTTCAAGGTCCAGCGCCCTTAGTGCGTCAGAAACTTCCAAGGCGCTGCGAACAACGACGCTGTGGTCCGACAGCTGAGGGTTGACCACAATCATGACGGGATAGCGGTGGGCGAGATAGGCAGGTAGAGGGTTTCGAACCGTACTCATTGCACACTCCATTTCAAGTCGTGAAACGGGTTATAAGCGCTAGTTAACGCCCTTGATAAGGGGCGCGCAGCAAGGAGTGCAGCCGGTCGCCGACTTCAACTAATAACAATAAAAACGCGGTTTTTTTTGATTTAGGTCAGATAACTCAGGTTATTGAAATAACTCGTTCGCGGGTGACATCGGCGCCCTCTTCTTTTATTTAATGGAAGTCCCGACTGCGCACATCGAGTCCGGTCAGTAAGGGCGTCAAGTCTTGCAGGCGACCGGCGATCAAATGACGCACTCCGTCTTTGGATTCCAGACGTCCATAGACCTGCAGCAGTTGCGCTCCCACCAGCACCCGGCGTTGGCGCTCGGCCAGATCACGCCAAACCACCACGTTGATCATCCCGTGTTCGTCCTCCAGCGTAACGAAGGTCACGCCGCTGGCTGTCTGCGGACGTTGTCTGCCGGTGACCAGACCAGCAACGCTTACGTTGCGCCCGTGTTCGATACCGACCAGCTCCTTTGAACTTCGGCAGCGCCGGGCATTGAGCTGACGACGCAACAATGCCAGCGGATGCGGACCCAGGGTCGTGCCGACGGTTGCGTAATCGGCATACAGGTCTTCGCCTACGGTGGGCAGTGGCAATGCCACG
Organism: Pseudomonas sp. MH9.2; assembly: GCF_034353875.1. Taxonomy (NCBI): domain Bacteria; kingdom Pseudomonadati; phylum Pseudomonadota; class Gammaproteobacteria; order Pseudomonadales; family Pseudomonadaceae; genus Pseudomonas; species Pseudomonas sp. MH9.2. The sequence continues at coordinate 536,342 of NZ_CP133784.1, forward strand.
TAAGGTTCCTCGGTTGCGGACTGATCCGCGAACAATGGCCGTTGTGCCTCGACGCCGGCCACTTCCCAACGTGCGCGGTGTCGATGCCCGAGCAGGCCGCGCAAAGCACCGGAATCGGCAAGTAACCCTCGGGCCCGTGCATCCAGTTGTCCGCGCAGGCTGAGGTCGCTGGCATCGACAAACGCGCTGAGCGCTCTGGCTTTTTCGATGTGCAGCGCGTCCTCCTCGCGAAACCCACGCACCATGCGCAAGCCCAAACGGATCGCAAAAGCATCGATGCCACACGGTTCTAGCGAGCAGTCCCACTCGCTGTAGCGCACATCCACCGGACGAATCTCGATGTGATGACGACGAGCGTCCTGCAAAAGTTGGTCGGGGCTGTAGAAACCCATCGGCCAGCTATTGATCAGGGCGCAGGCAAAAGCTGCGGGCTCATGGCATTTGAGCCAGCAACTGGCATAAGTCAACAGGGCGAAGCTGGCAGCGTGGGACTCAGGGAAACCATAGCTGCCAAACCCTTTGATCTGCTCAAAAATCTGCTGGGCGAATTCAGCGGTGTAGCCGTTTTTGAGCATGCCTTGGGTCAGGCGCACTTGGTGAGGTTCCAGGCCGCCGTGACGTTTCCAGGCGGCCATCGAACGGCGCAACTGATCAGCCTCCCCCGGCGTGTAATCGGCAGCCACCACCGCCAGGTGCATCACTTGCTCCTGAAACAACGGCACGCCCAATGTGCGCTCGAAGACCGCCTTTAGTGCTTCGGAGGGATACGTCACCGGTTCTTCTTTGTTACGCCGACGCAGGTAGGGATGCACCATATCTCCCTGAATGGGGCCGGGACGGACGATAGCGACCTCGATCACCAGGTCATAGAAGTTCGTGGGTTTCAGGCGTGGCAGCATCGCCATTTGCGCCCGTGATTCGATCTGGAAGACGCCTACGGTGTCGGCGCGGCTGATCATGTCATAGGTCTGTTTATCCTCGGAGGGCACCGTAGCCAGAGTCAGGTCGTAACCCCGATAGCGGCGCACCAGATCGAAAGTCCTGCGCAGTGCGCTGAGCATGCCCAGCGCAAGGATATCGACCTTGAGCAGCCCGACCATGTCCAGATCGTCCTTGTCCCACTGGATGATGGTGCGATCAGCCATGGCGGCGTTTTCTACCGGGACCAACGTGTCCAGCGGCTGTTCGGAGATGACGAAGCCCCCCGGATGCTGTGACAGGTGCCGAGGAAAGCCGATCAGTTCGCCAGTCAAGGTCAAGACCCTATGCAGTATCGGGCTGTCCGGCTCAAAACCGCACTCACGCAGGCGCTCTTGCGGTGGCAGTTTATCGCTCCAGCGGCCAAAACAATCGGCCAACGCGTTGATCTGATCCGTTGGCAAACCCAGTACTTTGGCCACATCCCGTACCGCGCCTGCACCGTGATAGGTGCTGGCCACCGCAGTAATCGCTGCCCTGCCCCGGCCATAACGCTGAAACACGTACTGCAACACCTCTTCCCTGCGTTCATGCTCGAAATCCACGTCGATATCCGGCGGTTCGTTGCGCTCCCTGGAAATAAAACGCTCGAACAACATGTTCATGCGTGCCGGATCGAGCTCAGTAATACCCAAGGCATAACACACCGCCGAGTTGGCCGCCGAACCGCGACCCTGGCAAAGAATATGGCGGCTACGGGCAAATTGGACGATGTCATGAACCGTCAGGAAATAGCTTTCGTAACCCAGTTCGGCAATCAACCCCAGTTCGCGTTCGATCAGCTCTCGTGCCTTGTCGGGGGCACCTTTGGGCCAGCGTCGGCCCAGGCCCTGTTCGGTCATGTGGCGTAACCAGGACGTAGCGGTTTGCCCCTTGGGCACCAGTTCGTGAGGGTACTCGTAGCGCAACTGGCCCAGATCGAAAGTACATCGCTGGGCTATGTGCACGGATTCCGCCAACAGCGCTGGCGGGTAAAGCTCAATCAGCGTCGCTACAGGCCGAAGATGGCGCTCACCGTTGGCGAACAATCGATGCCCTGCCTCCGCCACCGTGGTGTGATGACGGATCGCAGTCATGGTGTCTTGCAACGCGCGACGGCCACGGGCATGCATGTGCACATCGCCGCAGGCCACGGTCGGGATGCTCAATGAGTGGGCCAATGCCTGAAGACTTATCAGCCGTTGGCTATCATCGGGACCACGATGCAGCTCGACGGCAAGCCACAGACGCTCCGGGAACAGGCCGCGTAACCATAACCCCTGCTCATGATGGGTAACGGACTCGCTTGATGGCTCTGGCAGCCACAGCGCCAGCAACCCGGCCAGCGGCTCGCAAAAATCCTCACGCAGCAGGCGGTATTCGCCTTTCTTCGCTCGGCGTCGGCCCAGAGTTATCAGTCGACACAACGCCTGATAACCGCAGAGATTTTCTGCCAGCAGTACGATATTCGGGCCGTCTTCAATCCTCATTTCACTGCCGACGATCATGGGCAATCCCACCTCGCGGGACGCCTGCCAAGCACGTACGATACCGGCCAGGGTGCACTCGTCAGTGATCGCCAGCGCGTGATAACCCTGGCGTTTGGCGCGCTCGAACAGCTCCCGCGCGCTGGATGCCCCGCGTTGGAAGCTGAAGTTGGACAGGCAATGCAATTCTGCATAGCCAGCATCGTTGGCAGACGCGCAAGGGGTCATGCAAACCACCCCTGTAGCAGTAGACTGTCGCCCTCTCCAACCGTTTGATAAGCCCAGGCCCGCTGACCTGAGTGGGTTTCGATCAAGTAATAGTCACGTCGCACGTCGCCGCCGTCCCACCAGCCTGATTCAATGCGTTCAGGCCCGGCGAGGATGCGCATGCCTGATTCGTGCATAGGGACAGGCTCGCGCAACAACCAGCCGGGGCGCGGAGACAGAGACAACGGGCTACCAGACGTTTGTCCATTGCCCGTTTGCCAGGCGCATTCGGGACGGTGGTCCGCATGGGCGTATACGCCATTGACCGCCTCATCGCCAAGACGGGCACGCAGGCGTTCACGCAGTTGCTCCCAAGGCAGCGCCTGGTGCGGACGCTCCTCGAACAATTCGCGGTGGGTCGGGACGAACCGGGGCAGATCGCGGGCTAACAAGCGCACCGCTCGCACTGGAGAAGGAACCTGAATCTGCTCCAGCCGTCCACGCGCCAACTCAAACAACATGGCAGCATCGCGCTCGGCGCTGAGCAGTCCGACCGGCAGCAGCGTGTCCTTGCCTTCCATGTGTTCCAGATGAATAGTAAAGCGCTGGACACCACTGTCGCGCCCGGCCAGAAATGCTGCCAGGTCCGAGATCAAGCGCTTGAGTGGGAACAGCAATGCCTGATGAGATTCGACGTCGAAATTCAGCTCAATGCGCAGATCGAAATAATCAGGCGGCAGATAACAATCCAGCGCCAAGGCACGCTCGCCGAGCAGAGAGTCCAGATGCTGCAACACTTGTGCAGGGAACCGCCGGGCCAAGGTGTTGCGCGGCAACGCCAACACGGAGTGCAGGGTATGCAGGCCCATGCGCGAAAAAGCAGTGGCCACCTCGCGGCTCAGCCCCACACGATCAATGGGCATCTGTTGCAGTGCCTCGCGTAAAGTTTCGCGGCACGTCACCGCGAGACCGTCGTGCACGTTCGCCAACACTCGCGCCGCCGCAGGATTAGGCGCGACCACGATCCGATGACTAAATCCCAAGGCGGTCAATTCTTCGCGCAGGCGGGCTTCAAATACGGGCCAAGGCCCGAACAGGCTGAGGCTGGATCCGACTTCCATCATCAGTACCCGGGGGTATTTCAAGCTGACCTGGGAGCTGAATCGATAAGCCCAGGCCGCCAATAAACGATGCCAGCGTTCGACCTCGGCCGGATCGTATTCGACCGTTGCAAACTGGCGTACCAGGGCTTGTGCTGCCGTGAGCGATTGACCGGGACGCAGACCGAGGGCGCGTGCAGCCGGGTTGACCGTCTGCACTACACGGCGGTGTGCGGTGCCCGTCAGCAACGCCAAGGGTTCATCGGGATCAGGACGACGACGCATGACGCCATCAAGCGCCAATTGCGGCAGCACTACACAGGCCCAGAGCATACGAACCTCAAGACCCGAAGGGAAACGGGATCGGTGCCGGCGGTACCAGACCACCCCGGCATTTGAGCACGCGTAATTGCCGGGGACGCACATCAATGGCGATACGCAGCGCAGCTGGCGAAGGATTGATCGCCGCTAGCGCGGGGCGGCAGGCGAAAGCCAGGGTCTGGCCGGTTTCGGCAGCGACTTGCAGGCGACGCAACGCCCGGTCATCCACGTGCTTCGGCCAGCACAATACCGCGCCACAATTGCCAGAGCGCAAACATTGCTCGGTCGCCCACAAGGCATCCCGAGCGCTCGCATCGACCGTCACCAGCCAACTCAGATCGATGCCTGCGGCCTGCCAGGCTTGCGGGTAGGGAACATAAGGCGGCGCGACCAACACGATGCGTTCGCCGCTGTCAGCCAGTCGGACCAAGGCCGGCCAGAGCAACTGCAACTCGCCACTGCCGTCGGCAGCCACCAGAATTTCACTCAATGCCGCCGCTGGCCAACCGCCCGTAGGCAATGCTGCATCCAGCGCCGCGTGCCCGGTAGGGTGCGCACTGACGGGCTGCGCCGCTGGTCGGCCTTTCCAGACCCGGCGCTCATCAAGCAGCGCGTCCAGGCTGACGACCGCGCCCATCATCCGCGCCTGACCAAACCACAGAAGACACCTTCGATGGCAAAGTCCTGATCAGGATGAACGATGATCGGCGCATAAGCCGGATTTCGCGGCAGCAGACGGAATTCGCCCGGCCGGGTTTCCAGGCGCTTGATGGTGACCTCGCCGTCGAGACGCGCGACGACGATTTGCCCGTCCTGGGCCTCGGCACTGCGGTGCACGCCGACCAGATCGCCGTCGAGAATACCGTCTTCGATCATTGAATCGCCCTGCACACGCAGCAAGTAATCCGGCACCCGGGAGAACGTTGCGCGATCCAGCAGCAAAGTGTCATGCGTACCGACATCAGGACCAATCGGCGCACCGGCGGCGACACGCCCCAGCACGGGAATTTCTAGCAGTTCGGGTTTTCGTACGGCGTCCATCAGACGAATACCGCGAGCCTGATTAGGCGTGACCTCAATCAGCCCGGCCTCGGTCAAGGCCAAAATGTGTTTGCGCGCCACACTGCGCGAAGCAAAACCAAAGGCCTCGGCGATTTCAGCCAGGCTCGGCGGTTGGCCTTGCTGCGCGATACGGTCGCGGATGAAGGTCAGGATGGCAGCACGTCGGGGGCTTAATAGGCTCATGGAGTACATTTGTACTCCTTTCAGGCTTTTCTGACCAGCGCCTCTTGTCGGGCCTGGCTATCGCCGATGCGGTATTAGCTCAAGACGGGCACGTTGACGAGCCGCCATCCAGGCCCTGCCTGGATTTTTTGTAATGGAGGGTGGCCCTGCCGTCATGCCAGAGCACGGTCAGCACGTAGATAGAATCGAAGTCTTCCTTGTCCCAGTCATCCGCAATGGTCTGCTTTTGCCCGGTTGCCTCCTCGGCGACCTGATTGATCAGTTCTGGCAGATAGCCATTGGACCAGGCGGTGTAGACCGTTGCGCCGTGGTACTTGTCGCGCAACAACTCATCTGCCAGCTCATGAATATCATTAGCGCCAAAGTCGATATTGATCGGCAGCCCCAACTTGATTGCAGTAGGACCGACAGTCAGCAGCGGACGCAGGTAACCGTAGGACTCATCGTTATCACCTTCCTCGACATGACGGCTGGGGTCTGCAGCGAAGATGAAGTTGGCGTTGCCGAACTCCCGGGGCAACAACGTGGACAGGGCAATGGCCCGGTTCAACCCTTGGCAATTGAGTTGCCCGAGACCCATGGCAGGCTTTTCAGCGTGACGAAGGAATACCAGGGTTTGCATTCTGTCTTCTGCTTGCGCTTGCGCTTGCGCTTGCGCACCCATGGAAACCCAGAAAACAGCAGAAATGATCAATAACGCGGGCAATAAAAAAAGTACGAAGGGCCGGACGTATTTGAAGGCAGCGATACGGTTGTAGTTATTCATTATTCTCAATCAGAGCCTGATGGCCGTAGGTTTCGTGTCGGCATGACGGTGCCAATCTGATTCGGTTTCAGTGTGAAGGCTGCGCAGTTGACCTTGATTTATTCATTTAATCGATCACGAGTGTGTAAGAGGATTTGTCTGACAAGAAAATCAGACATTACTTTCACCATAAACAGAAAATTGCACACAGCGCGATGGCAAATACCGCAAGGCGTACACCCGACGCACGCCTGGAGCGGCAGTGCGCAACGCTGCGGCATGGTGTTTCTAGAGCGACACTGATTCAGCAGAGTGTTGCGTGACAGGCAGACCCAATCACCGATAGACGCTCTTATCGCAGCATTACTGGAGGCCCCAACCGGCGGCGCAGCGGCGAAGATGGGGCGAAATCTCGTACATGAGATGAGCTTTAACCATGTTGCTCGACGAACCGTTCAGCGCGGTGGATGCCTTCACCCGCATGAAGCTGCAAGACCTGCTGCTGCAGTTGGCAGAACATCATGCGATTGCCTTGCTCCTGGTCACTCACGATGTCGACGAGGCGCTTTATCTGAGTGATCGCGTGATGGTGATGGACAATCGGCCGAGCAGCATTCGTCTGGAGCTATGCGTCGATCTTGAGCGTCCTCGAGATCGACGCGACCCGGCCTTGGCGTTGCTGAAAGCCCAGGCATTGACCGAGCTGCATTTGGCTCACGTTATCTAGCTGATTAGCGTTCGCTACGACCTTCACCGACACAAATCCCCACCGCTCATGCCATCAAAGGTTGACGGATGCAACGCTTTGGTGTTTTCTGAAACCGTTTTCAGAGCCTTTGCCTCAGCACCTGCTGATAACCCCTATAACTATAATCAGGGTCCAGGTCGTGAATAGTTTTCCTACTCCTATGCGGTCCCGCGTAACGATGAATGACGTGGCCACACTGGCTGGCGTGTCCAAAGCCAGCGTGTCGCGCTTTATTGGCGAGGATCGACAACTGCTTTCCGACGCCATCGCACTGCGTATCGAACACGCCATCGACACCCTCGGTTATCGCCCCAATCAAATGGCGCGCGGGCTCAAGCGTGGTCGCACCCGACTGATCGGCATGCTGGTCGCCGATATTCGCAATCCCTATTCCGTGGCCGTCATGCATGGCGTCGAAACCGCTTGCCGCCTACACGGTTATAGCCTGGTGGTGTGCAATACCGATCGCAACGACGAGCAAGAACGTGTGCATCTGGCTGCGTTGCGCTCCTACAACATCGAAGGCCTGATCGTGAATACGCTAGGTCATCACCTTGATGAGCTGCGCCAATTGCATCAGGAACTGCCCATGGTGCTGGTCGATCGCAAGGTCGAGCAACTGCACAGCGATCTGGTCGGGCTGAACAATGCCGACGCGGTGCTGCAAGCCATCAATCACCTCGATGAGCGCGGTTATCGCGACATTGTGTTGGTCAGTGAGCAACAGGACGGCACCAGCTCTCGTCTCGAACGTGTGACCGCGTTCAATAGCCTGATCGCCGAGCGTACGCATCTGCGAGGACAGGTTCTGGAAACCAGCGATCAACTGGGTCTACAGTTACAGGCCTTCCTCGCCGCGCCCGGCCCGGGGCCCAAAGCGCTGTTCACCGGTAACGGTGTCGCGACCTTGACCTGCACGCGCCTGCTCCGAGAGTTGGGTTGCCCGCTGTTCGATGACATCGGCCTGATCGCCCTCGATGAGCTGGACTGGTACCCCTTGGTGGGCAGCGGTATTACCTCACTCGCCCAGCCAACCCATGAAATCGGCGTCACCGCGTTCGAGTGTTTGCTCAACCGCTTGCGTGGCGAGCAGGAGCCGGTACGGTCGTTCGATTTCACCGCGCAGCTGATCGTGCGTGGCTCGACCCGGCCCAGGCCCTGACTCTGCAACTTCCCCCTTGATGGCGAGTACAGCGGCCTTGATGGCCGCTTTTTTTGAATCAAAATGAAACCGGTTTCAGAGGACGATAACAATGAACCTTTACCCTGTCTCCATCAGCCTTTCCAGCTACGGTGCCGACGTGGTCCGTGAACGTGGTCAGGCCAGTTTTATTCCGTTGCTGGCCCGTGCTGGCGCCTCGCGCATTGAATTGCGTGAAGAATTGTTTACCGTAGAAAACCACGAGGCATTGTCGCTGGCCATCGAAGCACAGGGGCTTGAGTGCCTGTACTCGTCACCACTGGAGCTGTGGAATGAAGGCCAGACTCAACCGAACGCCAACCTTGAGGCTACGCTGCTGCGGGCCACGGCCTGCGGTGCGACGTGGCTTAAAGTGTCCCTTGGGCATTTCAACCAAAACTGTGACATGAACGCCTTGGCCAGTTGCCTGACGCGGCATGCGGTGCGCGTGTTGGTCGAGAACGACCAGACCGTTCAGGGTGGCCGGATTGAGCCGCTGAGTCGCTTCTTCGCCCGCGTCCAGGCGTTGGATCTTCCGGTGGGCATGACCTTCGATATCGGCAATTGGCAATGGCAGGACCAATCGGCGATCAGCGCAGCCAAGCAACTGGGTCGTTATGTCGAATACGTGCATTGCAAGGCAGTTGCGCGCAATGCCCTGGGCAAGCTGATCGCAACACCTCCCGAACCGAGTGACCTTCATCAGTGGGAACAGCTATTGCGCCAGATCGTGCCTGGGGTGCCGCGCGCCATTGAATACCCACTGCAAGCCGAGGATCTACTCGCGCTCAGCCAACAACACATCAGCACCCTCGCCCGCCTCGGCCAACCACAGGAGGCATTCAGCCATGCGTGAGATCGACATCCTCTCGTTCGGTGAAACCATGGCCATGTTTGTCGCCGAGCAATCTGGCGAACTGGCACAGGTCAGTCACTTCGAAAAACGCATTGCCGGCGCCGACAGTAACGTCGCTATTGGCTTGGCCCGGCTGGGCTTCAACGTCGCGTGGCTGAGTCGGGTCGGCGATGACTCGCTCGGGCGTTTCGTGATCGACAGCCTGCAACGCGAAGGCGTGGACTGCCGTCATGTAGCCGTCGATCCTGCGTATCCCACCGGTTTTCAGCTCAAGTCCCGCGAGCTCGACGGCCGTGACCCCTGTGTCGAGTATTTCCGCCGTGGTTCGGCGGCCAGTCACCTGTCGGTTGCTGACGTCAGCCCGATACTGCTGAGCGCTCGTCATCTGCACGCCACAGGTATTCCGGCGGCGTTGTCGCTCAGTGCCCGAGAGCTGTCCTGGCATCTGATGACGGCCATGCGCGAGGCTGGGCGCAGCGTATCGTTCGATCCCAACTTGCGCCCGTCGCTATGGCCAAACCAGGCGCAGATGATCAGCGAAATCAACCGACTTGCCGTTCTTGCGCACTGGGTCATGCCGGGGCTGACGGAAGGCGCACTGCTCACCGGCTACGAGGACCCGGAAGACATGGCGGCGTTCTATCTGGATCAAGGTGTTGAAGCGGTGGTGATCAAGCTCGGTGCCAAGGGCGCTTATTACCGCACACAGATGGATCAAGGATTTGTCGCGGGCGTGCCGGTAATCAACGTAGTCGACACCGTCGGCGCCGGAGATGGTTTTGCCGTCGGCGTGATCAGCGCCCTCCTGGAAAATCAGGGCTTTACCCAAGCAGTGGCGCGCGGCAACTGGATCGGCAGCCGCGCCGTACAAAACCGGGGGGACATGGAGGGCTTGCCATTGCGGGCGCAGCTGCTTGCAGCCGAGCCTGCCGATGAGCCACGACGACGACCCGCCTGACCCCTCATTCGAACCACACATCCGTTACCTGCTGCGACAAAAACAACAAGATCAGGAGCATCGATATGGAAAAGGCACTCGACATGACAAAGCGACTCATCAACCGTCGCTGGTTGTACATCATGCCCATCGTTTTCATCACCTACAGCCTGGCCTACCTGGACCGCGCCAATTACGGGTTCGCTGCCGCAGCGGGGATGGCGGAGGACTTGCACATCACGCCGGGCTTCTCCTCACTGCTGGGCGCGCTGTTTTTCCTCGGTTACTTCTTCTTTCAGGTGCCAGGCGCGATCTATGCGCAAAAGAACAGTGTCAAAAAACTGATTTTCGTCAGCCTGATCCTGTGGGGTGGGTTGGCGACGCTGACCGGAATAGTTTCCAACGCCTACATGCTGATTGGCATCCGCTTCATGCTGGGCGTGGTCGAAGCGGCGGTCATGCCGGCGATGCTGGTCTATCTGTGTCATTGGTTTACCCGTGCCGAACGTTCCCGGGCCAATACCGTCCTGATCCTCGGCAACCCGGTGACCATGCTCTGGATGTCGGTGGTGTCGGGCTATCTGGTGTCGCACTTCAGCTGGCGCTGGATGTTCATCATCGAAGGCCTGCCCGCGATCATCTGGGCGTTTATCTGGTGGAGGCTGGCCGATGAAAAACCGGCACAGGCCGCCTGGATGAGCGAAGAAGACAAAATCGATCTGCAAAGGACACTGGATGCCGAGCAGGTCGGGATCAAACCGGTGAAGAACTACGCCGAAGCCTTCCGTTCACCCAAGGTGATCATCCTGGCGCTGCAATTCTTCTGCTGGAGCATCGGTGTCTACGGTTTTGTCCTGTGGCTGCCATCGATCCTTAAACAGGGTGCCCATCTGGACATGGTCGAAGCCGGCTGGCTGTCTGCGCTGCCCTATCTGGCCGCCGTGATCGCCATGCTGGCAGTGTCCTGGGGGTCTGACCGAGTCCAGCGCCGCAAGCGTTTTGTCTGGCCGCCCCTGCTGATCGCCGCCCTGGCGTTCTACGGCTCCTATGCGCTGGGCAGCGAGCATTTCTGGTGGTCCTACTCCCTGCTGGTGCTGGCCGGCGCCTGCATGTATGCGCCTTATGGGCCGTTTTTCGCGATCGTTCCGGAAATCCTGCCATCCAACGTAGCCGGTGGCGCCATGGCGTTGATCAATAGCATGGGGGCGCTGGGTTCTTTTGCCGGGTCGTACCTGGTTGGCTACCTCAATAGCGCTACGGGCAATCCCGGCGCGTCTTATCTGCTGATGAGCGGTGCACTGTTGGTGTCGGTGGTGCTGACGCTCCTTCTCAACCCACGCACCGACTCAACGCCAGCGCACACTCAACGCCCCCAGCGCAGAGTCGCGGTGCACCATTGATCACCCGGGATGAATACGATGAAAAAACAAGTCGTTCTGTATAAAAAGCTATCGCCAACGTTGATGAGCCGCCTGCAACAGCATGCGGATGTCACGTTGATCGACGAACCAACCCGCGATGGCCTGGCCCGACTGCGTGCTGCCCTGCCCCACGCCCATGGTTTGCTCGGCGCCAGTCTCAAACTGGATGCGCCTTTGCTGGATCTGGCGCCGCACCTTGAGGCGGTGTCAAGCGTCTCGGTTGGCGTCGACAACTATGATCTGGACTACCTTGACCGGCGCGGCATTCTCTTGAGCAACACCCCCGACGTACTGACCGAAACCACGGCCGACACCGGTTTTGCGTTGATCCTTGCTACGGCGAGACGTGTGGTCGAGCTGGCCAATCTGGTTCGCGCCGGGCAGTGGAAGAGCAACATCGGCTCGCCGTATTTCGGCAACGATGTGCATGGTAAAACCCTGGGTATCATCGGCATGGGCCGGATTGGTGAAGCATTGGCACAACGCGGGCATTTTGGTTTCGGCATGCCCGTGCTGTATCACAGTCACTCACCCAAGCCCGCCGTGGAAGCGCGCTTCAATGCGGGTTACCGAAATCTGGAGGCGCTGCTGCAGGAAGCTGACTTCATCTGCCTGACGTTACCGTTGACGGCTGAAACCCAGGGTTTGATCGGTGCCAGGCAATTCGCACTGATGCGTCCGCAGAGCATCTTCATCAACATCTCGCGAGGCAAGGTGGTCGATGAGTCGGCCCTGATTGCCGCCTTGCAACAGGGCCAGATTCGAGCAGCGGGTCTTGACGTGTTTGAGCGCGAGCCGCTGCCCCATGACTCGCCATTGCTGCAAATGAACAACGTGGTCGCCACGCCCCACATAGGCTCGGCGACCCACGAAACCCGTGAAGCCATGGCGCAATGCGCGGTAGACAATCTACTCAGCGCCTTGGCGGGTGAGCGTCCTCTGAATCTGGTTAACCCCAAGGCGTGGGGAATGCGGGTGTCCGGTTGACCGAGTTGGCCCCGTCACACAAGCTGTGCGACGGGGCCTGACACACCACCGGGCTCTTAAATCACAAACCGCGCTACCATGCCGTTAAGGTCTATGGCCAGGCGTGACAGTTCATGGCTGGCAACGCTGGTCTGATTGGCGCCGGCAGCGGATTGGGTCGCCAGATCGCGAATATTGACCAGATTACGATCCACTTCGCGGGACACCTGGGCCTGCTCTTCAGAGGCACTGGCAATGACCAGGTTGCGCTCGTTGATTTGCGAAATGGCTGCGGTGATCTGCTCCAGCGCCACACCGGCTGAGCGGGCGAGTTCCAAGGTGGTTTGCGTGCGGTTGGTGCTCAGTTGCATCGACTGCACGGCTTCACCTGTGCCGTTTTGAATGCCCGCGACCATTTGTTCGATCTCCTGGGTCGACTGCGCGGTGCGATGAGCCAACGCGCGCACTTCATCGGCAACCACAGCAAAGCCCCTGCCCGCCTCGCCGGCACGTGCGGCCTCGATGGCCGCGTTCAAAGCCAGCAAGTTGGTCTGTTCGGCGATGGAGCGAATAACATCCAATACCTTACCGATATCACGTCCCTGCTCCGCCAGGCCTTCTACCAGATCCGATGTGGTCTGCACATCTTGAGTCATGGCCTGAATCGCTGAAACGGTCTCGACCACCCGATCACGCCCTTCGCGCGCGGCTTGGGTGGACTGTTGCGACGCTTGGGACGTGGACACCGCGTTACGCGCGACCTCTTCTACAGCAGCGGTCATTTCATTAACCGCAGTAGCCGCTTGTTCGATCTCATTATTCTGTTGTTGCACGCCACGAGACGCTTCCTCGGTGACCGCGCTCAGCTCTTCGGCAGCAGACGCGAGCTGTGTAGCCGACCCGGAAATCTGTTCGATTGTCTTGCGCAGGTTCTGCTGCATGCCCACCAGTGCTTCGAGCAGGCGCGCCGGTTCGTCTTTGCCGTCGACTTCAATGTGTTTAGTCAGATTGCCACCCGCAATATCTTCTGCGGCGCGGACGGCTCTCGTCAGAGGGTTAACAATGCTGCGTGTCAACAACAAGGCCAGCAACACAGTCAGTAAAACGGCAAATGCCGCAACACCCAGGATGGCGACTTTCGCCCCATCGTATTGTTGAGCGGCAATGCTGGATGATTCCTTTGCGCCATTTTTATTGATGTCAACCAACTTTCTGATTTGTTCACCCATCAAGTCAGAGGCGTCTTTCATTCGGGAGTTGATCACGTTACGCATGTCGTCGACCTTGTTTTGTCGCGACAGATCCAGCGCTTCGCCTTGCGCGTTCAAGTATTTATCAAGGGTGGCATCAAACTCTTTATATACCGCACGCTCTTCAGCTTCGGCGGGCAACGCAGCGTAGCTGGCCTTGGCTAACTGTAACTTGCTGACCAGGTCACGAATTCGGACTTCGGTTTCCTGCAACAATGCAGGTTCGCGATTGACCAGTATCCGGAAAGACGTGATACGCAGGCGCAGAACGCATTCAGCCGTCTCCCCCAGAAACCCTATGCTGGGGAGCATGTTGGTTTCCATATCGACCGTGGCCTGCCGAATCACGCTCATGCGATTCAGCGCGAAAAAGCCCAGTGCAATCACCAATAAGGCAATAAACGCGAAGCCAAGAAAAGCGCGCGGCGCGATATTCATGTTTCGTAGCGACATGGAGTGCCTCTCTTAAAAGTATGACTAAAAGCATCCATGCGATCGGGTATTTTGAATAGAAGTGTACAGGTTCGTTCAAAACTGAAGTGTGACCCACTGCCAGGTCAGCGCACTCAACATGTATATCGGCCAGACTTTAGTTTTTATTCGCCCTGAAGAAAAATATATTTTAGGGATGACAATATGCGTACATATTGGATCCAACAAGTAACACTTAGCTTGCTATTTAAAGTGCATAAATTTGAGCGCTCCGCACTTAATAAAGTATCCGTTTAATAGGCCCTTGAAGGAAGTGAGGTAGACAAGTCTCTCACGCGTCCACACCGTAACTTGCCAGCTATTCACTAGAGTCTGCGGCAAAAAAAATATAGCCGAATGCCACCCTATGGGTGCTTTCCAAAATACGGCTATCCGGTGGGCAAACCACACAACAAGAGACGTGACCTGCATCAAGAAAACGTAAACGTTTTGTCAGGTAAGTAGAAAATCGTTCCTGCTGATCGCTACGGGTGCTACTTTATTTCTCGAAGGGTCAATGCAACTGACCCGTCCCCTGCGCATTGGAGCCAATGGAAGTGCTCGATTGAATAAGGTGGGCCGCATGAATCAAGTCACGTTTCCCAATGCATGCCAGCTGATGCGCTGGCATTTTCATCCGGTCGGTTTCGAGGCTACTATGGACGCGCCCAGCAGCATGATCGCCCGTCTGTTTGATCGCGCCAGTGGCGAAACGGTCATCGCTATCGCCGGTATCCCTTGCTCGACAGTGATGAATGCGACAGACGTCGAGCGAATCATTGAGGCCATCGAGGCTGAGCTGGAGTCGTTCATTCCACCGCAAGTGTCGGGTTTTTTGTAACACCCTGCCCGCGTCTATCGTCGAAAAACGGCTTGTCTCCTGCGATCCTGTCGGAAGCTTTGGGGACAGCCGCGTTTTCGCTGCCACTGCTGTCGATGTACCAGTAGCAATGACGCACCGCCCGGGTAATGGCAACATACGCCAGGCGCAGGACTTCGTCTTTTTGTGCGGTGTCGAACGGGTCCGCATCACCGTCCTTGCCTAATCCAGCCATTCGATAGACCTGGTTTTTGTAGGGCGACAGGGTCAAATGTTGGCAATCCCCGAGCAGAAACACCGCGTCGGCCTGCAAGCCCTTTGAGCTGTGATAGGTCAGTTGCTTGAAGCGTCTCGATTCGGGTGGCAATCCAGAGTCTTCATTAACCAGTGCCTGTAATTGCTCGGAAAACCGGGCTTTTTCACTGCTCTTGCGGTACAGCAACAGGATCGAATCGCCATCGTTGTAGTGCTGAATCAAACGCTCGGTCAGTTCATCGTCGTCGCGATCCTGCACGGTCACCGGCAGCAGCTCTTGAACACCGCCGGCCGCTTTGGCCTTCTTGCCGGCAATCGACGGTGCGGCGCGGACGATATGCTCGGCCGCGTCAATAATGTGCTGGTGGCTGCGGAAGTTGTCGCTGAGCATCACCTTGGTGGTGGCAGGCGATGAGAACTCTTTGGCGAACTCCATGAAGTATTTTGGTGAACTGCCGCGCCACCCATAGATGGACTGCCAATCATCACCGACACACATCAAGGAAGAGCGCTGCGCAGCACGCCCAATGTGCATTGAGGGGCCGCGGCTGCGAATCTCCCGCAGGCTGGCGCGAATCCAGGAAACAATTTGCGGAGAAACGTCCTGAAATTCATCGATCATCAGGTGCGACAGTGGCCTTAGCAGCTCATCATTGATCCGTTTCAAGTTCTCGGGCGAAGTCTCCCCAAACAGCGCAAACATTCTGTTGTAAGTCATCACCGGCGGGGTCTGGGTGAGTAGATGCGCTTCGAACGCTTTCCAGAACAAACTCAGGGCTTCGAAGAAAAACCGATCAGGGTCATTTTCGGCGAAGCTCATCTGAGCGACAGCGGCAGGAACGTCCAGCCCCAGGTTCTCGATGAAGCTGGCAGCCGTGACAAAGGCATCCAGCACAGGCGCGGCGCTCAGCTCGCCCTTCACCTTGTAATCGAAGCCCGGCCCCGCGACGGCTGATCCTGCCAGCGACTGTAAAACTCGTTTGGCGGCATCATAGTTTTCTAGCCAAATCACAGGCTTGCGGCAGAAAGCTTGAAACAGGGTGCGCTTTATTACCCACTCGGCCCAGATCGGCAACTTGGCTGTTGATCGTTTCATCTGCTGGTTTTCAGAGGGATCGAAACCCAGCACCACCCAAGCATCCAACTCGGCAATGTAGCCATGAAAATGAAATGAAAACCCATTGATTTCAACGGTTTGCCGCATAGGCTCAATGCCTTTTATCGGCCACGCCTTGGCACGAAACCACAGGTCCTCAATAGTGTCGCACAGCTCCTCATCACGCTTGGCCGACAACTCGGTCACCGTGATACGTTTCTGTACGTCCGGATGATCGCGGTCCAGCTCCTTGAGCTGCAACGCATGGCGATACAAGGGGGCCATGACCTCGCGAAACCGCTCGTTGCTTGCGTACAGATCCCGATAGCAGAGATTCAGTTGCTGACGTTGCGCGTCGTTTATCCGCAAATCGAACGGGTTACTGTCGGCACCCTCTTCCCCGCAGAGTGCAGGCTGATTAGTCAGGTTCTCGAAGGCGCGTAACTGGCTGAAACCCGGCAGGCTGCGTACCCATGGCAGTATCCGCGAATGAAAGGTGCGCACCAGGTCGCGACCTTCTTTGAGGCTCAAGCTACGCCCCCACAGCGCCATAATCTGGATGAGCTTATTGATGAAGTCCTTACGCGACTCGCGCGTGAACGTCACCACGGTCATGGAACCGAGTTCAAAACCGAGGTAATGGCTCAACAGGAGAATACGCAGCACCAGCGATGTGGACTTACCGGCACCGGCACCGGCAATGACATAGGTAGACGGTGTGTCGCTGAAAATCATCTTCCATTGTGCGGCACTGGGCTGGGCATGACTGGGCAGCTTTAGCGCGACATCGGCTTTGATGCGTTTTTTAAGGTCTGCAGTGAGCGCCAGGCGCCAGTCATCGAACAGGTGATCGTCGATACGCGGGCCACGGTGTTCGGCGGGGCGGGTGTCGCGGATCAGCAACACGTGCTGGCTGTCCTCTACCGCGTCGAGCCGACCTTCTGCGTAACCTTCGTTCATGCCTTCAGCGTGGCCGTTGAGGTAGCCATCGGCATGCCCTTGCAACCAGGACGGCACATGCTGCGAGCGCAAGCCCGTCAGGCTATGGCCGACGAGTCGTGCCAGCAGGCGTTTGAAAAAGGGCAATTGTTCAGGCGGGGACAGATCGGCAGGCAATTGATGCGGCACGCAGGCTCCAGATGTCAGCTTGTGAGCGAAGAAGGGTCTATGGTGGCTGGAATTGTCGACCAGTTCTAGCGAAATGCTTTGCCATCAGCGCGTTAGCCGATCAACTGCAGGTGCAGTCGATCGAGAGACCAATAATACGCAGACCCGACAAATCGAATAAGTAGATTGTTTTGGCGCGATTTTTCCGCTTATTTTCGATGAATAATTGATAGATGATGCTCGCCATCACCCATTGATTTATCGTTCAGCAGTACTGGTGCGAACAGCCCGGCTCTGCTTTGGAGGCCACAATCATGCTCGAATTAAGACCCTTTAACACGTTGGGCGGCGCAAACCATGGCTGGCTGAACGCACATCATCACTTCTCTTTCGCGGAGTATTACGACCCTAAGCGCATGAATTGGGGCCAGCTGCGGGTATGGAACGATGATGTCATCGCCCCGCAGACCGGCTTCCCGAAACACCCGCACCGCGACATGGAAATCATCACATACGTCCGTGAAGGTGCGATCACCCACGAAGACAATCTGGGCAACAAGGGCCGCACGGAGGCGGGTGATGTTCAGGTCATGAGCGCCGGAACCGGTATAGCCCACAGCGAATACAACATGGAATCGACTGCGACCAAGATCTTCCAGATATGGATTGTGCCTGATGAGACCGGCTCAGCGCCTTCATGGGGTGCCAAACCATTCCCTAAAGGTCAGCGTGAAGGTTTCGTCACGCTGGCCAGCGGAAAGGACGGCGATGACCAAAACCTGCGCATTCGTGCTAACGCACGTTTGGTAGCCGCCAACTTGAAGGCCGGTGAAACCGTTGAGTACCGCCTGGACGCGGGTCGCCGAGCCTATCTGGTTCCGGCTACAGGGATCATCGAGGTCAACGGTTTGCGTGCAGCAGCACGTGATGGCGTTGCGGTAGAGGATGAGCACTTGCTGCGCGTTACGGCCATTGAGGACAGTGAAATTATTCTGGTGGATGTGGCCTGATTCCGCTTCACTCAGCAGAGCCATGACCTGAGCGGGATCGAAGACAAAGCGCGATGTCAGCAGGCCGGCCGAAGCCGGCAGCATTCGCGACCGCTACATAGCAGTTATTGGCCCAGGCCATACTCTTGGACATCATCACCTGCTGCTCTTTGGCCGGGTACATATAGCCCTGGCACCGAACAATCAACTCAGCCCCTTTCATTGCGCAGTCGCGCCAGATCTCCGGGTAGTTGCCGTCATCGCAGATGATCAGGCTGATCTTCATGCCCTTTGGACCATCGCAAACATAAGTACGGTCTCCTGGATACCAGCCCTCTATGGGGCACCAAGGAATACATTTGCGGTATTTCTGGACGATTTCGCCCTGGTTATCGATTAATACCAACGTGTTGTAGGGAGCCTTGCGTGGATGTTCCTCATGACGTTCACCCGTAAGTGAAAAGACCCCCCACGTGTTGGCCGCACGGCACGCGGCAGAGAAGATCGTAGTCTCCTCCCCCGGAATGCTGGCGGCAGTTGCCATCATCTCGTCGTGGTCATACATGATGCCCATGGTGCTGTATTCGGGGAATACCACCAGGTCCATGCCAGGAAGACCGCGCTTTATGCCCGTGATGATCTCGGCAATTTTGTGGGCGTTTTCGATGACTTCGGCCTTTGTGTGCAGACGCGGCATTTTGTAATTGACGACAGCGACACCAACGGTGTCCGGGCTGCTGGAAATATCACCATGGCGCATGAAATTGACCTCTGTTAATGGCTGATCATCCACGGTCTTGGACCGGTTTTACTCTTAAGGCCCAGTGGATTGGCCTTGCTCGACGTCACCGGTTTGCTCGGTGCGCAACAGCTACAACCACTGGGGTGACGCCGGTTCTGCTGGTATTCGCCGACGGTCTGCGGCGCGTTTGCACTGCGCTCATTGGTCGTGATCGCCATACGCTGATTGCTCGACAATGTCGGTAGCGACGGTGCCGAGAGGATCAACCGCCCTCCGTCACCCGCGCAGATCGGGCACTGACACGGTTGATGACGCTGGTCCATGGGCCGCAGCATCGTGAACGAGCCGCAGGTCTGACATTCGTACTCATAGGTCGGCATGCAGCTCTCCTGACAATGAATCGGGCGCCGAGGTGGCTTACAGGTCTGGGGCAATCGGCAGATCAATGCTGCCGTCGAGGTGTTTCGTCGGACCGTTGGCGTTGGGGTTGATGTCGAAATCGAAGATCTCGGTCGGCAACCACAACGTCGCGCACGCGTTGGGAATATCGACCACACCGCTGATATGCCCTTGCACCGGAGCCGAGCCCAGCAGCGCATACCCTTGAGCGGGCGAGTAACCGAACTTGGTCAGGTAATTGATGGCATTCAGGCAGGCCTGGCGGTACGCGATATTGACGTCCAGGTAGTGCTGCTTGCCCTCTTCATCCACAGAGATACCTTCGAAGATCAGGTAGTTCTGGTAGGTCGGAATGATCGGGCTCGGTTTGAATACCGGGTTTTTGATCCCGTATTTGGCCATGCCGCCCTTGATCAGCTCGACTTTCATATGGACCCAGCCGGCCATTTCGATGGCACCACAAAAGGTAATTTCGCCGTCGCCCTGACTGAAGTGCAGATCGCCAACCGACAAGCCAGCTCCCTTGACGTAGACCGGAAAGAAAATCTTCGAACCCCGTGAAAGGTCCTTGATGTCGCAGTTACCGCCATGCTCGCGGGGCGGAACGGTTCGCGCGCCCGTGGCAGCGGCTTCGTCGCGGGCCTGGCCCTTGAGTTTGCCCATGTGTGCAGTTGGGGCCATGGGTGCGTTGGCAAGCGGTGGCACCCGGGTCGGATTGGTATCGATCAGTTCCTGCTCACGCCGGTTCCAGTCCGCGAGCATCACGTGATCCGGCAGGCATCCGATCAGACCGGGATGGATCAAGCCCGCAAAATTCACACCAGGGATGTGCCGCGAGCTGGTGAACATGCCCTTGAAATCCCAAATGGCTTTCTGTGCGCTGGGGAAATGATCGGTCAGGAATCCACCACCGTTTTGCCGTGAAAAGAAACCGTTGAAACCCCACATCGATTCGGCTTTGGCACCGATATCCAGCAAATCGACCACCAGCAGATCACCCGGCTCCGCACCGTGCACCCCTACCGGCCCAGACAAGTAATGCACCGTCGAGAGATCGACATCACGAACATCGGAGGCATCGTCATTGTTCTTGATTGCACCGGCAGTCCAATCATAGGTTTCGAGGATGAAGTCCTCTCCGGGCTTGACCCAGCACGCCATCGGAATATCCGGGTGCCAACGGTTGTGGATCTGTTCGTTCTCGGTAGCGGCCTGATTGAGGTCAACCTTGATCAACGTGTCGGTCATGACGAAGCTCCTGGACTGAATAGGGCGTGAGGCGTTGGAGCCAGTTTCGAATGCTTGAGCCAATCAGAAAATACGTTGGATGACGTATGCCCATAGCCAGCAGGAACGGGGTCTTCAGTCCTTTTCCAGCGCACGCGAAAAAGCCCGCGCCGCGTATGAAAGCGGGCGGGCATAACGCATAAGGATCACACCGACAGGTAGCGGCTGATGGTAGCTTCGTCGACCTTGTCGCGGGTTTCTTCGACCACGAAACGACCTTTTTCAATCACCAGGAAACGGTCGGCGATTTCCAGAGTGAACGACAGCACTTGCTCCGAAACGACGATAGTCAGGTCGCGCAGGTTGCGGATTTCTTTGAGCGTGCGGGCGATGTCCTTGATGATTGACGGCTGAATGCCCTCGGTCGGCTCATCCAGCAACAACACTTTTGGATTAGTCGCCAAAGCGCGGGCGATCGCCAGTTGTTGCTGCTGGCCGCCCGACAAGTTGCCGCCCTTTCGCGAGCGCATTTCGTAAAGCACCGGAAACAATGCATAAAGGTCATCGGGCACCTTACCCTTGGCCGATGCCGGCAATCCGGTCTGGATGTTTTCCAGCACACTCATGCTGGGAAATATCATCCGCCCCTGAGGCACGTAGGCGATACCTCGCTCGACTCGTTCATGGGTTTCCAGCGGCGAGACATCATGGCCATCGACGCTGATGCGTCCGTGCCACTGCGGCAAGATGCCCATCAGACTCTTGAATAACGTTGTCTTGCCCATGCCATTGCGTCCCATCACGGCAACAATCTCACGCTTGGCGACGTTCAGGTCCAGGTCATGCAGGATTTGGCTCTGACCATAGCCGCAGGACAGTTTGTCGATGTTGAACATGTCCGACTCCTCAATGGCCCAGATAGACTTCAATGACTTTGGGATTTTTCTGTATGGATTCCATGCTGCCCTCGGCCAGCACCTTGCCTTGGTGGAGCACCGTGACCTTGTGCGCGATGCTCTTGACGAATTCCATGTCGTGCTCGATCACCAGCACGGAGCGGCCCTTGCTGATTCGCTTTAACAGCTCGGCGGTTTGTGCCCGCTCGTTGACGCTCATGCCGGCGACCGGTTCGTCGAGCATCAACAGGTCCGGGTTCTGCATCAGTAGCATGCCGATTTCTAACCACTGCTTCTGGCCGTGGGACAACAGGTCGGCTTGCTGTTGCAACAGGTCTCCGAGGAAAATCTCATTGGCTACCTCCTCTACCCGGGCAATCACTTCGGCACTGCGCTTGAAGAACAATGCACCGAACACCTTGCGGCCTGTGGGATAAGACATTTCCAGATTTTCAAACACCGTCAGGTTCTCGTAGATCGACGGGTTCTGGAATTTTCGCCCCACTCCAGCGCGGACGATGTTGTACTCATGCATCTTGGTCAGTTCCTTTCCATCGAACTGAATACTGCCGCTGGTAGCGCGGGTCTTACCGCAGATCAGATCAAGCACCGTGGTCTTGCCTGCGCCATTGGGACCAATCACCACGCGCACTTCGTTGCGGTCGATATACAGATTGAGGTTATCAACGGCCTTGAAGCCGTCAAAAGACACGGTCAGTCCCTCGATGGTCAGCACTGGCTTGTTCATTTCAAAACCACTGGCACTCATGGTCGGGTCTCCAGGGAGGTGCTGCTAGCAGGCTGAATCGACTGTGGAGCTACGCTGGCTAATTTGCTCACCACAGACATCGACGCGGGCTTGGCAAGGGGCCGTTGCGAGCGACGAAGCAGTTTTGCCAGGGCCTGCCGACCATGAGTATCCCAAAGACCAGCAAGGCCATTCGGGAAATACATGACCACCACGATGAACAGGCCGCCCATCAGGTACAACCATAATTCCGGGAAGGACTCGGAAAAGTAGGTCTTGCCGTAGTTGACCAGCAACGCGCCGTACACGGCGCCAAGCAGCGACATGCGCCCTCCTACCGCCGCGAATATCACCATCTCGATGGACGGCACGATCCCCACGAACGAGGGCGACATAAAGCCGACCTGCAAGGCGAACATCGCACCGCCAATGGCCGAGAATGCAGCCGCCACACAGAACACGAAAATTTTGAAACTGGCTACGTCATAACCGGAAAACCGCACGCGCTCTTCCTTGTCGCGCATGGCCATCAACAACCGACCAAGCTTGGACAATGGTTTTCAGCGCAAAGGAGATCGAATCTCAGCACTGCAATTTGCGAATGCCGAAGACTTCACTGCTGACGATTACGTGCTCGCTACCGGCAACGCCAGCGATCGACTCGCGGCCCAATTGGGTATCCGCCTGCCGCTCTACCCACTCAAGGGCTATAGCTTAACTTTACCGCTTACCAGCAACGTCGGCGTCCCGGAAACCAGCGTGACCGACTTCGACAACAAGGTGGTGTACGCTCGACTCGGCCAACAGTTTCGCGTCGCCGCCATGGTCGACATTGGCATCAAAAACACCCATCCCGACCCAGAGCGCATTGCGGCTCTGTGTCGCCTGTGCGAAGAAGCCTTCCCTGACGCAGGCGATTATCACCAGGCACGCGGCTGGGCTGGGCTACGCCCTTCTACACCGCAGGGGCCGCCCATTCTGGGACCCAGTCCCTTCAAGAATTTCTGGCTCAACACTGGCCACGGAAGCCTCGGTTTTACACTCGCGAGCGCCTGCGGTCAGATAGTGAGCGACCTTATCGCCGGTAGACCGGCACCGATCCATCTGGAAGGCCTGACGTTAAAAGGCCAGGATTGCCCCCCAAGGAGTTGACACCATGACTATTAAACGAATCGACCCAAACGGGCGCCTCAGTGGTGTTGTCGTCCATGGTTCTCTGGTTTACCTGTCTGGACAGGTCCCCAACGACCGACGCCTGGACTGCGAGGGCCAGACCCTTAATGTATTGGAAAAAATTGATCGACTTCTGGAACGTGCATCCAGCAGCCGCGAACATCTAGTGAGCGCGCATATCTGGTTGAAGGATATCGATCGCGACTTCGCAGTGATGAACCGTATCTGGAGCGAATGGCTGCCAACCAGATGTGCGCCGGCCAGAGCGACAACTCAAGCCACGCTGGCCTCGTCCGACATTTTAGTTGAAATCATGGTGGTTGCAGCGATACCGACGGTTTGAATCACTGCCGCGTTCGAACGCCGATATCGTGCGATGTTCAGGAAAGAGGAGACAGCGGGGGATCTCGTACCCATCAGCACGACTGCCCATTGAGCTTCGGCGAGCATACACAGAGGACACCACTGTCAGCTGGTTGTGCTTTCGCGCAACGCGGCATCCCTGGCGCACCATTGGATACTGGGTTTTATCTGGTCCAGTTTTTTAAATGCTCGATCAATACCTGAAAATCAAGCACTGATCGTCGCAATTGGGGCTTCAGGCAGGTGAACGCCGACCTGCCATGTCAGACTTATCACCCGCGTGTTGCCGTACTAATACCGCCATATCTAAAGCTACCTACCCTGTATATGCTCAAAAAAATAGCAAAATAAGTACAGATCGCAAGGTATTCCCCAGCAGTTCGCACACTCATAATGGAAATGAGACAAGTTGGCATTTCTACTCCATGGGGGGGACGAAAGACGATGTACAAAGACAACATCATTAGAAGTCGGGCGACCGACAACATCGCGTTCATGGGGGTGGTCGCTGTTGCTATATTTGCCATCACGCTCTTTGCTGGCGCTGGTGAGGGGGGCTTAGCAAAGCTGATGGGGCCCGTCGTTGCCGACCTCAAGTCACCCCTGCTACGTGATCTCGCGGTGGCGTTCACCTTGACCGTCACGCTGGTCGCCAACCTGTTCATCCTGGGACGATTCCCTTTGCGGGCGCAGATCATCACCGTATGGGTCGAGCTGCTTCTATTGTTCCTGCTATTTTTCGACAGCTTCAATTTGTCTTACAGCTTCATCCTCAGCAAAGTCGGATTCATGATCACCCAAGGGGTGTTCACCACTGTCTACGTGTCCGCTATTTCTATCAGCATCGCCTTCGTCCTGGCGCTGCTGGGAGCGACGGCAAAGTTATCGTCCAACGGCTTTGCTATTGCGATTGCCAACTTTTACACCTCATTCTTTCGCGGTGTGCCGCTGCTGATCCAGATCTATCTCATCTACCTGGGCATTCCCCAACTTGGCTATGTAGTAGGTGCGGTTCCGGCCGGAGTCCTGGCGCTGTCGCTCTGCTACGGCGCCTACATGACAGAGATCTTCCGTGCGGGCATCCGCAGCATCCCGCGCGGCCAGTGGGAGGCCTCCAGAGCTATTGGCTTGACCCCTTTCCAGGTCATGACCCGAGTGATCATGCCGCAGTCCATGCGGCTGATCATTCCGCCTACAGGCAACCAGTTCATTTCAATGCTCAAGGACAGCTCGTTGGTGTCAGTCATTGGAGTCTGGGAGTTGATGTTCCTGGCGCGTACACAAGGGCGTGCCGAGTTCCGGCATCTGGAGATGCTGATCACCGCCGCCGTGCTCTATTGGCTGCTGTCGATCGTTCTGGAGACCGTCCAGTCTCGCCTCGAGAAGCGCTTTGACCGCGCTCACCGCTGAACAAGGATCACCACGATGAATCGCGCCCTCGATCCCCTCAGCCCTACCCTTCAGCCGGCAGTGTCAGTTCGCAAACTGCAAAAATGGTATGGCGATTTTCACGTTCTCAAAGACATCGACCTGGACATTGCTTCCGGGGAAATCCTCGTGATTTGCGGGCCTTCCGGGTCCGGAAAATCGACGCTGATCCGCTGCCTCAATCTGCTGGAGGACTTTCAGAAAGGCGAAGTACTCATCAGCGGGACAGCACTGACCCGCAGCGCGGAGAGTGTGGCGGCGGTTCGGCGGCACGTCGGCATGGTCTTCCAGCAATTCAATTTATTCCCGCATTTGACCGTGCTGGAAAACCTGATGCTGGGGCCGCGCCTGGTGAGCAAGCTCAGCGAAGCGGAGGCCCGCCAACTAGCGCACGAATACCTCACGCGTGTGCGGATTGATAACCAGGCCGACAAGTACCCCGGCCAGCTCTCGGGCGGGCAGCAGCAACGGGTCGCCATCGCCCGCGCCCTCTGTATGCGACCACGGATCATGCTGTTCGACGAGCCGACTTCGGCGCTTGACCCTGAGATGGTCAAGGAGGTGCTCGACGTGATGGGCGAACTGGCACAGGACGGCATCACCATGCTGTGTGTGACCCACGAGATGGGCTTCGCTCGGCGGGTGGCTGACCGGATCATCTTCATGGACCAAGGGCGAATCATTGAGCAGGGCGAACCACAGGCTTTCTTCGATAACCCGCAACACGAACGGGCCAAAGAATTCCTTTCGCAAATCCTCAGCCATTGACGGCCGGAGGGGCGGCAGGACGCAGTCGGCACTATCGCCGTGCACTCATCAGCGGATAAGCCTGACCATCCGCGTCAACCTGCAACATCTGGAGACTTACCGATGACCTCAGTCACTCGCTTCTTCGCTGCCGCAGCTGTCGCCAGCGCCGTATTCGTCACTACAGGCGCTGCCTGGGCTGGCGCAACGCTCGACCGCATCCATGAAAGCAAGGTCATGAAAGTAGCGACTGCCGCTAACTGGCCACCTCAGTCGTTCCTGGGTGACGACAATGCGCTAAAAGGCTTTGATATTGATGTGGCCACCGAGATCGGCCATCGACTGGGCGCCAAGGTGACGTTCGTCACGCCGGAGTGGGGCATCATCACCGCAGGGCGCTGGTCAGGCCGTTGGGACATATCGGTCGGCTCCATGACCCCCACCACCGAGCGCGCACGCGTCCTCGATTTCCCCGCCATCTATTACTACACCCCTTATGTGTTTGCGGTGCACAAGGATGCCGCCGGGACCAAGGTCGCTGATCTTAACGGCAAGGTGATCGGCGTCGAGGCAGGCACCACTTCCGAGGACTATATCAATCGCCGACTAAAGATCGACGCGGTGGGTGTGCCACCTTTCAGCTATGAGGTCGAGCCAGGCGAAGTGCGGACCTACGGTGACAGCATGGGGCCTCTGGATGACTTGCGTCTGGGCAATGGCACTCGCCTCAACGCCACGCTGTCCGCACTGCCGACGATCAAGGGCGCAGTGGAACATGGCTACCCCATCGTTCAGGTGGAGGGCAAACCCGCGTATTACGAGCCTCTGGCGTTAGCTGTCGACAAGGGTGACGAGGCGTTTTCGGCCGAGCTGAAGAAGATCGTCGAAGACATGAAGTCCGACGGCACGCTGAAGAAATTTTCCGAGAAGTGGTACGGCAACGACCTCACCACCGTGCAATGACCGACACGACTGTACGCCCGTCATGACGGCGGGCGTGCGGCATGTCTTTGCTCCTGCCAAAGGATGACCGATTCATGTCCCATTACAGTAACAGTTATTACACCGCTACGATGCGGTACGCATCGCCGCGCCCGACACTCATTGGCAATGTTCAGGCCGATGTCTGTGTGATCGGTGGCGGTCTGGCAGGTTTGAGCACGGCGTTGGAGCTGGTTTCCCGGGGACGCTCGGTAGTATTGCTGGAGGCCGCGCGGGTTGCATGGGGGGCTTCCGGACGCAACGGTGGCTTCGTACTGCAGGGCTGGTCCGAAGGGCTGTCATCAATTGAGCGCCGGTGTGGCACCGAGACGGCAAGCGCGCTGTTCAAGCTTTCTCTAGAGGGCGTGGACATCGTTCGCGAGACGATCGATCAGCATCAGTTGGAGGGCTGCGCGCCCACCAGCGGCAAGTTGAGCGTGTTGCGCTACGACGATGGCGATAATCTCCAACGCCTACGTGATCGGATGGCCAAGGAGTTCAATTTCGAAATGGAGTACCTGGATACCCACGCGATCCGGGCACGGTTGAACACTGAGCGCTATTTTCACGGGTTGCGCGATAGCCATGGGTTTCACTTCCATCCACTGAACTATTGCCTGGGCGTGGCCGAGTTGATTGAGGCCAAGGGTGGCATTCTCTATGAAAACTCGCCCATGATTCGGGTAGAAAGCCAAGGCGACCGCCATCACGTGGTGACGCAGCAAGGGGTGATTGACTGTGGCAACGTGGTGCACTGCTGTGGCGGCTATGGCGGCCCTGAGTTCGGCCGATTGCGGCGCGCTTTTTTGCCGATCGCGACGTATGTGGTGCTCACCGAACACTTGGGCGACCGTCTGCGGGATACGATACGCACCACCGATGCCGTTGGTGACAATCGCCGCGCCTCGGACTACTACCGGGTGGTCGACGGTGATCGCCTGCTCTGGGGTGGGCACATCACCACTCGAAATGTACAGGATGAAAAGCGTTTGGCGCACATGCTGACCGACGATATTCTCAATGTCTTCCCACAATTGCGCGGCCTGCAAATCGAAAAAGCCTGGTCCGGCCTGATGGGCTACGCTCGCCACAAAATGCCGCACATCGGTACGCTGGGTCCGGGCCTTTGGGCTTGTACATCATTTGGTGGCCATGGTATGAACACCGCGCCTATCGGTGCACGGGTTGTTGCCGAGGCGATTTGTGGCGAGTCTGATCGTTACCGTCTATTCGATGCCTATGGCCTGGAATGGAATGGTGGGCCTTTCGGGCCTGCAGCAGCGCAGACGGTCTATGCCGGATTAAAGCTGATGGATATGTTCCAGGAAGCGCGCTCGACACGCCGGGCAGCTAGACACTGAACCCTATCAAGAGTACGAACCTATCCATGGATGAGCAGCGCCCCACTTCGTTGTTTCGTTTGACCGAGAAAGACAAGCAACTGCTTGCGCTTTTGCAGCTTAACGCCCGCGAGCCAACGGCCTCTCTGGCACGCAAGCTTGGGGTCTCGCGCTCCGCGGTACAGGAGCGGATCAATCGCCTGGAAAAGGCTGGGGTTATCACCGGCTACAGCGTGCGAATCGACCAAGACAAGCTGCAACAAACAGTCAACTGCTTCACCATGACGTCCTGCACCAACAAAAGTTATACCGATGTCATGACCGCACTGCGCAAGATGGATTCGGTCCAGGCAGTCTATGCCGTCTCCGGCGAATCGGATTTCATCATTCACGTCGCCACCCATACGTTGGGCGAACTCAACGGCGAGCTCACGCAGATCAACTTGATCAAGGGCGTGGCCCATACGTCGTCCTACATCGTCATGGAAACGAAATTCAACCGGCGCCTGATGTTGTAGCCCCAAACACGGATGCAAAAAAACCGATCCCGATCAGTAGTGATCGACTTTCCAGGGCGATGAAAAATCGGAGACTCAAGCGCATTGACAGATACACCGCGTTGGCGTCTTTGATCATTATTGTTTGACGCATAGGGATCTGGAAGACGTGTTGCCCGGGCTTACATGGACGCCCTGCTTGCCAAGCTTTCATCTAGTCAGTCCGGTTGGCAGCTTGGTCATCAGCCCTCACCAACTGACGACCTCCCGCAGCCGCGTCCCAGGCATGGCTAAGATTACAGGCCATGGCCACCAGTCTGGCAGTGGTCAACGGCTCGATCTCCACCCAAGTGCGGATCGCCAAACAGTGATTTGCTCGGGGTAAAGGCCTTTGCGGCGGCAATAATGGCCTTAGGTCGATCTCGGACAACCCGGCAGCTTCAAGGATGACAGCAAACTTGGTTTCGGCTGGCCAGTTCTGAGTCGATTACTTGTTTTCGGATCAGCGTTTTTCAAGGTAGTTGTCGCGTCAACCGTCTGACTATGCCGCTATTTTCTCGACCTGTTGCTCTCGATCCGGGTTCTCCAGCACGGTGCCGATCGGCTCCCAGTTACGTATTTAACCTGACCACTGTTCCGGCTTTTTCTCTTTGCGATGCGTCGTCGGCAGTACCTTCAAAACTGAGCTGCCGGACAACGTCACCTAGGGCATCGGCTTTATCCGCGACATCAAGTCATTCCAGCAGCCGGCGTTCAGTGAGGCTGAAGTCGGTGCCCTCATGCACACCCTGCGCCTGGACCGCCCGGCAAGCGATGTACGGAGACTCTATTGAAGATTCTCAAGATAGGCGAGAGGGTGTTCTGACGGCCTTCCTTTACACACAGCCTGCGGAACTCGACCCACTGATTGGATACCACTTCGACGTTATGCCTGCTGTTTACGGTGCGTCTCTGAATACTGGAGCGCACTGGACTGAAGTGTTTTTCGGCACAACGAAAAAAGCGACCCTAAGGTCGCTTTTTTCTACAACTCATGAACTTCAATGAAGTTCACAAGCCAAATTTTGGAGCGGGAAACGAGACTCGAACTCGCGACCCCGACCTTGGCAAGGTCGTGCTCTACCAACTGAGCTATTCCCGCATCTTGGTGAAGGCCGCTATTCTATAGATTCAAATTGTCCCGTCAACCCCTTGATTCAAAAACTTATTTTTTTTCTGCCGAGGTTTTGAGGTGCGGCCAGGCCGCACGCAAGTATTGCAACATCGACCACAACGTCAGCCCGGCAGCTATCAGTAGTAACGCGTAACCGACGACCACCCAAAAAGTGAAAGCCGGCGGGTTGGCCAACAGGATGACCAATGCAAGCATCTGTGCGGCAGTCTTCCATTTACCCAGGCTGGAAACGGCGACATGTGCCCGAGCACCTATCTCGGCCATCCACTCACGCAATGCGGAAATCACGATCTCGCGGCCAATGATGACCGCTGCTGGCAATGTCAGCCACAGGTTGGCGTGCGCTTGAACCAGCAACACCAACGCCACGGCCACCATCAGCTTGTCGGCCACCGGATCGAGAAAGGCACCAAAGGGCGTGCTTTGCTCAAGGCGACGCGCCAGATAGCCATCTAGCCAATCCGTAGCCGCCGCGATCGCGAAGACCGTACTGGCTGCCATGTAGCTCCATGAATAAGGCAGATAAAACAGCAGAATGAAGATCGGAATCAGCAGGACACGTAATACGGTGATCAGATTAGGGATATTCATCGGCACAACTGGCTACGAGGTGAGCGAGCATTCTACTCGCTGTGCAGGTTTGCATAAATCGACTCTGCGAGCTTTTTACTGATTCCGGGCGCTTTAGCAATTTCTTCGACACTGGCGCGGGACAATTCTTGCAATCCACCGAAGTGTTTGAGCAGATCACGGCGCCGTGTCGGGCCGACACCAGCCACGCCTTCAAGAGTCGAGGTGCGCCGTGTCTTCCCGCGTCGCGCGCGATGTCCGGTGATGGCGAAGCGGTGAGCTTCGTCGCGGATCTGCTGGATCAGGTGCAATGCCGGAGAATCGCCAGGCAAGGTGAACTCATGCGCAGCATCGTTGAGGTAAAGCGTCTCGAATCCGGCCTTGCGTGTGGCACCTTTGGCAACGCCCAACAGAATCAAGTCTGGCACCGCCAGTTCGTTCAGTACATCGCGGGCCATGGATAACTGCCCCTTGCCGCCATCCACCAACAGGATATCGGGCAACTTGCCCTCCCCCTCTTTGAGCTTGCTGAAGCGACGAGTCAGGGCCTGGTGCATGGCTGCATAATCGTCGCCAGCCGTCACACCTTCGATGTTGTAACGCCGGTAATCCGACTTTATTGGCCCTTCTGGACCGAAGACCACACAGGAGGCGACCGTCGCCTCACCGCTGGAGTGACTGATGTCGTAACACTCAAGGCGTTGTGGCGATTCCTCGAGATTCAATACCTTGGCCAGCGCATCAAAACGAGCCGTCACATGCTGACGGTTGGCCAGGCGTGCCGACAATGCCTGCTCGGCATTGGTCACCGCCAATTGCTGCCAGCGCGCCCGCGTACCCCGGACCCGATGACTGATGGTCATTTCATGCCCTCGCAACGCTTCAATCGCGTCGATCAAGGTCGGGAAGTCTTCATGGACCACATTGACAATAACTTCGCTCGGCAGCTCTCGGTCATGCCCCCCCAGGAAATACTGAGCGAGGAATGCCGCCATGACTTCACCCACCTCCTCCTCGATACCGACCTGAGGAAAAAAGCTCTTGCTGCCCAACACGCGTCCGCCGCGCACGCTGATCAAGTGAACACAGGCGCCACCCGGGTTGACGAACGCAGCGACCACATCCACATCGCCGGTTCCTCCGTCCATACTTTGTTGATCCTGGACACGGCGCAAAAGTGATATCTGATCACGCAGTTCGGCGGCACGTTCAAAATCCAGGGTCATGGCGGCTTTTTCCATGGCGGCATTAAGCTCGTCAGTCAGCGCGTTGCTGCGTCCCTCAAGGAACATGATCGAGTGCCGCACGTCCTGGGCATATACCTCAGGCTCGACCAGGCCGACACAGGGCCCCTTGCAACGCTTGATCTGGTACTGCAAACACGGACGGGTGCGATTCTTGAAATAGCTGTCTTCGCATTGGCGAACCAAAAAAGTTTTTTGCAGCAGACTCAGACTTTCCCGAATGGCACCGGCGCTTGGATACGGACCGAAGTATCGACCTTTGGGCTTCTTCGCGCCGCGATGGATACTCAGCCGAGGGTAATCACTGTCCGATAGATAGACGTAAGGATAAGACTTATCGTCGCGCAGCAGGATGTTGTAAGGCGGCCGCCACTCTTTAATGAGTGTCTGCTCCAACAGCAGGGCTTCGGTCTCATTGGCAGTGATGGTGGTTTCAATCTGTGCGATTCGGGCGACCAGCGCACCGGTTTTGGGCGCGTGCCCTGTCTTGCGGAAATAGCTGGCAAGCCGCTTTTTGAGATTTTTGGCTTTGCCGACATACAGCAGACGCGCCTCGGCATCGAACATGCGATACACGCCGGGACGGCCACTGCAGGTTGAAAGAAATGCGCTTGGATCGAAC
Source organism: Pseudomonas sp. MH9.2 (assembly GCF_034353875.1). Classification (NCBI taxonomy): domain Bacteria; kingdom Pseudomonadati; phylum Pseudomonadota; class Gammaproteobacteria; order Pseudomonadales; family Pseudomonadaceae; genus Pseudomonas; species Pseudomonas sp. MH9.2. Next base: position 568,651 of record NZ_CP133784.1, read on the forward strand.
GGTTGGGTCATTTCAGAGACTGGCATCGACCATGCCGTGACGGACTGCCAACAAGGCCAGCTCGACATCGCTGCTGATCGAGAGCTTTTCAAAGATACGGTAACGGTAGGTGTTCACGGTTTTGGGTGACAGACACAGTTTATCGGAGATGGCCTGGACTTTCTGACAACCAACGATCATCAGGGCAATCTGAATTTCGCGCTCCGACAACAGATCGAACGGCGAATTACTACTTTGCGGCTGAAAAGACTTGAGTGCGAGTTGCTGAGCGATCTGCGGGCTGATGTAGCGCTGCCCGGCAAACACAAGCCGGATGGCCTGAACCATTTCAGCAAGGCCTGCACCCTTGGTCATGTAACCCGCAGCGCCCGCTTGCAACAGCCGGGTCGGGAACGGGTCATCTTCACACACAGTCACAGCCACAACTTTAATGTCGGGATGACTACGCAGTAACTTCCGGGTTGCTTCCAGACCGCCTATGCCAGGCATCTTGACGTCCATCAACACCACATCGGGCTTTAACTCGCGCGCTTGCTTCAGGGACTCTTCACCTGAATCGGCCTCCCCGACTACCTGTAAGCCCTCGATATCGGCCAACATCCGTGTAATGCCTGTTCGAACGAGATCATGGTCATCGACTACTAGCACCCTAATCAAGCAGACACCTCACAAAACGGTCATAACAAAGTCTAGTGACCTTAGCAAAAACGGCGAGCAAGACCTAGCTCAAAGCTCGATATTGGTGCAAGGTCGACACATGGCAGCGTGTTACACACGCTACCAATAACGTATTCATATATTTGATATATTTCTGAAGACCTAAAAAGACAACCCGGTCTATCCCTCCTCTGACGTTGACTTATTGTTGGTTGCGTATGACGTCGACAGCTCAGCCATGGTCGTGGTCAGTCGCCTGATGGCGTCCTGGTCTTCTTTATGCAAGGTTCTAAAACTTCCCAGTATTTTTTCTTCCGTCTGGCTCAGGTTGTCGACAGGCGTCGGGGTATAGGTGCCGGTGAGTACGAACAAAACGTCCACACCTCTGGCAGCAACAGCCGCCAGATAATCAGCCTTTGGGGCGCGGTCGCCACTTTCATACTTTCCCTGAGCATTTGCTTCTACACCACCTATTTCACCAAAAGCTCGTTGAGACAGCCCAAGGCGCTCTCTTTCTTTTCGTAGCCTGGAACCTATTCCACTCATTTGAATGCATAATCCTGTTGACCCCATCCTTACGAATGGTAGAATCGAGCTAAGTTAAACTAATTTGAACGGTTTTGAACTATGCCCGGAATACGCACCGCTGCACAAGCCAAGGCCTGGCTTGAACAACAAGGTAAATCTGTTCAGGAGTTCGCTCGGGAAAACAGCATTGACCCGGCCACTACCTATCAAGTACTTGCAGGCCGCAAAAAAGGTCGGCGCGGAGAAGCTCACAAAGTGGCGGTTTTGCTGGGCATGAAAATCGGCAGCATACCCACCGACAAAGTGCTGGGTACCGCGCTGGGGGTCGACTAACGCCCGCAAACGATGCATCGCCTCACAGTACCTTGGTTGATGTACCTGTTGAAAACAGTCTAGACCAAGCGCGGTCGATTACTCTCGACAAACGGCTGAGCTCTCCAATATACGCTCCATCCAGAACAAAGCCTTCTCTTGCCCGACAACCTCGTAGCCCTGTCGTCGATACAATTGCATCGCTGGATTACTTTTAAACACTTTCAGCCGGACGCTCCTGGCCCCTAGCTCGCACGCCATCGACGCTATCTGCCCCATCACCCACCCCCCTATGCCCTCGCCTCGGTAGGGTTCGCACAACTGCACATCGCGCAGATACAAATAGTGCGGCTCCATGCTGAAACTGAGAAAGCCGACAGGCTTGTCTGCCTTGTTGATGATGAAGCTCTGGCGTGCCTCCCACTCATCATCAAACGACTGCCCCTGCCAAACCCGAGCGTATTCGGCGTAATACTCACGCATATTCACCCTCGTCAGCTCACGAGCAAAACTCAGGTCGGCAGCGGTGGCCTTGCGAAGCTTCACAGTCAATCCATACCCCCTAGTGCTTCAAGCAACCACAGGCACAGCCCTGGCTGATCAGCCTTGCAAATCCCGATTGGCTATCCGGGGCAAGTCTCCACCAGCACTGGCAGCACGCAAAAGGCGTAGTGTTTTGAGATCCGATGGAAATGTCCCATTGAACCCAAAGCCTTATCTACAGTAAGCTCACTGTACCTACTGGAGAGCCGCCATGTCGCACATCCAATCGCCGAATTGCAATTTTACCAGCGTCCAACGCCAGGTAACGGCAGTGGCTGCGTGGAATGTACAAAGCGCAGTTTCCCAGCAGCTCAACTCTTATTTTGGGTATTGGTTTAGCCACTGGCGCGCCTGATACCCATACGGCGCCCACACTAAAAGGGCCGCCAACCAGAGAATCCTCTACCCCCGGCCGGCTACCCGACCGGGGGTTTTGTTTTTTCGGGCCACCAGAAACATCCGCTTGTACTGAATTGCAACCGAATTGAATTGAGGAACACGACATGAACTACACCACTTATTACCGCAACGACATCAGCTTCACCTGGCGATTTAGCAACCTCCGCTCGGGACAGCCTGCCGCCTCCGACCGGTCACTTTCAGGTGGCAAAACAGCACTAAAGGCCAGTACGGCCAATTGTCGAACACCCCAATAGGGCGTCGAGCGCGGAAATACCCCGCGCCCGCCCAGGAAGCCAGAGCATGAACTCATCCGTCGCCGTAAACCCCCTCTCTGACCTGCTGCCCCAAAGCGTGACCCTGATCGACAGCGTCCCTGCCCCGCAGCGTCTACCCAGCACCCTGCAACTCAAACACCAGTTGCCCCTCGACCTTGCCCTTAGCCATCAGGTTGCAACCCATCGCCAAGCGGCCCGTGCGATTCTCGACGGTGAAGACTCCCGGCTGCTAGTAATCGTCGGCCCGTGCTCGATCCACGATCCACACTCTGCCCTCGAATATGCCGAACGGCTGGCGAAGCTGTCCGCTGAGGTCAGTGATCAACTGATGCTGGTAATGCGTGCCTACGTCGAAAAACCACGCACCACGGTCGGCTGGAAAGGATTGGCCTACGATCCGCAGCTTGATGGCAGTGACGACATGGCCGGCGGCCTGGCACTGTCCCGAGAACTGATGCGCGACATGCTGCGTATGGGCCTGCCCATCGCCACCGAAATTCTGCAGCCCATGGCGGCCGGCTACTTCGACGATATGCTCAGTTGGGTGGCCATCGGCGCAAGGACCACCGAATCGCAGATCCATCGGGAAATGGCCAGTGGTTTGGCGATGCCTGTCGGCTTCAAGAACGGCACTGATGGCGGGGTCGCGATTGCCACGGACGCCATGCGCTCAGCGGCGCATGCACATCGGCATTTCGGCATTGATCGACACGGTCATCCAGCGGTCATTGACACTCAGGGCAACCCGGACACGCACATGGTCTTGCGCGGCGGTCATCGCGGGACTAACTACGACAGTCAAAGCATTGCGAGCGTACGCACCAGTCTGGAAAAGGTCGGCATCCCGACGCGAATCATGGTCGATTGCAGCCACGCCAACAGTGGCAAAGACCCGCTGCGTCAGCCTGAAGTATTCAACGATGTGCTTGAGCAGCGGTTGCATGGCGATCGGTCGTTGATCGGCATGATGCTGGAAAGCCATCTGTTTGAAGGGTGCCAACCATTGAGCAAAGCCTTGCGTTACGGTGTTTCGGTCACCGACGGGTGCCTGGGTTGGGAGAGTACCGAGCAGCTATTGCGCGGGGCGGCGACCGCGTTGCGGCGTCAAGCAGCGGGCACACGCTGACCTGCGCGGGAAATCGGCTGACAGCCTGTAGCCGACCCGCTTTTTTCAGTCATAAAAAGCATCTGGGTCGCGCGGCCATCCCGCACAGGTTGTGGGGAATCCTCCCGGACGTTCTCCGAAACAAGAGCCGGTGGAGCTGTATGGCGCTGCACGCCACGCAGCCTGCCGGCCCGGCCATCAACCACCGAATCAAGCGTCCATGTCTCCGCCGCTACCGGGGCAAAATCCAGGGCCATTGCAACGGCTCATCTGCAGCTAATGTGGTTTGCACATTCCAGGCAAACACACAGGTCAACGATGAACACTCACGCGGCAACAAAATTCCCCATATTGCTGGTCCACGGCCTGTTCGGCTTCGAACGGATCGGCAACATCACCATTTTTCATGGTATCAAGGAAGCGCTGGAAAATGCCGGCGCCCGGGTGTACGTACCCTCCCTGTCCGGTGCCCACAGCAACGAAGTCCGTGGTGAGCAACTGCTCGTACAGATCGCCCACATCCTGGAACAAACCGGCTCACAGAAAGTCAATCTGATCGCCCACAGCCAAGGCCCGCTGGCGGCGCGTTATGCCGCCGCGACCCATCCAGAACACATCGCATCCGTAACATCTGTCAGCGGCGCCAATCATGGCTCGGAGCTGGCGGACCAGCTGCGTAAGGCATTTACGCCCGGGGCACTACCGGAAAAAGTTGCTGATACCCTGATCGCTGGGTTTGCGCACTTTTTGGCCTTGCTCAGCGGCAATCCCCAACTGCCGCAAGACACCCTGCAAGCGCTTGATGCACTAACAACGGAAGGCGTTGCATCGTTCAACCGAAAATACCCGCAAGGCCTGCCCGCAGCCTGGGGCGGTGAAGGCGCGGAGCAGGTGGACGGTGTGTTTTATTACTCCTGGAGCGGCATCATCAAAGGAACGCTATTCGAAGAAGGGCATAACATAGTGGACCCGCTGCACTTGGCGTGTCGCAGCTATGCACAACTATTCCAGAACGAGAAAGAGCAAAATGACGGCTTTGTTGGCCGTTACAGCTCGCACCTGGGCAAGGTAATCCGCTCGGACTATGCGATGGATCACCTGGACACGGTGAATCAAACTGCAGGCGCGGTGCGAAAAGGTGCCGACCCGATCAAACTCTATGTGGAACACGCCGCGCTGCTTAAAAGCAAAGGTTTATAAAACATCCAAAGGCGAAGCTGACCGCTGGGACGCTGGAAGGAACTTTCGCGAGAAATGCCTTCCTTAATCCGGTAGGCTCTTCCTTTTTTTGACAGGAGTACGTTCCCATGGCTAAAGCCACTGCCCGCCACATCCTTGTTGCCAGCGAAGAAAAGTGCAACGAGCTGAAAACCCAAATCGAAGGCGGCGCTGATTTCGCCGAAGTCGCCAAAGCCAACTCGAGCTGCCCGTCCAGCCGTCAAGGCGGCGATCTGGGCTCGTTCGGTCCAGGCCAGATGGTCAAGGAATTCGACACTGTCGTGTTCAGCGCGCCAGTCAACGTCGTACAAGGCCCAGTGAAAACCCAGTTCGGTTATCACTTGCTGGAAGTGACCAGCCGCCAGGACTGATAGTCCGCCGCTGATCGCCTCAAACGGCCCGTCTACCTGACGGGCCGTTTTTATGTGTGCTCCCTTCCTCTCCAGCACTCCCCAATGGCATGGGTCATTCAAGCCATTCATGCCACCGGGCAAAAAAACAGATTGTGCAACTTCATATGTCAGTGACATCGTTACCGCGCGACTACTCACTCTCGGCATCCAGGCACAATGCAGCCTATGATCCAGCAGGTCTCTTCAAGGCCTTGTTTTTTTACCCTTAACCCTGACATTCCCTTGCGGACGTCAGTCAGGATCGAGCAATGCGTTTTGTTTTTTCATCACTGATTTTCGCAACGCTAGCCTTGATTTCAGGCTTTCAATACGTGTCCGCAACCCCCCAGCATGCCCTGACCGTCTATGGCGAGCAGCCCAAATACCCGGCCACATTCACCCACTTCGACTACGTCAACCCTGATGCCCCCAAAGGTGGCAGCATGCGTCGTTCGGCGCAGGAAATTGGCCAGTTCGACCACTTGCTGCCCTATATCGACAAGGGCACCGGCGTCTCGCAACTCAACGGCCTGCTCTACTCTCCCCTCGCGGTGCGCTCGCTGGATGAGCCCTACACGGTTTACGGTTTGGTCGCGCAGCAGATGGAGCGCAGTGAAGATGGCTTGTCCCTGCGTTTCTTCCTCAATCCCAATGCGCGCTTCGCTGATGACACGCCGATAACCGCTGAAGATGTGCGTTACACCTTCAATCTGCTGATGACCCAGGGCAGCCTGCAATACCGCACCCAATTCGAAGAAGTGAAGAATGTCGAGGTCGAGTCGCCGACACAGATCCGCTTCGACTTCAAAAACAATGAGAACCGCACCCTGCCTTTGGATCTGGCCTCACTGCCGGTTTTCCCCGAGCATTGGTGGAAAACCCGCGACTTCGCGAACGGTGGCGGTTTTGAAATTCCGTTGGGCAGCGGCCCCTATAAGGTCAGCAAAGTCGATGCCGGACGTAGCATCACTTTCGAACGCGACCCGAACTGGTGGGGCAAGGACCTGCCGGTCAACCGCGGCTTCTATAACTTCGATCAGTTCAGCGTCGAATACTTTGGCGACATCGACGTTGCCCGCCAAGTGCTGCGCGGCGGCGCCTACGACTACAACCGAGAGTACTCGGCAACCAGCTACTCCATCGGTTATGACAGCCCAGCCCTGAGCGATGGTCGCCTGCAAAAGGCGCAGTTGGCCAAAGGCGCCATACAGAGCTCGCAGGGGTTTGTTTTCAACCTGCAACGGCCCATGTTTCAAGACCGCCGGGTACGCGAAGCGTTGTCCATGCTCTGGGATTTCGAGTGGAGCAACCGGCAGATGATGCACAACGTGTATGTGCGTCAGAGCAGTTACTTCTCCAATGGACCGCTGGCTGCTGATCATGCCGCCAGTGCTGAAGAGTTGAAGATTCTCGAGCCATTGCGCGGCCAGGTTCCCGACGAGGTGTTCACCCAGGTATTCCAGGCGTCGAAAACCGATGGCACAGGGTTCATCCGCGACAAACAGTTAAAGGCTCTCGGTCTGCTGGAAGAAGCGGGCTGGATGCCCAAGGGCGACAAGTTGGTCAACGCTGCTGGCGAACCACTGAGTTTCACTTTCCTCAATGGCCAGGCCGGGTTCGAGCGACTGCTGCTGCCTTACAAGCGCAATCTGGCGCAAATTGGTGTCACGTTCGACATCCGCCGCATCGACGCTGCGCAGTACCTCAATCGAGTCATGGCCCGGGATTACGACATGATCGTCAGTGGCTATCCAGTGTCGTCCTCGCCCGGAGCGGAGTTATATAACTGCTTCGGCTCCAAGGGCGCCAAGGACCCAGGCTCTAGCAACTACATGGTGTTACAGGACCCTGCTGTCGACAGCCTGATCAATAATCTGGTCAAGGCCGATAAAAAATCGACCATGGTCAACTACGCCCACGCCCTGGATCGGGTGTTGCAATGGGGTTACTACTGGATCCCCAACTATTACCCGCCCGGCTCGGCCACCGTCTGGTGGAACCGCTTTGGCATTCCGGCCGTGCAAGCAAGCAACGGCGAAGCCATTGAGACCTGGTGGGAAATCAGTCCGACTTCGCTGACAAACGAGCAATTCGCGGCCAAACGCGGTGCTTCGGCCAACCCTGCGGAGGTGAATTGAATGCTCGGTTATCTGCTGCGACGGTTGCTACTGATCATCCCCACACTGTTGTGCATCCTGCTGGTCAATTTTTTCATCGTTCAGGCTGCGCCAGGCGGTCCGGTAGAACAGGCGATTGCCCGACTGCAAGGCATCGGCGGCGCCAGCACTGCAGTCGGTGGCGCGGCGGCAGAGTCGGTCGGCGGCAGCAATCCTTCACGCGCTAGTCGCGGCCTTGATCCCAAGCTGATCAAGGAAATCGAACGCCAGTATGGCTTTGACAAACCACTCCACGAACGTCTGTGGCTGATGCTCAAGAATTACGCTCAACTGGATTTTGGCAACAGCTTCTTTCGCGGCGCCAAAGTGACAGACCTGATCCTGCAGAAGATGCCCGTCTCGATATCGCTCGGGCTGTGGGCGACGCTGATCACCTACCTGATCTCGATTCCGCTGGGCATCCGCAAAGCCGTCAAACATGGCAGCCACTTCGATATCTGGAGCAGCACCGCCATCATCATCGGCTATGCCATGCCGGCCTTTCTGTTTGCCATGTTGCTGGTGGTCGTATTCGCCGGAGGAACCTCATTGAACTGGTTCCCGGTACGCGGTCTGGTGTCAGAAAACTTTCAGCAGTTGTCGACCGTGGGCAAGATCGCCGATTACTTCTGGCACCTGGTACTGCCGGTGGCCTCCCTGGTGATTGGCGGTTTTGCCACGCTGACCATCCTGACCAAAAACTCGTTTCTCAATGAAGTCACGCGCCAATACGTGGTCACGGCGCGAGCCAAGGGGTTAAGCGAGCGTCGCGTGCTGTACGGCCATGTGTTCCGCAACGCCATGTTGCTGGTGGTAGCGGGCATCCCTCAGGCATTCATCAGCGTGTTTTTCGCCGGTTCGCTGTTAATCGAAGTGATCTTCTCCCTCGATGGCCTGGGCCGCATGAGCTACGAAGCTGCTGTGTCGCGGGACTATCCGGTGGTATTCGGCTCGCTGTTCATCTTTACCCTGTTCGGCCTCGTGATAAAACTGATCGGCGATGTCTGCTACACGCTGGTCGACCCTCGAATCGATTTCAGTGCGAGGAACGCCTGATGTTCAGACTTTCCCCGCTAGGCCGTCGCCGCTTCGATCGCTTTCGCCATAACCGTCGAGGCTGGTGGGCGCTATGGCTATTCGTCGGGCTGTTCCTGCTGACCCTGGGCGGCGAATTGATCGCCAACGACAAACCGCTGGTACTCAGTTACCAGCATTCGTTGTATTTCCCGGCATTCAAACGCTACACCGAGCAGGAATTCGGCGGACAACTGCCCTTCCAGCCGGATTACCGAAGCGACTACGTGCGCAAGTTGATTGCCCAGGAGGGTGGCTGGATGCTGTTCCCGCCCATTCCTTTTAGCGACGACACACCTAACTATGAACTGACCCGGCCAGCACCCAGCCCACCGACCACCACCAACTGGCTGGGCACCGACGACCAGTCGCGCGACGTGCTGGCACGGGTGATTTTCGGGGCGCGAGTGTCGATCCTGTTTGCCTTGGCCCTGACCTTGATCAGCACGCTGATCGGCATTGCGGCTGGCGCCCTGCAAGGCTATTACGGGGGCTGGGTTGATTTGATCGGCCAGCGCTTGCTGGAAGTCTGGTCCGGCCTGCCGGTGCTTTATCTGCTGATCATTCTGTCGGGGTTTGTCGAACCGAATTTCTGGTGGCTCTTGGGGATCATGGCGCTCTTCTCCTGGCTGACTCTGGTGGACGTGGTGCGCGCCGAATTTCTGCGCGGGCGTAACCTGGAATACGTCAAGGCAGCCCGAGCGCTGGGCCTGGATGACAGCAAGGTGATCATGCGCCATATCCTGCCCAACGCCATGAACGCCACCTTGAGCTACCTGCCGTTTATTTTGACCGGGGCAATCTCGACCCTGACCGCGCTGGATTTTCTCGGGTTCGGCATGCCGGCGGGCAGTGCCTCTTTGGGCGAACTGATCGGCCAGGGCAAACAGAACCTGCAAGCACCCTGGCTCGGCCTGACGGCGTTCTTCACCCTGGCGCTCATCCTGTCCCTACTGGTTTTTATTGGCGAAGCGCTGCGCGATGCCTTCGACCCGAGGTCTTGAAATGTCAGACACTCTGTCTGCAACGTCCGACAACCTGATTGAAATTCGCGACCTGACTGTCGCCTTCAACGGGCAGACAGTGGTCAACAAACTGAGCCTGGATATCCCAGTCGGTGAGTGCCTGGCGCTGGTGGGTGAATCAGGCTCGGGCAAGTCGGTGACCGCCCACTCGATCCTGCAACTGCTGCCCAAAAGCGGCACGCAGACCACGGGGAGTATTTGTTATCGCGGCCAGCAGTTGATCGGTGCCGATGACAAAGCCCTGCGCGAACTCCGCGGTAACCGCATTGCCATGATTTTCCAAGAGCCGATGACCTCGCTCAACCCCTTGCACACGGTGTCCAAACAGATCGGCGAAACGTTGTTGCTGCACAAGGGCCTGAGCGGCAAGGCAGCCCAATGGCGAATTCTCGAACTGCTCGAACTGGTGGGCATCCAGCATCCGCAGAAACGCCTCAAGGCCTACCCGCATCAACTGTCCGGCGGCCAACGGCAGCGGGTGATGATCGCCATGGCGCTGGCCTGCGAGCCTGAACTGCTGATTGCCGACGAGCCAACCACGGCCCTTGATGTGACGGTGCAGCGCAAGATTCTGCTGCTGCTCAAGGAGCTGCAACAACGTCTGAACATGTCGCTGTTGCTGATCAGCCATGACCTCAATCTGGTGCACAGCATCGCCCAGCGCGTGTGCGTGATGCGCGCGGGTGAGATCGTCGAGCAGTCCAACTGCCATCTGCTGTTCAAACATCCACAGCACCCTTACAGCCGACTGCTGCTCGATGCTGAACCTGCCGGCGAACCTCTGCCACGGGATAGCCGTGAGAAAGTCCTGCAGGTCGACAACTTGAGCGTGTGGTTTTCCATGGCCGGCGGCATTTTTGGTCGCCATAAGGAATACCTCAAGGCCGTCGACGACATCAGCCTCAGCATCCAGCGCGGCAAGACCCTGGGTATCGTCGGGGAGTCGGGCTCGGGCAAGTCCACGTTGGGCCAGGCGATCCTGCGGCTGGTCGAGTCGCGCGGCAGCATTCGCTTTCAGGGGCACGCGCTGGACGGCTTGAACCACAAGCAGATGCGGCCATGGCGCAAGCAGATGCAAGTGGTATTCCAGGACCCCTACGGCAGCCTGAGCCCACGCATGTCAGTTGAGCAGATCATCAGCGAAGGCCTCGAGGTTCACAGCGAGCTCAGTCCAGCGCAGTGCGAAGCTGAAGTGATTCGGGTACTTGAGGAGGTCGGCCTTGACCCGCAAAGCCGTCATCGCTACCCGCATGAATTTTCCGGCGGGCAGCGCCAGCGCATCGCCATCGCCCGCGCGCTGGTGCTCAAGCCCGCTCTGATTCTGCTCGACGAGCCGACCTCGGCCCTTGATCGCACCGTGCAGAAACAGGTCGTCGCCCTGCTGCGCCAGCTCCAGGAAAAGCACGGCCTGACCTACCTGTTCATCAGCCACGACCTGGCGGTGGTCAAGGCCCTTGCCCACGACCTGATCGTGATCAAGGACGGCAAAGTGGTTGAGCGCGGTGCCAGCCATGATGTATTCGACTCACCCCAGCATCCTTACACCAAGGAATTACTGGCGGCGGCGCATCCGGAGTTCGCCTGATCATGAAAGACAGTGACAGCCTCAAGGATTACCAACGTGTGCGACGGTTGGCGATTCGTTCATTGTTCGAGATTATCGAGCAGTCCAGTGAAGGTACGGTGATCGTCGATAAAGACGCACGCATCGTCTGGATCAACGAGCGTTATGCCCGACGCTTTGGGCTGCAAGATGCAGGTCTGGCGGTCGGCCAACCCTGTGAAAGCGTCATCCCCGGTAGCCTGCTGCGCGAGGTAGTCAACACCGGCCGACCCGTTCTGTTGGATATGATGGACACGGCCAAGGACCCATTAGTGGTTATGCGCCTACCGATCCATGACGATGCCGGTGCGGTGATTGGCGCCATTGGTTTTGCCCTGTTTGACGAACTGCACGCCCTATCGCCCCTGCTCAAACGCTACCTGAGCATGCAAGAAGAGCTAGCCTCCACCCGCTCCTTGCTGCAGGCACGTCAAGCCAAATACAGCTTCGCGCACTTTATCGGCACCAGCACAGCCAGCCTGGAAGTCAAACGCCGGGCCCGACGTAGCGCGAGTGCCGAGTCACCGGTTTTGTTGCTGGGCGAAACCGGCACCGGCAAAGAGCTGCTCGCACACGCCATCCACAGTGCTTCACCCAGGGCACACAAAGCCTTCGTCAGCATCAACAGCGCAGCCATTCCGGAAACCCTGCTGGAAGCCGAGTTCTTCGGCACCGCTCCCGGCGCGTTTACGGGTGCTGACCGCAAAGGTCGGCCCGGCAAGCTGAAGATCGCCCAAGGTGGCACGCTGTTTCTCGATGAAATCGGTGACATGCCATTGCCCCTGCAAAGCAAACTGCTACGGGTACTGCAAGAAAAGGAATACGAACCGGTGGGTTCCAATGAGGTGATTCAGAGCGATATCCGACTGATCGCGGCGACCTCTACCGACCTTGAAGCGGCAATCAAGCGTGGCGAGTTTCGCGCCGACCTGTATTACCGCCTGAGCGTCCTGCCCATCAAGGTTCCACCGTTGCGAGATCGCCTGGACGATCTGCCTGCGCTCAGCGAAGCCATTCTGGAGGAACTGCGCAGCCAGCACGAGCTGGACCATGAGGCCCTCGCCCTGCTCAGCCAGCATGCCTGGCCAGGCAATATTCGCGAGCTGCAAAACGTCCTGGAGCGCGCCGCCTTACTAAGCGACGACCTGATCCTCGATGCCAACGAGATCCAGGCTGCTATTGGCACCCTTGTTCCAGTGAGCACACCTGCGATACCTCAACCAGGCCCTGCTGAATTAGAAACGTTCAGTGCTGCCCGTGCGCGATTTGATCGGCAATTGATTGAATCGACACTGTCGCGCTGTAAGGGAAATGTCATTGAAGCGGCCAAGCAGCTTGGACTGGGACGTTCTACGCTATACAAAAAAATGACAGCGTTGGGGATTGCAGAGTCTCACTAAAGAGACTTTAGTCTCTTTAGTGAGATGCACGTTGCATGAATGGTCTTCATCGCGCGCAAGTGCGCTCTTACATAAAAAAACGATCAATTGTAGGAGTGGGCTTGCCCGCGATGTCTCTGTTTTGAGATACAAAAGATCGCCTTCATTTTCATGCTAGATAAAAATCCAATAAATTCATGCACTTAGAAACATGGCACGAAACTCGCTACACCTATTGCCAGCGCGGGCTTGCCCGCAGCTCAAAAAAAACAATAACAACAGGAGACACTCAATGAGTGTAATCATCGCCTTAGCGGCCCTCGGGCTGTTGATGCTCGCTGCATACCGTGGCTATAGCGTTATCCTTTTCGCCCCCATTGCCGCCCTCGGCGCGGTGTTGTTGACCGATCCTTCGGCCGTAGCCCCTGCGTTTAGCGGGGTGTTCATGGAAAAAATGGTCGGCTTCGTCAAACTCTACTTCCCCGTCTTTCTGCTCGGTGCCGTGTTCGGCAAATTGATCGAGCTGTCGGGATTCTCCCGCTCTATTGTCGCCGCTGCCATTCGGTTGCTGGGCACACGACAGGCCATGTTGGTGATCGTACTGGTCTGCGCCCTGCTCACCTACGGCGGTGTTTCCCTGTTCGTGGTGGTGTTCGCGGTGTATCCGTTTGCTGCCGAGATGTTCCGCCAGAGCGATATTCCCAAACGCTTGATTCCAGCCACCATCGCCCTGGGTGCGTTTTCCTTCACCATGGACGCCCTGCCCGGCACCCCGCAGATCCAGAACATCATCCCCACGACCTTCTTCAACACCACCGCCTGGGCTGCACCGTGGCTGGGGTTGGTCGGCACGCTGTTCGTGTTCTGCACCGGCATGCTGTATTTGCAGCGCCAACGCAACAAGGCTCAGCGCGCTGGCGAAGGCTACGGCACCGAATTGCGCAACGAGCCGGAAACCGCCGAGAACATCAAGCTGCCCAACCCATGGATCGCGCTGTCGCCGCTATTGCTGGTGGGCATCATGAACCTGCTATTCACCCGTTGGATTCCACAGTGGTATGGCAAGACCCACACCCTCAGCCTGCCAGGCATGGCGACACCGGTGCAAACCGAAATCGCCAAACTGACCGCGATCTGGGCGGTTGAAGCGGCCCTGCTGATCGGCATTCTGGCGGTGTTGGCGTTCGGCTTTAACGCCATTCGCGGCAAGCTGGCCGAAGGCAGCAGAAGCGCAGTCGGCGGCGCACTGCTCGCCGCGATGAACACGGCGTCGGAATACGGCTTTGGTGCGGTGATTGCGTCCCTGCCGGGGTTCCTGGTACTCGCCGATTGGCTGAAAAGCATTCCCAACCCGCTGGTCAATGAAGCCATCACCGTGACGCTACTGGCAGGCATCACCGGTTCGGCCTCGGGCGGCATGAGCATCGCACTGGCGGCCATGTCCGACAGCTTTATCGCGGCGGCCCACGCGGCAAACATCCCTCTGGAAGTGCTGCACCGCGTGGCCTCCATGGCCAGCGGCGGCATGGACACCCTGCCACACAACGGCGCAGTGATTACCTTGCTGGCGGTTACCGGCTTGACTCACCGCGAGGCCTACCGGGACATATTCAGCATCACGATTATCAAAACATTGGCGGTCTTCGTTGTGATCGGCACTTTCTACGCCACCGGCATCGTTTGAGGAATTGCACATGAGTCTTCAAGGAAAAACCGCACTGGTCACCGGCTCCACCAGCGGCATCGGCCTGGGCATTGCTCTGAGCCTGGCCAAAGCGGGCGCCAACCTGATACTCAACGGCTTCGGCGATGCCTCTACCGTACTGGCCGAGGTCAGACAGTTTGGCGGCAAGGTCGGCCACCATCCGGCGGATGTCAGCGACCCCGCACAGATCGCCGACATGATCGCCTACGCCGAGCGCGAGTTCGGTGGCGTCGATATTCTGATCAACAACGCGGGTATCCAGTATGTGGCCCCGGTGGAAGAGTTCCCGGTGGAGCGCTGGGACTCGATCATCGCGATCAACCTGTCATCCGTATTCCACAGCACCCGCCTGTGCCTGCCGGGAATGCGCACCAAGGGATGGGGGCGCATCGTCAACATCGCGTCAGTGCATGGTCTGGTGGGCTCAACCGGCAAGGCCGCCTATGTCGCCGCCAAGCATGGGGTGATCGGCTTGACCAAAGTGGTCGGGCTGGAAACCGCTGCCAGCAATGTTACTTGCAACGCGATTTGCCCCGGCTGGGTGCTGACGCCGTTGGTGCAGCAACAAATCGACGCCCGCGGCGCCGTTGATGGCGACCTGGAAAAAGCCAAGCATGATTTGCTGGCGGAGAAGCAACCTTCGCTGGAGTTCGTCACGCCGCCGCAACTGGGCGAGCTGGTGCTGTTCCTCTGCAGTGAAGCCGGGAACCAGGTGCGTGGTGCTGCGTGGAACATCGATGGCGGCTGGTTGGCGCAGTAAACGGAGCGGACCATGACTGAAGCACTCTGGACCCCAAGCGCGCAGCGAATTGGTGCCACGCGCATGGACGCCTTTCGGCGTTTCATCAATCAGCGCCACGGCCTTGAGTTGCGTGATTACCCGGCACTCCATCAGTGGAGTATCGACCAGCGAGAACACTTTTGGCAGGCGATTGTCGATGTCTTCGGCATCGAATTCCACACGCGGCCCAGCGCCGTACTTATCGAAGGTGCGCAGATGCCTAGCGCCCAGTGGTTCCCAGGCGCAACGCTGAATTTCGCCGAACACCTGCTGCGCCGTCGCGATGATTACCCGGCGGTGATTTCCGTGAGTGAAGATGGCCAGCGGATGCAGTTGACCTACGCCGAACTCGCCGCGCATGTCGCTGGCTTGCAACAAAGCTTGCGGGCTGTGGGTGTTGGCGTGGGCGACCGCGTGGCGGCCTGTCTGCCCAACACCTGGCAGACATTGGTCGCCATGCTTGCCACCACCAGCCTGGGGGCGATCTGGTCCTGCTCATCCCCGGACTTCGGCACCCAGGGCGTAATCGATCGCTTTGGTCAGATTGAACCGAAAGTCCTGCTCACTTGTGCGGGCTATCACTATGCTGGCAAATCCATTGACCAGACTGCCAAGATCAATGAAATCCTCGAACGACTGCCCTCTCTGCAGCAGCTGATCATCGTGCCCTACGCTCGCCCGGAAGCCCGAGTGGAGGATTTCCAGACACCGGCCAACGTGGCGCTATGGGATGACTTCTACTCCGTCGGTGGCGAACCCTACTTCGTTGCGGTGCCTTTTGCCCACCCGCTGTATATCCTTTATTCGAGCGGCACCACCGGCGTGCCCAAATGCATCATCCACAGCGCGGGCGGCGTGCTGTTGCAGCACGTCAAAGAACAGGGCCTGCACGCCGATATGGGACGTGACGATTGCCTGTTCTACTACACCACTTGCGGCTGGATGATGTGGAACTGGCTGGTCTCGGGCCTGGCGTTGGGGGCGACGGTCGTCCTTTACGACGGCTCACCGTTTTACCCTGGCCCGCAACGGCTGATGGACTTGATCGACGATGAAAACATCAGCGTATTCGGCACCAGTGCCAAATACCTCGCGGAACTGGAAAGGCACGCGATCCAGCCGCGTTTAACCCATCGCCTGACGCGACTAAAGACCCTGCTGTCCACGGGCTCACCGTTGGCGGCGAGCAGTTACAATTACGTTTACCGAGAAATAAAGGAAGACCTGTGCCTGTCGTCGATTTCCGGCGGCACCGACATCGTGTCCTGCTTCGTCATCAGTAACCCGGTATTGCCCGTGTATCGTGGCGAAATGCAGTGCAAAAGCCTGGGCATGGCGGTAGAGGTCTGGAATGACGATGGGCAGCGAGTGATCGGCGAGAAAGGTGAACTGGTCTGCACCCGGCACTTTCCAGCGATCCCCATCGGCTTCTGGAACGACCCACAGCAAGAAAAACTCCTGGCGACCTATTTCACCCAGTTCCCCGGCGTCTGGGCGCATGGCGACTATGCCGAAGAAACCGAGCGCGGAAGCATGATCATTCACGGGCGCTCGGACGCCGTGCTCAACCCCGGCGGCGTGCGCATAGGCACCGCAGAAATTTACCGCCAGGTAGAAAAAGTCGAGCAGGTGCTGGAGAGCATCGCTATTGGCCAGCGCTGGAAAGACGATGTGCGTGTGGTGCTGTTCGTCCGCCTGCAGGACGGGCTGCACTTGACGCCAGAGCTGGAGCAGGTGATCCGTCAGGTGATCCGCGCCAACACTACCCCACGCCATGTACCCACCAAAATTGTCGCTGTCACTGACATCCCCCGTACCATCAGCGGCAAGATCGTCGAGTTGGCGGTACGTAATGTGGTACATGGCCAGCCGGTGAAGAATACCGATGCGCTGGCCAATCCACACGCGCTGGAGCAGTTTCGGAATCGAGACGAGCTGAACAGCTAACTCGCCAGTCGATCAGCCGCGACGCGGGCCACCGTCGTCCCTTTCATCCACCAGCCCCCAGTTTGCAACATCCACTTCGGCGGCCGGTTCGGGCGCCGCCGGGGCTGATGTTATTTGTGTCGCAGGGCCATTTTCGCGGTGCAGTTTGAGGCGCAGACGCACGTTATTCATGGAGTCGGCATTCGTCAGGGCTTCCTCTTCACTGATGACGCCCTCAATCACCAGATCGAACAACGCGCTGTCGAACGTTTGCATGCCGAGGTTGACCGACTTCTCCATGATGCCTTTGAGCTCGCCCAGCTCATTGCGTTGAATGAGGTCGCGAATGGTCGGCGTGCCCAGCATCACTTCGACAGCGGCCCGTCGTTTGCCATCCAGGGTCTTGACCAGCCGCTGAGAAACGAATGCTTTGAGGTTGTTACCCAAATCATGCAACAGCTGCTGGCGCCGCTCTTCCGGGAAGAAGTTGATGATCCGGTCCAGCGCCTGGTTGGCGTTGTTGGCGTGCAAAGTCGAAATCGCCAAGTGACCGGTATCGGCAAAGGCCAGGGCATGCTCCATGGTCTCCCGGTCACGAATTTCACCGATCAGAATCACATCCGGCGCTTGGCGCAAAGTGTTCTTCAAGGCGGCGTGAAAGCTCCGGGTGTCCACACCCACTTCGCGTTGATTGATGATCGATTTTTTGTGCCGATGGATATATTCCACCGGGTCTTCGATGGTGATGATATGGCCGCTGCTATTGCGATTACGGTAGTCGATCAAGGCCGCCAACGACGTGGACTTACCCGAACCCGTGGCACCGACGAACAGGACCAGGCCGTGTTTTTCCATCACGACATCGAGGAGGATCGGCGGCAGGTGCAAGTCTTCGAAGCGAGGAATGTCCAGCTTGATGTTGCGCGCCACGATCGAGACTTCGTTGCGTTGCTTGAAAATGTTGATCCGAAAACGACCGATGCCGGCCAGCGACACCGCCAGGTTCATTTCCAGCTCACGCTCGAACTCAAGCTTTTGCTCCGAGTCCATGATGCTGGCGGCGACTGTCGCTACCTCTCCGCCCTTCAGGGCTTCGGTGCTCAGGGGCCTGAGCACGCCATTGAATTTGGCGCAGGGAGGTGCGCCGGTCGACAGGTAGAGGTCCGATCCGTCCTGGCTGGCCAGAATTTTCAACAGCGCCGGGAAATCCATGAGCAGCATCCGCACGAAATAGGGTAAATGAACGCTTGCCAGGAGTTAAGGCAGCTTGGGTACCTGTCTGATGGCCCCTAGCTTGAATTGATAACGCTTCCGGCGCAAATCGATATGAGTGTTCTGACGGACAAGTCTGAGGAAATGATCAATTGGCGCCAAGGACAGGCATAATAGCCACTGATTTTTCCAGGACTGCCCCGCGACATGAAAGCTCTCGCCCGCCATATTCTGGTGAAAACCGCCGAAGATGCCGAACAACTCAAGCAGCGTATTGCCAAAGGCGAAGCGTTCGACGTGTTGGCCAAAAAATACTCAACCTGCCCTTCTGGCAAGCGCGGCGGAGACCTGGGTGAAGTTCGCCCAGGACAAATGGTCGGCATCATCGATCAGATCATCTTCAAAAAGCCGCTGCGCGTCGTGCATGGGCCGGTCAAGAGTAAGTTTGGTTATCACTTGGTCCAAGTATTTTATCGGGATTGAGAAGGGCTGCGCCAGAGCTGACGCCTTCGCTCTCTCAAGATGAACTGCGCCCCAAAAGTTGGACATCCATCCAATCTCTGGGGTGTTTTTTCATGGGCAAATATTCAAAGCAGTTCAAGCTATCGGTTCTTCAGCCCATGTGGCGTGAGAAGCTGTCGTTTCGGCAGACGGCTGTGGTTTTCAATCTGGGCAATTCAACCCAGGTGGGCAGATGGCAGCAGCGATATTACAGTGGCGGTCCAGCTCGGGCCGAAGAAAAACTTAACGTCGTGTCCGGGATTAGTTGACCACTACAAGCGCCCAAGGTATTGGGATTGAGCACGGCATCAATCACCGCGCTCAAGGTCCACGTCTACCGCCAAAGACTTAAATCAATAAAAACAAGGTCAGCAACCCACCAAAGATCGCCCATTTTTCCAAGTAGTAGCGCGTACGATTGCGCCTTTTAAGTGCTTTACCACGCTGACGAAGGCTGTAAATTTTGGTAAATGCACGGTTCAGCCCACCCACTCTATCGTCTGCGCCGTTGGGCGAACTGGCAGCAGCCAAAACCGTACGGCTGAACCACCGGTTAAAAGCTGCAGCCCAGCGATACTTCATGGGCCGTTCCACATCACAGAACAGAATGATACGGTTTTGCTGAGTGGCGTTTTCGGCGTAATGAATAAAGGTTTCATCAAACATTACGCCCTCGCCGTCACACCAATGATAGTTCTGGCCATCAACACTGATGTAGCACTTGGGGTCATTAGGTGTTTGCAGCCCCAAGTGGTAGCGCACCGAGCCTGCATAGGGATCACGATGGCGAACCAGCTTCGAGCCGGGCGGAAGCTCTGCAAACATCGCGGCCTTGACCGTGCCGATGCGGTTGAGCAACTCAATGGTGCGAGGGCACAATTCGATAGCCGACGGATGATTATCGCCGTACCACTTAAGGTAAAAACGCTTCCAGCCTGTTTTAAAAAATGAGTTGAAACCCACATCGTTGGGTTGTTCGGAGCGTTTGATTTCTCCAGCGCGCAACAGGTTAAGCGCTTCCTCTCTGATCTCTTCCCAATGGTCCTGCAATGGCTGCAACTCCGGGAAATCGCTCGTTTGCAGGTAGGGTTTGCTGGGCACCTTGGAAAACAAGTAAAGGAAGCAGTTCACCGGCGCCAGGAAGCTGGAATGGTCGCTCAGTTGACGGCCCAGCTTGTGCCGAACGTTGCCGCGCAAGTGTACATAGGCAATCGAAAAAACATAAACAGCAATAATGATAGGTTTCACAGGTGTGGTCACAGATCCAGGGAATACGCTGTCCTGCGTGCACTCAAGTTACCAGCCCGATTAACAAAAAAAGGTCGGGGCGTGTCACATCAGGCGCAGCGGATGCGCAAGATTAAAACACCCTGACGACGACTTTCCACTACTTCAGACTTAAGTCGCAGAGGCCATAGCCTGTTTGTCACAAAGCCATGCTATGCCTCATTCAATGTTTCAAATGGCAGACGTCATGGCCACCACTTGCAGCTATCACACCGCATACGCTAACGATCAGCCCCCCCGCATACGAAGACTATGGGGCATCATCAGGTACAACGAGAGGTTAAGAGCCCCCGTGCGAGTACGCTCATGCCTGATCGCTGATCGCTTGCAACCTTACAGTGGAAATATCTCGTCAGCCCCACTACGACAGGTGCAAAAATCCGCAATGCCTAGGCAGTAATCAATGAGAAATACATGCTCTCCAATAAATTCAATTCCCCAGAGAACAGAGGTGAGCCCCTTATCTGGATCGTTGCTTAGCGTAGCCTGAAGAACATTGATTTCGTCAGTGCAATACGCCGACCGTCGAAAAAACGGCAAGGGGGAAATCAAGGAGACGCCGTATTTCTTCCCGCCTTCGAAGAACAGCGAGTACGTAAAACAGACCTCTGACGTCCACAAACAATGGAGGCCAACGTTGGCTGAGCTGAAAATCCGCTACCGGCCTCCGTACAACTGCCGTCACACATATGCGACAATATGCTCAATGTCCGGCATGAATCCCGCATTCATCTCTCAGCAGCTTGGCCACAGCGTCCAAATGTTGCTGTCAACCCATGCGCGCTGGATCAACTCAAGCTCTGACTGGAGTGAGCTCGAAAAGCTCAACATTGGTATCAAACCGGTATCAGCGCAAACCAGTCAATCCTAAGCTATTGAAAGGTAAGGTAATTGATCTCCACAGCTAACATCACCATGCAATTCGGCGCAAAACCCTTGTTCGAGAATGTCTCGGTCAAGTTTAGCGGCGGTAACCGTTATGGCCTTATCGGTGCCAACGGTTGCGGCAAGTCTACCTTTATGAAGATCCTCGGCGATGATCTGGAGCCTTCGGGTGGGCAGGTGATGCTGGAGCCGAACGTGCGTCTGGGCAAGTTGCGCCAAGACCAGTTCGCCTACGAAGAATTCACCGTGATCGATACCGTGATCATGGGTCACGAAGAGCTGTGGAAGGTCAAGGCCGAGCGCGACCGCATCTACTCGCTGCCGGAAATGACCGAAGCTGACGGCATGGCCGTGGCTGAGCTGGAAACCGAGTTCGCTGAAATGGACGGCTACACCGCCGAATCCCGCGCTGGCGAGCTGCTGCTGGGCCTGGGTATCGGTATCGAACAACACAACGGTCCGATGAGCGAAGTGTCGCCGGGCTGGAAACTGCGCGTATTGCTGGCGCAGGCATTGTTCTCCAATCCAGAAGTGCTGTTGCTCGACGAACCGACCAACCACTTGGACATCAACACCATCCGCTGGCTGGAAAACATTCTGACCCAGCGCAATAGCCTCATGATCATCATTTCCCACGATAGGCACTTCCTGAACAGTGTCTGCACGCACATGGCCGACCTCGATTACGGCGAACTGCGTCTGTTCCCGGGTAACTATGACGAATACATGACCGTGGCGACCCAGTCCCGCGAGCAATTGCTGTCGGACAACGCCAAGAAGAAAGCGCAGATCAACGAACTGCAATCGTTCGTCAGCCGCTTCTCGGCCAACGCCTCGAAATCCAAGCAGGCCAGCTCCCGCGCCAAGCAGATCGACAAGATCCATCTGGCCGAGGTCAAACCTTCAAGCCGGGTCAGCCCGTTCATTCGTTTCGAACAGAACAAAAAGCTGCACCGTCAGGCGGTCATTGTTGAGCGCATGGCTAAAGGTTTCGATGGCAAGCCTCTGTTCAAGGACTTCAGCTTCACCGTTGAAGCCGGCGAGCGCGTAGCAATCATCGGCCCGAACGGTATCGGTAAAACCACCCTGCTGCGCACGCTGGTCAATGAGCTGTCGCCCGATGCCGGTACGGTCAAGTGGACCGACGCTGCCGAGCTGGGCTACTACGCTCAGGATCACGCGTCTGACTTCGAAGATGAGGCCAATCTGTTTGAATGGATGGGCCGCTGGACCCAAGGTGGCGAGCAAGTAGTTCGCGGCACACTGGGCCGCATGCTGTTCTCCGCCGACGATATCCTCAAGTCGGTGAAAGTGATTTCCGGTGGTGAACAAGGTCGTATGTTGTTCGGCAAGCTGATCCTGCAAAAGCCGAACGTACTGATCATGGACGAACCGACCAACCACTTGGACATGGAATCCATCGAGGCGCTGAACCTGGCCCTGGAAAACTACCCTGGCACGCTGATCTTCGTCAGCCATGACCGTGAATTCGTATCGTCGCTGGCCACTCGCATCATCGAGCTGAGCCCAAGCGGTGTTGTCGACTTCAGCGGCACCTACGATGACTACCTGCGTAGTCAAGGCGTCGTGTTCTGATTTAGCGTCAACGCTGTGAGAGAAGCCCTGTCCCTGTGACGGGGCTTTTTCGTTCTGGTGAGCATGAGCATCAGACAATCGTTAGCCTGCTTCCTTTTATCCCCTGCTCAGGCGATGATGGCGTTCTCCACCCGCCTGCCAGCGAACGAGCCCCATGTCTGCCGTACAACCTCCGCACCTCCAGACTCAATCATCCAGCTCCATGTCGATCACTCTGCAGATCGTCTCCATCGTGTTCTATACCTTCATTGCCTTCCTATGCATCGGCCTGCCAATCGCAGTGATACCAGGTTACGTCCACGATCAATTGGGTTTCAGCACGGTCATCGCCGGGGGGACCATCGGCTCACAGTACCTGGCAACGCTGCTCAGTCGGCCCTTGGCTGGGCGTGTTGCAGACAGCATCGGCACCAAACGCGCGATTGTGTATGGTCTGTCGGGCATTGCCGTCAGTGGTCTGCTGACCTTGCTAGCGACACTGCTCGACAGCATGCCCATAGTGAGCCTGACGATACTGATCATCGGCCGTGTGTTTCTTGGCGTGGCACAAGGACTGATCGGCGTGGGCACAATCAGTTGGTGCATCGGCCAAGTCGGTATGGGGCACACTGCGCGGGCGATTTCCTGGAACGGTATTGCGTCGTACGGCGCTATCGCCATCGGCGCGCCGGTCGGTGTGGTGTTGGTCGACAGCCTGGGCTTTGCCAGCCTGGGAGTTGCCTTGTCTATTGTCTCGTTGCTGGCCTTGGTGTTGATTCGCAACAAACCGTCAGTACCCGTGATCCATGGTGAACGCCTACCCTTCTGGTCGGTGTTTGGCCGGGTGGCTCCATTCGGCCTGAGCCTGACCCTGGCCTCCATTGGCTACGGCACCCTAACCACGTTTATCACGCTGTTCTACCTAAGCCGAGGCTGGCACGGCGCGGCGTATTGTCTGACGGTCTTCGGCGTTTGTTTTATCCTCTCGCGACTGGTTTTCATCAACGCGATCAACCGATTTGGCGGTTTCAATGCCGCCATGGCCTGTATGTCCATCGAAACCCTCGGCCTGACATTGCTGTGGATCTCACCCACGACCGCAGTCGCTCTGATCGGTGCAGGGCTGACTGGTTTCGGCCTGTCGCTGGTCTACCCGGCGCTGGGTGTCGAGGCAATCAAACAGGTACCGACCGCCAGTCGGGGCGCGGGTTTGAGTGCATATGCAGTGTTCTTCGACCTGGCGCTGGCCATTGCCGGGCCGGTCATGGGCGGCGTTGCCCTGGGACTGGGTTATGCGTGGATTTTCTTCGTTGCAGCAGTGCTGTCGTTGGCAGGCCTGTCACTGACCCTACTGCTGTCTCGCCGCAATGGCATGGTGGAGAACGGAGAGTGAGGATGAGCGCTGCGGCGCGTCAAGCCGCAGCACCCGGCAACATCAATCCAGCTTTGGCCGCAGGATCAACACACCCAAAGGCGGCAGGTTCAGCGCCAATGACACCGGCATTCCATGGCTTTTACTGTCGTCGGTCTGCACGCCGCCACCATTGCCGACGTTAGAACCCGCATAGGTGCTCGCATCGCTGTTTAGCAGCTCGGTCCACAACCCGGCGAACGGAACACCGATGCGATACCTCTCACGGGGCACAGGCGTCAGGTTAGCGACGACCAACACCGGATCGCCCTCCTTGCTCCAGCGCAACCAGGCAAAAACGCTATTGGCCGCGTCATCACCGATGACCCATTGAAACCCCTGAGGCACGCAATCCTGTTCGTGAAGTGCCGGTACTTCACGATAAATTCGGTTGAGATCGCTCACCAGTTTCTTCACGCCGATGTGTTCAGCGTACTGCAACAAATACCAATCCAGTTGCTCGTCGTGGTTCCACTCGCGCCATTGGCCAAACTCACAGCCCATGAACAACAGCTTTTTGCCTGGATGCGTCCACATGAACGCCAGATAAGCACGCAAATTGGCGAACTTCTGCCAACGGTCACCAGGCATTTTATCAATGAGCGAATGCTTGCCGTGCACCACTTCATCGTGGGAAATCGGCAGGATGAACTTCTCGGACCAGGCATAGATCAGGCCGAAACTCAGCTCCCCATGGTGATGGGCGCGGTGGATAGGGTCCTGCTGCATGTAATGCAGGGTGTCGTGCATCCAGCCCATGTTCCATTTATAGGAAAAGCCCAAACCGCCTTGCTGCGTGCTCTGGCTGACGCCAGGCCAGGCAGTGGATTCTTCGGCGATGACCATCGCGCCGGGCACCTCCAGTACTACCACGTCGTTGAGATGGCGCAAGAAATCAATGGCTTCGAGATTTTCTCGACCGCCATGGCGATTGGGCACCCATTCCCCCGCTTTGCGTGAATAGTCGCGGTAAAGCATTGAGGCCACCGCATCCACACGCAGGCCATCAACATGGAAATGCTTGAGCCAATGCAATGCCGACGCGAGCATAAAACCATGCACTTCTGTGCGGCCCAGGTTGTAAATCAGCGTGTCCCAATCTTGGTGGAAACCTTCCTGCGGATTGCCGTACTCATAAAGCGCAGTGCCATCGAATTGCGCCAAACCGTGAGCATCGGTGGGGAAATGCGCGGGCACCCAATCGAGAATCACGCCGATATCGGCCTGGTGGCAAGCGTTGACGAAAGCAGCAAAGTCATCTGGCGAGCCGAAACGAGCCGTCGGGGCAAACTGCGAAAGCGGTTGATAACCCCAAGAGCCGCCAAACGGATGCTCCATGATTGGCATCAGTTCGATATGGGTAAAGCCCAGCTCCTTGATATAGGGAATAAGGCGCTCGCCCAGTTCGTGCCAGTTGTATTGACGAACAACAAATTCATCGCTGTGATCGAGCTGCCAGGACCCCGCATGCAACTCATAGATCGACAATGGCGCGCTCGCCACGTGACGCTCGCCCCGCGATTGCATCCAGCCATTGTCTTGCCAGTCGAATTGCAACGGTGCTGCCACCACCGACGCCGTGTCTGGCGGCAATTGGGTGGCCAAAGCCATAGGGTCGGCCTTGAGTGGCAGAATTCCATTGGCGCCCAGAATTTCATATTTGTACGCTTCGCCGGGCTTGAGCCGGGGAATGAATATTTCCCAAACCCCTGCGGGGTGACGCAAGCGCATTGGATGACGACGACCGTCCCAATTATTGAAACCGCCGACCACCGACACGCGCCGCGCATTGGGTGCCCATACAGAAAAGCGCACACCGTCGATGCCGTCGACATTCTTGACCTGCGCCCCCAAGCAACTGCTCAGGTCCCGGTGATTGCCTTCGGCGAACAAATACAGGTCCATCTCGCCCAACAAAGGGCCGAAGCTGTAAGGGTCTTCGGTGATTTGCTCACCGCCAGCCCAGTTAATTTTCAATAAGTAAGGCTGCGCGCGAGGAAAGTGTCTAGCGAAAAAACCCGGTACCTCGCTCATTTCAAGGGTCCCCAGCTCCTGCTCACCCTCACGCGACAGCACTTTCACACTTAACGCGTCGGGCAGGTACGCACGGATAAACTGCCCGCCCGCACCATCGTCACGGGGGCCAAGCATGGAGAATGGGTCATGATGTTCGGCGCGGATCAACGCATCCATATCGGCGGCCCCGGGCAGCAATCCCGATATGCCCCTGCCGTTTTCCTTAGGTGCATTCATTATAATTCTCCATCAGACAAGGTCAGCAGCCCACGTAAGCCTTGCAAAGGTACGGCCAACCAGCTGGGGCGGTGCTCGGCTTCGTAGACAACTTCATAGGCAGTTTTTTCCAGGGTAAATAATTCCAGCGTGGCGCTTTCGCCCTTCGCATCTTTCCAGCCGTGGGCCAGGTCAGTGGTCGCCCGGCGATAACCGTCGAGAAAGGCCTGACGAGCCTGGGTCAAATAGGTTTGCGCCACGCGTTCTCGAGCGGTCGCGGCTTCAGCCGAGGTGTCCACGCTTCGCGCATTGCGCACCGCCATGGCCGCCGCGTAATCGAATGACCGCAACACACCACTGACATCCTTGAACGGACTGTATTTGGCTCGGCGCTCAGTCAATGAACGCGCGGGTTCGCCCTCAAAGTCAATCAAATAGGCATCACCTTTTACCACCAGTACCTGCCCCAAGTGTAAATCACCGTGCACGCGCAGACGCAGGCCGCCCACAGAACGTTTTGCCAGCGCCTGAATGTAAGCCATCACCTGCTTGCGCTTGCTCAGCAGCTCAGTGACCAGGGCTTGGTCGACCGGTTCAAGACTGACTGCGTGTTGTTCGAGCAACTGCAAGGCACGCTCCAGTTGAGCCACCACGCTGCTACCCAATTGCTGACTGTCTTTGACACCGGTGGGTTCGGCGGCGAAATCCGGATTATCGGTCGGCGCTGCCAGTATTTGGTGCATCTCGCCAAGACGTTGCCCCAACAAGGCAGCGAAATCCGAGAGTTCCAACAAGGCGTTGTAATGCTGTTCCTGCTCAGAACGGCCGTAGGACAACTCATCACGCACCGCCCGCTCAAGGTTGTTCTGGGTCCACTCCCAGGCATCACCCTGATTGCTCAGATAACCCTGAGCAATCATCAGTAAATTGCTTTGCCCTTGTTTATCGATACGCACGACCGAACCCAGCAGCGGTGATATATACCCAAAGCCGGCTGCAGTCAGGTACGCGCCCATTTCCAGTTCCGGGTGAGTGCCCGCACTGACACGACGGATCATTTTCAGGACAAGGCTGCCACCGACCACCACGGAGCTATTCGACTGCTCAGCCGAGAGGTAACGTACTTCGGATTCGTTGTGCAACCCCAAGCTGTCCATTGCTGTGGTGTGCTCAAAGCGCAACTCGCCTTCGCTGCACGGCAGAACCGTCCTGGCCTGCATGCCCTGGATGACCGCGCGAATGAACGTCTCCAGCGTAAAAGCGTCCGTAATCAGGCCGACTTGACGGCCGCGCCGTACGCGAGCCAGCGCTAACTGCTGAGGCAATGCGCTGCTGATGTCATCTTCGGCCAATAGACCGAAAGGCAGTTGGTAGCGACCTTGATGATCGCCCGCAGTGACTTCAATTTCACTCAATAACACCGGATGCTGTGCGTCGCCAAAGCGCACTGCGTAAATAATGCTCACCTGATCGATGGCTTTGTCCTTACCCGCAAACCAACGGCGCTTAGGCAGATAAAGCGTCAACGACGTCTTCTCCATGGTGCTGCGCAACGGCTCGTCCAGTAGTTCTTCGAGGCGTTTTTTCAACACCAGGGTCGGGAAGTCCGGCATGCTTTTCACTGGTTCAACATGCCAGCTCGGCATTTGGTTTTCCGCCGCCAGCAGGAACCAATAAAAGCCATAGGGTGGCAACGTCAGCAGGTACGGAAGCTGGCCGACAGGTGGGAATGCGCTGCCACCGAGCATCTCAACCGGAACCATGCCAGCAAACGGCGACAGCTCAAGTTCCGCCGCCTGAGCCGCGCTGGAGACGTTAGCCACACACAGAATGATTTCGGTCTTGCCGTCCGGCCCTGTGTACTCACGGGTGTAGGCCAGAATTCGCCGATTGGTGGGCGACAGCATTTTCAAGGTGCCCCGGCCGAATGCTTTCTGCTGCTTACGCACCGTCAACATCCGTCGATTCCAATTCAGCAGCGAATGCGGGTCGTTGTTCTGGGTCTCGACATTGACCGATTGATACCCGTACAGCGGGTCCATGATCGGCGGCAGCACCAGGCTTGCCGGGTCAGCACGGGAAAAGCCGCCGTTGCGGTCAATGGACCATTGCATCGGCGTGCGCACGCCATCGCGGTCGCCCAGATAAATGTTATCGCCCATGCCGATTTCGTCACCGTAATACAACGTCGGCGTGCCGGGCATCGACAGCAGCATGCTGTTGAGTAACTCGACGCGACGTCGATCACGCTGTACCAACGGCGCCAGACGCCGACGGATGCCCAGATTGATCCGGGCCCGGCGGTCGGCGGCGTAGTAATTCCACAAGTAATCACGCTCGCGATCAGTGACCATTTCCAGGGTCAGCTCATCGTGATTGCGCAGGAAAATTGCCCACTGACAGTTCGCAGGAATTTCGGGCGTCTGGCGCAGAATGTCGGTAATCGGAAAGCGGTCTTCCTGTGCCACGGCCATGTACATACGCGGCATCAGCGGGAAGTGGAATGCCATGTGGCACTCATCGCCGTCATTGCCTTTTGTATCACCGAAGTACAGCTGCGTGTCTTCCGGCCATTGATTGGCTTCGGCCAGCAGCATGCGGTCAGGGTAGTTGGCGTCGATTTCAGCACGGATCCGCTTGAGTAGCTTATGGGTCTCGGGCAGGTTTTCGTTATTAGTCCCGTCGCGCTCGATCAGATACGGGATCGCATCCAGGCGCAGGCCGTCGATGCCCATGTCCAGCCAGTAGCGCATCACTTGCAGTACCGCATCCATCACATGCGGATTGTCGAAGTTGAGGTCTGGCTGGTGGGCATAAAAACGGTGCCAGAAGTATTGGCCGGCAACCGGGTCCCAGGTCCAGTTGGACTTTTCGGTGTCGAGAAAAATGATTCGGGTGCCGTCGTACTTCTGATCACTGTCCGACCACACGTAAAAATCCCGTGCCTTGGAGCCACGCTTGGCCGCACGGGCTTTCTGGAACCATGGGTGCTGGTCCGAGGTGTGATTAATGACCAATTCAGTGATCACCCGCAGACCACGGTCATGGGCCTCAGCGATAAACTTCTTGGCATCGGCCATTGTGCCGTAATCGGCATGTACGCCTCGATAATCGGCAATGTCATAGCCATCATCACGCCGTGGCGAGGGGTAGAATGGCAGCAGCCAGACAGTATTGACCCCAAGCTCGGCGATGTAGTCGAGTTTGGCGATCAGGCCGGGGAAATCGCCGATCCCATCGTTATTTGAATCAAAAAATGACTTTACATGAACCTGATAAATGACCGCGTCCTTGTACCACAGCGGGTCATTGATGAAGGCTGCATGCCTGGGTTTCTTTGCCATCGTTGATTCCTTTTAATCCGTGGTCTGAATACGCCAGATGCCGAAAGGTTGATGCCAAGGCTCGATACGCATCCACTGCGTTTTGCCATACCAGGTCCAGCGATGGCCCGTCATCAGGTCTTCACCCGCAGTTGCCACGTCGTCAGGCAGACCCATTTCCCACAACGGCAATTCAAAATGCGCTTCCTGGGCGTTGACCGGGTCGAGGCTGACAGCCACCAGAACAAAGTTGCTGCCATCGGCGCTGCGTTTGCCGAAATACAAAATATTGTCATTCCAGGCGTTGTAGATTTTCAGGCCCAAGTGCGTTTGCAGCGCAGGGTTCTGTCGACGAATACGATTGAGTTGAGCAATTTCGGCAATGATGTTGCCCGGCGCGTTGTAATCCCGTGGCCGCAGCTGATATTTCTCCGAGTCCAAGTACTCTTCCTTGCCAGGCACCGGCGCTGCCTCGCATAACTCAAACCCGGAATACATGCCCCACAGGCCCGAGCCCATGGCTGCCAGCACCGCACGAATCAAGAAGCCTGCGCGGCCGGACTCATGCAGGAAGAACGGGTTGATATCGGGCGTGTTCACGAAGAAGTTCGGCCGGTAGCAATCTCGCCACGGCAACTGATTCAGCTGGGTGAAATACTCCGCCAACTCGGACTTGGTGTTGCGCCAGGTGAAATACGTATAGCTCTGGGAATACCCGACCTTGCCCAGCCGCGCCATCATCGCTGGCTTGGTGAACGCTTCTGCGAGGAACATCACCTCAGGGTACTGGCTGCGAATATCCGCAATCATCCACTGCCAGAAAGGCAGCGGTTTGGTGTGCGGATTATCGACGCGGAAGATTTTTACGCCCTCCTCGACCCAGCCCAGGACGATGTCACGCAACTCCAGCCACAAACTGGGGATCGCGTCGGGGGCATAGAAGTCGACGTTGACGATGTCCTGGTATTTCTTCGGCGGGTTTTCCGCGTAACGGATGCTGCCGTCCGGGCGCCAGGAGAACCAGCCCGGATGCTCCTTGAGCCACGGATGATCCTGCGAGCACTGGATGGCAAAATCCAGAGCAACCTCAAGCCCATACTCAGCAGCGGTCTTCACCAGATTGCGAAAGTCCTCGCGGCTACCCAGTTCCGAGTGAATCGCGTCATGCCCACCGTCGGCGCTGCCGATGGCGTAAGGGCTACCCGGGTCATCAGGCCCCGCTTGCAGCGAGTTATTCGGCCCCTTGCGATGGGCGCGGCCGATAGGATGGATCGGCGGAAAATACAGCACATCGAAACCCATGTCTCGAATCATCGGTAGACGAAACAGCACGTCATTGAAGGTGCCGTGGCGCGTCGGATCTTCAGTCACCGAACGCGGAAACAACTCATACCAACTGGCGAACTGCGCCCGTTCACGCTCCACATCCAGCGGGAATTCGACGCTACGGCTCAGGTAGGCATGATTCTCGGCCTGGGCCATCAGCGCCGCCGTTTCACTGTGCAGCAGCAACGCGACCTGGGCCGCGGGCTCGCTCTGCCCAAACCGCTCGATCACTGCACTGATTTGCTGTCGCAGTTCGACCTGGCTGCGTTCAGCGGCCTGGACTAAATGAACGCGACCCTCCTCCAACTCCAGATGGATCGGCACCCCAGCGCCATGCTTTTTTCGCAACTCATAGCGATAGCTGGCGAACTGATCGATCCAGGCCTCGAGCCTGAAGACGTAAAGGGCGACTGACGTCGGGGTGAATTCGCCTTCCCAGCTGTCATTGACCAGCTCTTGCATGTGAGTACTGTGCCAGTGCTCTTCATCGGCTGCACGCCAACGAATCAACACCGACAGCTTGTCGTGCCCATCGGCGAATACTTTGCTGGTCACACTCACCGGTTGCCCGATGATTGCCTTTACCGCAAATAACCCCCCCTCAATCACTGGCATCGTGTTTTCGATCACGATCCGCGGTAATTGCAGGGCCTGGGTCAAAGACAGAGGTCGGGTCGGGTGTGGAACGTCACTGGCCAAAGAATCCGGGCCGTAGGGCTGATCAGCGGTCACATTCATCGAGCATCACTCCTCACGCCCATTTAAAGACGCTCTTCAGCAGAATCCGTGCATTTAGGAACTGTATGTTTACACCCAGCATTGAACAAAACAGGTGTTCAGCAGCCGACTGCCAGCGACGGCACACCGGATCGGCCCGCCTAGTTTCCGAGCCCATCCAGGTGGGAAAAGTTCAAAACGGTTTAGCCGCGAGTGACAGCTTAGACCGGGCTTTGGCAATAGCCCGAGTGATTTGCACAGCCCCAAGGTACAACCTGTCAAACGCTGGAACAGTCCGGGAGTAATTGGCATTCGGGACGAGGATCAGTAGCCCCTTCCCTGCGGAAACACCTGACTCCACGAAATACGACACTGCATTGCCCGTGCCAAAGCCTGGGCAAGCCTCCAATCTGATCCGCTTTTTATTCAAATACCTGAGTCTGTTATGCAACCAGATGCTCGGCCATAGTTCAGCCGCCTGATACGGGCTGATGAGCATCCGACCATGAGCGAAAGAATTCCTGTCCAGATCATTGAACGCGTCGAACCTTCCAGAGCAAACGTGAAGGTCAAGTCCAGTGATCATTTGATTCATACCCGCAGTTTTACCGGGCTGTTCCGTAATTTACGTGTTAGTGGCGCGGGGTTTCTATTCCTGCTGTTCTTCGGCACCGTCTGGCTCGATTGGGGCGGACGCCAGGCTGTCCTTTGGGATTTGGCCGACAGTAAATTTCATATCTTCGGCGCGACGTTCTGGCCGCAAGACTTCATTCTGCTGTCGGCATTGCTGATCATTTGTGCCTTTGGCTTGTTCGCCATCACGGTGTTCGCAGGAAGAGTCTGGTGCGGATACACCTGCCCGCAGAGTTCCTGGACCTGGATTTTCATGTGGTGCGAGAAGCTCACCGAGGGTGAGCGTAATCAGCGGATCAAACTTCAGGCCGCGCCCTGGGGCATGAAAAAACTGCTGCGGCGCTCGGCCAAGCACAGTCTGTGGCTGGCGATCAGCGTATTGACCGGTCTGACCTTCGTCGGCTATTTCACCCCGATTCGACCGCTGGCCAATGAGCTGCTGACCTTGCAGTTGAGTGGCGTCAGTCTGTTCTGGGTCCTGTTTTTCGCGGGTGCGACCTATATCAATGCTGGCTGGCTGCGTGAAGCAGTCTGCATGCACATGTGCCCCTATGCGCGCTTTCAAAGCGTGATGTTCGACAAAGACACCCTCACCGTTTCCTACGACGCCGCTCGCGGTGAAAACCGTGGCCCGCGTAAACGTGAGGTCGATCCAGCGTCAGTGGGTCTGGGTGACTGTATCGATTGCCAGATGTGTGTGCAGGTGTGCCCGACCGGTATCGACATCCGTGACGGCTTGCAGATGGAATGCATTGGCTGCGCCGCGTGTATCGATGCGTGTGACTCGATCATGGACAAAATGGGCTATGCCCGTGGTCTGGTGAGTTACACCTCGGAAGCCGTATTGCAAGGCGGTCAAACCCGTCTGCTGCGGCCACGCTTGATCGGCTACTGCGCCGTATTGCTGGTGATGATCGGCGCGCTGGTGCTGGCGCTGGTCGAGCGGCCGATGGTGTCGCTGGATGTCAGCAAGGACCGGGGCCTGTTCCGGGAAAACAGCCAAGGCCAGATCGAAAACATCTACAGCCTGAAAATCATCAACAAAACCCAGCAGCGTCAGCAGTATCATCTGGCGCTTGTCGATGGGGACGACTTCCAGCTGCAGGGTAAAACCGAGGTCAGCCTCGCTGCGGGGGAAATCTTCGATTTTCCAGTGTCCGTGACAATGATCGCCGAACACCCAAGCAGCAGTTCGCAAAGCATCAGTTTTGAAGTGGTGGACAGCGATGATGCGAACGTACGCAGCCTGGCAAAAAGCCGGTTTGTCGCCCCGCTCAATCGCTGATCCCTTTAAAGTGGTGCCTGCCTCACTTCCCCGTCAGACCGCCAGTCAGCGAGAACCGATGAAACGTTATGAAAAGTTTGCAGACGATATCGCTGAACTGATTCGCTCCGGGGTGCTCGGCCCCGGCCAGCGCGTGCCCTCGGTGCGTTATGCCAGCCAGACGTATGGGGTCAGCCCCTCGACGGT
Organism: Pseudomonas sp. MH9.2; assembly: GCF_034353875.1. NCBI lineage: Bacteria > Pseudomonadati > Pseudomonadota > Gammaproteobacteria > Pseudomonadales > Pseudomonadaceae > Pseudomonas > Pseudomonas sp. MH9.2. Next base: position 602,305 of record NZ_CP133784.1, read on the forward strand.
GTTCCAGGCCTATTACCTGCTGGAGCGACGCGGACTGATCCGGGCGCGGCCGCGCTCCGGTTACTTCGTCAACAATAATGCGCTACGGCAGTTTTCCGAGCCGGTGATCAGCACACAGGCCAGTGAGTCCACTGAGGTGGATGTCAGCGAGTTGGTGTTCTCGGTACTCGACTCGATCAAAGATCCGCAGACCGTGCCGTTTGGCTCGGCATTCCCAAGCCCTACGCTGTTTCCACTGCAACGGCTGGCACGCTCGCTGGCCAGCGCGAGCCGGCAGATGGACCCGCGCATGGTGGTCACCGACATGTCACCGGGCAACCCGCAACTGCGCAGGCAGATAGCGTTACGGTACATGGTCGGCGGCCTGATGCTGCCCATAGAGGAACTGCTGATCACCAACGGCGCGCTGGAAGCCCTGAATCTGTGCCTGCAAGCGGTCACTGAGCCGGGGGATCTGGTCGCGATAGAAGCCCCGGCGTTCTATGCCTGCCTGCAAGTGCTGGAACGCCTGAAGCTCAAAGCCGTGGAAATTCCGGTGCACCCACGCGATGGCATCGATCTGGGCGTGCTCGCACAAACCCTCGAGCGCCACCCGATCAAAGCGTGCTGGTGCATGACCAACTTTCAGAACCCGATGGGCGCCTCCATGCCCGAAGCCAAGAAACGCGAGTTAGTGGAATTGCTGCGCCAGCACCAGGTTCCGTTGATTGAAGATGACGTCTACGCCGAACTGTATTACAGCCCGCAAGCGCCGAAGCCGGCGAAAGCCTTCGACACTGAAGGGCTGGTAATGCATTGCGGCTCGTTTGCTAAAAGCCTGGCGCCGGGTTACCGAATCGGGTGGGTTGCCGCGGGACGTTATGCGCAGAAAATCGAGCGACTGAAACTGATGACATCGCTGTGCGCGTCGATGCCCGCTCAGGCGGCTATCGCCGATTATCTGCAGCATGGTGGCTATGACCGGCATCTGCGCAAACTGCGCTACGCCCTGGAAGAACAACAAAGCGCCATGCTCAGTGCCATCGCCCGCCACTTCCCCGCGCAGACGCGGGTCAGCCAGCCCGCAGGCGGGTATTTCCTGTGGCTGGAGCTACCCGAACACATGGACTCCCTGAAGCTGTTCCAGATGGCCCTGGCCCAAGGCATCAGCATCGCGCCCGGGCCGATATTTTCCCCGACCCAGCGCTTTCGTAACTGCATCCGCCTCAACTACGGTAGCCCGTGGGATGATGCGTCGGAACAGGCCATGGAGACCTTGGGCCGGATTATTCGCTCGTTCTGACAACGCCCGCCAAGCACCACGCGACGCTATCGACCGCCCCCCAGATCAATAAACGTCCCGGTGGCGTAACTGGCTTTTGCCGATAGCAGCCAGATGATCGCCTCGGCCACTTCCTCCGCACAGCCACCGCGCCCCATGGGAATGCCGGGTTCGAGTTTGCTGACCCTATGTGGATCGCCGCTCAAGGCATGGAAATCGGTAAAGATATAGCCCGGTCGCACCGCGTTGACCCGAATCCCTTCACCCGCCACTTCCCGCGCCAGGCCTAGGGTAAACGTATCCAGCGCGCCTTTGGAGGCGGCATAGTCGACGTATTCCCCGGAAGCCCCAAGCCGGGCCGCGACCGAAGAAACGTTGACGATGCTGCCACCTTTGCCACCATGACGTGGCGACATACGCAGCAAGGCGTGCTTGGCGCACAGCATCGGTCCGACCACGTTGGTTTTCATCATTCGGAGCATGCGGAACTCGGACATCTCTTCGACCCGGGAGGCCTCCGCGACGGTGCCCGCATTGTTGACCAGCGCCGTCACAGGCCCCAACTCCGCGTCGATCCGGGCGAACAATCCGATAATTTCATCTTCATCGCTGACATCTGCCTGCACTGCCATCACCTGCGCCCCGAGTTTGCGAATGTGTGCGCACACCCGCTCGGCCGCTTGATGGTCGGACAGATAATTGATGCAAATACGATACCCCTGCTCTGCGGCAAGCAAAGCAGTTGCAGCCCCGATGCCACGAGAGCTGCCGGTGATGAGAAGAACTTTTTCCATGGGTGAGCTTCCGATCAATCGCTAATGGTGGTCAGCCTAGCGCAGGCTTGGGGCGAGAGAAAGCCATGATCCGACACAGATCACGCTTCATCAAGCACGCGCTTAACCTCCTCTTTCCGCTTCGCACGACTGATATCCGCCATAAAGCGTTCCGCCGGCAACGGATGACCTAAAAGAAAACCCTGCAGGGAGTTGCAGCCGAGTTCGGTCAGGAAGTTTTGCTGCTTATCGGTTTCAACGCCCTCGGCGACGATGCGTAATCCAAGCGCCTGGCCCAGGGCGACGATTGCCGAGACGATCGCCGCGTCGTCGCTGTCGTGCTCCAGGTCGCGAACAAAGCCCCGGTCGATCTTCAGCTCGTTAGCGGGCAGGCGTTTGAGGTACATCAGGCTGGAATAGCCGGTACCGAAGTCGTCGATGGACAGGTCCACGCCCATATCTGACAGTTGCTGCAACACGGTCATGCTGACGTCAGCGTCACTCATGGCGGTGGTTTCGGTAATTTCCAGGGTCAGGCTGTTCGCTGGCAGACGGTGCAGCGCCAAGGCCCTGGCGACGCTGGTGACCAAATCGTTGTGGCAGAACTGCAACGCCGAGAGGTTCACCGCAATCCGCCAGTGGCTGTAGCCCTGCTCATGCCAGACGCGCATTTGCCGGCAGGCTTCGTTGAGCACCCATTCACCAATCGGAATAATCAACCCGGTCTTTTCCGCAAGCCCAATGAACGTGTCCGGCAGCAGCAAACCCAGCTGTGGATGGTGCCAGCGCAGCAAGGCCTCCGCGCCTAATGGCAGGCCACTACCGGCATCGAATTTTGGTTGGTAATGCAAGCAAAACTGCTCTTGTTTGAGCGCCCGACGCAAGTCCTGCAACAGTTGCAACTGGTTGCGCGCATTGGTGTTCATCGACGCATCGAAAAAACAGTAGCCGTTTTTCCCCGCACCTTTGGCGTGGTACATCGCGGCGTCGGCGTTCATCAGCAGCTCATGCTGGGTCTGGCCATTGCCGGGGTACAGGGCTATGCCAATGCTGGCGGAGACTTGCAAACTATGATCGGTGACCATAAAGGGCTGGGCGATCAAAGCCACCTGACGAGCTGCGACGCTCGACGCGTCTTCTGTCTCGCTCAGTTCGACCAGCAGGACAAACTCATCACCACCGATACGTGCCAGGGTATTTTTGCCGTGCAGGTCTTCCCGCAGCCGCAGCGCGACCTGGCGCAACAACAAGTCGCCCATATGGTGACCAAACGCATCGTTGACGGGTTTGAATCCATCCAGGTCCATGAACATCAGTGCAAAACAGCCGCCATGCTCGTCGACCTTGCCCATGGCGTGTTCGATACGGTCCGCCAGCAACACCCGATTGGGCAGGCCGGTCAGCGTGTCGTGCAGAGCCAGTTGGGTCAATTCTCGATTGGCCACGCTCAGCGAGTTGGACAGCTCGGCAGTGCGATCCTCCATGCGAGCATCAAGGATCGACGTCAGCAAGGCAATCGTCAGAACCGCAAGGCTGGTGACCAGCACGAGCGTGTCCAGGCCATCAACCCGCAACCCACTGCCGACCGCACCACAGAAACTGCCATCGGCAAAACCTGCCGCCGCCATACCGGTGTAATGCATGCCGACAATGGCCATGCCCATGAATACTGCGGCCCCGCCTCTAGCCAAGCGCACATAGGGCGTTTGCCGACGCAGTCGAAAGGTAATCCATAATGCTGCCGCTGAAGCACTGACCGCGATCACCAGGGAACCCACAAACAACGAGGGGGCGTATTCAATGCCCGGCTGCATCCGCAACGCCGCCATGCCGCAATAGTGCATGGCGCTGATTCCGGCGCCCATGACCAGCGCGCCAAAGCTCAGTTGCAGGGCTGGCAGTTGCGGTTGGCTGACCAGCCACAGGGCAAAACCGCAGGACAAAATACCGAGTGCCAGCGACAGCAAGGTAATCGGCAAGTCGTAGCCGAGTTCGACTGGCAGATGGAACGCAAGCATCCCGATGAAATGCATGGACCAGACGCCAATGCCCATCGCCAACGCCCCGCCACCCATCCATAGATAAACCGCGCGGCCCTTGGCCGTGACAATACGCCCTGCAAGGTCCAGCGCCGTATAAGACGCCAGGATTGCGACGAAAATCGAGATCAGAACCAGCGAGGGTGTGTAACTGCCAATAAGCATGAGCGTTCTCGTGACCGTGGCAGATGATGAGCATTCATGCTGCTGAAAGGCCGAGAATTGTACTCAACTTGTACAAAAAATCGCAGTTTGTTTAATTGTTTTTTTCGTGCCCGTTACAGCCTGGATCCAGTGTAGGAGCGAGCTGCCTGCAATAGCGCCAGCTCTGGTGCATTATGTCGATCACTCTTGAATATTCAATCCGCTCTCGGCATTCCAGCCACCACCCAACGCCGCGATCAGTTGCACACTGGCGATCAGCCGACTTTGCAGCAGGGTCAGCACGCTTCGTTCGTTACTTAGGGCAGTGGTTTGCACGTTGACCACATCCAGATAAGCGATAAGGCCGGCTTTATATTGGTTGTTGGTCAAGCGCAAGGACTCACGCGCCGACATCAAGGCCTCGGTGCGCACGCCAGCCTCATCTTCGTAGACCTTGAGCTGCACCAGATGATTTTCCACTTCCTGAAAACCGTTCAACACGGTTTGACGGTATTGGGCTACGGTCTGGTCGTAAACCGCTTCAGTGCGATCGACTTCCGCCGAGCGTTGGCCGCCATCGAACAGGGTCATCGCCAGTTGCGGTCCGACAGACCAGAAACGGTTCGGCAAGCTGATCCAGTTAGTGAACGTGGAGCTGCTATAACCGCCCTTCATACTCAACGTGAGGTCGGGGTAGTACGCGGCTTTGGCGACACCGATATTGGCGTTGGCCGCCATTACTGAGCGTTCGGCCGCAGCGATGTCCGGGCGACGTTCGAGCAACTGCGAAGGCAACTCCAGCGGGATCTGCGGCAACGCAGGAATGACGGTCGTGGCCGCCAGATTGAAGTCCGCCGGGGCTTGGCCCATCAGCACGGCGATTGCGTTCTCGAACTGAGCACGCTGCCAGATCAAATCGATCAAATCAGCCTGGGTGGTTTTTAGCTGGGTCTGCGCCTGCGCCACCGCATCTTTGCCGGAGATACCGGCACGGTACTGGTTCTGCGTCATGGTCAGCGAGCGCTGGTAAGCGTCGACCGTCGATTCGAGAAGGCGTTTTTGTTCGTCGATCACCCGCAGTTGCAGGTAGTTCTGCACCAATTCCGACTGCAAACTCAGCTGCATCGACGCCAGATCGGCAAGGCTGGCCTGAGCGCTGGCCTTGTCGGCCTCCAGACCACGACGCAGCTTGCCCCAGACATCGGCCTCCCAACTGACACCCAGCTGAGTGCTGTAAGTGTCGCGGATACCACTGCTGGAACTGGTCAGGCTCGAACTGCTGCTTCCGGTCCCCTGACTGGAGCGATTCTTACTCGCACTGAGATCAAGCGTCGGAAAGAACGCACCGCGAGCACTGCGCACCAAGGCCTTGGCCTGCCGGTACTGCGCTTCAAACTGAGCGACGGTCTGGTTTGAGCTGTTGAGTTTTTCCACCAGTCCGTTGAGTTGTGCATCGCCATACAACTCCCACCAAGCGCCCCGGGCCAGCGCATCGCTGGGCGCAGCCTGACGCCAGCCTTCGGCTTGTTTGAACTGCGCGGGCGTGGTCATTTCCGGCTTTTTATAGTCAGGACCGACCGCGCAGGCACTCAGGAACACGGCACAAAGCCCCAGACCGAGCCAACGCACAGGCCGCTGTAAAACGGGTTTGATTTGCAGGCGGTCGGTCATAGCGGAGTTTCCAAAGCAGCATCGGTGCGCACGCCACGCCATTGGTTGACGCGACGGCGCAAACGGTCGAGATAGAGGTAAACAACGGGGGTGGTGTACAGGGTCAGGATCTGGCTAAAAATCAGGCCGCCGATAATCGTCAACCCCAGCGGGTGACGCATCTCCGCCCCTTCGGCACTGCTCAGCAGCAAGGGCAAGGCGCCAAGAATAGCGGCCAGCGTCGTCATCAATATCGGTCGTAGACGTTGCAGGCACGCGCTGCGGATTGACTCCAGTGGCGTCATCCCGGACTCACGTTCCAATTGCAGCGCGAGGTCGATCATCAGAATGGCGTTTTTCTTCACCACCCCGATCAACAGAAACAGCCCGAGCAACGAGATCAGGCTGAACTGGCCACCCAGCAGATAGATCGACAGCAACGCGCCGACCCCCGCCGATGGCAAGGTCGAGAGAATGGTCAGCGGGTGAATGTAGCTTTCATAGAGGATCCCAAGCACCAGATACACCACCACCAGCGCTCCCAGAATCATCCACGGCTGGCTTTTCTGGGCGGCGGCGAACGTGTCGGCTGTCCCCGCCATTTTGGCGATGACATCGGTGGGCAAACCCACTTTGGCCACGGCGTGCTCAATGGCAGTAGAGGCTTGTTCAAGCGTCACGCCCTCCGCCAGGTCGAAGGAAATATCTTCGGAAGCGAACTGACCGTCATGGGTCACCCGGTCATTTTCCAGGCTGCGTTCGTAATGGGTGAAACTCGACAACGGAATGCGCTCGCCTGCGGCCGTGATCACCTGAACCTGCTCAAGTGTGACCGGGTCCTGAGCGTATTTCGGGTTGACCTCCATCACCACCTGATACTGGTTGAGGCTGTCATAGATGGTGGAAACCTGCCGCTGACTGTAAGCGTTATTCAGCACTGCCGTGACCATGTTCATGTCAACGCCCAGTCGTTTGGCGGTATCACGGTCCACTTGCAGGGTAACTTGTTGCGCGCCACGACCTTCACGCCCATCGATAGCGGTCAGTTCCGGCAATGACTTGAGCGCCGCCAGCACTTTCGGGTACCAGAGACGCAGACTGGTCAAATCGCCGCTTTGCAGGATGTATTGGTATTGCGAGGTGGTCTGCTCGCGTCCACCGCCGAATTGCAGGTCTTGATCGGCCATCAGAAACAAACGGCCACCGGGAACTTGCGGCATATTTTTACGCAAACGCTCAATGACTTTATCGGCGGCAATATTGCGTTCCTTGATGGGCTTGAGCCGCACAATCATCGTGGCATTGTTGGAGCCACCGTTGCCGCCAATAAAGCCGGCTACGCTGTCGACGGCGGGATCAGCCAGCACAGCCTTGCGGTAAATTTCCATCTTGGGCTGCATCACTGAAAACGAAAGGCCGTTGTCGCCCCGGATAAAGCCGATCAGTTGACCGGTGTCCTGTTGCGGCATGAACGTCTTGGGCACTACCACATACAGCGCGATGTTGACGCCGATGGTCAGCAGCAGGCTCAACAGGGTCAATCTTCGATGACGCAACGCCCAGCCAAGGCTGCGGTCGTAGCCCGCGACCATCCGCTCGTTGAGTCGACGACTCCAGCGTTGCAACGAATTTTCCCGATCCGGATCATGGGGTTTGAGCCAGCGGGCGCACAACATCGGGGTCAGGGTCAGGGACACCACGAGCGAGACGACAATCGATACCGCCAACGTGATGGAAAACTCGCGGAACAGGCTGGCAATAATACCGCCCATAAACAGGATCGACAGGAAGACCGCCACCAGCGATACGTTCATCGACAGCAAGGTGAAGCCTACTTCCTTGGCGCCCAGGTACGCGGCCTGCATCGGCGGCACGCCTTTGTCGATGTGCCGGGATATGTTCTCCAGCACTACGATAGCATCGTCCACCACCAGGCCAGTGGCGAGGATCAACGCCATCAGCGACAAGTTGTTCAGGGAAAAACCGGACAAGTACATGACGGCAAACGTACCCACCAGCGACACCGGGACCGCCAGCGTCGGGATCAACGAAGCGCGGAAGTTGCCAAGGAAAAAGAACACCACCAGGATCACCAGAGTCACGGCGATTAACAGCGTCATTTCTGCTTCGTGCAAGGTCGCCTTGATCACTGGTGAGCGGTCCATGGCCAGGTCCAGATTGACGCTGGCTGGCAGCACTGCCTGCAAGGCCGGTAATTGCGCCTTGATCTGCGCCACGGTCTCGATGATGTTGGCACCGGCCTGACGGTTGATGACCAACAACACCGCCTGCTTGTCGTTGAAAAAACCGGCGTTATAGCGGTCCTCCACTGCGTCACTGACTTTCGCCACGTGACTCAGGCGCAGGGCCGCACCGTCCTGATAGCGGATGATCAGCGGTTCGTAATCCTTGGCTTTTTCCAGCTGGTCGTTCGCCTGCACCTGCCAGTTGTGGTCGGCGTCCTCCACCGACCCTTTAGGTTTGCGCACGTTGGCATTGGCAATCGTAGTGCGGACTTCATCCAGCGACACACCATACTGATTGAGTAGTTGCGGCTCGAGTTCGACCCGTACGGCAGGCAGCGAGCTGCCGCCGATCTGCACTTCGCCGACGCCGTTCACCTGAGACAGGCTTTGCGAGAGGATCGTCGACGCCAGGTCGTACAGCTGGCCCTTCTCCAGCACGTCGGACGTCAGCGACAGGACCATGATCGGTGCCTGGGACGGGTTGACCTTTTTGTAGGTGGGCATGCTGCGCATACCACTGGGCAGCAGATTGCGCGAGGCATTGATCGCCGCCTGCACTTCCCGCGCTGCACCGTTGATGTCTCGATCCAGGTCGAACTGCAGAATCACCCGGGTCGAACCCTGGCTCGAACGGCTGCTCATGGTGCTGATCCCGGCAATCGTGCCCAGGGAGCGCTCCAGTGGCGTCGCCACGGTGGAGGCCATGACCTCGGGGCTGGCGCCCGGCAAGCTGGCCGAGACCACAATCACCGGGAAGTCCATGTTCGGCAGGGGCGACACCGGCAGCAGACCGAAGCTGACACCGCCCAGCAAGATGATCGCCAGGCTCAGGAGCATGGTTGCAACCGGCCGACGGATGAAGGGCCCTGACAGGTTCATACGTCGGCCTGCTCCAGGCTCGCGGGCGCACTCGGTGTGTGCCCCCATCGCCGAGCCAGACGGTCGAAATACAGATAGATCACCGGCGTGGTAAACAGCGTCAGTACCTGACTGAGCATAAGACCGCCGACCATCACCAAGCCCAGCGGCTGACGCAATTCAGCGCCGGAACCACTGGCGAGCATTAACGGCACGGCACCGAACAGTGCGGCCATGGTGGTCATCAGGATCGGCCGAAAGCGCAGCAGCGCCGCTTCGTAAATCGCCGTTTCCGGATCGACGCCCCGATTGCGCTCCGCGTCCAGCGCGAAGTCGATCATCATGATCGCGTTCTTCTTGACGATACCGATCAACAAAATGATGCCGATGATCGCGATCATTCCCAGGTCATTGCCACTGATCAGCAGCGCCAGCAGCGCGCCGACTGCAGCAGACGGCAATGTCGAGAGAATGGTGATGGGATGAATGTAGCTCTCGTACAGCACGCCAAGCACGATATACATCGTCACCACTGCGGCCAGAATCAGCAGCAAGGTGCTCGACAATGACGCCTCGAACGCCTGGGCTGCACCCTGGAATTGAGTCTGCACGCCGATCGGCATGCCAATGTCTTTCTGCACCTGATTGATCACTTCCACCGCGCTGCCCAATGCCACGCCCGGGGCCAGGTTGAACGACATCATGACCGACGGGAATTGACCGATGTGGGCGATGGCCAACTGCGCCTGGCGCTGTTCGACCCGTGCCAGACTCGACAGTTTGACCTGAGTACCGGAAGTGGTCTTGACGTGAATCTGATCCAGAGCCTGCGGCCCGAGATCGCTGCCGGAAACCGCCTGCAACACCACACGGTATTGGCTGGCCTGGGTGTAAATGGTGGAAATCTGGCGCTGACCGAAGGCGTCGTAGAGCGCATCGGTGATGTTCGCCACGCTGACACCGAGGCGGCTGGCAGCGTCACGGTCGATCAACAAATAGACCTGCAAACCCTTGTCTTGCAAATCGCTGGCGACATCGGTCAATTCTGCTCGTTTACTCAAGGCCTGAGACAGCTTGCCGCTCCACTCGGCCAACAGATCGGAGTCCGGCGACGACAGACTGAATTGATACTGGGTACGGCTGACCCGATCTTCGACGGTCAGGTCCTGCACCGGCTGCATGAACAAACGGATGCCCGACAGCGTGTCGAGTTGCGGTTGCAAACGTTGAATGATTTGCGTGGCGCTCAGGTCGCGTTCGCTGTGAGGCTTGAGGTTGATCAACAAGCGTCCGCTGTTGAGTGTCGCGTTATCACCGTCCACGCCGATATAGGAAGACAGGCTCGCCACCGCCGGATCTTGCAGGATGATTTTCGCCAACGACTGTTGCCGCTCGCTCATGGCGGCGAAGGACACCGATTGCGGCGCTTCGGAAATGCCCTGAATCACCCCCGTGTCCTGCACCGGGAAAAAGCCTTTAGGCACGATCATGTACAGGAACACCGTCAGGCCCAGGGTGGCAATGGCCACCAGCAAGGTCAGCGGTTGATGCTTGAGCACCCAGCGCAACTTACGTCCGTAGGCCGCAATCATCCAATCGATCCAGGCCCCACTGGCGCGATAAAAACGGCCCTGTTCCTCTGCCTTGGGCTCACGCTTGAGCAACCTGGCGCACATCATCGGCGTGAGAGTCAGGGACACCACGAGGGAAATCAGGATCGCCACCGCCAGGGTGATCGCAAACTCACGGAACAGCCGACCGACTACATCAGCCATGAACAACAATGGAATCAACACGGCGATCAGCGAAATCGTCAGTGAGATCAGGGTAAAACCGATCTGCCGCGCGCCTTTGAGTGCGGCTTGCAGTGGCGTGTCGCCCTCCTCCAGGTGTCGCGAGATGTTCTCCAGCATCACGATGGCGTCATCCACCACAAAGCCAGCGGCGATGGTCATCGCCATCAACGTCAGGTTGTTGACCGAGAACCCGGCCAGGTACATCACACCAAACGTGCCGACCAGCGACAGCGGTACGGCAATCGACGGAATGATCGTGGCACTGACCCGACGCAAGAACAGAAACGTAACCAGGACCACCAGCGCGATGGCTATCAGCAACTCGTGCTGCACGTCAGTGACCGACGCACGAATGGTTTGCGTGCGGTCAGTCAGGACAGTGACATCAAGCCCTGCGGGCAGGTTATCAGTGATACTGGGCAGCAGCGCCTTGATCCGGTCGACCACCTCGATGACGTTGGCACCGGGCTGGCGCTGAATATTGAGCAGCACAGCCTGGTTCTCGTTGGCCCAGGCTGCCAGCCGTTCATTCTCCGCCCCGTCGATGACCTGAGCCACGTCCTTCAGACGCAAAGGCGCGCCATTTTTGTAGGCGAGAATGAGTTCCGCGTATTCCTCCGGCGACTTCAACTGGTCGTTGGCATCCAGCATCGATACCCGCGTCGGGCCATCGAAGTTACCCTTAGGCTGGTTGACGTTGGACGCACCGATCAGCGTGCGCACATCCGCGAGGTTCAGGCCATTGGCGGCCAGCGCTTCAGGGTTGACCTTGATCCGTACCGCCTGACGTTGTCCGCCAGCAATACTGACCATGCCCACACCGCTAATCTGGGCGATTTTCTGCGCCATACGCGTATCGACCAGGTCGTTAAGCTTGGGCAGCAGCATGGTTTTGGAGGTAATTGCCAGGGTCAGTACCGGGGTGTCGGCCGGGTTGACCTTGTTGTACACCGGCGGTGCTGGCAGATCCGTGGGTAAAAGATTGGTCGCACCGTTGATCGCGGCCTGCACTTCCTGCTCAGCGACGTCCATATTGAGGTCGAGGCTGAAACGCAGGGTGATCACCGAGGCACCACCGGAACTGGTCGAGGCCATTTGCGTGAGCCCTGGCATCTGCCCGAACTGCCTCTCCAAAGGCGCGGTCACTGCGCTGGTCATCACTTGCGGACTGGCGCCGGGGTAAAGCGTCAGCACGCGAATCGTCGGGTAATCCACCTGAGGCAAGGCCGAGACCGGCAGCAAGGTATAAGCAATCAGGCCGGCCAGAACGATGGCCAGCATGCTCAGGGTGGTCGCTACCGGACGCAGGATGAACAGCCGGGAGATGTTCATACGCGGCTTTTTTCCGCCTTATTGGCTACAGCCGATTCATCAGTACCCTTTGAAGGTTGACCCTGCAACTTTTGCACCGGCGCGGCGGGGACGTCCTTGCTATCGTTGACCACTTCCACCTCACTGCCATCGCGCAAGCGATCGGTACCCTCGAGCACGACGCGCTCGCCTTCGGCCAGGCCGCTGGTGATAACGGTGGCTTTTTCGTCGCTCGCTCCGGTCTGCAATTGGCGAATCTTGACCTTCTTGTCGCCATCCATCACGTAGGCGAATGTCCCGTTGGTACCGAACTGGATCGCTGCAGAAGGCACCAGCACTGCGTGTTTAAGGGTGTCGGCACGCAGGCGCAGGTTGACGAACTGATTGGGAAACAGCAGTTCGTCCTGGTTATCGAAACGGGCCTTGAACTTCAATGTGCCCGTGGTGATGTCGATCTGGTTGTCCAGGCTGTACAGCACGCCGGTGGCTTGCAGTTTTTCGTCACCCCGGTCCCAGGCTTCCGCCAGCAGCTTGTCGCCACTGCGAAAACGCGCAATGACCACTGATAAGTCTTTCTCGGGCAGGGTGAAATTGACGGTGATGGGTTTGGTCTGGGTGATGACCACCAGCGCTGTGGTGTCATTGGCCGCCACCAAGTTGCCTACATCCAGTTGGCGCAGCCCGGTACGCCCTGCGATAGGCGCACGAATTTTGGTGAACTCCAGATTGAGTTTAGCGTTTCCCACCGCAGCCTGATTGGTCTTGATCGTGCCCTGATACTGAACCACCAGTGACGCAGCGGTGTCCAGTGTTTGCTTGGCAATGCTATCTTCGGCATACAGGCCGCGATAGCGCTCCAGATCAATCTGCGCGTTTTTGAGCAACGCCTGATTCGTCAGCAATGTACCTTCGGCCTGCTCCAGCGCAATCTGGTAACTGCGCGGATCAATCTCGGCCAGCAGGTCACCCGCCTTGACCATCTGCCCTTCCTGGAAGTTAAGTTTGACCAACTGCCCCGCTACCTGGCTGCGAACGTTGATCGTGTTCATCGCCGTCACGGTACCCAACGCTTTGTAGTAAATCGGGAAGTCACCCACGGTGGCAGGTGCCACACGTACAGGAACCGGCCCGGTTGCGCCGCCAAAGCCCGGACGAGGCGTACCGCTCGTGGACTTTGGATGGGTGGCTACCGCGCTTTTGTGGGTGGCTGAAGACGGCCACCACCACCAGCACAGGCCGATGATAATCAACAGGACTGCCAGGCTGATCAGCCAGCGACGGGAACTACGGGGGCCAGAGGATTGCATGAATAAATCAACCATTGTGCGCGTGAGCTTCTACGGGAGGCTGAACAATAAGCACAGTTGGGGCCCAAGCAAAGCGCCTTTACCGGCAATTTACTTAGCGCTTACTTTCGATAAGACCCTGAAGCACAAATAAAAACGGCCCGGACGAGGCCAGGCCGTTAATGTTTTACAACGTGTTACTTTAGAGCAGCCAGAACAGCGTCGTAATTCGGTTCGTGGCCGATTTCAGAGACCAGCTCGCTGTGCAGTACTTTGTCGTGTTCGTCGAGCACAACCACGGCACGCGCGGCCAGACCTACCAGCGGGCCTTCAGCAATTGCCACGCCGTAGTTTTCCAGGAACTCGCGGCCACGCATCGTGGACAGGTTCTGGACGTTTTCCAGGCCTTCGGCACCGCAGAAGCGGGATTGGGCGAACGGCAAGTCGGCGGAAATACACAGCACCACGGTGTTGCTCAGGTCATTGGCCTGGGCGTTGAACTTGCGCACGGAGGTGGCGCAGGTCGGCGTGTCGATGCTTGGAAAAATGTTCAGCACTTTGCGTTTTCCGGCAAAGGTGGCCAGGGTAACGTCAGCCAAGTTACCCGCCACCAGCGTAAACGCAGGTGCGGAGCTACCAACCTTTGGCAGTTCGCCGTTGACTTGAATAGGGTTGCCTTTCTGGGTCACTTGAGCCATGAGCTGAGTCCTTTTTAAGGGGTTTCTGGAAGAGCCGGAAGTTAAACACGAAAGTGCGTAGGGACCTATGGGCCTGACTGGATTTTGTCTAACCGATTGTTCCGGGCGCACAACTCCACCAACCAGTCGACAAACACCCTCACCCGTCGCGACATCTGCCGATGCGGCGGGTACAAAGCCGTCAAGGCCATCGGCGGCGGGCGAAACGTATTTAGCACCTCTACCAGTGATCCACTGCGCAGCTGTTCGACGATATGGTAGTACGGCGTCTGCACCAATCCGTACCCGGCTTCGCATGCAGCCAGGTAGCCGTCTGCGCTGTTTATTGACATCGCCTTGGGCAGACTGAAATCACGCACCTGACCGTCAATCAAGAACTCCAGGCCATACCGTTTGTTGGAGCTGGCCGAGAAATACTCGATCACTTTGTGCTGCGACAAATCTTCCAGTGTCAACGGCGCGCCATGACGCTGTAGGTACTCGCGACTCGCGCAGGTCACTTGCGTCATATTCGCCAGCGGCCTTGCCACTAGCGACTCATCCAGCGACGGCCCTGCCCGCACCACGCAATCCACGCCCTCACGAATCAACTGCACAGGACGATCACTCATGCCGATTTCCAGTTCGATCATCGGGTAACGGTCGGTGAACTGCGGCAATGCGGGGATAACGATCAAGCGACCGAAACCCACCGGAATATCAATGCGCAATACGCCTTGTGGCGCCTTGCTCGCCGATGAAAACGCCGCTTCGGTGTCTTCCAGATCGGTCAGCAGACTGACACAACGCTGGTAATACGCCTGGCCGTCCAGGGTCGGACTGACGTGGCGGGTGGTGCGTTGCAGCAACTGCACCCCCAAATGCGCTTCAAGTTGCTTGATCAGAATTGTCGCCGAAGCCCGCGGCATATGCAGGCTGTCAGCGGCTTTGGCAAACCCGCCCAGTTCGACGATACGGGTGAACACGCGCATGGCGTTGAATCGATCCATGGGGCGACGACCTTGTAGGTGAAGTGAGGTCAGGGAGGCAATTTTAGGCGCCACTGTTTAGATTTTCTAAACAGTGAAAGCATTTTAAGCCGGTTTATCTCTGTTCTGTCGAGCGTAACAATGGAAGTCACCTTTAAATCGGCAGGAGTTTATCCATGCAAACCCGTCAACTTGGTAAAAACGGCCCGCAGGTTTCCGCCATCGGTCTCGGCTGCATGGGCATGACCGACTTCTATACCACTGGCACTGACACCAAAGAAGCCATAGCGACCCTCCATCGCGCCCTGGAGCTGGGTATCACGCTGTTGGACACTGCCGATATGTATGGCCCGCACACCAACGAAGAACTGATCGGCCAGGCCATTCGCGGCAAGCGTGATCAAGTCTTTATCGCCAGCAAGTTCGGCTTTGTCCGCGATGCTAGCGACCCCACTGCCCGGGGGGTAAACGGCAGCCCGGAATATATTCGCAGCGCCATCGACGGCACGCTCAAACGCTTGGGCATCGAAACCCTGGACCTGTATTACCAGCACAGGATCGACCCACAAATCCCGGTCGAAGAATCCGTGGGCGCCATGGCCGAGCTGGTCAAGGCCGGCAAGGTTCGTTACCTCGGTTTGAGCGAAGCTTCTGCCAGTACGCTGGAGCGGGCGCATAAAGTGCATCCGATCAGCGCGCTGCAAACCGAATACTCGCTGTGGAGCCGAGAGCCGGAAGAGAATGGCAGCCTCGAAACCTGTCGCCGTCTGGGTATTGCTTTTGTACCCTACAGCCCTCTGGGGCGCGGATTCCTGACCGGCACGCTGAAAAGCCCTGACGACTTTGCAGCTGACGATTACCGTCGATCGAGCCCGCGTTTTCAGGGCGAAAACTTCGCGAAAAACCTGCTGCTCGTGGAGAAGGTACAAAAACTTGCCGCTGAAAAAGGCGTCAGTGCCGGCCAGTTGGCCTTGGCTTGGGTGCTTGCCCAAGGCAATGACATCGTGCCGATTCCGGGGACCAAGCGACGCAAATACCTGGAAGAAAACGTCGCCGCATTAGCGATAAAACTAACCCCGAACGAACTGCAGACCCTCAAAGACCTGTTTCCCATTGAGGCCATCGCCGGAAAGCGTTACAGCGACAGCTCGTTAAAACTGGTTAACCAGTAACAGCGGCCCGATTGTGGGAGCACATGAATTCGCTCCCACAACATTCATGAGTGCACTGCTCAAAAGTCCCGTTTATAGAACAGATCCAGTGAGCTGGCGATTCCGCTGGCGGCTTCCAGATAGAGCTTTTTGCTCAACATATAACGCAAGGCGATGGTGTTGGCCGGTTCGAACACGCCGACGCCATAGCGCAGGCTCAACTTGTCAGTAATCTTGCCACTGGCGACGACACTGGTCGTATTGCCGCTGCCTGACGTGTCCAGCTCGAAATCCTTGATACCAAGATCCTTGGCGAGCGTACCCGTGACTGAAGAGCTCCCGGCCAGGCCCAATGCCAACGCTGCCTGGGCCATCATGTTGCTGTCTTCGCCGGTGGTGCTCAACGGGCGCCCCATGATCAGATAGGACAACGCCTGCTCCTGGCTCATGGCCGGCTCTGAGAACACGACAGTGGTCGGCTGTTCGGCGCTGCCGGTCAGGCGAATACCGGCAACCACGTCGTCGGTTTTGCGAATTGCTTCGATATCAAGGTACGGCTGGTCGATGGGGCCAGCGAATAAAAGCCGTGCTCGGCGAATGGTCAAACGCTGACCATAAGCCCGATAACGCCCATCGTTGAGGGTCAGCTCGCCCCGAGCGTCGAGGTTGTCACCGATATGCACATGCCCGGCCAGATTCGCGGTCAGCCCAAAACCGCTGAAGCTGAGTGTTTCCTGACCTACTTCAACGTCGATATCCATGGCCATGACCAACGGCGGCGCGCCCTGTTCGGTCTGATGGCCGACGATCACGGTGTCACCCGACAGTTTGACTGTCGAGGGCGGCAGTTCACGAATCGTAATCGCGCCTTTGGGGATCAGCACCTTGCCGGAAATCGCCAGCTTACCGCCCTTCATGGTGATGTTTAGATTCGGTGCCACTTCCAGCAGGGCATAAGGTTCCACCGTGAGCGGCAGGTGCGCGCCTTTCAGATTGAGGTCCACCGCAAGCGCTTCGCCCCAGGATATCTGCCCATTCAACGTACCTTTTCCAGACTCGCCACTGTTCCAGCCGCCGTCCAGGCGCAAGCTTTCGCCAGCGATCAGGGCCTGAACCGTCAGGTCATGCAGGCTGACGGGCAGTTCCGGCCCAGTCACTTCGCCGTCGCTGAGGGTGACGCTGCCATTAACCTGCGGTGCCAGCAGCCCCCCAGACAAACGCCCACTGCCATTGAGCCTGCCGGTGAGTTTTTCGACCATCGGCACGAAAGGCCGGGCAATGGATATATCCACCCCACTGAGGTTGAACGCTCCGGACAGCGGTTTGTTTTTCGCCAGCGGATCAATCTGCACTGTCACTGACAGCGTGCCCAGTTTTCCACCGCGAAAGTCCAGCTGGGAGTCGATACGTTTCGGGTTCAGGATGCTGCTGATCTTGAGGCTTTCATAAGGGAAATCCAGCCATTGGTCCTTCTCGCGAATGCTCAAAGTACCACCGCTGGTCTCCACCGAAACCTGGCCATTAGGGCCGGAAGTCGGGAGATCGAGTTGCACGTTGCCGTTGAGCAGGCCTTTCCAGGCAAAGTCCTTGGGCAACCACTGAGCCAGGCTGTCGAGGGGGAATTGCTTAAGGTGATAACGCAAGCGCGGCTCGGGCATCAGCCGCTGATCCTCACCGCACAAACTTGCCTGCCCCGAAATCCAGCAGTGAGCGGCAAAATTGACTTTGCCATCAGCCAGTCGTTCGAGCCTGGTCGGCTGCTGCAAGCGCCAATCCTGGCCCCCTGTTTGCACATCGCCACTGACCAGCCTGCCCCGCCAGTCACCTTTGCTCAGGTCGCCGTCGAGTGCCAACCCCAGCTTCAATAATGGGCCTTGCAGGTCGAGCGCCAATTGTTGATGTTTGATATCCCCCTGACCGTTGACCTTCAGCGTGCCCAGTTGCGTGTCGCCCAGTTGAATACCACCACCCTTGAGGTCAATGGATGCACGCTGAGCCGTGTCCAGTTTTGCTGCCAGGGCCAGGCTTCGCAGGCGGTTGTCTGCCATCGCCAGTTGCCCGCCTTGCAGTGCCAGTTGACCTTGCGGCGCTTGCAGTGTGCCCGCCAGGTCCAGGCGCCCTTTGACTTGACCCTGCAAACGCGGCCACAGCTGGCCCAGACGCGGCAAATTGATGTCCATTTGGCCAAGCAGACGTTGCTGCAAGCTGCCTTTGCCTTGAATGCGGTTATCGCCCAGGCGAACATCCAGCGAGCCGAGCGTCCACTTATCACCGGCGCCATCGACCTTGGCCTGCAGCACGGCCGGCTGCCCCCGCAACCGACCTTTGAGGTCGAGGTCGACGTTCAGGCTCAGTCGCTCGTTTTTGTATTCCCCGGTGCTGCGCAACGGTCCAGCCAAGGTACCCGGCAATTCTCCCAGCCAATACGCCGGGTTGATCGCACTCAGATCCAGCGCCGTATCCCAGCCTATGCCATCGGCGAATTGCAGTTTCAGGTGCCCATCAGCCTTGCCCTTGCCCGCAGCCAGCTCTAACTGAGGCAGAAAGATCTGCTTGAGATCACCGCTGAACGGACTGCTCAGGCTGAACGCCCCGGCGGGTCCATCGAAAGCACCGCTGAAATTGCCCAGGTATTTGCCATCGGTGTAGGAGACTTCGCCGCTGAAGGTGCGCAAAGCCACCTGCGGTTCATCAATCGCCGGATAAAGCCGATGCCACGGAAAGTTCAGCCAATCGATTTTTGCGTCGGCGCTGAAGCCCTGGCGCCAGTCCAGCCGACCGCTGAGCTTCAGTGATTGTTCTGCACTGGCCGTCAGATCAAGCGCCGCGATGTCCGCACCTTGAGCATCGACCCTGCCTTGCAGCGCCAGCGCGACCGGACCTTGCTCGGCAGGCAGACTGGCGTTGCCAGAGACCCGATAACCGTGCTTCAAATCGCCCTGAGCTGCCAGCTCAATCCGATTGAGTTGCAGGGTGTCCGGCAGATCGGCACTGGCCTTGAAGCCATCCGCCGTGACGTTCACCTGTGCGGGCAGATTCTCCACCAGCGGTTGCAGTTGCCCGCTCAATTGACCTTGCAGATAACCACTGCTATCCGCCTTGAGCTGCAAAGTCTTGAGCAGATTGCCCTGAATGTTCAAGGCCAGCGTCCAAGGCTGATCACCCGGTGCCGGCAGCTTCAGCTGACCTTGGGCTGTCAGCGGCCAGTCGCCGTTTGGCTGCAATAACCCGGACAGATCAAGCACCAGATCATCCCGTTGCAGATGCGCAGCATTGATCTGCAGGCCGTTGGCCGTCCACTCCGCTGCCAGTTGCAGAGCGCGTAATTGTTCGCTGCCATTAAGCATCAGGCTGCCGATGCGCACGTCACCCAAGCGGATCGCCAGCGGCAGCTTCAGATCCGGCAGACTCATGGGGCCACTGCTTTGGTCGGCACCGGAAGGGAACTGTAGACCGACGCGCTCGGCCTGCAATTGATCGACACATAGCGTCATCTTCGCCAGACACAAAGGCGACCAGACAAAGACTGGCGCATCGACCTCGACGCGGCTATCGCCCTGTACCCACAGCAGATGATCGGCCCGCCATTGACCGGCCAGATGACCGCTGAAGTTTTCGATTTTCAGCCCCGGCACCAGCCCCAGCGCCCAACGGCTGCCCGCTTGCGTGCCCAGGATCAGGCACAGACTCAGGATCAGCAACACGGGTAACGCGATCAGGCTCAGGCCGGTAATTTTTATTGCGCGACGCACCGTTCAGGCACTCCTCATAATTCAGGGCCCATGGAAAAGTGCACACGAAACCCACCATCGCCATCCAGCGCATGAGCCAGATCCAGGCGCAACGGCCCGACCGGCGAGACCCAGCGCACGCCGATACCGACACCGGTTTTCAAGCGTGGCAGTTGCAATGTATTGAAGGAGTTACCTTGATCGACAAACGTCGCCACACGCCACTTTTCAGCGATTGAATATTGATATTCGGCGCTGCCAGCGACCATGTACCGTCCGCCAATACGATCACCGTCGGAGTTCGTCGGTGATAGGGTCTGGTAGTCATAGCCGCGCACGCTTTGATCGCCGCCAGCAAAAAAACGCAAGGAGGGAGGGATCGATTGATAGCCGTTGGTCGCGCTGCCACCAAACTGCACGCGCCCAAGAAAACGGTGGTTTTGCCACACGGTCGTCAAGCCTTTAAGCAGTACAGTGCCGCGCAACACATTGGTGTCTGACGCCAGCCCCTCCTTGGCGACTTGCCCATCGAACTGCAGGCGATAACCGTTATGCGGGTCGATACGGTTGTCACTGCGCAAAAGTGAATAGCTGATACCCGGCATCAGCAACGTACTTAGCCCGGAATCATCGCCCAGACGATATTCCTCGCGCTGCCACTTCAATGAAATCACCCGATCCCAACCGCTGGACAGCCGACTGTGCCACTCAGGGCCGACGGTCAACAGCTTGCTCACGGTGTCGGTGCCCGCGATCTCTTCGTACTGGTAACCGCCAGCGAACCGCAGTTTGTCGGTCAGTGGCGGGGTCAGAGGTATGTCGTACCACAGGCCCACGTTTTGGCGCGGTGCGGACAGCTCCATCTCGGCACCATAGCTGTGCCCCTGAGGATTGACCCAATGGCGCGTCCAGTTAGCCTTGCCGCGCACACCGACGTCGGTGGAAAAGCCAAGGCCGAGCCCCATCGTGCGGGGCTTGCGGGTTTGTAGCTGGACCGCCACCGGAATCACCTGATCCACTGCTGCCGTGGGCGCCGCGTCCACCCGCACGCCCTCGAAATAGCCGCTCGACTGCAAGGCCTGATTGAGTTCAGCGATCAGTTCCGAGTCATAAGGGGTGTAGGCTTTGAATGGCACCATGCGTTGCATCAAGTCGTCATCAAATGGCGCATCGCCGCTGAAGCTGACTTTACCTAGCACGTAGCGCGGGCCACTCTCATAAATCAGCTTTATATCGGCAACACCAGCCTTTGGGTCGATACTCAGGCGCTGGCTGCTGAAGTGCCCACTAAAAAAGCCATAGCGCGACGCCTGATTCTGGATCAGGCGCTTGGCGTCTTCGTAGTAGCCATGATTGAGTACAGCGCCCGTTTTCAACCTGTCGCTTTTCGGCACTCGAAACGCCTTGAGCGAGGCGGCTGGGCCTTCAATCCGTACGGTGACACTGCGCAGATGCACCGGCTCGCCAGGCACCACGTTGATCACCAGTCGCAGGTCCTTGCCGGTTTTTACTGTGCTGTCGATCTGCGCCTGGTAATAGCCCAAGGCTTGCGCCGCTTTTTGCGCCTGCTCTTCAGCCCCCAGACTGAAACGTTGCAGGGCCTCTTCATCGCGCTCGCCAAGGCTGCCCACATACCCTTCGATATTGGCTTTAAGTGCGTCGTTGGAGGGTTCGATCCTGATATCCAGTTGCGCCGCCGCGAACACCGAAAAAGTGCTGAACTGGACAATAAACAGCAGAACCAAACCGCTGGTGAATCTACCGGAAAACTTCATAGCGGCGGATGCTATCACGCGCGGCGAGTCGTACTGGAGCGCGTCTGACAGCGAAAGCCTGGGACTTTATGCCTGGGCTTTGAGCAATACCTGAGGATTGGGGTGGAAAAACACATGTTCCCGGATTGGTCCTACAGCAATCTCACCGATTTCCTCATAGCCCTGTCGCTTATAAAACTCCAGATATCGCGGATTGCCCGTGTCGAGCACCACGCCCTGTGAAGTTTCATCGACGGCGCACCATTGATGCAGCGCCGTGAGCAACTGCTCACCAAAGTGACGACCCTGAAATTGTGGGTGGACCCCCAGCAATGGCAAAACGTGCACAGCGTCAGAAGGCAGGCAGGCCAGCACCGCCTGGTGATACTCCAGATAGCGCTGGGTACAGCGCAACCCTGCACTGAGGACCATGCGCAAACGCCATGCCCAGCTTTCGGTAATATCGAGACGGCGTTGCGGTGGGGCAATCAGAGCGATGCCCACCAGCCGATCCTCGACGAACAACCCCAGCGCTGGCAGGTCCTGCAAGAAGTGCTGTTTGACCAGTTCACGCACGGTGGCCCTGACCCGATGCTCATAGCCCGGCCTGTCCGACTCAAACAAGTAAGCGAAGCTCGGTTCGTGGCGATAGGCGTGGTACAGCAGCGAGCGCGCCTCGCGGGAGTAACCACTGTCCAGCTGGCGGACTTCAGCCACGGCTGTTGAAGTTTCAGGCATTCGGTTGACCTCATAGGTACAGCGCTGCTCGAACGACAGCGTTTGTGATGCGAAAGCTTCGAGTAACAGGTACGCATTACAGTTCCGACATTTTCGACTCTGCTACCCGACCCTAGCATTGGATCAGACAATCCGCCACGCTGGCCGTGAGTCGACAGGTCAGCTAGCATCGCTTTTTTGTTTGCCAGGATTGCCGCCCATGAAAATCGTCTCGTTCAACATTAACGGCCTGCGCGCCAGACCTCATCAGTTGGCGGCGCTGATTGAGAAACATCAGCCGGACGTGATCGGCCTGCAGGAAACCAAAGTCTCGGACGAGCAATTCCCCCAAGCTGAAATCGAAGCCTTGGGGTATCACGTGCACTTCCACGGGCAAAAAGGCCACTACGGTGTCGCTCTGCTCTCGCGCCAGGCGCCACTCACCCTGCACAAGGGTTTCGACACCGATGACGAAGAATCCCAAAAGCGCTTTATCTGGGGCACGTTCGCCGACACAAAGGGCGAGCCTGTGACCATCATGAACGGCTACTTCCCGCAGGGTGAAAGCCGCGACCATCCGACCAAATTCCCGGCCAAGGAGCGTTTCTACAACGACCTCCAGCTGTTGCTGGAAAGCCAGTTCAAAAACGATCAGCCATTGGTGGTGATGGGCGACGTGAATATTTCCCCGGAAGACTGCGACATCGGCATCGGCCCGGATAACGCCAAACGCTGGCTCAGGACTGGCAAATGCAGTTTCTTGCCTGAAGAGCGCGAGTGGATGGCGCGCCTGAAAAACTGGGGCCTGATAGACAGCTTCCGTCATCTTCATCCCGAGGTGATAGACCGCTTCAGCTGGTTCGACTACCGCAGCCGGGGCTTCGAAGATGAGCCCAAGCGCGGTTTGCGGATCGACGTGATTATGGCCTCCCATGGATTGCAGTCACGCATCAAGGCCGCTGGCGTGGACTACGACCTGCGCGCCATGGAGAAACCGTCTGACCATGCGCCGATCTGGCTGGAGTTGAGCTAGAACCGGCCCCGCAGACGCCCTTTTAGGCATGACTGTCATATTTCAGCAATCATTCTGACTTAATCTCCCGGCACTTTCTGTCTCTATAAGGTGCCGCACATGCTGCGCGCTCTGTTCACTGGTACTGCCCGACACCGCGCAGCCTGGCTATTCGGTTTTATCTGCAGCACCCTGCCCGGTGTGGTTTTCGCGGCACTGCCGATCCCTGCCGAAGGCATCCCGGCGTTACGCATCCAAGGCTCCAATACCATTGGCGCCGCGTTGGGCCCAGCGCTGGTCGAAGGCTTGCTGCACGCCCAAGGTCTGCAAAATGTGCGTATCGAAGCGGGCGCCCATGAGAACGAACAACGTGTGCTCGGCCAGACGCCTGCCGGACGCACGGTACTAATCGAGGTGGCGGCCCACGGTTCTGGGACGGGGTTCACTGCATTGAAGGCCGACAAGGCCGACCTGGCAGCCTCCTCACGGCCGATCAAGGACAGCGAACTGGCGAACCTGGCCTCGCTGGGCGACCTGAAAAGCCGCAAGGCCGAACAAGTCATTGCCATCGACGGCGTGGCGGTGATCCTCCATCCGGCCAATCCCTTGCATCAGTTGAACACTGAACAACTCGCGCAAATATTCTCGGGTGAAGTCCACGACTGGGAAGATCTCGGCGGTACCGGTGGCGCGATTCACCTGTATGCCCGCGATGATCACTCCGGCACCTTCGACACGTTCAATGAGCTGGTACTGCTCAAGTACGGCAAAACCCTGGCGCACAACACCAAGCGATTCGAATCCAGTGAGCAGCTGTCTGATGAAGTCAGCCAGGACCGTGGAGGCATTGGCTTTATCGGTTTGCCTTACGTGCGCAGGGCCCACGCTGTCGCGATTGCCGATGGCGATTCGAAACCGATGCTGCCGACCGTCAGCCTGATTGCCACCGAGGATTACCCTCTGTCGCGGCGCCTGTATTTCTACCTGCCACCTCAGGGCCTCCAACCATGGGCCGAAGCACTGGTGCAGTTCGCACAAAGCAGCAAAGGCCAGGCCATCGTTGCCAACAGCGGCTTCATCGCCCAGACGGTACAGGCGATCAAGGTCCAGGCCTCAGCAGGGCTGCCTGCGGACTATCAAGCCATCGTCAAGCAAGCACAGCGTCTGTCGGTGAATTTTCGCTTTGCCCAAGGCAGTGCGACCCTGGATAACAAGGCGCAACTCGACCTGCAGCGGGTCGTTGACTACCTCAAGACACACGACAAATTGAACGGCCACGTCACGCTGGTAGGGTTTGGCGATGCCAAGAGCGATCCAGCGCGGGCAGCGTTATTGTCCAAACTCCGGGCCATGGCGGTGCGGCGAGAGCTGGTCAAGGCGGGCGTGGTCTTGCGCGACATTCGCGGTTTGGGTGATGAGATGCCGGTGGCGGCCAACAACGCCGATGAAGGCCGGATCAAAAATCGGCGGGTAGAGGTTTGGGTGTATTGAGTACCTGGGTGGGGGGCGAATAAATCCGCCCCCCACCGCTACTCGCGGTCAGTGATGCTCGCTACGCAGCATTTCCTTCGGCATATACTTACCGATCTCGAACTTGCCTATCGCCGCGCGGTGCACTTCATCCGGGCCGTCGGCCAGGCGCAACGTGCGCTGCATTGCGTACATGTAGGCCAACGGGAAATCGTTGGAAACCCCTGCGCCGCCGTGCATCTGGATCGCCCGGTCAATCACGCGCAATGCCACGTTCGGCGCCACGACCTTGATCTGGGCGATTTCGCTTTTCGCGACTTTGTTGCCGACGGTGTCCATCATGTACGCAGCCTTTAGTGTCAGCAGGCGCGCCATGTCGATTTCCATCCGCGAATCAGCAATTTTGTCGATGTTACCGCCCAGTCGCGCCAACGGACGACCGAATGCAGTGCGGCTGATCGAACGCTTGCACATCAGTTCCAATGCCCGTTCAGCCATGCCGATAGAGCGCATGCAGTGGTGAATCCGTCCAGGCCCGAGTCGACCTTGAGCGATTTCAAAGCCGCGCCCCTCACCCAACAGGACGTTCTCGTAAGGCACGCGAACGTTCTCAAACAGCACTTCAGCATGACCGTGGGGGGCATCGTCGTAGCCAAATACTGGCAGCGAGCGGACGATTTTCACCCCAGGGGCATCGGTCGGCACCAGAATCATTGAGTGTTGCTGATGGCGCGGACCTTCGGGATTGCTCAGGCCCATGAAAATCATGATTTTGCAACGCGGGTCGCAGGCGCCAGAGGTCCACCACTTACGGCCGTTGATCACCCATTCGTCACCGTCACGTTCAGCGCGGGCGGCCATGTTGGTGGCATCGGAGGACGCGACGTCCGGCTCGGTCATGGCGAACGCTGAACGAATTTCGCCGCGCAGCATCGGTTCAAGCCACTGCTGCTTCTGGGCTTCGTTGGCATAGCGCACCAGCACTTCCATGTTGCCGGTGTCTGGCGCCGAACAGTTGAACGGCTCTGGCCCTAGCAACGAACGGCCCATGATTTCAGCCAACGGAGCGTACTCGAGGTTGGTCAGGCCCGCACCGAGCTTCGACTCTGGCAGGAACAGGTTCCACAACCCCTCAGCCTTGGCCTTGAGTTTGAGCTCTTCCATGATCGCAGTGGGCTGCCAGCGATCGCCCTCGGCGACCTGACGTTCGAACACAGGCTCTGCCGGGTAGACATAAGCATCCATGAACGCAGTGACGCGCTCACGCAGTTCTTGAACCTTTGGGGAGTACGCGAAATCCATGAGCAGCTACCTTCTGAAGGAGGTGGGTGAGTGCATGAATTGGATGCTAGATCAGCGATGAAAATTTATCTAACCTATTCTCAACGTGTATAAACATTCATAACCGATATATGATCGGCCTTCGTAACGTCTCAATAAAAACAACATGAGAGCGCAATGGAATGAATCTGAGCAAGGTCGACCTCAACCTCTTTATTGTCTTTGATGCCATCTATACCGAAGCCAATCTGACCCGTGCCGGACAGATTGTCGGCATCACCCAGCCTGCGGTCTCGAACGCTCTGGCCCGCCTGCGGGAGACCTTCAACGACCCACTTTTCGTACGGACCGCGCAAGGCATGGTGCCCACGCCCATGGCCCAGAACATCATCGGGCCGGTGCGCAACGCCCTGACATTGCTGCGCGTCTCGGTGCAGGAAAGCCGGATTTTCAATCCGTTGCAGGCAAACAAGACCTACCGCATCAGCATGACCGACTTGACCGAAGCGGTGATCCTCCCTGCGTTGTTTCAACGTCTGCGTCGACTGGCCCCGGCGGTGATTATCGAGAGCTTTTTGTCCAAGCGTCGCGAGACCACCAAGGAGCTGGCAGCCGGGCGGCTGGACTTCGCCGTCGATGCGCCCCTCAATACCGACCCGCAAGTGCGTCACGTCAAGCTCATGGAAGACAAATACGTGTGTGCCATGCGCAAGGGGCATCCCTTGGCGACCAAAGAAAAATTCAGCCTGGAAGACTACCTGTCCCTGACGCACATCCACATTTCCAGCCGCCGCAGCGGCCTGGGACATGTTGACCTGGCACTGGGCAAGATGGGCATTCAGCGCAAAATCGCCCTGCGCTCGCAGCACTACTTGATGGCTTCGCAAGTGCTACAACAGACCGATATGGTCATGACCGTGCCGGAGCGCTTCGCCAGACGCCATGATCTGCACTATGTCAATTTGCCGGTCAACGATGTGCCGCCGGTGGAAACCCACCTTTACTGGCACGAAAGCACTGATCAGGACCCGGCTAACCGCTGGATGCGGGAGCAGATAATCGAACTCTGCCAACTGGTGACAGCGCAAGAAAATAAGGTAGATAAAGCTTTAGATATCAATCCCAAGTAATTGATTATCAAGTGTTAATTTTAATAACTTAAAGTCATTTCTAGGTTAAATGGTCGTGATTTGCGCATGGATGAGGCAGCAAAAGTGAATGAAGGCGCGGCAGGCAGCTTGACGTATACGTCAAGCACGCCGTAGGTTAGCCACACGTTTAACCGTGAGTCCCTTCATGAGCAGTCAGACCTACAGCATTTCCGACCTCGCCCGCGAGCTCGACATTACCACCCGCGCTATTCGCTTCTACGAGGAACAAGGCCTGCTCGCTCCCGAGCGGCGGGGCCTTGAGCGTGTCTACTCAGGCCGCGACAAGGTGAGTCTGAAACTCATTCTGCGTGGCAAGCGCATCGGCTTCTCCCTGGCAGAATGCCGGGAACTGATCGAGCTGTACGACCCTCGCGGCGACAATCGAAAACAGTTGAATACCATGCTCGGTAAAATCAGTGACCGTCGTACTCAGCTTGAACAGCAACTGCTGGACATCCAGCAAATGCAGCTGGAGCTGGACACTGCTGAAGAGCGTTGCCTGGCTGCACTTGAAAGAACAGTTACAGATCATGATGTTACTGAGTAAACCTCAAATAAATATAAGGTGATGCCATGCCCCTGCCTCAACATGTTCGCCTGGTGGAAGTCGGCCCTCGCGACGGCCTGCAAAATGAAGCCCAGCCCATTAGCGTCGCGGACAAGGTGCGGTTGGTCGATGAACTGACCGCCGCAGGCCTGAGTTATATCGAAGTCGGCAGTTTTGTCTCGCCCAAATGGGTCCCACAAATGGCCGGGGCCGCTGAAGTCTTCGCTCAGATCCAGCGCAAGCCCGACGTGACCTATGCGGCGCTGGCGCCCAACTTCAGGGGGTTTGAAGACGCCCTCGCCGCTGGCGTGACAGAAGTCGCGGTATTCGCCGCCGCGTCCGAAGCGTTCTCCCAGCGCAACATCAATTGTTCGATCAGCGAAAGCCTGGAGCGTTTCGTCCCGATCATGGAGGCCGCCCGCCTGCACGGCATAAGTGTGCGCGGGTATGTCTCCTGTGTGCTCGGCTGTCCATACGAAGGCCAGGTCGCACCACAGCAGGTGGCCTCGGTCGCCAACGAACTGTTCGCCATGGGCTGTTATGAGGTGTCCTTGGGCGACACCATCGGCACCGGTACACCCGGCGCGACCCGCACCTTGTTCGACGTTGTCGCCGGGCAGATCCCGCGGGGCAAACTGGCGGGCCATTTCCATGACACCTATGGGCAAGCGCTGGCCAATATCTACGCCAGCCTGCTTGAGGGGATTCAGGTGTTCGACAGTTCTATCGCTGGGCTCGGCGGTTGCCCCTATGCCAAAGGCGCCAGCGGTAACGTCGCGACCGAAGATGTGCTGTACATGCTCAACGGTCTGGGGATTGATACCGGCATCGATATGGATCGCTTGATTGCAGCCGGTCAGCGTATCTGTGACGTGCTGGGGCGCCCTACCGGTTCACGGGTCGCGAAGGTGCGTTTGGCGAGCTGAGTGTTACCGCCTGGAAAAAAGACAGACCAAAACGGGTAACACGGAAACAATCACTGATAATTTTTAGGGGCGGTTCTGATGGTGATTTTTTCAAGCCATTGATTTTAAAGGGCTTGATAGAGTTGGCACGGCTTCTGCTATAAGTTCCGTACAACAAAAATAAAAAACAAAGCAGTACCCAATAAAAACAATACGTATCGGCTCTGACATAACAAGAACAACACGGACAGAGACGCAGCTAATAGATTTTTTTGGAGTGGATAGCTTTTCAGGGGTTTCGACCCCGCGACCGGGCAGAGAACAATAAAACTACCTCAGGTAGCTCCCGAACTGGTTGGATCACGCAGGTGATGAAAGCGAGTCAGCGCTCAAAAAAATACGTTTGCTCTTGATCCTGAATGGGATCGACTAAAACAGCGGTAAAAGGGAACGGTCGCCAAAAACAACAACAGGCCACCCTAAAACAATAAAAAAAGAGCATGCATAAAACCTTGAAGGGGAGCCCAGGCTCCCCTTCGTGCTATCTGGCGTTTGCCAAACCCCATCAAGCCCCTACTCAACCGCCTTCAGCAATTCCTCGACACTGATTTCCCGCATGCGAAATTTCTGAACCTTGCCCGTTACGGTCATGGGGAATTCGTCGACGAATTTGAAATGGCGCGGGGTTTTGTAATGGGCGATCCGGTCTTTGCACCAGCCTTGCAATTCGAGCGCACTGACGACGTGCCCCGGGTGCAGCTTTATCCAGGCGACGATCTCTTCGCCATACCTGGTATCCGGGATGCCGATCACCTGGACGTCCGCCACTGCGGGATGGGTGAAAAAGAACTCCTCCAGCTCGCGGGGATACACGTTCTCGCCGCCACGGATGATCATGTCCTTGTTGCGCCCGGCGATGCACACGTAACCATTGTCGTCCATCGACGCCAGGTCGCCGGTGTGCATCCAGCCCGCTTGATCCAGCGCCTCGGCGGTGCCTTGCGGGTTATTCCAATAGCCGAGCATCACACTGTAACCACGGGTGCATAACTCGCCTATCTGGCCGCGCGGGACGACACAACCGGTTTCGTCGATGATTTTGTTCTCGAGTTGCGGCTGAGTGCGGCCCACGGTCGTTACCCGCAGCTCAATGCCATCCTCAGGCCCGGTCTGCAGCGACACCGGACTGGTTTCAGTCATGCCATAGGCGATCTGCACCTCCTTCATGTGCATCTCGCTGATCACTTTGCGCATGACTTCTATCGGGCAGGTCGCGCCAGCCATAATCCCGGTGCGCAGGCTGGACAGGTCAAATGCCTTGAGTTGCGGATGATCGAGCATGGCGATGAACATGGTTGGCACGCCATACAGCGCAGTGGCTCGCTCCTCAGCCACGACGCGAAGGGTGAGCAAAGGGTCGAAACCGTCATTCGGGTAGATCATCGTTGCGCCGTGGGTCATGCAACCTAGGTTACCCATGACCATGCCGAAGCAATGATACAGCGGCACCGGGATCACGACGCGGTCAGCCGCGCTCAAGCTAAGGCTTTCACCAACCATGTAACCGTTATTGAGGATGTTGTAGTGGCTGAGGGTCGCACCTTTGGGGAAGCCGGTGGTGCCCGAGGTGTACTGGATATTGACGGGGTGATCAAATTGCAGACAGCGCTGTCGCTCGTTCAGTTGCTCGACACTGACCTCGACTGCCAAAGACGCCAACGCACTCCATGGAAGAAAGCCTGCTGGCGGCTGCTCGTCGAGGCTAATCACCCCACGCAACTCCGGCAGGGACTCACTGCGCAGCTGTCCTGCCGGGTAGTCACACAATTCAGGAACCAGCGTGGCACACATGGCGTGGTAGTTCGAGGTCTTGAACGCTCCGGCGCAAATCAACCACTGACAGCCAGACTGCTTGAGCACGTACTCCAGCTCACTGGTGCGATAGGCGGGATTGATATTGACCAGAATCACGCCCAGTTTCGCGCTGGCGAACTGGGTAATGCACCACTGCGCGCAGTTCGGGGCCCAAACCCCCAGGCGGTCGCCCGTCCGCAAGCCCAGCGCCATCAGCGCCCGCGCATGCAGGTCTACCGCTTCGCCCAACTGCGCCCAGCTATAGCGCAGTTGCTGATGGCGCACGACCAATGCCTCGCCAAGAGGGAATTTGGCGACAGTCTCGTCAAATGCCTGACCGATGGTCTGCGCCAACAGCGCTTTGTCCTGCCGACCGCGAGAATAGCTAGGTTGAATCATGGACCGTCCCTTTTTATGTTTGTTTTGGGATCACAGCCGTATCGTCGTTTCGCCAGACACAGCCATCATAGAGGCCTTACTCTTCGAACACGTCTACTTTGGCGCAAATTGACGTTAACGTAAAGGTCATGCCTATGAACGGATGTTGACAGGCAAAGCCCGACAGGTTTACGTTAACGTAAAGGTGAATACAGCATTCACCATAGCACTCATTATTTTCAAGACCCCAACCCAGGGTTTGCACCCAACAATAATAGGAAAGGTAAAAAGCATGAGCTACCCGAGCCTGAACTTCGCCCTCGGCGAAACCATCGACATGCTGCGCGACCAGGTTCAGGCCTTTGTCGCGGCAGAAATTTCGCCCCGTGCGGCGCAAATCGATAAAGACAATCTGTTCCCTGCTGACATGTGGCGCAAGTTCGGTGACATGGGTTTGCTCGGCATCACGGTCTCTGAGGAATACGGCGGCGCGGGCATGGGCTACCTGGCTCACGTTGTGGCGATGGAAGAAATCAGCCGTGGCTCGGCTTCAGTCGCCCTCTCCTACGGCGCTCACTCCAATCTGTGCGTGAACCAGATCAACCGCAACGGCAACCCCGAGCAGAAAGCCAAATACCTGCCCAAGCTGATCAGTGGCGAGCATGTGGGTGCCTTAGCCATGAGCGAACCCAATGCCGGTTCCGATGTGGTGTCGATGAAACTGCGCGCCGACAAGCGCGGCGATCATTACGTTCTCAATGGCAGTAAAACCTGGATCACCAACGGCCCGGATGCCAACACGTATGTGATCTACGCCAAGACTGACCTGGAAAAAGGCGCTCATGGCATCAGCGCTTTCATCGTCGAGCGCGACTGGAAAGGATTTTCCCGGAGCAACAAATTCGACAAGCTCGGCATGCGTGGCTCTAACACCTGCGAGCTGTTTTTCGATGACGTCGAAGTGCCGGAAGAGAACCTGCTCGGTGTGCTGAACAGCGGCGTCAAAGTCTTGATGAGCGGCCTCGACTACGAGCGCGTCGTGCTTTCGGGTGGCCCTACCGGGATCATGCAGGCCTGTATGGACGTGGTGGTGCCCTACATTCACGACCGTAAACAGTTCGGCCAGAGCATCGGCGAATTCCAGCTGATTCAAGGCAAGGTCGCCGACATGTACACCCAACTCAATGCCAGCCGCGCGTACCTGTATGCCGTGGCTCAAGCCTGTGAGCGCGGCGAAACCACGCGCAAGGATGCTGCCGGGGTGATCTTGTACAGCGCAGAACGCGCCACACAAATGGCTCTGGACACCATCCAGATCCTCGGCGGCAACGGCTATATCAATGAGTTTCCGGCCGGACGCCTGTTGCGTGACGCCAAGCTGTATGAGATCGGCGCGGGCACCAGTGAAATCCGCCGCATGCTGATCGGTCGCGAGCTGTTCAACGAAACGCGCTGAGCCTATTTGATCTTTTGGAGTGCCTCATGGCCATCCTGCACACCCAAATCAACACGCGCTCGCCCGAATTCGCACTCAACGGCGCAGCGATGCTGGAACACGTCAAAGGCTTGCGAAAGTTGCTCGCCCAGGTTCATCAGGGCGGCGGGCCTAAAGCCCAAGAGCGCCACACGTCGCGCGGCAAACTGCTGCCCCGCGAACGGATCAACCGTTTGCTCGATGCCGGTTCGCCTTTCCTTGAAATCGGCCAGTTGACGGCTTACGAGGTGTATGGCGAAGACGTACCCGCGGCAGGTTTGATCGTCGGCATTGGCCGGGTCGAGGGCGTCGAATGCATGATCGTCGCCAACGACGCCACAGTAAAAGGCGGCTCTTACTATCCGCTGACGGTGAAAAAACACCTGCGAGCGCAAACAATCGCTCAGCAAAATCGCTTGCCGTGCATATATCTGGTCGATTCCGGTGGCGCCAACCTGCCGCGTCAGGATGAAGTGTTCCCGGACCGCGAGCACTTCGGGCGGATTTTCTTCAACCAAGCGAACATGAGCGCCGTGGGCATCCCGCAGATCGCCGTGGTCATGGGCTCGTGCACCGCGGGCGGTGCTTACGTGCCGGCCATGGCCGATGAAGCAATCATGGTTCGCCAACAGGCGACGATTTTCCTCGCTGGCCCACCGTTGGTGAAAGCCGCGACCGGTGAAGTGGTGAGCGCCGAGGACCTGGGCGGTGCCGATGTGCACTGCAAGATCTCTGGGGTTGCCGACCATTACGCCGAAAGTGATGAACATGCCTTGGCCTTGGCCCGACGCAGCATCGCCAACCTCAACTGGCGTAAACAGGGTGAACTCAACGCCCTGACCCCCATTGCCCCGCTGTATGGCGCCGACGAGTTGTACGGGGTGATCCCGGCTGACGCGAAGCAACCCTTCGATGTGCGCGAAGTGGTTGCGCGCCTGGTGGACGGCTCCGTGTTCGATGAATTCAAGGCCTTGTTCGGGACCACGCTGGTCTGCGGCTTTGCCCATCTGCACGGCTATCCCATCGCGATCCTGGCCAATAACGGCATCCTGTTCGCTGAATCGGCGCAAAAAGGCGCGCACTTCATCGAGCTGGCCTGTCAGCGCGGCATCCCGTTGTTGTTTCTGCAGAACATCACCGGGTTCATGGTCGGCCAGAAGTACGAAGCTGGCGGCATCGCCAAGCACGGCGCCAAGCTGGTCACCGCCGTAGCCTGCGCCAAGGTGCCGAAGTTCACGGTCATCATTGGCGGCAGTTTCGGCGCCGGTAACTACGGCATGTGCGGCCGCGCCTACGACCCGCGTTTTCTCTGGATGTGGCCCAACGCCCGGATCGGCGTAATGGGTGGCGAACAAGCTGCTGGCGTGCTGGTGCAGGTCAAGCGCGAGCAAGCCGAACGCAGCGGTCACACGTTCAGCGCTGAGCAGGAAGCCGAGATCAAACAACCGATTCTCGATCAGTATGAGCACCAGGGTCATCCTTATTACTCCAGCGCCCGTTTGTGGGACGACGGTGTAATCGACCCCGCGCAAACCCGGGACATCCTAGCCCTGGCCTTGTCCGCATCGCTGAATGCGCCTATCGAGCCAAGCACATTCGGTGTGTTCCGGATGTAACCGGGCCGCGCCCACGGAGTGAACATGACCGATTTACACACAGTTGAATTGCACACAGATCCCCGGGGGTTCGCCACGCTCTGGCTGAACCGCGCGGACAAGAACAACGCTTTCAACGCCCAGATGATTCGCGAGCTGATCATCGCCCTGGATGATGTGCAAGCCGACACCCGTCTGCGCTTCATGGTGATCCGTGGCCGGGGCAAGCACTTTAGCGCTGGAGCCGACCTGGCCTGGATGCAGCAATCGGCGAACCTGGATTACAACACCAACCTCGACGATGCCCGCGAACTGGCCGAGTTGATGTACAACCTGGCCAAATTGAAGATCCCCACTTTGGCGGTCGTGCAAGGCGCGGCCTATGGCGGCGCATTGGGTCTGATCAGTTGCTGTGACATGGCCATCGGTACCGAAGATGCGCAGTTTTGCCTGTCGGAAGTGCGCATCGGCCTGGCCCCGGCGGTGATCAGCCCCTTCGTGGTGCAAGCCATCGGTGAGCGTGCGGCGCGTCGTTACGCCCTGACGGCCGAGCGCTTCAGTGGCCTGCGCGCACGGGAAATCGGTTTGCTTGCCGAGTGTTACCCAGCCGCCGAGTTCGAGCAGCAGATCGATCAGTGGATCGACACCTTGCTGCTCAACAGCCCACAAGCAATGCGTGCGAGTAAAGACCTGCTGCGTGAAGTAGGTAACGGTGCACTGACCCCTGCCCTGCGTCGTTATTGCGAAAACGCCATTGCCCGTATCCGCGTCAGTCCTGAAGGCCAGGAAGGCTTGCGCGCCTTTCTGGAAAAACGCGCACCGGCCTGGCAGTCCGAGCAGGCTGACGCCGCTCAATCCAATAAAAAGGAGCCGCGCCCATGAGCGCCTCGCAGACCCCTACACCACTGCTGACCCGAATTCTGGTCGCCAACCGGGGCGAAATTGCGTGCCGCATCATGCGCACCGCCAAGGCGCTTGGGCTGACCACCGTTGCCGTGCACAGCGCCACCGATCGCGATGCTCGACACAGCCGCGAGGCTGACATCCGAGTGGATCTGGGTGGGAGCAAGGCGGCCGACAGCTACTTGCTGATCGACAAATTGATCGCTGCGGCCAAGGCCAGCGGCGCCCAGGCGATTCATCCTGGTTATGGCTTTTTATCTGAAAACGCAGGGTTTGCCCGCGCCATCGAAAACGCTGGATTGGTTTTCCTCGGTCCACCCGCCTCTGCCATCGACGCCATGGGCAGCAAATCCGCCGCCAAGGCCCTGATGGAAGACGCGGGCGTACCTCTGGTACCGGGTTATCACGGCGAAGCACAAGACGTCGCAACCTTCAGCGCCGCCGCTGAACGCATCGGTTACCCGGTGTTGCTCAAAGCCACGGCAGGCGGTGGCGGCAAAGGCATGAAGGTGGTGGAACAGGTCAGTGAAATGGCCGAAGCGCTGGCCTCGGCTCAGCGTGAAGCACAGTCATCGTTCGGTGACTCGCGGATGCTGGTGGAGAAATACCTGCTCAAGCCGCGTCACGTCGAAATCCAAGTGTTTGCCGATCAGCACGGCAACTGCCTGTACCTTAATGAGCGCGACTGCTCGATTCAGCGCCGCCATCAAAAAGTCGTCGAAGAAGCCCCTGCCCCCGGTCTCAGCCCAGAGCTGCGCCGTGCCATGGGTGAATCGGCGGTGCGTGCTGCTCAAGCCATTGGTTATGTCGGCGCAGGCACGGTGGAGTTTCTGCTGGACTCTCGCGGCGAATTCTTCTTTATGGAGATGAATACTCGCCTGCAAGTCGAACACCCGGTCACCGAAGCGATCACCGGGCTGGACCTGGTGGCCTGGCAAATTCGCGTGGCCCAAGGCGAGGCGTTGCCAATTACTCAAGCGCAGGTACCGCTGATTGGCCATGCCATCGAAGTGCGGCTGTACGCCGAAGACCCCGCCAACGATTTTTTGCCGGCCACCGGCACGCTGGACATCTACCGCGAACCTGCTGCCGGCCCCGGTCGACGCGTGGACAGCGGCGTAGCCGAGGGTGACAGCGTGTCGCCGTTCTACGACCCGATGCTCGGCAAACTGATCGCCTGGGGCGAGAACCGTGAGCAGGCACGTCTGCGTTTGCTGGCCATGCTTGATGAGTTCGCCATCGGCGGGCTGAAAACCAACCTGGCGTTCCTGCGCCGCATCGTCGCTCATCCTGCGTTCGCAGCGGCGGAACTTGATACCGGATTTATTCCACGCTATCAGGAACAGTTGCTGCCACCCGCCGGAGAATTATCGGCAGAGTTCTGGCAAGCCGCTGGCGAGGCCTTCAGCCAAAGCCAGCCAGCCACGGTTCGTCAGGACGACCTTTATTCACCGTGGGCCAGCCACAACGGTCTGCGTGCCGGGCTGCCGACAGAAATCGACCTGCACTTGATCTGCAATGGCCAGAAGCAGGTGATCCAGCTGCGCAACAGCAACGCCTCGCTGGCCGAGCTGAGGGGCGAGCAACTGCTGATTGAACACGATGGCGTGCGCCGTCAGCATCTGGCGATCCGCCGGGGCGATACCTTATATCTGCATTGGCAAGGCGAGCTGCACACCATCAAACGCCTCGATCCGATTGCCGAGATTGAAGCCAGCCACAGCCATCAGGGCGGCCTGACCGCTCCAATGAACGGCAGCATCGTGCGGGTGCTGGTCGAGGTCGGTCAAAGCGTCGACGCGGGTGCGCAGTTGGTGGTGCTGGAGGCCATGAAGATGGAGCACAGCATCCGCGCACCCCATGCTGGAGTAGTCAAGGCGCTGTATTGCGTCGAAGGCGAGATGGTCAGCGAAGGCACGGCACTGGTGGAACTGGATGAAGCAAAATAAACTTTGACATGCGAATGATAATTGTTATTATTGGCGCCGTTGATCGCAAGATCAACCCGATAACCCAGAAGCCTCAGGTCGGCTTCCGGGTTATCTCCTCATCAGGCTAATCACGGTTTTGACCCGGCTTTTTGCCGGGTCTTTTTTTTGTTTCTTTCCGATGGGTGTACAGTACCGGCACGAATTGGTACCGCCGTACAGGAAATAACCGTGACTCAGACCCCTCTCAAAATCAGCGCTGATTTCGACAGCGGCAATATTGAAGTACTCGACGCCAGCAACCCTTCTAACGTAAGACTGGCGATCCGTCCCGACACGAACAGCCCCCATCTTCAGTGGTTTCACTTCAAGGCCGAACACTTGGACGTGGGCCAAAAACACGCCTTCAGCCTGACCAACGCCAGCCAGTCCAGCTACAACCGCGCCTGGAACGGTTACCAGGCCGTGGCCTCTTACGATCATGAACACTGGTTTCGTGTACCGACAACATTCGACGGCACGGCCCTGAATTTCAGCCTTGCGCCAACCGAGTCGCAGGTGTATTTCGCCTACTTTGAACCCTATAGCCGCGCACGTCATGACTGGCTGATCGAACAGGCTATCAACAAAGCCGGCACCGAGCTGATTGCCATCGGCAAAAGCGTCGAAGGTCGCGACATCCAACTGTTGCGCAAAGGCGACGGTGCTGTCGGCAAGCGCAAGGTCTGGATCATCGCCCAGCAACACCCGGGCGAACACATGGCCGAATGGTTCATGGAAGGCCTGATCGAACGCTTGCAGGAAAAACACGACCCGGTCATGGCGCAACTGCTGGCTGCCGCCGATCTGTACCTGGTGCCGCACATGAACCCTGACGGCTCATTCCACGGTCATCTGCGCACCAACGCCAAGGGTAAAGACCTGAATCGGGCCTGGCAGGATTCCAGCCGGGAGTTGAGCCCGGAAGTGTTTTTCGTCCAGCAGCAGATGGAGAAATACGGCGTAGATCTGTTCCTCGATATCCACGGCGATGAAGAAATCCCCTACGTGTTTGCCGCCGCGTGTGAAGGCAATCCCGGCTACACCCCGCACCAGCAGCAACTGGAAGAACACTTCCGCCGCCGCTTGAGCGAAATCACCCAGGATTTCCAGACCCGCTACGGTTACCCGCGCAGCAACCCCGGCCAAGCCAACATGAACCTGGCCTGCAACAGCGTCGGCGAGCGTTTCCAATGCCTGGCATTGACCCTGGAAATGCCGTTCAAGGACAACGATGACGCGCCTGACGTCGTCACCGGCTGGTCCGGCAAACGCTCGAAACAACTGGCCAAGGATGTCCTGACCACCGTGTCGGAAATGGTCTCGGTCCCGCGCTGAGTCAACTGACCCTTCAGGCAAATCTGCTCTTGGGGTTTATGTTGCTTTCAACGCAGCAGCAATCTCCCCGAGAATCGCTGGATCATCAATCGTCGACGGCGGAGTGAAGTCCTCGCCGTCGGCGATTTTTCGTAGAACACCGCGCAGTATTTTGCCGGAGCGGGTTTTGGGCAGGCGCTTGACCACGACCACACGCTGCAAACACGCCAGCGCACCAATTCTCTCGCGCACCAACGCTACCATTTCGCTACGCAACTGCTCGGCACTTTCGCTGACGCCGTCCTTGAGCACGATCATGCCCAGCGGCACCTGCCCCTTGATCTCGTCATGCACGCCGATCACTGCACACTCGGCCACGGCGGGATGTTGGCCGACCAGGTCTTCCATCTCCCCGGTGGACAGCCTATGACCCGCGACGTTAATCACATCATCCGTGCGGCCCATGATGTACACGAAACCATTTTCGTCCACATACCCCCCATCACCCGTGTGGTAATAGCCGGGAAACGTCTGCAGATAAGCTTCCAAGTAGCGTGTATGGTCATTCCATAGCGTCTGGCTGCACCCAGGCGGCAATGGCAAGGCGATGACGATAGAACCTTGCTGACCAGGCGCGAGCAACCGGCCCTCCTCATCCACCACCTTCACGTTGTAACCCGGCACCGCACGGTTGCTTGAACCAGGGGCCGGGCTGTGACCTTCAAGACCTACGCACGGTGCAGTCACCGGCCAACCGGTTTCGGTCTGCCACCAATGATCGAGTACTGGCTTGCCAGTCAGCTGTTCCAGCCAGTGATGCGTGCTGGAGTCAAGTTTTTCCCCCGCCAAAAACAACTGTCGCAACGAACTCAGGTCGCGGTTCTTGATCAACTCGCCGTCAGGATCTTCCTTGCGAATCGCGCGCATGGCAGTGGGAGCACAGAACAACGCGTTGACCTTATATTCTTCGATCACCCGCCAATACGCGCCGGCATCTGGCGTACGGATCGGCTTGCCCTCATACAGGATAGTGGTGCAACCGCACATCAGCGGTCCGTAGACAATCAGGGTGTGGCCTACCACCCAGCCAACATCGGAGATGCCCCACCAGACATCGCCCGGCTGCATCCCGTAGATATGGCTCATGGTGAAGGTCAGCGCGACTGCGTTGCCGCCGTTTTCGCGAACGATACCTTTGGGCCGGCCGGTGGTGCCCGAGGTGTACATGATGTATAGCGGGTCGGTGCTGGCGACGGGCACCGGATCGACCGGTTGCACACCGACCAAGGCTGCGTTCCAGTCCAGGTCGCGGCCCTTCTGCAACTGCGCCTGAACCTGTGGGCGTTGCAGCACCAGAACATGGCTCGGCTGATGGCGAGCCAGTTCCAGGGCTTTGTCCACCAAGGGTTTGTATTCAATAACCCGGTCGAACTCCAACCCGCACGAAGCCGTCAGCAGCAGCTTGGGTTTGGAATCGTCGATGCGCAGTGCCAGTTCATGGGCTGCAAAACCGCCGAACACCACGGAGTGGATTGCGCCGAGTCGGGCGCAGGCCAGCATCGCCATGGCCGCCTGCGGGACCATCGGCATATAGATGATTACGCCGTCGCCCTTCTCCACGCCCAATTGGCGGAGCAAACCCGCCAACCGCGCCACTTCGTCACGCAGTTCGTTGTAGCTGTAGCGCACCTTGCTGTGGCTGACGGGCGAGTCGTAGATCAGTGCCGTCTGCTCGCCACGGCCCTGCTCGATCTGATAATCGAGTGCCAGATAGCTGCTATTGAGCTGACCGTCGGCGAACCAGCGATGCGTGCCGTCAGCCAGGGTTTGCAGAGTCTGTCGAGGTGCCTGATACCACGCCACGTTGCGCGCCTGTAGCGCCCAGAAGGCCTCGGGATCGGCGATGGAATGGTCGTAATGCTGCTGATAATGCTTCTGTTGCTGGCTCATCGGTGTCCCTGTGCTTGTTCTTATTGAGGGCTTGGCGAGAAAGACTTACACCCATGAACGTAGCAGATGCACAGAGAAAAACAGCTACGACTTTTGTCGGCCGCTTTAGCCCTGAGCCATCGCACGGGCATTGGCAGAACGCTGGGTCAGCACACCCAGGAGAGCCAGCAATGCCAAGGCGATGACCACCAGGCCATAGACGTTGGTGGTCGCGATCAGCCCGAAGCTGTGTGCCGAGAGCCCGGCAACCAATGCAGGTACACAAAATGCCAGGTAACTGAGCACATAAAATGTCGACATCAGCCCGGCGCGTTCATGGGCGTGAGCCAGTGGCAATAATAAGCGCATGGCCCCAAGGAACCCGGCGCCGAACCCGCACCCGGCAACCACCGTCCCTACGAAAAACAGCCATAGCCAACCGCTGTTGACGGCCGCCAGAATCACCGCGACGCCTACGCCCATAAAGCTGGCACCCACGAACAAGGCCAGGCGGGGTGTACGTTTGCGCAGGTTCAGAATCGCCACCGCGCCACTTAGGGTTAATGCCGCCACGGCCAGCCCGCCATTGAGAACCGACGTCGAGCCGGTTGCTGCGGTTAATAATGATGGGCTCAGCGACAGATAGAATCCGCCCAACGCCCAAGCCGCTATATCCACTGGCAGCACCAGCCACAGCGTGCGTCTCGCCTGAGGTGGTACGTGCAACGAAAGCTTTAGCGACGCCCAGACACCCGGTTGTGGGCTGACCGTTTCCGGCAGACGCCACAGGTACAGAGCCTGCAACACAAAAGCGATCAATAGCACGACAAACGCCATCAACAGCGGCAAGGGCGCGAACGTCACCAGAACACTGGTGCCCAGCGCGCCCGCGGCCATGCCCAGCATCGGTGCGACACTGTTGATCAACGGCCCCTGTGTCTGATCACAATCAAGCAAGGCAGCGCCCAATGCGCTGGCAGCCATGCCCGTGGCGAAACCTTGCAGCACCCGTGCAATGATTAGCCAGGTCACATCGGTGGCGGCGATAAACAATACCATCGACAAAATCTCAAGCACCAGCGCGGCAAAAATGACCGGGCGTCTGCCCAAGTAGTCGGACAATGAGCCGACCAACAACAAGGCCCCCAGTAAACTCAGGGCATACACTGCAAAAATCAGGGTCAGTATCGCCGACGAGAAGCCCAAGCTTTGCTGATACAGGTGATAAAGAGGGGTGGGCGCGCTGGACGCAGCAAAAAAGCACAACACCGTGACGGCAAGAAACCCCAGTGCTCCACGACTACGAACGGTCGGGTCCGGGTTCTGCAAAGGATGAGACATGAGTACACTCTCCGATAAAGCAAACCGTTAAAGCAATAATTTAGCTTTTTCGAGTGTGCAACGCGATCCCGCTTAAAGCAAATTCTTTGTGTTAAGGTCTGCCGCATGGCTATTAAAGAAGGTATTCGCACGGGAGGCCGCAGCGCCCGTGTTCAAGAATCGATCCACGCGGCTATCCGTGACCT
Organism: Pseudomonas sp. MH9.2; assembly: GCF_034353875.1. Taxonomy (NCBI): domain Bacteria; kingdom Pseudomonadati; phylum Pseudomonadota; class Gammaproteobacteria; order Pseudomonadales; family Pseudomonadaceae; genus Pseudomonas; species Pseudomonas sp. MH9.2. The sequence goes on from NZ_CP133784.1 coordinate 643,997, forward strand.
GTTGCTCGAGCACGATCGTGCAGCCCTCAGCGTCCCACTGATTGCTGCCCGTGCTGGTGTCACGCCCTCAACCATTTACCGACGCTGGGGTGACCTGACCACGCTGCTTGCAGACGCAGCGGTGGAACGTTTGCGTCCGGACATCCCGGTCAATTGCGGCAACCTGCGCGAAGACCTGCAAACGTGGACCGAGCAATACCTGGACGAAATGAGTTCAGCCCCGGGGCGGGAACTGATGCGTGACGTCGTGGCCAGTAGCGCGGCAACCTGCTCTGGAAAATGCTCTGCCATCGTTCGTGACCAATTACAAATCATCATCGGGCGCGCGCTCGCCCGAGGTGAGACTGCTCCACCGGCCGAAGAATTGATGGACGCCATCGTTGCGCCAATGGTGTATCGCATCCTCTACGCGGAAGCACCACCGAGCCTGGAACGCATGCATCGATTAATCGACATCTGCCTCGCGCGGCAGGATTAATGATGACGATCGACAATCAAACTCATACCCTTGAGCGTCTGCGCGCTGGCAAGCTTGCGGGCATCACACGGCTTGATCTGTCCTGCGGGCTGACCGAGTTTCCTGCGGAAATTTTCGACCTCGCGGACTCGCTGGAGGTGCTCAATCTGACCGGCAATGCGTTGAGCCGCCTGCCGGAAGATCTGCACCGTCTGAAACACCTGCGCGTGTTGTTCTGCTCGGAAAACAGGTTCACCGAGCTGCCAGCCAGTATAGGTCAGTGCCTGCAGTTGCAAATCGTCGGGTTCAAGGCCAATCAGATCCGCTACGTTCCTGCTCAGGCACTGCCGCCCTTGTTGCGCTGGCTAATCCTGACGGACAACTGCATTGAGGCCCTGCCCGACGCACTTGGCGCCTGCAGTGCCTTGCAAAAATTGATGCTGGCGGGTAATCGCTTGCAGAAGTTGCCTGAGAGTCTGGCGACCTGCACGCAACTTGAACTGGTGCGTATTGCGGCCAACCGCCTGACTGAATTGCCCGACTGGTTGTTGAAACTGCCCACGCTTGCCTGGCTGGCCTACGCCGGAAACCCGCTGACCGTAAGTCCCGCTGAAACGCCCATCCGCCAGATCCCGTGGGAGCATCTGCAGGTACAACAGCAACTGGGCGAAGGCGCTTCTGGGGTGATCCAACAAGCCCTGTGGCAACGTCAGGAGAACCAATCCACGCCTGTGGCGATCAAGCTCTACAAGGGCAGCATCACCAGTGACGGCTCCCCGCTCAACGAAATGTCTGCCTGCATTGCTGCGGGGGCTCACCCACAGCTGATCGAAGTCCAGGGGCAGATCGCTGAACACCCACAGGCACAGGTTGGTCTGGTGATGCAATTGATCGCCCCCAGCTTCAGCAACCTCGCTGGCCCGCCCAGCCTGGACTCCTGCACCCGAGACATCTATGCCTCAGGCACCCGGTTTTCGCTGGACGTCGCCCTCCGCCTGGCCTGCGGCATCGCCTCGGTTGCCGAGCATCTGCATGCAGGCGGTATCTGCCATGGCGACCTGTACGGGCACAATATCTTGTGGGACGAGGACGGCGATTGCCTGCTCGGCGATTTTGGCGCAGCGTCGTTTTATCCGACAGCCAACACCGCTCAAGCACAGGCACTGGAACGCGTTGAAGTCAGGGCTTTCGGGATCCTGCTGGGTGAATTGCTGACGCGTTGCGATCCAGCACCTGCCGAGTGGCTACTTAACCTGAAAAGCCGATGCACGCATCCCGACGTACTGGCAAGGCCGTCGTTTGCACAGGTTCATGGCGAGTTACGGCGCCTGTGACACGATGCAGTGCATTCACCCCTGGAGCTACTGGTCATACCCATGCCGGGCGAGCCCCCGCGCCGCCTCGGCAAAACACTCGCTCACCCAATCGACGAACACCCTAACTCGCGGGGACATGTGGCGGTTGTGCGGATACAGGACCGACACGGGCATCGGTGGCGGCGGGCATTGAGGCAACACTTCACGCAACACATCTTCGGACAGTTGCTGAGCAACCCGATAGCGCGGCACCTGAATGATGCCAATGCCGGCAACCGCCGACGCGGCGTAGATTTCAGCGCCAAACACCGCGACGCGACCCTCGAGCAGGACCTCCTGGCATTGCCCATCCACCATAAACTCGAAGGGGTAAGGTTTGCCGGTGGTTCTGGAGACATAGTTCACGCCCGTGTGAGTCGCAAGGTCCCTCACCTGTTTCGGCACCCCGTATTTGCGCAGGTACGCCGGGCTTGCACAGGTCACCTGCTCCAGCATCGCGATACGACGGCCGACCAACGATGAATCGCTGAGGTTGCCGGCCCGCACCACGCAATCCACGCCCTCCTGAACCAGGTCCACCAATCGATCAGCTTCGCTCAGGGTCAGTTGAATATCAGGATAACGCGCCATGAAGTCCGGCAAGGCTGGCACCACGAAGTACCTGGCCAACGTGCCGTGCAGGTTGATCCGCAGCATGCCTTTGGGCGCGACGCTGCGGAACGCATGTTCGGCATCTTCCAGTTCCGCCAGTAAATGGATGCATCGCGCGTAGTAGGCCTCACCGTCAAGGGTAGGTTTGACCCTGCGCGTGCTGCGCTCCAGCAAGCGCGTGCCGAGCCAGGCTTCCAGTTGGTTGAGGCTGTGAGTCAGCGTCGCACGCGGCAGGGTCAAGTCTTCAGCAGCCAACGTGAAGCTGCTGCGCTCATAGATACGCACGAAAATTTTCATCGCCTTGACCTGATCCATCACGGCCCTCGTCAATTGTTGGCGTTTTTTGAACAGTCCTGCGAATTTAGCATGAGCCCGCCTTGTCCTGTCGAAGTGGCTGGGCAAGGCGGCGTCGAAGCCGAAGACAATGCCTTATATAAGAGGAATGCTGTAGCTGACGATAAAGCGGTTTTCGTCTTTGTCGGCCACATCGTTGCCTCGAAGCACCGCACTGCGCCACGTAAAACCCAGCCCCTTGAGGCTACCTTGAGGGATCACATAGTCGATACGGAAGTCATGCTCCCATTCGCTATTCTGCTTGTTGAGCGCTTGAATATGCTGACCATTCCAGTAGGTATAACTTGTCTTTAAACCCGGTAAGCCGAGGGTTGAAAAGTCGTAGGCATACGCGGCCATTGTCGTGTCTTCGCCTGCATTGACGAAGCGCAGAACCTGCGAATTGGTGATCAAGTAAGGAGAGCGACCCTGGTCCTGGTTAATATGAGGGAAGTCACTACGCCCGCTCGTTTGCTGATAGCCAACACTGATGGAGTGGCCTTGCAGGCTATACGTGAACAGGCTGCTCCATAGACGGTTATCTACTTCGCCCTTGCCAATACCTTGACCATAATAGCCCGCACTGACATAACCTTGATCACGGCCCGAAGCGCTGGCATTTTCACCGCCTGAGGTGCTATAGAAATAACGCAAGTCTGTTTTCAGCTGACCGACGGGCAGTTGCCACTGGTGAACCAACCCAAGAAAGTGCTGCTGATAAAAATCTTTCAAGCCGCCATAGTAGTATTGCAGTTGCAATTGCGGAGTGGCTTGATAATCAACCCCACCGTAATAGAACTGATTACTGAATTTCCCGGTGTCCGGGTTGTTTGCGCCCGCAATCGACATCCCCTGGGTATTTGAGGAGTTACGATCAGCCACCTGTTTTATATCACCCACGATAAAGTTTAAATGCTCAAACTCTTTTGATTCTACTTGCCACCCCTCAAAGGTTTCCGGCAATAAGCGCCCGTCGTTGTACGTCAAAACAGGCAGTTTCGGGAGCAACGTGCCGACCTTTAGCTGAGTCTGGGAAACACGAAACTTAGCGGTGGCCCCCAGCCGGCCATAATCATTAACCGCTTCTCCGTTGCTGTCCAAAGGAAATACACTTCCCGGGGTGTGATCCTCTTCCTTCTTACCCACGCGCCCTGCGGCGTCTAACCGCAGGCCATACAAGCCCAGCACATCCAAACCAACCCCTATCGGTCCCTGAGTGAAACCTGACTGGTAATTAAGAATGAAGCCCTGGCCCCACTCACGGTCAGAAGGTGCCTTTGCATTACGCGTGTCTTGGTTGAAGTAAAAGTTACGCAGGTCAAGTGAGGCTTTGCTGTCCTCAATGAAACCAGCGGCATGCGCTTGCTGTGCGACACCAAGGGCCATGACCAGCGTGAGGTAAGTTTTATTGCGCATCGTTGTCTCCGATCGGCAGTGCTAATTCAGGGCTAACGGCCGTCCTAGAGCGGTTGCGGCGTTGAGTGGCGGCAATTTAAAGGATTTTATTTATTCTTTATAAGAATGAATTATTATTTTTTTATCTGCTTTTGGAATATATAAATCCCTAAATCGTTAACCTTTCCATGAGGATGTCTGCACGAACTCATTCCTCGCGGACGCTTGGCAGCGCCACACCATGGTTCCTGACAACAAGGGTAATCGTCACGCCCATTGGGGCTGCGCCCCTTTATAACCGGGGTTTCGAGGGGTCAGATCGGGGATTGAACAACGCTGATCGCTACGCGTTAACGGGGCGTATTTGTCGTGAAGTGGCCCGCTAGATACTGGCTCTAAATGAGGGCATTACAGACTTTAGAAAAAAAGAGTTGCTCTTCATATCTACGTGTCAAGACTACAAAAGTTACAGCCATTCAAGATGACACCAACGGTCGCTGATACCTCTTCCTCTGCGGTAACCATCATCCTGCAGGCCTGCAACTAGAGCCGGACTTTATTCGGTGCCCATTACAGACTCGCCTGATAATGGACTCGCGCGGTGTATCTGACGCGAGCCTCTACAAGCAAGCCTGCCGCAGGTTTAGGGTTTAACCCTACACGCCAGCCAACTCTCGCAATCGCGCCAGTTCAGCCACGGGAATATCGATGCCATGGGCCAGCGCCTTGGCGCGCTGCAGGTAGCGGCGGTCACCGGGCATGCGCTCCTGACCGACGTCATGCATCCGCCGGACCAGTTCCTCACTGCGCTCGGCAAAGTTCTGCCCGGAACCCTTGTTCGGATCAATGACGATAAACAACTGACCCGTCCAGGGGGTCTGTGCACCGGGATGCTTTGACCAGTCGAACTCGAACGAAAAATTACCGCCCGTGAGCCCCGCGGCGAGCAATTCGACCATCATCGACAAGGCTGAGCCCTTATAGCCACCAAAGGGCAGCAACGCACCACCATCAAGGATCGCCTTGGGATCCTCGGTCGGCAGCCCGGCGCGGTCCACACCCATGCCCGGCGGCAACATCGCGCCCTTGCGAGCAGCGATCTGCACGTCACCGTTGGCAATAGCACTGGTGGCCAGATCGAACACAATCGGGTCACCACCCGCCCTGGGTGCGGCAAATGCAATTGGATTGGTGCCGAACAGCGGTCGCTGTGCACCATGGGGCACCACGCACGTCATGCTGTTGACCACGCTCAACGCCACCAGCCCCTCACGAGCGAACGGCTCGACATCGGGCCACAGCGCCGCGAAATGGTGCGAGCTGCGAATCGCCAGAATGGCAATCCCCGCGCTCTTGGCTTTCTCTACCAGCAACGGTCTGGCAGCCGCCAATGCAGGTTGAGCGAAGCCGTTAGCCGCATCGACCCGAATAAATGCCGCGCCAACATCCTCGACTTTTGGCACCGCTTTGCCGTCGACCCAGCCGCTGGCCAGGGACGAAAGGTAACCGGGAATTCTGAAAATGCCGTGACTATGGGAACCGTCACGCTCAGCGCTGGCACAGTTTTCAGCCAACACACTTGCCACTTCCGGCGAGGTGCCGTTGCGCAGGAAGACCTGACGCAGCAACTCGACCAACTCAGGAAAAGAAATGTTTTGCGTCTCGACGTGGGCCGCGGTATCGCTGGATGCAGACATTTTAAGCTCCGGTATATTTTTTTTGAGGGAGGTAATGGCGTTCTTCATTGATCCCGCACGCTTGCTCAAGCAGGGATTGAGCAAGCCTGAGCGTCACCTTGTCATCAGGGCTTGACCTTGCGCCGCATGAACCCGTTGATGATCACCACCAACACCGCGACCGAGATGGCAATGTACTGAAAGGTCTTCTCGGTGATCACGCCGATGTTCTGCAAGTGTGACAAGCCCAACATGATCCCAAGCACCACCAGGGCGATCAGAATCGAATACGTCAAACGCTGTTTGTTAGTCATTACGGCTTCCTGAATACCTGTAGAAATCATTTGCTCTGCGCAACTCCGGGCCCATGGTACCGCTGATGACTCGCAGACGGCAGCCTGGCATACAAATCCCCGGTACTGGCCGCCGGGTTACCCGATAGAGGCTTCGACACTGATCCTGTGACCCTGATCAGAACAAAATGAACGCCAATGAGATAAACATCACATGTTTTAATGCCGCCCTATTCAAGACGGTTGCCGCCAAGCTTCCGCTCTCGCGCTTTAGCAGTGATCGAACAGCGATACATCAAGGAGTTCACTATGCCCAACGAAGGCAATCTACTGCAGGCCGCAGTCGTATTTCTGCTGGCCGCAGTATTGACCGTACCCTTGGCCAAGCGCCTGCAACTAGGCGCAGTGCTCGGGTATCTGTTTGCCGGGGTGATCATCGGCCCTTCAGTGCTGGGCCTGATCGGCAACCCGCAAAGTGTCAGCCATATTTCCGAATTGGGCGTGGTGCTGCTGTTGTTCATCATCGGCCTCGAGTTGTCGCCGCGACGTTTGTGGGTGATGCGCAAGGCCGTGTTTGGTGTTGGGCTTGCCCAAGTACTGCTCACCGGGGTGGCTATCGGCAGCGTCGCCCTGCTCGCCTTCGATCAGTCGTTTAACAGTGCGGTTGTGTTGGGGCTGGGTTTAGCACTGTCGTCCACCGCCTTCGGCCTGCAAAGTCTGGCCGAGCGCAAGGAGCTTAACAGTCCACACGGACGGCTGGCCTTCGCCGTATTGTTGTTCCAGGACATCGCCGCGATCCCATTGATTGCCATGGTGCCGTTTCTAGCGGGGGTGGATCATAACGCCAGCACCTCAGACCACCTGACTCATGGTCTACGGGTGGTGGGCAGCATCGCTATTGTGGTGATCGGCGGGCGCTATCTGCTGCGCCCGGTATTTCGGATCGTAGCCAAGACCGGTCTACAGGAAGTCTCGACCGCGACTGCATTGTTGGTGGTGATCGGCACAGCCTGGCTGATGGACCTGGCGGGGCTATCGATGGCCATGGGGGCGTTTCTGGCAGGCCTGCTATTGGCTGACTCCGAATATCGCCACGAACTGGAATCACAAATCGAGCCCTTCAAAGGATTGCTGCTTGGGCTGTTTTTTATCAGCGTCGGCATGGGTACCAATATTGGCCTGCTGGCCAGCGCACCGCTGACCGTGCTGGGGCTGACAGTGCTGCTGATTCTAATCAAACTGCCCTTGCTGTTTGGCATCGGCCGTCTGGTCGGCGGCCTGGACCAGCACAGCGCCTTGCGCTTGGGCGTCGTGCTGGCAGCGGGTGGTGAATTTGCCTTCGTGGTGTTCAAGATCGGCCGCGACCAAGGGCTGTTCGAAGCACGGCTGTACGACATTCTGGTGCTGACCATCACCCTGTCCATGGCCATGACGCCGCTGCTGTTACTCCTGATTTCGCGACTGCTCAAACCCAAAGTCACGCCGCAGATCGTGCCGGACGAGTACCGCGATATCGCCAGCGATTCGCCCAGGGTGGTCATCGCGGGTATGGGCCGTATGGGGCAAATCGTTGCGCGGATTCTGCGGGCACAAAAAATCTCCTTCGTGGCATTGGATAACGCCGTGGAGTCCATTGAGTTTTCCCGCAGCTCCGGCCATCTGCCGGTGTTCTACGGCAATCCACTACGCCCGGAAATTTTGCGTGCGGCCAAGGTTGATCAGGCAGAGTTTTTCATCATCGCCACTGATGACCCGGACACCAACATCAAGACTGCCGAGTTGGTGCGCAAGCTTTATCCGCACATAAAAATCATCGCACGGGCACGCAACCGTCAACATGTGCACCGGCTGATGGACGTAGGTGCTCAGGCGGTACGTGAAACGTTCTACTCCAGCCTGGAGATGAGCAGGCGTACGTTGGTGGGGCTGGGTCTGAGCCAGGCTCAGGCCGATGCCCGGGTCAGTCGTTTCAAGCGTCACGATGAACAAGTGCTGAATGCCCAACATTTGGTGTATGACGATGACGCCAAAGTCCTGCAAACCGCCCGAGAAGCGAGAACGGAACTGGAGCAATTGTTTGAAGCCGACCGTCTGGAGGAAGAGTCCGCCAAAGACTGACAATATTCAGGCGCTCAACTCAGCTAATCAAACCTGGAACACACCCCATCGAACAAGCCTGAAGGAGCCTTCTCTTCGGACTTGCTCGATTGTTAGACAAACCCATCTATATTCAGGATAGTTTCAGCGGCCATATATAAACTTCCCACATAAAATTTAAAACTGTAGAAATACCCTACACGATTTTCCGCAACATTCACCCCGCCAAGCTATTTACCCCGACACCCGAAACTGTAAAAATTCGTTTGCAGCATTGCGCCTGGCAACTAACAAATACCACCTCCACTGAATAACTATAAGAGCTGATCTATATGAACCCGAACACTGCGACTGCTATCGACCTGTCGCTACCTGTCGCTGCCCCCCACACAACCAAGGCTTTTGGCCTGGAAAACCTCATGGCCCTGCGGGACGCGCTGATTGTTCTGAAAGGACCATTGGGCAATATTCCAGCCTTGCGCACCCGCATTCAGGACAGCGTATTTAATCACGCGGCGCAAGACCGCCTATTACGATAACGAACGCCTGAATCAACGCCGTCCAAATAACGGCCCCGGCTCGATCACCGGGCGGCCATAAGCCACGGCGACCAAAACGATTGGATCGACGTTGAGATGTAAGCGCCAGGTTTATAACCGCACCCACCACATGAGTCCGGTCGTTAGCCCAGCACCTCACTTAAAGGAATGAAGTTCAGCCAGTCACCTTCGGCGACCGTGGTCCCTTCGCGCACTTCAATCAGGCCTTCGGCCCACGCTGCGCTGCGCAGGACGCCCGAGCTCTGGTTGCTGTAGAGCACGGCGCGGCCTTGTTCGAATCGCCCGCGCAGATATTCGCGGCGGTCTCCGGCCTTGTTCCAGGTGAAACCGGCAGGCACCGGAAACTGCAGCGGCGCGACATCGGCGACGCCCTGACGGCGCAACAGATAGGGCCGGGCGAGTAATGCGAAGGTCACCAGAGTCGAGGCTGGATTGCCCGGTAAACCAATCACCGGCACACCACGAAAATGGCCAAACGTCAGCGGCTTCCCAGGCTTGATCGCCAGCTTCCACAATGACAACTCGCCGTCCTCGCGCAGGGCATGTCCGAGAAAATCTGCCTCGCCCACCGATACACCACCGGTGGAAAGAATTAAATCGACGTGCCCCAGAGCGCCCAACGCGTTACGGGTTTTTTCCAGATCGTCTGGCAAAATCCCGGCGTCGTACACCTCGCAGCCCAACCGCTGTAACCAACTGCACAGCAACACCCGATTGCTGTTGTAAATCTGCCCAGGGCCCAGCGGTTGGCCCGGCTCGATCAACTCATCGCCGGTGGACAACACAGCAACACGCACGCGCCGCACGACATTAAGCCCGGCCAGGCCCAACGATGCTGTCAGGCCCAGTTCAATGGGCCCCATACGCGTACCGACGGCCAATACTTGCTCGCCAATCGTTGTTTCCTGGCCCTGGGGACGAATGTTTTGCCCGACTCTCATCGGCTCAATGAAGCGCACCCGCTGATCGACGAGTACCTCGGCGTTTTCCTGCATTTCTACGCAATCGGCGCCCGCCGGCACGGGCGCGCCGGTGAAGATCCGGGCACAGGTTCCAGGCGTCAATGGTTCGGGGGCTTGCCCGGCAAATATGCGCTGACTGACCTCCATTGGCTCACCCTTCCAGTCCGCCAGACACAAGGCGTAACCGTCCATGGCGCTATTGGGCCAAGGCGGCAGATCCAGGGTTGCAATCAACTCCTCGGCCAGAACCCGACCTTGCGCATCGGCCAGTACGACCCGCTCACGCTCAAGGATCGGCGTCGCCTCGGCCATCTCCAACAAGCGCGCCAGCGCCACTTCTACAGGCATCAACGATCGCGCTTTAGTGCGGCTCATATCAGTTTATCCGCGGGTTTCGCAGGGCTCGGCCTGCTTGAGGTGGGCGACGAAGTTACACGGACGGTGACGTGAATCCAGCTGTTCGGCAAGAATACCGTCCCAACCGGTACGACAGGCATTGGTCGAACCCGGCAGGCAGCAGACCAATGTGCCGTTGGCCATACCCGCCAGCGCGCGGGACTGCACGGTAGAGGTACCAATATCCGCCACGGAAATCTGCCGGAACAGCTCACCAAACCCATCGACCTGCTTGTCCAGCAAACAGATCACCGCTTCAGGTGTACTGTCGCGACCGGTAAAACCTGTGCCGCCAGTGATCAGTACAACCTGCACGTCATCGTCGGCAATCCAGGTGGCAACCTGAGCACGGATTTTGTACAGATCGTCCTTGAGCAGCACGCGCTCGATCAGGCTATGACCTGCGGCGGTCAAGCGGTCAACGAAGACTTGCCCAGACGTATCGGTTTCAAAGGTACGGGTGTCGCTGACGGTCAATACGGCAATATTCAATGGCACGAAAGGTGTTTCAGCCTTCGCTTTCATAGGCTCAATCCAAAGAGAGGGGGAACAGCCTGTTGTTATATCACAGCCCCCTTTTCACTCACCCTTCGTTGATCTGAGTCAGCGATTGCGACAAGCCACTACTGTCCATGGAACTTGCGGATGATGTATACGTCTCAACCTCAATAATCAAAGCATTCCCTGACGGAGACACACCATGACTCAACGGACCTTACCCGCCGCCTTCCTGCTGGCTCTGAGCCTCGCAAGTCTCGCCGGCTGTGCTTCGCCCACAGTCATCACTCTCAACGACGGGCGCGAAATCCAGGCTGTTGATACGCCCAAGTATGATGAAGAATCGGGTTTCTACGAATTCAAACAGCTTGATGGCAAAGAAACTCGCGTCAACAAAGACCAGGTGAGTACGGTTAAGGATCTCTGATCCTTCACAACATCGTTTGCGATTTTGTTCAAAAGCCCGCCCTGCGCGGGTTTTTTGTATGCGGAGCACATTCATCCATCGCGAGAAACAACCTACCAGTCGAGCGCCAGTTGCGTCTCGAATTGCCTGTCTTCCCCGGACAGCGGGTCAATGAAACGCAGACTCTGAGCTAACAGCTTCAGCGGCTGAGTATAGTCATCCACCGCATCTTTGAGCACGTCGGGATAAAACGGATCATTGCAGATCGCCGCGCCCAGAGCCGCCATGTGCACCCTTAACTGGTGTTTTTTGCCCGTCACGGGGTACAAGCCGTACCGCCAATATTCGCCATTGCGTTCACTGACTTCGATGCGCGTTTCTGTGTTGCTGATACCTGGCCCTTCCTGCATCCGAAAGAAGGGTTCGCCCGCGACCAGCCGGCTTTTATGCACACGAGGGAATTGCACTTCGGGCAACGCACGGGCAATGGCCTCATAGCGCTTGTCGATCTGACGCGTAGGAAACAGCGACTGATACGCCGAACGACTCTCCTTGTTTGCCGAGAACAACACCAAGCCTGCCGTGTGCCGGTCAATTCGGTGCAGTGGTACCAGGTCCGGATTATCCAGACGACGGATCAAGCGTCGGAGCAAGGTCTGCTCGACGTACTCACCGGCAGGAGTGACCGGTAAAAAATGCGGTTTGTCCGCCACCACCAGATGCTCGTCCGCATACAGGATCGTCTCTAGCACCGGTATCGGCGTTTCGTTCGGAACCTCGCGAAAGTAGTGGACACGCAACCCTTCCCGGTAAGGCAACTCGACAGCTATGGCCACACCCTCCGCATCCAGAACCCGTCCCCTGGCTATTCGGTCCAGCCATTGCTCCCGGCTAATGGCGGAAAAATGCGCGCACAGACAATCGAGAACCGTTGCCCATGGCCCTGCTGGCAGGTACAGGGTGCTTGCTTGGCTCTGCGCGGGAGAAAAAACGGGCTCGGACATGGGTAGGCTCAAATCTCGGAACGCCTTGACTGGCTGGCTGCGCATTATCGCGCAAGGGCTGGGCAGAACCTAATGGCACCCGCTCATCCCGGCGCGTGGTGTAACAGCGGCTGCGCACTTCGCTGCCCATGCCCCCATTTAGGCGTGACGGACACCCTGGCTAACCGTAGGTGATGCATGCCTGCCACCGCGGTGAGGGGCCATCGAGAACTCCTAAACCGCGATGCTTTCTAGGCTCTCTGACTGTCTACGAACTCAAAAATGCGCACCGGCCCTTGGAATATTGGGTGAATGCCGGGGCTGCGAACAATTCGCTGTTGATACAGGGACCAAGGGATTATTTCTGCTCTACTCGCTACGATGGATGGGCACGGAAAAGAGGCACCTGATGAAAAGCCAATAATAATGAGGCTACTGATGGAAATTTCTCGATGGGCATTAGTTGGTCTGGGCAGCATGCTCGTTAGCCCAGGGTTTGCTGCGGACGCGCAAGAAATATTTACCCGAGGTGGCTCTCACCCTGGAGTCATCGCCTGTTCAGCCTGCCATGGCGCAGACGGCCTTGGGATGCCTGCGCCAGGTTTCCCAAGGCTAGCGGGCCTACCTGCTGAATATTTGGCAAAGCAGATTTCGGATTTCAGCTCTGGATCCAGGGCAAATGCCATCATGTATCCAATTGCCAAAGCATTGAGCCATGACGAATCAAAAGTCATCGCCGCCATGCTAGCCAAAATGCCAAGCCCGGAGGTTACACACGTAAATCGCGCGCACACAGCACAAGGATCTGGCGAGGTCCTTGCCTTGAGAGGCGCTTGGGACAGAAATATCCCTGAGT